>NZ_OX366364.1:0-677675 GCF_947251645.1 Wolbachia endosymbiont (group A) of Bibio marci
TGGAAAGCAGTAAAACAACAATAGTAGAAGTTATCAAACGAAATGAGCCAAGTGAAAGAGTGCCTATTTGGCTAATGCGTCAGGCTGGCAGGTCTCTTCCTGAGTACCGCAAAGCAGTAGAGAATATGAATAATTTTATGGAGATATGCTACAACACAGATTTAGTGACAGAATTGACATTACAGCCGGTGACAAGATTTGACGTGGATGCGGCGATAATTTTTTCAGACATTTTAGTAATAGCTGATGTTTTGGGTTGTGACGTGAATTTCCTGCGCAATGTGGGCCCAAGAATAAAACCTATAGAAAATCCTAAAGAATTGAAAAGTCCACAAGACATTGAAACTAAAACCTTACCAATTCTAAACGCTATAAAAAAAGTCAGAAGCCAATTACCAAAAGAAAAATCTCTCATAGGATTTGCTGGTGGACCATGGACAGTAGCCTCATACATCATAGAAGGTGGAAGTAGCAAAACTTTTTCCAAAGTATTAAATTTTTATCCTTCGTATTTGAAGGCAATAATTGAACGAATAACGGAAGCAACGATTATTTATCTAATTAAACAGATAGAATTTGGAGCAGATGTTATTCAGCTATTTGACAGTAATGCTGGTGCATTATCGGAACCATTGTTTAAAGAATATGTTATCGAACCAACAAAGAGAATTATCTTGGCAATAAAGGATAGATTTTCTGATTTTCCAATAATAGGATTTCCAAGGTCTGCTGGAAATCTTTATAAGGATTACTGCGAACAAACAGGTGTATCTGCAGTAAGTATAGATTATAATGTTCCAATAGAATGGGCAAAAGCGAATCTAAAAATCCCTCTACAAGGAAACCTTGATCCTAATCTTTTAGCCTATAATAAAACGGAAGCAATCAAAGAAGCAAAACGTATAATAGATTGCTTTAGAGATTTACCCTTCATATTTAATCTCGGACATGGAGTACTCCCTGATACTCCAGTTGAAAATATTGCTGCGTTGGTAAACCTGGTAAAAAGCTACTAATACAATACACAAAATTCCTAGCTTTTTTGTTGTACGGGGTTTATCATTTGAATTTAGCTTCAGTAAGATATGTCAGACCTTGCAAAAAGAATGTCCCTAATAAAACCATCACCTACGATTGCTGTAACTGATAAGGCAAATAAGTTGAAAAATGAAGGAAAAAAGATCTGTATTTTAGCTGCAGGAGAACCAGATTTTGATACTCCAGATCATATAAAAAAAGCAGCTATTCAAGCAATAAGTGAAGGTAAAACTAAATATACTACTGTTGATGGAACGCGTGAGCTGAAAGAAGCAATAATTAATAAGTTAAGAAAGGATAATAACCTCGAGTACACGCTTAACCAAATCTGTGTTGGTACAGGTGCTAAGCAGGTGTTATTCAATTTGTTCATGGCAACAATTAACTCTGGAGATGAAGTTATTATTCCAGCTCCTTATTGGGTTTCATATGTTGATATGATAAACCTTTTTGGCGGCCTGCCAGTTGTGGTAGAGTGCAAACAAAATTTTAAACTGACACCGGAATTATTGAAAAACAAAATAACTAAAAAGACTAAATGGTTAATTCTTAACTCGCCAAATAATCCAGCAGGAGCTGTGTATACGTATGACGAATTGAAAGATATATCACAGATATTGCTTGAATATCCACATGTGAATATTGTTACAGATGATATTTATGAGCATATAATATACGACGGAAAATTTTTTACTATCGCTCAGGTTGAGTCGAAGCTTTATGACAGAGTTTTTGTGGTCAATGGAGTGTCAAAAGCTTATGCAATGACAGGCTGGAGGATAGGGTATATTGCAGGTAGGAGTGATGTGGTAAAAGCTATCTCTACGCTGCAGTCTCAGAGCACTTCTAATCCAAATTCGATAGCACAAGCAGCAGCAGTTGAAGCATTAAACGGTGACCATAGTTTTTTGAAAGAAAGAACAAGGATTTTTAAGAGTCGTAGAGATTTTATGGTGGAAAAGCTAAATTCTGCTCCGGGATTATCAGCATCTGTTCCACAAGGTGCGTTTTATTTATTTGTCTCATGTGAAGGATTGCTCAATAAAAGCACAAAAAGTGGTAAGATAATAAATAATGATTTAGATTTTACCGAATACTTGTTGGAAGATCATTTAGTTGCTGTAATTCCAGGAATTGCATTTGGTCTAGAAAATTTTATCAGAATTTCTTATGCAACTTCTCAGGAACAATTAGAAATTGGATGTGATAGTATTACTAAAGCGTGCCAGGAGTTAAAATGAAATAGACTATCCATAAGTTGTATATTTTGCCATACTTCGCTAAGGTTATTTTGAATGTTCTAACTTGTGTTTTTCTATGGAAGGCATTTTTATTGATTGAGCAAGTGTCTTTCTAATATTGAATTCCTCATTTTTTTCACTTCGTTGCAGTAGGTTAATATTATTTATTTTATTTACTAAATCTTTCCCCTTTTCCAGAGTCTTTAAATCACTTTCGTTAATGTGATGTTCATTGTAAAATTCTGCAACAATTTCTTTTCTTTTCGGGTGAGTATTTAAAAATTCCGACACCTGATGTTTAGCAACAGCTTGAATAAATTTCTTATTAAATCTTGAATCGTTATATAGATTTTCCAAACTTTTGTTATAATGTTTTGCTTCGTTTATAGTGAGTTTTATTATCTCTTCTATACCACTTAGAAGTTTCCTATACAATTTGTCGTATCTATTGCCTAGCACGTGTGTAGCGAATGTTTGTTCGATGTATTTTGTTATGTAATTTTGCAGTGTATTATCTATTGTGCTTATGTTCATCAGCCTACCTCAATGTTATATTAACTATTTTACATGTAGAAAGGTTAATATTGAGTTAATAGGGTACTTCTGAAGTCAAATTTTACTGAAAATTATGATATTTAAGATATAATTGTCAACATGAAATAAAAACATAAACAAAATGGATCTTGTAAAAAAAGTGAAGCTCAAGATAAAGATGAATAAGGGCAAAATCATAAATGTACTTATCATTTGTGGTGTAATTTTTTTCATATACCTTATTCATGAGCCAGTTGTAGATATGGTAGAAAAAATTGTAAGTAAAATAAAAAGTCTCTTTTAAAAATTGCAAAAGTAAAATAGACTTTTTACATTACTCTCTGCCATACCAATCTGGGATCTGGAAGATTTAGTTAATATGTATAGTTGCTTACGCTAGTTATCTATATTAAATTTCAATAGATCGAAATAAATATTTATTAAATTTTGATAAATATTTATTTTGTTTTTTATAACTAAAGTATCTATAATCCTAAATTTTAGCTGAGATTCATGTTACAGAGGAATTTTTTAGTTTGGTTGTTGGCATCACTGTTTTATGCATACCAATATATATTGCGCGTAATTCCAAACATAATTGCACCTGAATTGATAACAAAATTTAACATAAGTATTGCAGATGTTGGCCAGTTTGGCGGGTTATACTATGTAGGCTATACGCTAGCTCATATACCTATTGGTATTGCTCTTGACAAATTCGGGCCAAAATTTGTTTTGCCTATTTGTATTATCTTAACATTTACCGGAACATTACCACTTATATGCTTTGATGAGTGGTATTATTCAATACTTGGCAGAATAGTCGTTGGAATTGGGTCGTCCGCTTCAGCAATTGGGCTTTTTAAAGTTGCAAGCATGTATTTTGCGCAAGAAAAATCAGCAAGAATGGCCAGTTTATCCATAATTATAGGAGTGTTAGGGGGTATATGTGGCGGATTACCGTTAGACTTCTTACTCAATAAATTTGGCTGGAATTATGTTATCTATACCTTCTCAGCATTCGGGTGTTTACTTGCTCTGTTACTGTTCTTAGTAACGCCTGAAAGCAATGCTCAACAGGAAAAAGTTAGCATTAGAGACTTAAAAAACATACTTCTCAACAAGCATATTATTCTAATTAGCTTTTTTGGTGGACTCATGGTCGGTCCAATGCAAGGTTTTGCCGATGGTTGGGCGAAAGCATTCTTTTTTGAAGTATATAAAATGAATGAAGACTTGGCATCTGCTCTCTCTTCCGTAATATTGATAGGAATGTTAACAGGATCATTCTCTTTGGCTTATTTATTGGAAAAGTATAAAAATAAGCATTATGAAGTAATAATTTCATGCTCATTTGCAATGATCGCCGGTTTTCTATTACTTTTTACTCAGATTGGTGGCTTGTATGTTGTATTACCTACGCTTTTTATTATTGGCTTCGCATCTGGATATCAAGTAGTTACAATTTATAAAGCACTAAGTTATGTGAATAATAACTTGGTAGGCCTGGCTACAGCTGTGTCAAACATGATAGTCATGGTTTTTGGCTATTTTTTTCACACTGGGATCGCAAAAATAATAGATTTGTGTTGGGATAAAACAGTAATACAAGGAAATCCTGTGTATAGTGCTGAATTGCTGATAAAAGCAACATCTATTATTCCTGTATGTTTGCTAATAGCTGTTTTTGGGCTCTTATGGTTAAAAAAGCAGGACAAGCAGTTTTAAAATTGCTTGTGGTAAACGTACATCTTAATATCATTGAATTAAAGCAAATTAAAGCGGGGTTTGATCTATGATAAGTGCTTTAAAAAAAATCTGTGGCTCTAAAAATAGTTTAAAGTCTTTTGATAACGAGGTTTATCAATCTATAGAAAAAGAATTACAACGCCAAAAATCACAATTGCAATTAATTGCATCAGAAAATTTTGCAAGCAAAGCGGTAATGGAGGCACAAGGCTCTTTTCTGACTAATAAATATGCAGAAGGTTATCCAGGAAAAAGATATTACTGTGGTTGTGAGCATGTGGACAAAGTTGAAAGTCTGGCTATAGAAAGACTTTGTAAGTTGTTTGGTGTAAGATTTGCAAACGTTCAACCTCACTCTGGTTCTCAGGCGAATCAAGCAGTGTTTGCTTCACTGCTTACTCCAGGTGACACAATACTTGGATTGTCACTGAATTGCGGTGGGCATCTAACTCACGGTGCGGCGCCAAGCCTTTCTGGTAAATGGTTAAAGTCGATTCAATATACAGTAAATAAAGACACTTATCTGCTCAATATGGATGAGATAGAAAAGCTGGCGCTGGAGCATAAACCAAAATTGATCATAGCTGGTGCTTCTGCTTATCCAAGAAAAATGGACTTCAAACGCTTTCGCGAAATTGCAGATAAAGTTGGTGCTTATTTGCTTGCAGACATTGCTCACTATGCGGGGCTTATTGCAGCAGGCGAATATCCGTCTCCTGCTGAATATGCACATGTTATGACTTCCACAACTCACAAAACTTTGTGTGGTCCTCGTGGTGGAATAGTGATGACCAATGATGAAGCATTGCACAAAAAAATTCAATCTGCAGTTTTTCCAGGATTGCAGGGCGGGCCACTTATGCATGTGATAGCTGCAAAAGCTGTTGCATTTAAAGAAGCATTAGCGCCAGAGTTTAAAACTTATAGCAAGAAAATCGTGGAAAATGCGAAAGTACTAGCTCAAGAATTGCAAAAGCATGGACTCAACATTATAACCGGTGGCACTGACTCTCATATAGTGCTAGTTGACTTAAGATCGCAGAAATTAACTGGAAAAGACGTTGTAGATAGCCTTGAGAGGGCTGGCATTACCTGCAATAAGAACTCTGTACCATTTGATACAGCAAAACCGACCATCACTTCAGGGCTCCGTTTTGGCACTGCTGCTGAAACAACACGCGGACTTGAGGCAGAAAATTTTAAAGAGATAGCTGGTCTAATAAATGAAGTAATTCAAGGATTAATCAGCGGAAATAGCCCTGATATTGAAAGAATGGTGAAAACTAAAGTTGAAAAGATTTGTAGTAATTTTCCTATTTATTAATTTATGTGGCGTCATTTAAGTAGCTGGTAGAAACGAAAAAACTTCCTTGACAAGCTCCGCCAGCGCCCTTATCATGAGACTGAAGCTATTTATTTATCTTCTCTGTACAGATTAAATGACAAAAAAACTCAACGTATTTGGCGTCTCATGTTTAATTTTTTGCACTATGTGCACCTTATGTCTTTATCAAATTTCTGGGTTTTTACCTATACAAGCTGAAATACGCTTATAAAGCATTTAAAATATCAAAAAACGCCAACTTAAAAAATGGATAGTGAATAACTAGCTACCCTAGGGTTTCTTTTGCCTTTTTTTCTGTTTAGTAAATTTTTTAAACATTTATAGCTAAGGTTAGTTGCATTAAAAAGCAGCTGAATCGCGGTTATTAAGCGTTTAGAATAAAAAAACGCCATACTTGAAAGTATAATGTAAGTAACTAGCCAACCACGGGGCTTCTTTTGCCTTTTTTTTCGTTTGGTAAATTTCTTAAATATTTATGGCTAAACGACAACCGTCATCCCTGTAAAGGTCAAGTATCCCGCTGCTTGTTAGCGGCTAAGAGATACCACGGTGGTATGACGTAGGACTGCTGTCATCCCGCTACGTGTTAGCGGGATCTGGAGATACCGCGAATGAATCGCGGTATGACGGTTCGCGGTGGAATGACGGTTCGCGGCGGAATGACGATAAGCTCATCATCCCGCTACGTGTTAGCGGTTAAGAGATACCGCGGCGGTATGACGTGTTAGCTATACCTTTTTTCTACTTAGTTTGGGTTATGCAAGAAGTCTATTGTATAGCTATTGCTGGTCGTATATTACTTATAGCTTATCTATTCAAATTGTAACTTTATTTTCATAATTAATTATTGACACTGTTGATAATCTAGTTATTATTAGTATCCCATTGGTTAATGAGGTAAAAAATGTCTACATCTAACCTTAAAATTTCGATTGCTGCTTTATCATTATGTGTATCTGCCGTTGCAATTTATATACATCTTCCTTATGTTATTGCAGCAGTTTCTGGTTCTGGTGCAATTGCAGCAGTTCCTTTAGCAATTTTTGCTGTTTCTGCGATTGTTGCGCTGGTTTCAGTGATATATCTTATTAGACTGGCCGTTTCTAGAGCTGGTGATAAGAAAAAAATAGATCTTAGTGGAGAAGAATCCGGCCATACTGCATCTCAAGAACCACAAAAACTTGTGTATGAAAATAGCACTAATCTGGAAAGTAAGCCAATTAGAAAAGAATTTGATAAGCCTGTTAAGCAAGATAGTGGATCACAGATAAAAGTTGATAGTGGTACTAGTTCGCAGGATAAATCAAGTGTATCTACTTCCCCTTCACAGTCTCCGCAAACATGTAATAGTATACCACCACCACCACCTCCTCCTCCAAGTGGTGCTGCTGTTAATGCTGCATCATCTAATGTGTCTTCACTTGAAAAGAATGATATGTACAGAGAAGCACAAGCAAGAAATGATGCAGGTAGTATATCAGATCTTCGTAGATTCGGGGAAGAGTATTATGCGAAAGTTGATAAATTGCAAGAAGAGAAAAAGGAGCAGAATCATAGATAAGTGAAGATGAAGACAAACAACAATAGCCAGAGCAGAAAGAAAAGGAAGGTGATGCAGGATCTGGACGGCTTTGTTGCATCGCACCTTATACTGGTAGTAATTTACGATAAATATCATGTAGCCATTTCAAATTTAGCCATACCAATTTCAGTAAATTGATTAAGCAAATAGCACTTAATCAGCAATTCTTTTTCGCGATTTACTTCGGATTTATTCCTAAAGCTGAATCCAAATATTTGCTTTAATCTTGAGAAAAACCCTTCAATATAAGATCTTTTCCCATAATTTACTTCTTTTTTCCATTCTTTCACGCCATCTTCACCGTATAATTTTATTAACCTAATAGCAGCATTTCTGTCAGACATATAATCTATTTCTGGATGTTCTGCCGCATTGTTTATTGGTGGAATTTTTGCCTTTATATCATATTCGTGACACAATTTGTAAAACTTGTGCCTATCATATGCCCTATCTGCATATAGTGCTTTTATGATATGCTGAAAATTAACTTCTTTAAGCAAATCGCAAGCTCCATAGTGATCAGAGTAGACACCGTTACTGTATTTTACAGCTATGGCTTTTTTGCTGTTTATATTCAACATTACATGCAATTTTCTTGTCTGTTCATAGCCACGATATTTTCTGTTAGCGCTATTTTCCTTGCTGTGACCAGGGGTATTGTTGTAAATGCTGATACCTGTACTATCTATAGCAATTTCGATGTCTTCCATATTATTTTTATCAATTCTGCAATCATTGATCTTAATATTAAGTTTCTTAAACCTTCTTGATGCTTGTGAATAGCTGATAACTGCTAAATCTCTTCCTATTTGTTGCATATATCCTTTTATAAACCCCACCGTTTGTCTTAAACCAATTCTAAAAAGATTGACAATTATATGCACCAAAATCACAACTTTATCACTGTAAATATAGTTGCCGCCTTGCATTTTTGGACTATTTTCATACCAATTTTCTATGACTTCATTGATATAATGAAAAATATTTCCTCTTTCCTGGAGAAATTTGTTATATTCATTTTGGTTACTGACTTTCATTTTCTGTGGCATATTTTTTCTTCAACAGTTAAATGGTTATTTATAATGAATTTTGTCAGTAGCCACCAGATTTTTTCGGTTGCTATGCAACAAAGCCGATCTGGACCCACATCTCCGTCACATTCTGTGCCAAAGGCAGGGAAGCCACCGGTACCACCAAGTTCGCGTGTTGACTCATCTTCTGCAGCACGAGTGGATAATAAGGTGCAAGATTTATCGTTTGGTGAAAAAGCGTTGCAACATAAAGCAGATAGCATCTGGCATTTATGCGTGGTTACCACTTGGTCTGCGCGTGCTTAAGAATATTGAAGGCATTATCAGAGATGAAATGGATAAATCTGGTGCAATTGAAGCATTAATGCCTTGTGTGCAACCAGCAAATCTTTTTTCTACTTAGGTTATGCAAGAAGTCTATTGTATAGCTATTGCTGGTTGTATATTGCTTATAGCTTATCTATTCAAATTGCAATTTTATTTTTCATAATTAATTATTGACACTATTGATAATCTAGTTATTATTAGTATCCCATTGGTTAATGAGGTAAAAAATGTCTACATCTAACCTTAAAATTTCGATTGCTGCTTTATCATTATGTGTATCTGCCGTTGCAATTTATATACATCTTCCTTATGTTATTGCAGCAGTGTCTGGTTCTGGTGCAATTGAAGCAGTTCCCTTAGCAATTTTTGCTGTTTCTACGATTGTTGCGCTGGTTTCAGTGATATGTCTTATTAGACTGGCCGTTTCTAGAGCTGGTGATAAGAAAAAAATAGATCTTATTAAGAAAGATAGTGGATCACAGATAAAAGTTGATAGTGGTACTGGTTCGCAGGATAAATCAAGTGTGCCTACTTCTCCTTCACAGCCTCCGCAAACATGTGATACAGCATCTTCTCAAGTACCACAAGAAAAGTCTGTTAAGCAAGGTAGTGGATCACATATAGAAGTTGATAGTGGTACTAGTTCGCAGGATAAATCAAGTGTGCCTACTTCCCCTTCACAGTCTCCGCAAACATGTAATAGTATACCACCACCACCACCTCTTCCTGTAGCACAAGTCGATCCACCTGAAGTGTCTAAGGAAAGAAAAGAAAATAAAACTAACGCTACTGCAAGTGCATTTGATACTGTAGATGAAGAATTCAAAGCAAAAGGAGGAACATTTGGGCTTAGAAAAGTTTTTACTGTACAACAAGATCCTGTAAAGGAATTGGATGCAGTACAAAGTAATAAGGGCACTGACAAAAAAGAAACACAAGAAGAGTATAATGCGAGAGTTGATAAATTGCAAGAAGAGAGAAAGAAGAGGAATGAGAATGATTCAGGTCTTAACAAGACACTTGAGAAGAGATTAGTAGTCATGGCACCCTCAGATAATGAAAGTGAGTATTCTAGCTGGGCAAGTGATGAAGATGGACACGATCAAACAGAGCCAGAGCAGGAAAAAGAGGAGCAGACAAAACACACAAATTCCCCATCAAGCAAGGAAGAAGGAAGCGGGGGTCTTGACAGTGGTATAGGATCTAGAGCCGCATCTCCGTCATATTCTGAACAAAAGACAGAATAGCCACCAAGTTCGTGTGTTGATTCACCTTCTACAGCACAAGCGAATAATGTTAACCCAGTGGATAATAAGGTGTAAGATTCATCTATTCCTCCTGTCGAGGACCGCACAAAATTTTTTGCTTCAAAGGGAGGTGTTCCACGCTCTTCTTAAAATAAGTTTACCTATAGATCTGATTGTATTAAGATTACTCAGTACAATCAGATCTATTATATGCGTTTATCCAAGTATTACTTACCAACTTTAAAGGAAAAGCCTGCTCATGCTAAAATTATCTCCCATCAATATTCTTTACGTGCAGGTTTAATAAAGCAGATAGCATCTGGCATCTATACGTGGTTACCACTTGGTCTGCGCGTGCTTAAAAATATTGGAAACATTATCAGAGATGAAATGAACAAATCCGGTGCTATTGAAGTGTTGATGCCTTGTGTGCAACCGGCAAGTCTTTGGCGAGAATCAGGGCGTTACGATGATTACGGTAAGGAAATGTTGCGTATAAGGGATAGGCATGAGGAAGACATGCTTTTCGGTCCAACGCATGAGGAGGTGGCAACTGATTTAATTAGAGATGTGGTAAAAAGTTACAAAGATTTGCCACTTTGTTTGTATCATATCCAGTGGAAATTCCGTGATGAGGTAAGACCACGTTATGGTGTTATGAGGGGCAGGGAATTTTTGATGAAGGATGCATATAGCTTCGATGTAGATTACGAAAGCTCACTGAATTCATATAATTTGATGTACAAAACTTACATAAAAATCTTCAAACGCATGGGACTTACTCCAATTGGAGTTCGAGCTGATACGGGGCCAATTGGAGGAAATTTGAGCCACGAGTTTCATATATTGGCAAACACTGGTGAGAGCACTTTATATTATGACAATAAATTTTCTGAACTACTAGAGAGTAAAGATATTGAAAGTTTAAAGAGTATATACGCAGTTGCAGATGATATGCATGATCCTAAAACTTGCCTTGTGCCGCAAGAGCAGTTAAATGTTAGTAAAGGTATTGAAATAGGGCATATTTTTTATTTTGGCGACAAATACTCAAAGCTTATGAAGGCAAGTGTTACTTCTCAAGATGGAAAAAATGTCAATATACATATGGGTTCGTATGGCATTGGGGTTTCAAGACTTGTTGGTGCGATAATAGAAGCTTTTCATGATGATAAAGGAATTATCTGGCCAGAATCGGTGGCTCCTTTCAGAATTGGTTTAATCAATTTACAAACGAAAGTAACGGAGGCTGCAGATAAAATATACAAAGCTTTGAAAAGCGATGAAGTGCTTTACGATGATACGGAAGGAAGTATAGGAGTAAAATTTGCTAGGATGGATCTGATAGGCTTGCCGTGGCAAATAATTGTCGGAAAAAAGGCAATAGATGAAAAGATAGTTGAAGTAAAAAATAGAGCAACTGGAGAGGTAAAGGAAATGCAGATTGAAGAAGCAATAAATCACTTTAGCACAAAATGATACACGGTATCGGCACTGACATAGTATATATACCAAGAGTATCGAGGATATTACAAAAATACGGGGAAAAATTTCTCAATAGAATCTACACTGAAAAAGAAATAGAGCTAAGTAGAAAGTATAATAGTCAAGAAATGCGAGCAAGGTATTTTGCCAAACGCTTTGCAGCAAAAGAAGCTTTTGTTAAAGCACGAGGTACTGGATTTAGCCAGGGCATTATAATGAAAGATATAGAAATATACAGTGGTGTAAAAGGAAAGCCGTATCTTACCGTTAGCAAGGATTTTATCTCCAAAATTCATCTTTCTCTGAGTGACGATGGAGATTATGCTACTGCATTTGTTGTAATTTGCGTCTATAGCTCACACAGATAAAGTTTACTCTTTTGTCATCTTATGGCTTACTGTATGAACATTCATTTTTAAAGGTAAACTGCACAGCAAATGGTCAGTGCTTGACACTGTCCTCCTTTGTCATCCCAGTGCCCAGACACTGGGATCCAGCCTTTCTGCAATCTCATCGAAAACGTTTTTCTATGCTAGTTTGCTTGCTCACAAGCAAACTTTCCTGGATCCCAGTGGGCTTTGTTGCATCGCACCTTATACTGGTAGTAATTTACGATAAATATCATGTAGCCATTTCAAATTTAGCCATACCAATTTCAGTAAATTGATTAAGCAAATAGCACTTAATCAGCAATTCTTTTTCGCGATTTACTTCGGATTTATTCCTAAAGCTGAATCTAAATATTTGCTTTAATCTTGAGAAAAACCCTTCAATATAAGATCTTTTCCCATAATTTACTTCTTTTTTCCATTCTTTTACGCCATCTTCACCGTATAATTTTATTAACCTAATAGCAGCATTTCTGTCAGACATATAATCTATTTCTGGATGTTCTGCCGCATTGTTTATTGGTGGAATTTTTGCCTTTATATCATATTCGTGACACAATTTGTAAAACTTGTGCCTATCATATGCCCTATCTGCATATAGTGCTTTTATGATATGCTGAAAATTAACTTCTTTAAGCAAATCGCAAGCTCCATAGTGATCAGAGTAGACACCGTTACTGTATTTTACAGCTATAGCTTTTTTGCTGTTTACATTCAACATTACATGCAATTTTCTTGTCTGTTCATAGCCATGATATTTTCTGTTAGCGCTATTTTCCTTGCTGTGACCAGGGGTATTGTTGTAAATGCTGATACCTGTACTATCTATAGCAATTTCGATGTCTTCCATATTATTTTTATCAATTCTGCAATCATTGATCTTAATATTAAGTTTCTTAAACCTTCTTGATGCTTGTGAATAGCTGATAACTGCTAAATCTCTTCCTATTTGTTGCATATATCCTTTTATAAACCCCACCGTTTGTCTTAAACCAATTCTAAAAAGATTGACAATTATATGCACCAAAATCACAACTTTATCACTGTAAATATAGTTGCCGCCTTGCATTTTTGGACTATTTTCATACCAATTTTCTATGGCTTCATTGATATAATGAAAAATATTTCCTCTTTCCTGGAGAAATTTGTTATATTCATTTTGGTTACTGACTTTCATTTTCTGTGGCATATTTTTTCTTCAACAGTTAAATGGTTATTTATAATGAATTTTGTCAGTAGCCACCAGATTTTTTCGGTTGCTATGCAACAAAGCCATCCCAGTGGGCTTTGTTGCATCGCTAGCTATGATGGATTAAAGATAAAAAAGATGGAGAATATCAGTAGCTTATTATTCTGGTATTTATAACAAGAACGGTCAGTGAATACCTAAATTTGAGTAAAAGAAATTTCACTACCACTCACTAATCCGGCTAAAATTCAAGAATTTCAATGCTTTAGCTATTTTCAATAGAATTAAGTTTATTAATATAAATAATAAATTACTATTCTTAAATTTGATCAGATTGATTGCAAAAAAACAAGATTTTCAATAGGTTGCTTATAATCTTAGCTATAGTTAGCCTTTCATAAGTAGCGATGCAACAAAGCCATCCCAATGTCAAGCACTGGGATGACATCTTTGTTGTGTTTAACAAAAACAAATGTTCGTACAGTTGTGGAATGAATCGCGGTATGACGTGTTAGCTATAGCATACACAAACAACTAGTTTACCAAAAAAACATAGCAGTTTTTCTATGATTTGAGTATAATTCTAGCTTTACCTAAGCAGAAAATTTAATGGACTATATCTTAATGTATCTTTCCTTACCATTTTCAATTACCGAGAATTATTTATTAATTACTGCGTTGATTCCGCTTTTAAGTGCTTTTGTTACCTTTTTTACTGGTAAATGGTCCAGAGTGAACAATAGTATTACTGTCACTTCTTCTGTACTTCTGTTTACGTATACGTGTCTGTGCACTTTATATTGGGTATATGGTGATCATTCTCAATTTATTCTCATGGATTTTGGTAATAATTTGCACATTAGTTTAAAGCTAGAGTCTACCGGAGTAATATTCAGTTTATTAATATCTTTTTTATGGGTACTGACCAGTATATATGCAATATGTTATATGCAGAATAACTATGCTGATAGCAATCACTCGAGTTTTCTATGCTTTTTTTCAATATCGATTAGCTGTGCAATGTTTATTGCTTTTTCTGGAGACTTGCTCACTACATTTGTCTTTTATGAGCTTCTAACTATTAGTACATACCCTCTGATTACTTACAACTCAACAAATGAATCAATGATTGCAGGACGCTATTACTTTGGCGTGCTATTTTTCTCTTCTTTGGTATTATTTTTTCCTGCAATAGGCCTTTTATATAATGAATTTCATACTTTAGACTTTGTAAGTGGTGGAATATTCAAATTTGATACTTCACTCATCACTTTTATTGCAGTGTGTTTTGCTATGCTGATTTACGGAATAGGAAAAGCTGCATTAATGCCAATGTATTTTTGGTTACCAAAAGCAATGGTTGCACCAACTCCTGTGAGTGCACTATTACATGCTGTTGCTGTTGTGAAATCCGGAGTTTTCATCATCATAAAAGTTATATTATACACTTTCGGCGTCGATAACATGCAATGTTTTGTGCAGCAAAATTGGTTTGCTGGAGGGTGGCTTCCGTACGCTGCTGGATTTACTATTATTACTGCATCATTGATTGCACTAAAGCAAAAAGAATTAAAGAAATTGCTTGCTTACTCTACCATCTCTCAATTGTCGTATATTATATTATTTGCTTCAATTTTTAGTGAGCTCAGCATGGAGGTTGCAATTTTTCAATTGGTTTGCCACGCATTTGCAAAAATCACTTTGTTTTTCGTTGCCGGAGCAATAATAACGAAAACAGGCGAGAAATATATAGATAAGATTCACGGTATAGGACGCAGTATGCCAATTAGCATGACAGCATTTGCTATAGGTGCATTGTCTATGATAGGGGTGCCGCCTGCTCCGACTTTTTGGGGTAAATTTCTCATTTTTCAAGCTGTTTTCAACTCTGGCAATGTAATACTTTCTGTGTTTGTAACTCTAGTGTTAATTGTTAGTACTATACTTAACGCTCTGTACTTTTTACCGATAATTTACAATGCCTTTTTCTTAAAACCTTCTCAGAATTACTTTATTAAAAAAACGCCAATTCTTCTAGTTTTACCTCCAGTTATTACTGCTACATGCACTTTAGTTATTTTTTTTAGCTACCAAATAATGTTTTAAATGTAATCATCTATATTTATAACCATTAACAATAAATTTAAATGGTATTATACCAGCCAGAGTTGCTTTTATATTCGACAAAGTGAAGCTAATCTCCACAGTATCCTCCTTATTTTGCTCGGTTGTAAAAACTGCAGTAGCATTTCCAGCAAATGTAACTAAGTCCTTGGTCGATCGATCAATAGATAATGTTATTACATTTATGTTGGCAATTTTTCTTTTAGATAAAGACAAATTACCAGCTTCATTATTCGTTTTTTCCTGAAAGCCTTGATAGATTTTATGTATAGAATTGTTTCTTATAAAATTTTCTTGGTACTTCGGTTCAACGATCTTAATGGACTCGTATATTTCAATGTATTTACTTATTAAGTACCTCGCTGTGGAAATGTATTCATCTTCCTTTTTACTGAAACTAAGCTTATGCATTGCAGAGAACTCATCTTCTGTGTGGTTCATATACTTCACAAAATTTAAATCTTTTTTAACAGGAAATAACAGGTATATGTTTAATGTTAATAAACATAAGCATACTAGGAGAAGCGATACTATTAATGCCATCCAAGATCTTTCTGCTACACAAAACAGATACCTATGGCAGTACCATTCGACTGCTTTACTGAAATAACTTTTGTTTTTTACTGATTCAAGCAATTTATCTTCCATAACATAATGCTACCAAACCCAATTATAATAACAATAAGATTAGATACTCTAAAAAACTTTAAAATATGTCTAAATTTTCCAAAATAGGATGAATGATTATATCACCTTGTTCCGCAATAAGGTAGAATTTATCGATTTTGCTCACATCTATATTTATCATTTTTACACTAAAATTTTCAGGATCATAAGTATTACTTTCAGCACTTTTGTGATAATTATAATAATGTAATTTATTTTGATCATCAAAATAACCAAATTCATCAGCGAAGGTTCCCATTTTGCTACCTTTACCACTTTTGACTAGCTCAAATAGATCAATTACATGGTTTTGGGATCCAGGCTCAATAGGCCCTTCTGCAGCAAAAAATTTAGGTGCATGACCAACATATTCCTTAAATTTTAGATTATGAGTCTTTTTTACACTACCAAAATTCACAAATTTATATTCATCTGAAATACCAGAATATTGTGGATCATATTTTTTATATTCAAAAAACTCGTTACCTAAAAAATTACAAAACGTTAATTTATAATCATCATGATTGGATTTAACGACTTTAAGGTAATGAAAATCTCTAGGAATCTTTACTTCCTCTTCCGTAATATGATTACGTACAACAAGCTCACCATTGAGCATATGATAGCCAATTTTTGGCAAAGTGGCTATATTGATTGCCTTGTTTAGCTTAAAATTTGCTTCATAAATGCCACTTAATAACTCCTCTCCTTTTTCTAAGGTGACGTCCTGGTCTAAAGCTATATTCTTGATTGAACTCAATTCTTTTTGCATGTTCAGTATGGCTTTTGTCAAAACTTCTATTGATTGCCATACAGTTAATTTATTATTAGTCAAATTATATACTTCAAGTATTAAATTAACAGGATTTTATCATGAATTTATGTTAAAAGTATTATATTTCGTAAACTTATGTCATGATATTAACTACATTAGCTAAAACATGCTTTTTATCTAAGTGGAGTTGCTTAGCAACAACAAAAAGTTCATCTATTTTTTTCCACTGACTTAGCAGAATTTCAACATCATTTACCTCTCTCTTTATGCTTTCTAAAATGAAGGCCTGAATTATATATGATGCTAGTTCTAGTTCGATTTCGCTATTAATTACTTTATTAATCATATTGGGATTCTTTAAATCATGAAGAAATTTATAAAAGCACTTGTATGCTTCATAAGCATCACTACTTATTGCATTTATTATCATTCCTGGCATTCCAGGAAATAAAGTAATGATTTCATCAAATATTTGATCATCAAATTTACATTGAGATGAAACAACTTGCTTTGTTTCATCATAAGTTAATGGGAGTAAATTCAGCTGAAAGCACCTACACCGGATAGTGGTTTGTATATCATATGGCTTATGGCTAATTATAAATATCTTAGAATTTTTTGGCGGCTCTTCTAATATTTTCAATATTGCGTTTTTAGCGTTATTAGTCATTACCTCTAAGCTATCTATTATAGCTATTTTGTGTTCTGATTGAATGGGACTTAAGTGTAGAAAGTTTTTCATTTCTCTGACTTTTTCTATTCCGATAGTATCACCTTCAACAATGTGTAAGTCCAATGCTGCCACGTCATAGTTTTTTGTAAGAAACCAATTGGAGAAGGATTTTGCAAATGTTGCTTTCCCTATACCTTTTTTACCGCAGATCAGCCAAGACTGAACAGACAAGTTGTTCATTAATTTTTTTTTGGCTTGGTTGTGACCTATTACTTTTTTCATTCTTGCTCCTATAGATCTTAGTTTGAAAATGCGTTGTTTACTGTTTGTAATGAAATTGCACCTTCCCTTAAAACCTTAATCTTATCTTCGGTTAAGTCAATAATAGTAGATTCTATACCAGAAACTAGTTCGTCATCTTCAATCACTACAGATAAATGTTGCTTAATGGATTGTGGTATATCGTCTGCCTTACATACACTTTTTTCTCCTGAAATATTTATACTAGTTGCAACTATTGGAACTTTCAGTTTATTTAATATTGAAATTGCAATAGGATGCTCAGGGATTCTGATGCCTATACTATCTTTAAAGAATTCGTTTGGCAATATGTTGTTGTTTTTAAGTGGTAAAATGTAGGTAATTGGTCCAGGAGAAAAGTGATTTACTAAACCAATATACTTTTTCTCTAGCTTTGCTATTTTTGTCAAATTGTAAATATCACTAACAAATATGGAGAGTGGCTTATTCTGAGAGCGTTTCTTTATCTGATATATTTTTCCTATAGATTCATTATCTAGTGCATTACAAGCAAGAGCATACACTGTTTCTGTTGGAAAACACACTAACAAGTTGTTCTGTATTGCATTTATTATTTTAGATACCATATAGCTAGAAACTTGTTCATAACAACTAGATCAGTTTTGTTGCATTGTATCTTATATAGTAACTGCTAGTTTGTATCTGTTCAGGATAGCGGCAAGACCATAGAGTAAAAGTGAGTTTACAACAAATGGTGTCATCCCAGTGCTTGAAACTGGGATGGCTTTGTTGCATAGCAACCGAAAAAATCTGGTGGCTACTGACAAAATTCATTATAAATAACCATTTAACTGTTGAAGAAAAAATATGCCACAAAAAATGAAAGTCAGTAACCAAAACGAATATAACAAATTCCTTGAAAAAAGGGGAAATATTTTTCGTTACATCGATGAAGCTATCGAAAATTGGTATGAAAATAGTCCAAAAATGCAGGGCGGCAACTATATTTACAGTGATAAAGTCGTAATTTTGGTGCATATAATTGTCAATTTTTTTAGAATTGGTTTAAGACAAACGGTGGGGTTTATAAAAGGATATCTGCAACAAATAGGAAAAAATTTGGCAGTTATCAGCTATTCACAAGCATCAAGAAGGTTTAAAAAACTTAATATTAAGATAAATGATTGCAGGGTTGATAAAAGCAACATGGAAAATATTGAAATTATCATAGATAGCACAAGTATCAGCATTTACAGTAACACTCCTGGCCACAGTAAGGAAAACAGTGCAGATAGAAAGTACCGAAGCTACGAGCAAGTAAGAAAGTTACATGTTATGTTAAGTGTGAATAGTAAAAAAGCTATAGCTGCAAGATACAGTAATGGCGTCTACTCTGACCACTATGGAGCTTGCGATTTGCTTGAAGAAGTTAATTTTCAGCACAAAATAAAAGCATTATATGCAGATAGGGCATACGATAGGCACAAACTTTATAAATTGTGTAAGAAATACGATATAAAGACAAAAGTTCTACCAAAAAAGGATGCAGCAGAACATTCAAAAATAGATTATATGTCTGACAGAAATGCTGCTATTAGGTTAATAAAATTATATGGACAAGATGGTGTAAAAGAGTGGAAAAAGGAAGCAATTTATGGAAAGAGATCTTACATAGAAGGATTTTTCTCAAGGTTGAAGCAAGTATTTGGATTTAGCTTTAGGAATAAATCTGAAGTAAATCGTGAAAAAGAATTACTAATTAAGTGCTATTTGCTCAACAAATTCACTGATATTGGTATGGCTAAATTTGAAATCATTACATAAATTTGTCGTAAACCATCACTGCTTAAGGTGCTATGCAACAAAGCCATCCCAGTGTCAAGCACTGGGATGACACCCTACTAGCGGAAGTTACTCTCAAATGTTTGTTCATGTTAGCTATAAATATTAAGAAATTTACCAAATAAAAAAAAGGCAAAAGAAACCCCGTGGTTGGCTAATTACTTACATTATACTTTCAAGTATGGCGTTTTTTTATTCTAAACGCTTAATAACCGCGATTCAGCTGCTTTTAAACCGCAACTAATCTAAATTATAAACGTTAAGAAATTTACTAAACAGAAAAAAAGGCAAAAGAAACCCTAGGGTAGCTAGTTATTCACTATCCATTTTTTAAGTTGGCGTTTTTTGATGTTTTAAATGCTTTATAAGCATATTTCAGCTTGTGTAGGTAAAAACCTAGAAATTTGATAAAGACATAAGGTGCACATAGTGCAAAAAATTAAACATGAGACGCCAAATACGTTGAGTTTTTTTGTCATTTAATCTGTACAGAGAAGATAAATAAATAGCTTCAGTTCCATGATAAAGGGGCTGGCGGAGTTTGTCAAGGAAGTTTTTGTAGCTCTCATGACTTATCTAACGAATTTTACACTTGCTAAGGTTGCGTTATTTGAGTATCTTCAACTGAAAGAAGTTATTTTTTATCCAATATGAAAAAAGCCTTTATATTCACATCCTTAATAGCAGTTGTATTAATAGTCATTACTTATTTATACAGAAACGACGGAACTAATGACTCACAAGTGGTAAATGTTTATTCATCACGTAAAGAGGAATTAGTACGTACTTTGTTTGATGAATTCACGAAAAATACAGGCATTAAAGTACGTTACATCATTGATGATTATTCTCAGCTACTTTCACGAATAGAAAACGGGGGTGAAGCTGACTTATTTTTAACTGCTGATGCAGTCAACTTAATTCTAGCAAAAAAAAGAGGGCTTTTATCTCAAGTGGATTCAGAGGTTTTAAAAAGTGTTATACCTGCAAGATTTAGAGACAGTGAAGATTATTGGTTTGGTCTTACAAAAAGAACTAGGATATTGGTTTACAATAAAGAGTCAGTAGACCCTAAGGACTTAAGTACTTATGAAGATTTAGCAAATGAAAAATGGAAAGGAAAAATATTAGTGCGTTCTTCTACAAGTCCATATAACAGATCGTTAATTGCTTTTATGATTGCAAATAATGGTTTTGAAAAGACGAAAGAATGGGTAAGCGGAATTGTGAGCAATATGGCAAGAAAACCAAGTGGTGGTGATACTGACCAAATTTACGCCGTAGCAGCTGGTGAGGGAGATGTTGCAATAGTAAACAGCTACTACTTTGCGAGAATTCTTTCATCAGAAAATAAAAAGAATGTTGCAGACAAGCTAGGGGCTTTTTTTCCTAATCGCAACGATCACGGTGTAATGGTAAACATCAGTGGTGCCGCAGTAACAAAAAACGCAAAAAACAGGGAAAATGCTATAGTCTTATTGGAATTTTTAGTAAGCAAGCAGGCTCAAGAGTTATACGCTAAAAAAAACCAAGAATATCCTATTATTGAAGGCGTTGAAACTTCCGATATACTAAAATCTTGGGGAAATTATTCACAAAGTGATTTGCCTCTAAGTGAACTTGAGAAGCATCTTTTTGAGGCTGTTATGATAGCGGATGAGTGTAAGTGGAAGTAATTCCCAGTGCCACCAAACACTGGGATGAAAGATTTATGCTAACCTTTTGCAGTACTTTGCTCTTGACTCGCTGAACTTTTCTCCAAGTCAACTTTGACTTTACTATCTTTTCCCGTTCTTTCACCAAAACAATTGCTGCACAAGAGGTCTATTGAAAAACGATAGTAAGAAAGTAGAATAGGTTCAAGTAGTTGAAAAGGAAATTATGAACAAGAGAAGGAATTTGTTAAACATCTCAGACCTTACAGTCGATGATGTAGAAAATATAACTAAGTTGGCCAACCAGTACCTTAAAAAAGAAGCTGCAAATAGTCATATCTTGGAAAATAAGACAGTAATAAATTTATTTTTTGAAGATTCAACGCGTACACTTGCGTCTTTTGAAATAGCAGCAAGAAGCCTTGGAGCAAATGTTGTAACTTTGCCAATAAGATCTTCTTCTATTAACAAGGGAGAAGATCTAAAAGACATGATCAAAACATTAAATGCAATGAATCCTGATTACATGATAATCAGGCAAAAAAATAGCGGTACTGTTAATATGCTGGCTAAGAATGTTAGCTGCTCGCTAATCAACGCAGGCGATGGAAGCAGTGAACACCCAACTCAAGCTCTTGCAGATTATCTTGTAATCATCAATCATAAAAAGCAAATAAAGGACCTCAAAGTTGTGATATGTGGAGATATTCTGCACAGTAGAGTTGCAAGATCAAATATAAGATTGCTAAAAATGTTTGGAGCAAAAATATGCTTGGTCGCACCACCAACTTTGATTTGTAAGCATTTTCCTGAAGTAGATTCAGTCCATTATTCATTAATTGAAGGTATAAAGGATGCTGACGTAATTATGCTTTTGAGGCTGCAGAAAGAGCGCATGAATAATAGTTCTTCAGAGAAAGAATATTTTCATTTGTATGGACTTGATTCACAAAAGCTATCATACGCAAAACCAGATGCGATTGTTATGCACCCAGGGCCAATAAACAGAGGGATTGAGCTTAGCAGTGATGTAGCAGATTGTGTTATTTTACAGCAAGTAGAATTCGGATTGGCAATACGTAAGGCAGTGCTGCACTATTATAGGCCTTGTTAATATTAAAAGATGCTATACAACTAATGCAAAAAGGGGGGCATGAAATGACAAGGCTTGTAAATGGTTTGAGAATGGCTGCTAAGATGTTAAGGCCGAGGATATGGTGTGGAAGTTTTTACGAAAGCCTGAAGTCAATCAACAACCTTGCAGAACGGCAAATTAGACGGCTATCGTAAAAACAGCTTTTTCACCTGGTCAGAACGTGGGGAAAGGTTCGTGGAAAGAATGTTGTCAATATTTTTGAATCACGTCTCAATGGCCAAAATCCCTTCCAAAAGTTACGGTATCCGTTCAGCCAATGGCGTCAACTTAAGAGTCTTCATTAGCAAACCCTCCTATGGATTTTCTGAAAAGTTTTTGAGTATATTGTATTTTTAATTTGTAAAATAAGATTTTTTCCTTTCTGCACGTCTCGTCTAAAAAGGACACATTTTAAACTTTTTTGTTGAAATAAAATAGAAACAAAAGTGCTGTTTCTTGCACTCTTTGGATAATTTAATGATAAAAAATTTAGAGAGAAGTTTTACACACAATCACTGATATTTTCCCTTAAGTTGACGCCATTGGCTGAACGGATACGACAGAACCACACCGGCTTCTATAGCTCCGCTTCTGTCATCCTATGGCTTACTGTACGAACATTGCAATATGGCACATAGTAAACGATGTCATTCCAGTCTGAAATCCAGCTTTTTCATAATCATCAAAACGTTGTATTTTAACATAAAACGGCTACTTTTATGCTTACCAACTTAATAAAATTCCTGAATCCAAGTAGTCAGGGCACTGGGATGACACCACTTTTGCTTAAAAACCTCAATATTTGTACAATTGTGCTAGATTCCCTGCACAACTTGCTTCAAAATTTCCTCCTGTTGCTGAGCATGGACACTAGCATAGCCACATGCAGGAGATGCAGCAGTAGGTCTTGCGATACACTTAGGTCTTTTTGCTTGAATATCGAGATTGGACAACACTTCTTCTATCAATGGGTTGACAAAAAACCATCCTCCCATATTTTTTGGTTCTTCTTGACACCATATAATTTCAGCGTTTTTGTACTTTTCAAGTTCACTGCTTAGTTTATCGGCAGGAAATGGATAGAATTGTTCTAAACGTATTATTGCTATATCGTTTACCTTTTGTACCTCACATACTTCAATTATGTCGTAATAAACTTTACCACTGCATATTACAACTTTACGTATTTTATCATTCGAAACTAAACCTGTTCTATATTCTGGGATTACCGTGAGGAATGTTCCTTCAAAGTCAGATAGGTTAGAAACTGCTCTTCTATGACGCAGTAGCGATTTAGGTGTAAACACTACCAGAGGCTTACGAAAGTCTCTATGCATTTGTCTGCGTAAGACATGGAAGTAATTTGCCGGAGTGGAACAATTAACCACCTGCATATTATCTTCTGCGCAGAGTTGCAAAAATCTCTCTATACGCGCGGAGCTATGCTCAGGTCCTTGCCCTTCATAACCATGAGGCAGCAACAAAACTAGACCGCTTGATCGCAACCACTTTGTTTCTGCAGATGCGATAAACTGGTCGATCATAATTTGTGCACCATTTGCAAAATCACCAAATTGTCCTTCCCAGAGCACCAGTGAATACGGAGAATCAAGACTATATCCATATTCAAAGCCCATTACAGCATACTCTGATAAAGCGCTATCTATGACCTCAAAGTGAGCTTGCTTTTCATTTATATTGTTTAGCGGAATAAACGCTTCTTCTGTTACCTGATCAACAAGCCTTGAATGACGGTGCGAGAAAGTCCCACGACCAGAATCTTGTCCTGATAAACGCACTTCTATTCCTTCTGTGAGCAGTGATGCAAACGCAAGACTTTCGGCAGTTGCCCAGTCTATATTACTACCGGAATTTATACTGTCTATTCTGCCATCAAGTATTTTTCTAACCTTATTGTTAATGTTAAAGCTACTTGGGATGTTGCTATTTATATGCACACCTAATTTTTTCAACTCATCTGGCGGAACACCAGAATCCGTGTAGTATTCGCTCAAATCGTTCAGCTTTGCTCTTCTTAATTTTGACCACACTCCACCGAACCAGTCAGCTTTTTTTGGAGTATAAGCCGCTGATTCAGCAAGACTTTTATCTAATTTTGCCCTGAATTCACTGCGTAATTTATTTACCTCATCACCGCTTAATACTTTCTCTGCAGTCAATTTTTCTTCATACAATGTTCCAGGAGTTTTATGTTTTGATATCAGCTTATACATAAGTGGCTGAGTGAAATTCGGTTCATCTCCTTCATTATGGCCGTATTTGCGGTAGCATATTATGTCAATCACTACGTCCTTTTTAAATTTCTGCCTATATTCCATCGCCAGACTTGCAGCAAAACTCACAGCTTCCGGGTTATCTCCATTAACGTGAAACACTGGGGCTTCTATTGATTTTGCTATGTCAGTGCAATAAAAAGAGGATCGTGCGCAGCATGGGTTAGCAGTAAAACCAACTTGGTTATTAATGACAATGTGCACAATGCCATCCACCTTATAGCCTTCAATATTGCTTAAGGTTAGAGTTTCAGCAACCACTCCTTGACCAATGAAAGCCGCATCACCATGAATTGATATGCCAAGCACAGATCTCATATTTTGCTTTGCTCTTATTCTTCCAGCCAAAACCGGATTTACCGCTTCAAGGTGAGATGGATTAGGGCATAAACTTAAATGTATTTTCTTACCACCAGCAAGTGTTCGATCAGAAGAGTAACCAAGGTGATATTTAACATCACCAGAAACCTCAAGACCACCCGGATATGCAAGATTGCCTTGAAATTCAGATAACATTGCGGAGTATTCTTTGCCCATAACTTTGGTTAGAACATTGAGTCGTCCGCGGTGAGCCATACCAAGGACTATTTCTTCAATACTAAAAGCTGCAGAATCACTAATAATTTTTTCAATAGCAACAATAGCTGACTCTCCACCTTCGATGGAAAAACGTTTATATCCAGGAAATTTCATATGGAGAAATTGCTCGAACATCTCAGATTCGATCAAGTGCCTCAGTATTTCCTTTTTATCTTGTAAACTCAGCGTATAGGTTTGATTTTCGATCTTTTCCTGCAGCCACATTCTCTCCTCATAAGAGGAAATATGCATAAATTCAAAGCCAATATTCTTGCAGTAAATATCTTTATAGATTTTAGTATCATCCGTAGGAGAAAGATTCGAGTATTTTTGATAATCTATTTCTTGACTTTCATTCGGTGATAACGGATTAAGGTCTGCAAAAAAATGGCCGTAAGACCTGAAAAAATTTGCTAAACTAGGAACTGAATCATCCACCTTAGTTGCATTGCAGGGCTCCGCTTTGTTAATTTCTAAATTGCTTGAAAAAATTCTATACCAATCTTCCCCGATTGATTTATCGCCCTGTAGATAACGGCTATACATTTCTTCCACAAATTCTGCATTATCACCATAAAGGCAGCTTAAATTCGACATAATCACTATAAAAAGTATCAAATACTTATAAGTATAACTTAAGTTTTTTAAAAAAGAACTTTTTTGATGCCCGCGAATTAAGCTCACGACTGCACAAACATCATGATTTGTAGGTAATCCGCGTAGCAGGCGATGTCATTCCAGTGCTTGACACTGGAATGGCTTTGTTGCATCGCTAGCTATGATGGATTAAAGATAAAAAAGATGGAGAATATCAGTAGCTTATTATTCTGGTATTTATAACAAGAACGGTCAGTGAATACCTAAATTTGAGTAAAAGAAATTTCACTACCACTCACTAATCCGGCTAAAATTCAAGAATTTCAATGCTTTAGCTATTTTCAATAGAATTAAGTTTATTAATATAAATAATAAATTACTATTCTTAAATTTGATCAGATTGATTGCAAAAAAACAAGATTTTCAATAGGTTGCTTATAATCCTAACTATAGTAGCCTTTCATAAGTAGCGATGCAACAAAGCCCACTGGAATCCAGCCTTTCTGCAATCTCATCGAAAACGTTGTGTTTTAAATAAGATTAGCTACTTTCTATGCTAGTTTGCTTGCTTACAATCTGGATGCCAGTGTCTGGGCACTGGCATGACACCCTTCTTGGTAGAGATTGCTCTTAAATAACAATTCTCGTACAGTTGTGATTAAGCTAATGCATTGTCAATTCTTTTAGAATTGTCCTCGGCATTTAGCCCAACATTATTTACTACTTTTTCAGTAATAACTTCAGCAAATTCAGGAGAAGGTTCTTTTGTTTTTGCAAAAAATGCTGCCTCTAAGGCCCTATATGTACAGAATAATATAGCAAATATACAAATAGGTATTTCATAATTACTTAGTTTATAAATAGACGAAACGTGGATTATCATGCATGAAGTAAAACAAGTGGCAAATAACCCGTAAGTAAAAAGGTAATGACGGTCAACGCCACCATATTGCACCATTAATTTTTTAATCTTATTATTGCCATGCAACATAAATGTACGCTTCAAGATGTTGCTTTCAGTACACTCTATAACTCTAATACTGTCTTCTACTAATGTATTGGGATCTGCACCATATTTTAGCAATAGCTCTGTAATCTTAATGTAATTTTCTTTATTACTATCATTCGTATGCGAAAAAATAACGGTAAGCAATGGTAGAAAATTGTTTGGCCCGCTTGATAAATTAGGGTTCGCCTTGTATTTTAAAAGTATTTCTACAACATCAGCACGACCCATCGAACATGCAGTAAGTAATGGTGTATAATCCTTTGATAAGTCAGGGTTTGCTTTGTGTTTTAAAAGCAGTGTTACAATATCAGTGTAACCAGAAGGCAAGCAATATATAACGGTGAATTATCAAATGTTGTAAAGTTCTTTTCGTTAATATAATCACCAAACTCTTCGCCTTCACCACTTTTAAACCTAGAAAGTAACTTTTCTAAAAAATCCTTTTGCTTATTGAAAATAGCAAAGTGCAAAAGAATTAATAAATCATCGGTAGAACTAACTCTATCTAAATCTTCACCACTAAATGTTGTAGCTTCTTTTACATCATTTCCGGTAAGAAAATTATATGCAGCACCTAATTCTTTAAATTTCTCCTCGTTTTGTTTTTGCACATCCTTACTTGCACCTGAATGTTTATCAGGATGATATTCAAGGGCTAATTTTCTATACGCTGTTTTGATTTCTTGTTCACTGGGATTATTACTTTCACTAAAGCCTAATATTTTTAAAGCTTCATTTTTATCCATAACTACCCCTACTAATAGTGTTGAAGTTGAGTATAACCCAAAATTTCAAAAAGCAAAGCTTTTTATGTCAAATTGTGCCTGTTGCACAATTCCATAACTGCACGAACATTGTAATTTGATAGATTGGGAAAGGGTGTCATCCCAGCGCCCTGACTACTTGGATCCAGAAAAAAGAATGGTGTCATGAAAGTAGCTGACACTGGTTCCTTTATGACGGTGTCATCCGAGTAGCCCCTTCGGTGTCATTCCAGTGCTTGACACTGGAATCTAGTCTTTATTATGCAGCCACTTATTTAAAGTTAAGTTTTCTGGATCCCAGTGTCAAGCACTGGGATGACATCATCCTTTTTTTTGGATTCCAGCGTCACGCGCTGGAATGACATCACAGGGGCACTGGAATGACACCTCTCTTGGGCTCTTTTAGCTACAAACATTAAGAAATTTACCAAACGAAAAAAAGGCAAAAGAAACCCTAGTCATTGTCTATTTTCAGTATTTGGCGTTTTTTAAGTCTTAAACGCTGCAATTTAGCTGCTTTTAAGTGCAACTAACTTTAGCTAAAATGTTTAAGAAATTTACTAAGCAGAAAAAAAGGCAAAAGAAACCCCGTGGTAATTAGTGTTCACTCCCTAATCCTGCAAATTGGCGTACTATACTGTCTTAAACGACTTATAAGCGCGTTTCAGCTTATATGGGTAAAAACCCAGAAATATTGTGAAGACATAAGGTGCACATAGTGCGAAAAATTAAAAATAAGACGCCAAGTACGTTGTTTTTTTGCTGTTTAATCTGCACAGATGAAGATAACTGAATACCTTCAGTACCATGATAAGGGCGCTGGCGGAGTTTGTCAAGTAGGTTTTTCGTTTCTAACGATTGTTAACATGCTGCAAAAAACTATGCAAGAGGTCTACCACTTTATTAGGTATTTGTGCAGTTATTGGTGTTATCAAGATACTCCCTAATCTTCTTCAAATCCTCCCAGGCTAAACGTTTTTGTGCCGGTTGGCGAAGTAGGTAAGCTGGATGAAATATAGCGGCTGTGGTGATTGAATTGGACAAATATTGGTTAGTGTACGTATGAAATCTACCACGCAAATTCGATATAGTTTTTGTGCTGTCAAGAAGGCTATAACACGCAATTCCCCCGACCAAAATTAGAATTTGCGGTGAAACCAGTGCAACATGCTTCTCAACAAATGGTCTGCACATATCAAGCTCTAGGTCGGTTGGCTTTCTATTGCCAGGTGGGCGCCAAAATACAGTATTGCTTATGTATACCTTAGTGCGATCAAGATTGATTGCATTTAACATTTTATCGAGCAACATTCCACTTGCACCACAAAATGGTATGCCTTGAAGGTCTTCATTTGCCCCTGGAGCTTCACCAACGAGCATAATTTTTGCGTTTGGATTACCATCGGAAAAAACAGTATTAGTTGCAGTTTTTTTTATCTCACAACCTTCAAATGATTCAACTGCACTTCTTAATTCATCCACACTACTACATTTACCTGCAAGTTTCCTTGCTTCAATTATCCAGTCACTTGGAAACATGTCTTTCCCATCTTTAGTGTCATTCCAGCGCGTATCTGCATCTTTCTTCTGGGTCCCAGTTTGGATAACAGAGGGTTGCACACTCTCTTTGCTCTCCAACTTTTTTTCCTCTTCATCCTCTGTTAGTGTGCAATCAACGCCCACTTCATGGTAGAATTTTAATAATTCTAGGTCTTCATTGCTCATAATGCTTTTTAACCTTCTGTGCTTTTTTCATGGCCATATCATACTTCAACTTAGATAAATGTCTAATATATAACATGCCGTTTAAGTGATCTAATTCATGCTGAATACACCTTGCAAGCCAACCACTAGCTTTTAGTGTTTGTTCTTCATTATCTAAGTCTTTATATTTCACAGTTAAATACTTTGGACGCTTAATTTCATAGCTTTGCTCTGGAATTGAAAGGCACCCTTCTTTGAGAATCACTTGTTCATCGGATAATCCCGTAATTTCTGGATTAATCATGCAAAATTTGCCAGTTGATTCATATCCTGCTGGCTCATTTTCAATTGTTTCTAGCTGAATGTCCATAACAAAAATTCTCTTTAACACTCCAACTTGCACTGCAGCAAGGCCAAGACCTTCTGCATCGTACACAGTTTCGAACATGTCATTTACTAATTCTTTAATTTTATCGTTTATATCTGTTACTTCACTGGCACGTGTGATTAGTCTTTCATCAGGAGCAATTACAATTGGTAATATGGACATAAAAATTATAATTCTATGTTTTGTTTTTCCTTTTGTCCAGAATTTAGGGTATATTAAAATGTTGCTATATCTATAATAGAAATATAAATTATTAAAGAAAGCTACAATTTAAATGAAATTGCGTAATAAGGTTAACTAATGTACTCTGCAGTAATAGCAAAACCAAAGAGAAACGTTTTTGCTGTTTTAGACATAGGTACAACAAAGATTATTTGTCTAATTGTTAAGATAAATGGCAACTTCAGCTATAAAGTAACAGGAACGGGTTATAAGATTGCAGAAGGTGTAAACGGTGGGTCGATAACTAATGTAAAATACGCAAATTACTCCATCTCATCAACTATAGGTTTAGCTGAGCAAGTATCAGAAGAAACTATAGACCAGATATATGTGAACATTGCTGGATGTGGCATCTCATCTTTCAATGTACATAATGAAATTATTGCAGCTAACCATGAGATTTCTGAGCGTGATATAAGACGTGTAGTTTTTCAAACATTTGAGAAATATATTGAAGACAATGTTATCATTCACAATATACCACTGAAATATCACTTAGATGACATGACTGACATAAAAGAGGTTGGTGGATTGTACGGAAAAAGACTATCTGCTGATGTTAATGTTGTCACTGCTTCGCGTCCAGCGCTTACCAATATTGAAAACTGTATTACCAATAATGGTGGATTAAATATGGCAGGTTGTATTGCTTCTGCATATTCTGCAGGTCTTGCCTGTCTGAGTGGAGATGAAAAAGAGCTCGGGACTGCTATTGTTGATATAGGAGGCGGATGCACTGCAATTGGAATTTTCAAAAGAGGGAAACTTGTGTATGCAAGCAGCGTTCCAATTGGTGGTGTTCATATCACTCGAGATATTGCTTACGGGCTATGCACAAGCATAGAACGTGCAGAGTATATAAAAATACTGTATGGTAGCACTATCGTAACTTCAATAGATGAGAATGAGTACATTACAGTGCAAAACAACGAAAATGATGAACCTACTCAAGTATTCAAATCTGAGCTTATTAACATCATAAGACCAAGAGTTGAAGAAATACTTGAAATGGTAAGAGAGCAATTTCAAGAGCAGAAAGATCCAATTAATAAAGTAGTGATCACAGGTGGAACTAGTCAACTCACAAGCATGAAGGAAATTGCAGGCTATATATTCAATAAACAAGTTCGAATTGGGTGCCCTGAATCTCTTAGTGGCCTTGATGGCGAGTATAATAAAAATCCCGTATTTTCTGCTGCTATAGGTTCTATAAAGCTAATAGTTGACACTTTTTATAAAAATAATTCTGGTATTTTAGGTCAGGATGGTAAAATGAGTAAATTGTATAATTGGGTTAAATCAAAAGTTACAGTCTAGATTTCTGTTTTACCACTTGTCATACAAATGACTTGACACTAGGATCCATAGGACTTATTTTTATAATATGTAAAGTTATTATGTTTATGTACTTGCGAGTAAGCGTAAAAGATCACCAATTACAATAAGACATGGAAAATATGAACATAACTATACACTCACAAGAAGATTTTGAATTTATGCACAAGGCTGGCAGGCTTGCTGCTGAAACTCTTGATTTCATTGCACCATACGTAAAGGTAGGGGTGACAACTAGTGAGTTAAATGATCTATGTCATGACTTTATAATTAATGCAGGTGCAATTCCAGCACCACTAAACTATAGGGGGTATCCAAAATCAATTTGCACTTCAAAAAATGCAGTTGTGTGCCATGGTGTTCCCGATGATAAACCGCTTAAAGATGGAGATATTTTGAATATTGACGTTACGGTGATTTTAAATGGCTGGCATGGTGATACAAGTCGCATGTTTTGGGTTGGCAAGCCATCAATAAAAGCAAAACGTTTGTGTGACGCTACTTATAATGCATTGATGGAAGCAATTAAACAAGTTAAGCCCGGCAATAAGCTAAATGAAATAGGGCTTGCTATAGAGAAATATATTAGAGGTTTTGGATATTCTATCGTACGCAGCTACTGCGGACATGGTATAGGAAAAGTCTTTCATGCTCCACCGAATGTAGTGCATTTCTATGATCAAGATGAAAATCTCGTCTTGAAGGAAGGTATGTTTTTTACAATAGAGCCAATGATTAATGCTGGAAAACATGAGACTCTGCTCAGTAAACTCGATGACTGGACAGTAACAACACGCGATCTTTCACTTTCTGCTCAATTTGAGCATACGATTGGAGTAACAAAAGATGGTGCTGAAATATTCACATTATCACCTAAGAATTGGCATTTCCCACCTTATAATTAGATTTTTTTAAATTCTGCTATACTGCAACTATACTTGGTTTACTTTGGGTGATTTTGAAGAAAGCTCACCCTTAATTTGCGATATAGCAACTAGCCCAATTAATGCACAGAAAATCATGTAAAAACTAGCTGAAGTCTCTTGTCCTGTAACCTTGATAATTGTTGTGCATATAAATGGTGCAAGGCCACCAAAAAATCCAGCAGCTATATTTCTTGATAAACCAAATCCGCTGTACCGAACCTTTGTTGGAAATAATTCGCACATAAGTGCACTGACAGGACCAAGCGATGCAGCTATTGGAATTATAAAAAGAATGTGTGCCATAAAAGTGAGCAAGTAATCGCCAGTACATAACATTGAAAAAACTGGATAACTTACTATTACAAAAGTTATAAATGCAAACTTCATAACTTTTTCTCTTCCTATCTTATCAGAAAGTATAGCAAATAATATTGTCAATCCTCCAAGCGCAATTTGACTCAGTATTTCCACTATATGATTAAAATGAGTATTTACTGTTAATATTTTATTCGTAAGCACATTGAAAAATACCAAATATATATAGAGAGACGCATTTTCAACCAAGTCAATACCTATTGATATTAGAACAGGCTTTTTGTAATTGTTTAATAACTCTTTTAATGGCAATTTAGACGGATTTTTTTGTCTTTTATACTCTGGGCTTTCATCAAGTATATATCTCATATATATGCTGATTAATCCCATTGCTAAACTGAAAATGAAAGGTAATCTCCACCCCCAAGATTCAAAATCAGATACTTTTTTGCATATGAGTACCGCTATCAGGCTTAATACTGAACCAAAAATTGCGCTTAATACTTCAATGCTGCCAAAAAATCCTTTTTTGTTTTTAGGAGCGTGTTCTATTAAAAATGGTGCATTTCCTGCTTCTCCCCCAAGGGATATACCCTGCAATAACCTTAAACACACTACCAGCATTGACGCTAGTATTCCAATGCTTTGATAACCTGGAACAAAAGCAATTAATACGGTTGATAAAGTCATTAATATAATCGAGAGCAATAAGGCAACTCTTCTGCCATGCTTATCACCAATGTGACCAAATATGGCAGCGCCGACTGGTCTCATTAAGAAACCCACTGCAAACACTCCAAAAGCCTTCAATACGCTGGTTAGTTGATCATCCGATGGAAAAAACACACCACCTATTATGTTTATTAAGTGGCCAAAAAGCATGTGGTCATACCACAATAAAGTGTTACAAATCAAACTCGAGAATATTGCTTTTGTTATTTGCTGCATAATTTTCTATAGTTTGTTTAGTATTTAGTAATATACATTACTTTTTTTTATATAATAGAAAAATTTGAACATTATATTAATAATAGTATCTTATTGAATCTTAATATTTTTATATCATTGACTATATTCAAGTATTTTTATATTATTGCCTATATACTTCCATGAAATATCATGTTTTAGTGGGAAGTTATTTTTATTTGTATGCACAGAGTCTCTTGATGGAGCACTATGACACACACTCCAGTTTTGTTAAAAGAGATGCTATCACTACTATCACCGCAGGATGGTGGTATATACGTAGACGCCACATTTGGAGCTGGAGGGTATAGCAAAGCAATATTGGAGTCAGCTGATTGCAAGGTATATGCAATTGATAGAGATGAAACGGTAACTAAGTTTTATGATGATTTAATCGTTAGATATCCCGATAGAATAAAACTATTCATTGAGAAGTTTAGTAATATTAAAAGTATACTAAGCAGTGTTGAGTCATCTTCTGTCATCCCAGTACTTGATACTGGAAAAAATAACTGGTCACATGCTGGGATGACATCAAACGGAGTGGATGGGGTGGTCTTTGACATCGGAGTTTCATCTATGCAGCTTGATAATGGAGATAGAGGGTTCTCATTTTTACATGATGGCCCACTCGATATGAGCATGGATAACTCTTCTTATATAAACGCTTCAACGTTTGTTAACGCTTTACGCGAAGAAGAAATTGCAAATACTATATATAACTACGGAGGAGAGCATCATTCTCGCAAAATTGCAAGAGCAATAGTAAATGCACGGAAGAAGAAAACTATCAAAACTACATTTGAGCTTGCGGATATTGTACGTTCTGTGGTGTTCCGTGGAAAAAGCAAAATTGATCCTGCAACCAGAACATTTCAGGCAATCAGAATATGGGTAAACGATGAGCTGGGAGAACTTGAAAAGGGCATTAAAGCTGCATCTGAGATTTTAAGTGAGAATGGCAAATTAATTGTCGTCACCTTTCATTCCTTAGAAGATCGTATAGTCAAAACTTTTTTTAAAGATTTATGTGCTACTGATTGCAAGACATTCTCTCTTCTAAATAAAAAAGTGATCAAAGCAAGTATAGAAGAAGTAAGTGCAAATCCGCGTTCACGCTCAGCAAAACTAAGAGCTATACAGAGGTTGTCATGAGAACTTTCTGCATCATCTCAATAGTTATGTTTTTTCTTAGCATTGTAGGACTATTTAAGGTAAAATTACATGTTCAGTCGTTAAATAGAGAGCTAATAAAAATAAAAAGTGAAATTAATTTAGTACAAAGTGATATAAAAGTTTTACAAGCAGAATGGAGCTATTTGAATAATCCAAAAAGACTTGCAAGCCTTGTAAAGAAATACCTGAAAAATAACTCTTTAATACTGGCTAGCCAGGTTAAAAATCTTGACTCTTTAAATGGCCGCAGCGTGCTAGCACAACTTAAAACCCAGAATTAAATTGGTTATACTAAGCCTTACCTTTTACAGACAAGCACACCATAATAAACCTTACTTTAGTATGAAGTTGCTTGCGTAAGATTTTGGCAGCCTCTTAACATTTTTTGGCATTTCAATTACGTATTTAACGTTGCGTTTTTTTGCGTAGAATACTGCTTTTTCAAGAGAATCAAACTTTAATACAATCTGTTTTTTTGGATCTTTTGAGCCAACCCACCCCATTAAAGGTTCAATGTAGTAAGAGCCAGATTCAATTTTTAGGTGCCAGAATTTTGTATTACCTAAACCAGATTGTGTTGCAGTTCTTGTTGGTTTATAAATCCTAAAAACTACTTTATTATCAATGCCCATAGTTCTTGTTAAATAAGCTTAAATATATATCTAAATAAATCCTTTCACAAACAATTAGTATGAAAGAATGAAGTTTGAAATAAATATTTTTATGTTATATTATTATTAAATTATATTAAAAGGATTAGCTGAATAGGAGTAACCAATGACGCAACAAGAAATAGTAACAATTAATGCAGAGTTACGTGATATAACAAAAACAAAAGCGATGCATTCTCTAAGGAAGAAAGGAAACATTCCTGGGATCATATATGGAAAGGGCCATGATAATGTAAATTTGACATTGTCTGCAAAGGAATTCACGAAGCAATATAAATCAGGCTCTCTTTCTGCACATTTGATAGAGCTGAATATTTCGGGCAAAAAGGAATATGCTCTTGTTCGCGATATCCAATTGCATGTAGTGAAGGATACTGTGCAACATGTTGATTTTCAATTTGTTGATAAAGGCAGCGAAATTAAAATAGACATACCTCTATCATTTGTGAATGAAAGTAAAGCTCCAGGAATCAAGTTAGGTGGAGTGATTAATGTTTTGTGTCGTTCTATTGCTGTTAAATGCTCTCCTGATAAAATACCTCAGGTTATTGAAGTTGATTTATCCGGTAAAATGATTGGCCAGTCTATACATATTAATGATGTAAAATTACCAGAAGGTGTTAAGTTTGTAGCTCATGAAGAAGAAAATTTTACCATTGTTACAATTTCTGCTGCCGATAGTGACGTTGAAAAACCTCAAGCAGAAACAGAGGAATAGTGCATCTGATAGTTGGGCTTGGTAACCCTGGCAGTCAATATGAGCTAACTCATCATAATATTGGCTTCATCACCGTTGATACAATCTGCAAATATTGGAATTTCCAGTCGTTCTCTAAAAAAGCCGATTATCTAATAACCTCTGGCATGATTAATGATAATAAAATCATGTTAATAAAGCCTTATTCATTTATGAATAATTCTGGCATCCCTGTTGCAAAAATACGAAACTTTTACAAATTGTCGCTAGATAATATCGTTGTCATACACGATGACGCTGATTTGGAACTTGGAAGAATAAAAATAAAGAAAGGTGGTAGCTCTGCTGGACATAATGGACTTAAATCCATAGATAGTTTTATTGGCAACGATTATTGGCGCTTGAGATTTGGAGTGGGTAGACCTGAAGATCAAAGAAGCTTAGCAGATTATGTGTTATCAAAATTTTCAAATTTTGATAATGTTACTCCCTTAGTAGAGAAAATAGCGAAAAATATACACTTAATGCTGCAAGGAGATAATACAGCTTTTATCAATTTGATTGTATAATATTACGAAACACAAAACTAAATTTCACACAATTAAAATAACAGATTTCTTGCACTACCTCCCAAGCCACAACTGTCATTCAGTAGAAACAAAAACTTCCTTGACAAGCTTCGCCAGCCCCCTTATCATGAAACTGAAGCTATTGTGTTTGCTTTCGCCAATCTGCAGATTAAAAGGTAAGGATTACTTAATGTATCGGCGTCTTATGTTTAATTTTTTGCAGTATATAGATACTGTATGTCTTTACAAAACTTCATCTACATCTAGATTTTTATCTAAATAAGCTGAACGCGCTTATAAAGCGTTACAAGACATCAAAAAATGCCAATACTCGACAGAGATAGTAAAAGACTAGCTAACTCGGGGATTCTTTGTCTTTTTTTCTGCTTAGTAAATTTCTTAAACATTTGCAGCGTAAGTTAGTTGCAATTAAAAGCAGCTAAATCTTGCTTATCAAGCGTTTAAAACATAAAAAACGCCAATATTTTAAAGCGGATAATAACCACGGGGCTTCTTTTGCCTTTTTTTTCGTTTGGTAAATTTCTTAAATATTTATGACTAAAAGAGCCCGTGAAGGGTGTCATTCCAGTGCTTGACACTGGAATCCAGCTTTTTCATAATCATCAAAACGTTGTACTTTAACATAAAACGGCTACTTTTATGCTTACCAACTTAATAAAATTCCTGGATCCCAGTGGGCTTTGTTGCATAGCAACCGAAAAAATCTGGTGGCTACTGACAAAATTCATTATAAATAACCATTTAACTGTTGAAGAAAAAATATGCCACAGAAAATGAAAGTCAGCAACCAAAACGAATATAACAAATTCCTTGAAAAAAGGGGAAATATTTTTCGTTACATCGATGAAGCTATCGAAAATTGGTATGAAAATAGTCCAAAAATGCAGGGCGGCAACTATATTTACAGTGATAAAGTCGTAATTTTGGTGCATATAATTGTCAATCTTTTTAGAATTGGTTTAAGACAAACGGTGGGGTTTATAAAAGGATATCTGCAACAAATAGGAAAAAATTTGGCAGTTATCAGCTATTCACAAGCATCAAGAAGGTTTAAAAAACTTAATATTAAGATAAATGATTGCAGGGTTGATAAAAGCAACATGGAAAATATTGAAATTATCATAGATAGCACAAGTATCAGCATTTACAGTAACACTCCTGGCCACAGTAAGGAAAACAGTGCAGATAGAAAGTACCGAAGCTACGAGCAAGTAAGAAAGTTACATGTTATGTTAAGTGTGAATAGTAAAAAAGCTATAGCTGCAAGATACAGTAATGGCGTCTACTCTGACCACTATGGAGCTTGCGATTTGCTTGAAGAAGTTAATTTTCAGCACAAAATAAAAGCATTATATGCAGATAGGGCATACGATAGGCACAAACTTTATAAATTGTGTAAGAAATACGATATAAAGACAAAAGTTCTACCAAAAAAGGATGCAGCAGAACATTCAAAAATAGATTATATGTCTGACAGAAATGCTGCTATTAGGTTAATAAAATTATATGGACAAGATGGTGTAAAAGAGTGGAAAAAGGAAGCAATTTATGGAAAGAGATCTTACATAGAAGGATTTTTCTCAAGGTTGAAGCAAGTATTTGGATTTAGCTTTAGGAATAAATCTGAAGTAAATCGTGAAAAAGAATTACTAATTAAGTGCTATTTGCTCAACAAATTCACTGATATTGGTATGGCTAAATTTGAAATCATTACATAAATTTGTCGTAAACCATCACTGCTTAAGGTGCTATGCAACAAAGCCATCCCAGTGTCTGGGCACTGGGATGACAAGAGAAGGTACTGGATGACACCCTGACAACCGTCATCCCGCTACGTGTTAGCGGCTAAGAGATACCACGGCGGCATGACGTAGAGCTCGCATTAGCTATACTTTTATACTCACCAACTCAGCTGGATCCAAGTAGTCAAAGCACTGGAATGACAATGTGGAGTGTCTGCTTCTGTCATCCTATGATAGGATCCAGTCTAAAAAAAAAGACCTGGATTGTATCTTAAAAAGAGTCAAAAGACTATAATAAGCAAAGGAGTGATACTGTGTCTGGGTAAAAACCGTTGGAATCTTAGTACACTCCTGGCTTAAAGCAAAATGTAGTATGAACGGTAGGTGGATCTAAAAGATCGAATTACAATCCTGTATACAACATTTGCATTGATTATATTTATAGGTAAAAAAATGGCTAGAATAAATTTTATGGGAGTAGATGTTTCCAAGGGAACATTGAATTAACGGCAAGCATAAGCGCATAGCAAACATGAATGGTGCTATATCTGGGTTTATAGAAACAAATATAGTCGATTTACCCATCAAGTTATGTGTAAACCGGCGGCTATGAAAAGCTCATTGTAAAATTGTTGCAAGGTAACTGTCCATAAAGCTCACCCGAATCGGGTATATGCATTTGCCAAAGCTTGCAATCACTTCGCAAAAACTGACAAATTGGATGCTAAATTACTGGAGAAATACGCTGAATTTATCAGTAAAAACGGTGAAGTAAAAGGATGTACAAAAGCAAGAAGAATTAAAGGAGCTAGGAGCAGTTGAGCGTAATTTAAATCATGCAAATAAGTGTCGTCTGCAAAATGCAACGGGAAAAGCTAGAGAATATATAGAAAGACAAATAGAGTTTGCTGAAAAACAATTGAAGGAAATTAGGCAAGACATAGAAGACGTGATAGCTGAATTGAAAGGAAAAAATGAGCTTTTAATCAGCTATAAAGGTATTGGGTCAAAGACGGCGAGCGTTCTACTGACAGAGGTTTGGTAGATTAGAGAATAGAGAAATTGCATGCTTGGTTGGAGTTGCACCTAAAACTAGCGAAAGTGGAAGAAAAGTTGGCAAAGCTCAAATCAAAGGAGATGCAAGGAAAGCACTATACATGTCAGCTCTTGTTGCTATGCGCCACAACAGAAAAATGAAAGCAGCGTTTGATTGATTCTGGCAAAGCTGCTAAGGTTGCATTAGTTGCTGTCATGAGAAAAATTATCATTTGTTTAAATGCCATGATAAAAAATAACAATTTTTATCTTGACTCTTAAGACGGTAGATTCCAGTGTCTGGGCACTGGGATGACGGGAGAAGGAGACACTGCCATCATAAAGTGAAATGAGATCCCGCTAACACGTAGCGGGATGACGGGAAAAGAGGTACTGGGAGACATCCTTCCTGGTGTGCTTAAATAACAATGTTTGTACAAGTTGTGTGTCACGCGCTAGAATGACATCGTTTACTATGTAACATCTCATCATATCACAATGTTCGTACAGTTGTGGCGGTATGACGTAGAAAAACTGTTAACTTAAATCTATATTGACATGTCCCATTTTACGCTTATCTCTAACCTCTTTTTTCCCATATATGGTTAAACTAGCTTTTTCGTTGCTCAAATACTTATGAGAATCATATATATCATTACCTATTATATTTTTTGTCATACAAGGAAAGCGTAATACTACTTCCTGCATAGGTAGCCCGCATATTATCCTAACCAGCTGTTCAAACTGACTAACGTTACATGCATCCAAGCTCCAGTGGCAAGAATTGTGAGGTCTTGGAGCTAGTTCATTAACTAACAATTCGTTATCCTTAGTAATAAAAAATTCAATAGCCAGAATTCCTATTACATCAAGCGCATTTGCTATTTTCTTTGCAGCTCGTTGTACCTCTTGAGTTAATTTACTATCTATTTTAGCTGGCACTGTTGAAGTATCAAGTATTCCATCAACGTGGTAATTTTCTGCTATAGGAAAAAAAGCTACTTTACCGTTTTTATCTCTTGCAACGACTATTGAAACCTCTTTCAGTAAATCAACACTTGCTTCAAGAATGTACTCTGTATTCCAATCAAAGGAAGCAAATTGCTTCACTTCAGAATCATTCTCAAGCACATATTGCCCTTTTCCATCATAACCCATTTCTGTTGTTTTCAGCCTTGTTGGATAGCCAAAAGCTCTACTGCTTTTCAGTAGCTCATTATAATTTTGTATACTTTTGTATTCAGCAGTTTTTATACTCAAGCTTCTAATGAAATCTTTCTCTCTAAGCCTATTTTGCGCAATGTGTAACGCTTTTTTACCCGGATAAAAATTTACATCGATATCAATTGCACTACATGGAATATTTTCAGACTCAATAGTGACCAAATCCACACTCTGTGCAAAAGATTCAAGCGCTTTCTTATCAGAGAAATCTGCTATTGTGAAATCATCAGCAACAGAGCAAGCCGGATCGTCTTTAGCACTGGCAAAGACATGTGTTTTTTGTCCAAGTTTTGTTGCAGCGATAGCAGTCATTTTACCTAATTGTCCACCACCTATTATTCCTATTACTTTTTTGCTCAGCGCATCTGGTTCATTCATACTATAAATTGATATTTCCTAATTAAAGTATACTTGAAAAATCTATGAAAAAAGTATATAATTAAAATACCATCTTTTTATCATGAATATTCTATAATGATTCTAGAATACACACTAACTACCAACTTTGTTGAAGTTACAGTTTTACCAATTTACATTGAAGAGCAATCCATTCCTTATGAAAATTGCTATGTATGGATGTATAACGTTAAGATAAAAAACAAAAGCCAATCAACTATTCAATTGTTAAGTCGTCATTGGCAAATAATAGATTATAAGGGAAAAGTAAATGAAATTGCCGGAGTTGGTGTTATCGGAGAACAACCTGTGATAAAATCTGGAGAGGTATTCAAATACACAAGTGGAGCATACTTAAATGCACCTTCAGGAATAATGCAGGGTAAGTATGAATTTCTGAATGAAGAAAGCATAAAAATTTTTGAGGTTATGATACCACCCTTTTCTTTGGATAGTCCATACGTCAACACTAGACCCCATTAACTATCAAAATAGTTTATTTTTTATCCTTATCATCAAGTGTAAATAAGGTTATTGTAGAGATTAAGCCTATTATAACTATTATTAACGAAAATGGGGCAGCTTCTCTATAGCGCTCATCGCTTACAAGTTCATATATTCTGGTTGATATAGTTTCAAAATTAAATGGTCTTATAATGAGTGTTGCTGTTAGCTCCTTGATAGTATCCATAAATACAAGTAAAAACCCTGATAATATACTCTTCTTGATGAGAGGGATATGAACATTCAGACATGTGGAAATAGGCCCATGACCCATAGTATATGCAGTCCACTCGATTTCATTTGGTGTTTTTTTGAGCCCTGATTCTACTGCCTTGAAAGATATAGCAAAAAAACGAAATAAATATGAGTAAACTAATGCGCCAATAGTTCCTACTAAGCTAATTTCTACAATATATTGAGTAATGAAAGAGGATATTCTGCTTAAAAATATTATTATACTAATTGCGATAATTGCATTTGGAATCGCATAGCCCAGGGAAATGAGACGCGCTATATTGTTGATTACCTTATTTTTACGCGCCGTATATCCAATCATTATTGCAATGCTAATTGAGATTAATGCGGTGATAAATGATAAACTAACGCTATTTGCTATTATGTTATAAAATCTTGCTTCGTATATGAAAAACCCCTTCTCTATGCTCCAATATATGAGCGGAATCATTGGCAAAATAAAACCTATTAATATCGGCAATACACACATAAGATAAGCAAAGATCAACGGTATAGCGCCACTTATACTCCGTTTATTGTGATAATCTGAATTGGTATTGATTGAAGAGTAGGATATTCCTTTTTTTTGTAGTTTTTTTTCGATAGCTATTAGTGTTGCAACGAAAATCAATTCTGCAACTGCTAAAACAGTAGTTGAATATTTGTCATGCAGTAAAAACCAGGTGCGATATATTCCTGTCGTGAAAGTATCAATAGCAAGAAACTGTGGTGTGCCGAAATCCGTAATTACTTCCATTAGTACCAAGGATAACCCAGCTATAATTGATGGGCGTATGGAGGGTATAATGACAAAAAGTAAGCTCCTTAATGAGGAAAAACCAAGTGTTGATGCAATAGTGACTGAGTTACTAACATTCTTTAGACTTGAGCGGACTAACATATAAACGTATGGATATAGGCTAAATCCCATCACTAATATTCCACCACCTAGAGATTTTATTTCAGGAAACCAATAGTCACCTTTGCTCCAATCTAAAATGTCTCTTAATGAGCTTTGCACCGGACCTGAAAACTCTAGCGTATTTACATAGACGAACGCTACTATATATCCAGGAATCGATATCGGAAAGAATAAAGCAATCTCAAAAATTTTACTTCCAGGGAATGAAAAAAATGTGGTGAGCCAAGCTGGAATTACTCCAAATACAAAAGATATTCCCCCCACTCCTATCATCAAAATTAACGTACTCAGTATATATTCAGGAAAAAGTGTGCTGATTACCCATCCGGAATTCGCTGTATCTGTAAATAGAATTGATATTAATGATAATATTGGGCAGATAAATAATATACTTACTAGAAATAGGAATATATTTTTAAATACTCTTAAAAACATTAATTTGAATCTATATTTAATATTAAAATGTTATATGTAAAAACTGAAGATATCCAGTAATTAACAGCCGATCTATTGAATATCTTGATAATCTCATATATTATATTTTAAGTTTATAGATTAGTAACCATGAGCTTCATCATTGCAACTTTCTATCATTTTGTAGAACTTTCTAATTATTATGACATGAAAGATGAAATAAAAACTGCATGCGACAACGTTGAATTAAAGGGCACTATACTCCTTGCAGAAGAGGGTGTTAATGCAACAATATCTGGTAAAAGAAACGCGATTGATGAAATATTTGATTTTCTACATTCTGATTATAGGCTGAAAGATCTTACATGGAAAGAGAGTGCAGCAAAATATCAACCATTTAGCAAGATGAAGGTAAAATTAAAAAGAGAGATTGTGAATCTTGGTGTAAGCAATCTTGATATTTCCCTTAAGGGTAAATATGTTGATCCAGAGCATTGGGATGATTTTACTTCTCAACCTGACGTTTTAGTAATAGATACACGAAATGAGTATGAAGTGAAATTAGGCAAGTTTAAAAATGCAATTAATCCACATACACAATGTTTCCGTGAGTTTCCTCAGTGGGCAGAGTCATTTTCTGAGAGTAAAGACCTGAAAGTGGCTATGTACTGCACTGGTGGAATTAGATGTGAAAAATCAACAGCATATATGAAAAGTCTTGGATTTAACGATGTGTACCACCTGAAAGGCGGCATTCTTTCTTACCTTGAAAAAACTTATAATAAAAATGGTAATTGGAAAGGTGAGTGTTTTGTTTTTGATGATAGAATTGCTGTTGATAACTCACTTACTCCAAGCAACACAATAAAATGCATACTCTGCTCAAATCAAGTTTCAACGGACAAGCTGAAGTCAATTCCACGCGGCCAGGTGGTTTGTTCTGATTGTAAACTTCAGTGTTATAGCTATAATAAATAAGATCTCTCTACGTCATACCGCCGCGGCGCTAACAAGTAGCGGAATGACGAATTTTTGTTTTTCAAATTATAGGTAAACCTAAGTCACTTTAGCTATAGCAAATTAAATAACCTGAAGTACATCTATTGACTGATACATCAATCCATGTTACTTTCCACAAAAAACAGAAGGGGGCGTTGAAAGACAGCTAACCATAACATCAGAAAGGCATCTAGCTGGTGGATTTTCAAATAAACCTATTATTTTTTTATTTTCAGTAAAAGAAGATGGTTTTCTACCATTATTATTCTTTATATTAGCTTTGGCTCCTGCCTTCAGAAGAAATTCAACCATATCAGCATTATTAGCAGAAGTGGCATAATGTAATGCAGTTCTACCCAGATTATCCTGGATATTAATGTCAGCACCATTTTCCAAAAGAAGTTTTACTATATTAGTCATACCTCTTAAGGAAGCCATGTGTAATATGGCTTCCTTATTATCGTTTTTAGCATTAACATCAGCACCATCATTAAGACACCGTAACACCTGATTATCATTACCCTCAATAACCGACTCAATAATTTGTTTATTTCTAAGTAAAGTAATTATTTCCTTACTGTCAGTAAAGGAAAGTGATGTTCTATCAAAATCATCTTTCGCATTAGCTTTGGCTCCTGCCTCCAGAAGAAATTTAATCATACCAACATTATTAGCAAAAGTAGCATAATATAATGCAGTTTTACCCAGATTACCCTGGGTATTGATTTTAGCACCTTTCTTTAAAAGAATTTCTACTATAGCACGGTAACCATAATAAGAAGCATAGTGTAATACAGTTTCACCTTGATTATCCCGGATATTTATTTTAGCACCTCTCTCTAAAAGAAGTTTTACTATATTAGCCATACCTTTTAGGGAAGCAATGTGTAATGGGGTTTGATTATTATTGTTTTGAGCATTAATATTAACACCATCATTAAGACATTGTAACACCTGATAGTAATCACCATACTCAGTAAATCGCATTAACTTTAGAAAGCTTATTGCCTCATTAATACCTCTTTTTTCATTACCCAGTAACTCATAATAATATTCATTGAAGCATTCCCATAATTTATCCTGTATTGTTTGTCTTATTTCCTCATCTATACAAAGATTTTTTATAGGCCTTTTGGTACATGGATCTGTTGCGTTATCCCCTTCTTTTTTCCACCGCTTAAAAATCTCATGGTACTCAAACACATTTTGCGACTCTGAATCATCATCATATATTATTCTAACAGGCTCCAATATTAGTTCTCCTGTTATCGGGCAAAGCAGACCACTTTCTTCAAAGCAATTATTACCTTTTTCAACCGCCTTCTCAATATACTTACCTATTAAACGCTCATAGTCTGCTAGCCCATCATTATTTTCACGATATTTCTCAAAAATTTTGTATAAATCATAATGTTCAATATTATTTAACATAATTTTATTCCGTAAATTATAAAAATGCTAATGTATGTACTAAAAATAGAACTTACAAGTATTTTTTTCAATTATAAGATACAATACCTCAACTTATTTTATTTATAAAAAAGTTATAAATATATACCTTTTAAGTATTTACTTCTTACCCTTAATCAACTCTAAAGCCTTCTTCAAATCTATGCTTTCAATATCTGCACTCTTGCCCAAAGCAACGTTTGTTTTACCGCATTTTATATAGAATCCGTACCTACCGTTGCAGATGAAAACTTCTTTTCCCTTTTCATTAACCCCGAGAGACTTTAGTTCTTTGCGTGGACTGTTTGCAATAATTTGTACAGCTTCGCTCAATTCTGTATTCAGCACCTCTTTGGAGCTTTTCTTAAGAGAAAAGTATTTACCATCATAGAAAATATAGTATCCAAATCGCCCAAGGCCTATTTTTACTTCCTTTCCGGTTTCAGGGTGTTCTCCGATTACTTTTGGCAAGGAAAGTAACTGAGTAGCGGTGCTCAGATCAATCTCATTAACATTTATATCTTTTGGTATAGAAACCGCTTTTTTCTTTTCTGACTCATTATTAAACTGCAGGTAAAGCCCAAAAGGACCTTTTTTAATTACTACCTCTTGTCCTGTTATATCATCTACACCTAAACTTTTTGGATATTCTGAATTGTCGTTACTACCTGTAATTTCTTTTGTATGGTTGCATTCAGGATAGTTAGAACATCCAAGAAATACCCCCGCGCGCCCGAAGTTCAATTTCAATATGCCATCAGAGCAAATAGGACATTTCGTATTCACCTCTTTTCTTCCTTCTTCTGAACAAAACCAATCGACTACCAAATCGTGAATGCCGCTGAAAACTTCATCATGCGTCATTTGCTTGACAAAGTTTACATGACCAAAAAATGGCACCCAAAAGTGGCCTAATTCTTTTTTCCAATCTGCATGTCCATTTGAGATTAAATCAAGCTTTTCTTCCATTTGTGCTGTGAAATCATACTCTATACAACGCTGAAAAAAGGTTTCTAAAAATATAGTAACGATTTTACCACGACTGCTTGGAATAAACCTTTTGCTATCCAATGAAACGTACTCACGATCTTGTAATACCGAAATAATTGTTGCATAAGTTGATGGGCGGCCTATACCGATTTCTTCCATTTTTTTTACGATACTTGCTTCACTATAACGAGGTGGCGGTTGAGTAAAGTGCTGTTTTGGCTCAACTGAAATCAGCTTACACGCTTCCCCTTCTTTCATGACAGGTAGCAGGCCTTCATTTTCGGCTTCTATGTTATCTTGGTAGACTCTATAAAAACCATCAAAGAATATACTTGATCCACTTGCTCGCAGAATTACTTTCTGGTCAGTAGAACTAATTTCAACTACCACTTGATCAAGGATCGCCGATTCCATCTGACTTGCAATGGTTCTTTTCCAGATTAAATCGTACAATTTAAATTGCTCTGGCGTTAAGTAATCCTTAATACTACCCGGCGTTCTGTTGATATCAGTTGGACGAATTGCTTCATGTGCTTCTTGAGCATTTTTGACCTTTTTTACATATTTACGAGGAGACTGCGGTAAATATTTATCACCATATAATGACTTAATTGACCCTCTAATTGAGTTTATAGCCTCATCTGCAATATGAAACCCATCTGTACGCATGTAAGTTATCAACCCTACAGTTTCACCACCAATATCGATACCTTCATATAAATTTTGCGCTATGCGCATAACACTTTTCACATTAAAATACAGTTTATTCACTGCATCTTGCTGAAGACTTGAAGTAATAAATGGAGGAAGCGGGTTTCTCTTAACTTGCTTGCGTTCTACTGTGCTTACAGCATACTGCCTTGACTCAATCTCCCTGACTAAGTTCTTTGCCTCTTCTTCATTCTTAATATCAAATTTTTCTAGCTTTTTATTGTCATAGTGGCTTAGCATAGCAAAAAAAGCCTCATCTTTGCTATTTTGCATTTCTGCCTTTATGCTCCAATACTCCTGTGTTATAAACTTACTGATTTCATCTTCTCGTTCGCATATAAGCTTTAATGCAACAGACTGCACGCGTCCTGCAGACTTGCTCCCCGACAATTTCGTCCATAACAGCGGTGATAAGCTAAATCCAACTAGATAATCCAAAGCTCTGCGTGTTTGCTGTGCACGCACTAAATCCATATTTATTTCACGTGGATTTTTTATAGCCTCTTGTACTGCTCTTTTTGTTATCTCATTAAAGACTACTCTATAAATGTTGTTTTCATTACTGATTGCTTTCTTTTCTTTTAATGTCTCTATCACATGCCAAGCCATTGCTTCCCCTTCTCTGTCTGGGTCTGTTGCAAGATATATATCTGATGTTTTGCTTGCGGCTTTTACTAACTCTTTTATATACTTTTCTGCTTTTTCAATGGTTTCATACTTTATAGCAAAATCATTATCCGGATCGACAGAACCGTTTTTTGCTGGAAGATCCCTCACATGTCCAAAGGATGCAGCTACTTTGAACTCTTTACCCAAATATTTACCTATTGTCTTTGCTTTCGCAGGTGATTCAACTATTAATAATGCCATGTTGTTAATTATTTTAGTACTTAAAGATAATATGTTGAGAAATATACGATGAAAAGTAAAAAAATATTTTAATAGGTCTTGTGAATTTTACAAAGTAGATTATTCATGGATTCTAGAAAACCCTTGGACGTTGCTATTTTCAAGTGACTTTGAAGGCTCATTTATGTAAACATTCTACCCAGTATTTCAGCAACTGTCAATTTTGCTAACAAATTACGTGAAAATTGATAGAAAACACTGAACTCTGTAGCATTGCAAAAAATCCAATTATTTTCTTGCATTACTCTCTGTCATCCTGCTACTCCTTTCTTGTCATCCCGCCGCGAACCGTCATACCGCCGCGGTATCTCAGCCGCTAACAAGAGATCCCGCTAACACGTAGCGGGGTGACGAGCTTATCGTCATGCCGCCGCGAACCGTCATACCACCACGAACCGTCATACCGCGATTCATTCGCGGTATCTCAGCCGCTAACACGTAGCGGGATACTTAACCGTCATGTCGCCGCGAACCGTCATACCGTCACGGTATCTCTTAGCATAGATCCCGCTAACTAGTAGCGGGATGACGAATTACTTGACCGTCATACCACCGCGAACCGTCATACCGCGATTCATTCGCGGTATCTCAGCCGCTAACAAGAGATCCCGCTAACACGTAGCGGGATGACGAGCTTATCGTCATGCCGTCGCGAACCGTCATGCCGCCGCGAACCGTCATACCGCGATTCATTCGCGGTATCTCAGCCGCTAACACGTAGCGGGATGACGAGGTTATCGTCATGCTGCCACGAACCATCATACCGCCGCGAACCGTCATACCGCCGCGGTATCTCTAGATCCCGCTAACAAGTAGCGGGATGACGGTTGTCGTTTAGCCACAAACATTAAGAAATTTACCAAATAAAAAAAAAGGCAAAAGAAGCCCCGATTAATATCTATTTTAGAACATTGGCGTTTTTTAAGTCTTAAACACTGCAATTTAGCTGCTTTTAAATGCAACTCACCTTAGTTTGAATATTTAAGAAATTTACTAAGCAGAAAAAAAGGCAAAAGATATCCCGTATTAGCTAGTTGTCACTCTCTAATCCTGCAAATTGGCGTGCTATACTGTCTTAAACGCTTTATAAGCGCGTTTCAGCTTATATAGGTAAAAACCCAGAAATGTTGTGAAGACGTAGGGTGCGCATAGTGCAAAAAATTAAAAATAAGACGCCAATTACGTAATACTGTTGTCGTTTAATCTGCACAGATTGAAGATAAATGAATACCTTCAGTACCATGATAAGGGGGCTGGCGAAGGGTGTCAAGCAAGTTTTTCTTTCCCGTGAATTCCTTTTGAAGTCGAGTATTGAAAATTGACTGGAGAGTTGTGGATTACTTTGTATATGTCATAACAAGCCATGGCACTCTCAGCAAAACCACTTAATATTAACTTTAGTTTGCCTGAATAAGTAGCTATATCTCCGATTGCATATATCCTATCTCTACTGGTTTTTAAGGTAGTCGGATCAACAACTATGCGGCTATGTTCTAACTCTATACCCCAATTGTTTATTGGACCAAGATTCATTGACAATCCAAAAAATGGCAGCAAAAAATCAGCGGATATTTCTTTTTCTTCCTTAGAGGCAATGTTTTTTACTATCACTGCGCTCAACTGCCCATTACCTCCTGCTAGTTCGTGTAATTGATATGGCACTACCAGTTCTATCTTTCCATCATTTTCAAGTGATTCTAATTTATTTCTAGTTTCAGGAGTGCAGCGAAATTCCTTTCTTCTATGTATCACATAAATTTTCTTTGCAACTTTAGAAAGTTCTACAGTCCAATCAGCTGCAGAATCACCCCCCCCTGCAATGACTATAGTTTTGTCCTGAAAATCAGAAATTTTATTTACACTGTAAAATACAGATTTATTTTCATATTCTAATATACCACTTAAGGGTGGACGGTTAGGTTCAAACATTCCGTTACCTGCAGCAACAATAACAGCCTTACATTTTACCTCTGTGCCTGTATTAGTTATGATAATAAAGCTTTGATCGCAGTTATTCGAAATCTTTTCTACTTTTTGACTTAAATGGTAAATAGGCTTAAATGGCGAAGCTTGCTCCATTAGCTGCTCAATTAATTTTTGGGCAGTAATTACAGGATAACCAGGTATATCGTATATTGGCTTTTCTGGGTAAAGAGCAGTGCATTGTCCTCCTGCTTGATCCAAAACATCTATTATATGACATCCCATATCAAGCATTCCCGCTTGAAAAGCAGTGAATATTCCAACAGGCCCTGCACCTATTATTACTATATCGGTTTTCATATTCAGATGGTAATCTATTTATAGATATTAGCTTTCTTCGCTAATAAGGTCAATTTACAAAGGGATGTATTTTTAAAAATGTGGCTAGATCAGATAAGATTTCCAGCGTTACGAACCACATAGTCCAAATAAGCTCTAAAAATCAGCTAACATAGTGGGATGCTAAAAGTAGCGTGCGGACGGAATGGGATTCGAACCCATGGTACGCTCATCACGTACGTCAGTTTTCAAGACTGGTGCCTTAAACCGCTCGGCCATCCGTCCATTTCTTTTCTATCACAACATTTGATTTTAAGCAATCTATAAAAGCTTTACTTGCCCACGCAGAAGTTGCTAAATATACTGTCCAATATTTCCTCAACATCAATAATTCCAATCACCGCACCAAGTTCAAATGCAGCAAGCCTCAAATCTTCAGATATTAATTCAATTGGATTATCGATATTAAAACGTTGTAAATGTTCCAGTGCTTTCTGCATGTGACTCCTATGTCTTTGCCGAGTAATCACAGGAGTGTCTCTATCATGCCCAAATTTTTCCTCTGCCTTCTCTTTTATGAGAGAGATCAACTTGTTTGTACCCATTCCCTTTAGAATAGAAATGGGTAAAAGATCTATGCCATTAATTTTTATATTGTGATTATTGATAACATCGTCAGCTTTGCTCAGAACATAAATGGTGTCATTTTGGTCTGATGTCATGCAAGTAGCTGACACTGGAATCCAGCTTATCTCATCATGAACATTGTTTTCAGCACATGTTTCTAGAATCCATTGTCTATTGCATAATTTGCAAGTATTTTTATATCTGGATCCCAGTGTCACGCACTGGGATGACACCGTTTGTTGATTACAATATTTGCATAGTTGTGTGTCAACGACAGATGGTATATTGCCTGCGGCTTGATAGTTGACATCGTGTCGTTGTTCAAAAGGAAATAGTTCTATTCTTAAATCAGCTTCAAAAGACCTCTTTTTCGCTCGACTTATACCTTCTGATTCTATTGGATCTGAACTCTCACGAATTCCAGCAGTATCAGAGAGAATGATTGGGTATCCGCCAATGTCAATATGAGCTTCAAGTATATCTCTTGTTGTGCCTGCATATTCAGAAACAATAGCAATATCACGCTTGGCTAAGAAATTAAACAGAGTTGATTTACCGACATTTGGTTCACCAGTTATTACAATATGTAAACCCTCACGCAACCTTTCGCCCCGTCTATTATCATTTAAATGCTCTTGTATCAACTGCACGAGAGATTGCACTTCATTATTAATTTTTTCCAATTCACTTTTTTCTGCCCAAATGTCCTCTGGAAAGTCTATATATGCTTCGATTTTGGATTGTATCGTTATTAATCTTTGCCTCCAATTGCTGTATAGTCTCTCCAATTCTCCTGATATCTGCTTAATCGCTTGTTTAGCTTGCATTTTCGTCTCAGCATCAATTAAGTCTGCAATCCCTTCTATTTGCGTTAAGTCAAATTTACCATTTAGAAAAGCCCTAAGTGAGAATTCTCCTGGTCTGGCCATAACAAAAATTTTCGATAATTCCTCCGAGATGATTTTTATGACTGCCTTGCTTCCATGCACTTGTAACTCTATAACGTCCTCGCCAGTGAAACTGTTTGGAGCAGGGAAATAGATGATTATTCCATTATCTATCAATTGATTGGAATCATCATATAGATCAACTAAAGTAGCAAATCTTGGTTTAATTTCTTTCTTAATATGAAAATGATTTAAAGCTTTAAGCGCGTAGTTGCCTGAAATTCTAATTACTGCAACTCCTGACTTACCAAATACGGTCGATAAAGCGAAAATAGTTTCATTTGTGTTTGTCATTATTTATATAAACTACTTAGCAATATTACACTTAAGAAACCAAAATACCTAATTTGAAAATATTCAAAATTTTTATCTATCTTGCTAGTTTATATTTATGCAGTACTATCATACTAGTGAATGTATTATATAGAAAAGCTGTAAAAGTCACCCAGGTGAAAATATTTATTTTGAAAACTGATAATATGATTTATAATGACTGACACAAGTTTTAAATATTTTATGCTCAAGAAATTAGCTTGGTATTGGTCTTTTGTAGAGTTAATTAAAGGGTTTGCTATTACATTGAAATATATGTTCAAACCAAAGGTTACGTTGAGATATCCTATGGAGAAGGGTCCTCTAAGTCCAAGGTTTCGTGGTGAGCATGCGTTGCGTAGGTATTCAAACGGTGAAGAACGATGCATAGCTTGTAAATTATGCGAAGTTATCTGCCCTGCTCAAGCAATAGTGATTGAAGCAGAGGAAAGAGAAGACGGTAGTCGCCGTACCACGCGCTATGATATTGATATGACAAAATGCATATACTGCGGACTTTGCCAAGAGGCATGTCCAGTTGATGCAATTGTGGAGGGTCCTAACTTTGAATTTGCTACTGAAACAAGAGAGGAGCTAATGTACAATAAAGAAAAGTTATTGCATAATGGTGAAGTTTGGGAAGACGCAATTGCACTCAGGTTAAAAAAAGAATAGACCTTGTTATTAACTAGGTATGTCAACAATTAAAATTTCTTACAGCAAGTATGTAATAGATCTCTTGTACAACTGTGATTTAAGTGAAAGACTAACAGCCTACCTTTTGGCAGCACATGACGCTGGAATCTGGAAAAAAGGACCAGTGTCAAGCACACAATTGTGCGAACGTTTTAACCTGAATGTGCAGCAAATGGTGTCATCCAAGTAGCTGACACTGGGATGGCTTTGTTGCATAGCACCTTGTATTGGATAGATCAGGAAAAACTTATGTAGCCATTTCAAACTTAGGCACGCCTATTTCGATAAATTTATTCAGCAAATAACACTTGAGTAGCAGTTCCTTCCCACGATTAATTTCAGATTTGTTCCGAAAATTAAACCCGAATGTTTGTTTCAGTCGCGAGAAAAAACTTTCTACATAAGATCTTTTTCCGTAGTTTGTTTGCCTTTTCCACCTCTTCATTCCATCTTCGCTGTATGACTTTATTAGTCTAATTGCAGCATTTCTCTCTGCCATACTTTGGATGCTCTGCTGCATCGTTTTTTGGAGGAATTTTTGTCTTTATGCCGCATTCATCATACAATTTATAGAGTTTATGTCTGTCATATGCTCTGTCTGCATATAGTGCTTTTATGGCATGAACTTCTTTAAGCAAATCGCAAGCTCCATAGTGATCAGACCGTTACTGTATTTTGCAGCTATGGCTTTTTTGCTGTTTATATTCAACATTACGTGTAGTTTCTTTACTTGTTCATAGCTGCGATACTTTCTATTTTCGCTATTTTCCTTGCTGTGGCCAGGTTATAAATGCTGATGCTTGTGCTATCTATGGCAATTTCGATATCTTCCATATTATTTTTATCAACTCTGCAATCATTGATCTTAATATTAAGTTTCTTTTGATGCTTGTGAATAGCTGCAAATTTTTTCCTATTTGTTCAATGTATCCCTCTAAAAATCCCACTCAAACCTATTCTGAATAGATGGGTTGTTATATGTATCAAAATCACCACTTTATCACTATAAATATAGTTGCCGCCCTGCATTTTTGGCCCAATTTCATACCAATTTTCGATAGCTTCATCGATGTAACGAAAAATATTTCCCCTTTTTTCAAGGAATTTGTTATATTCGTTTTGGTTACTGACTTTCATTTTCTGTGGCATATTTTTTCTTCAAAGGTTAAATGGCTATTTTATAATGAATTTTGTCAGTAGCCACCAGATTTTTTCAGTTGCTATGCAACAAAGCCCACTGGGATCCAGCTTCTGTATCAAAAACGTTTGTTTTAGCATAAAACAGCTACCTTTAGTCATCAGCTCAGTATGCTTACTTATAATCAAAAGCCTGGATTCCAGTGGGCTTTGTTGCATCGCTACCTATGAAAGGCTAACATAGTTAGGATTGTAAGCAACCTATAGAAAATCTTGTTTTTTTGCAATCAATCTGATCAAATTTAAGAATAGTAATTTGTTATTTGTATTAATAAATTTAATTCTATTGAAAATAGCTAAAGCATTGAAATTCTTGAATTTTAGCCAGATTAGTGAGTGGTAGTGAAATTTCTTTTACTCAAATTTAGGTATTTACTGACCGTTCTTGTTATAAATACCAGAATAATAAGCTACTGATATTCTCTATCTTTTTTATCTTTAATCCATCATAGCTAGCGATGCAACAAAGCCATTCCAGTGTCAAGCACTGGAATGACAAGAAGAGGCTACTTGGATGACACCCTTCCCTAGCGGAAATTGCTCTCAAACTACAACAGCGTGGATAGGATAGTAGCTATAGAAGCTTTAATGATACAAAAAAAAATAAACAGCTATTATTTTTTTCGTAATTAAGTAAAATAGAGTGAAAGATTAAGAGGAAGCTTTGAAAAATAAGATAAAAAAGATAGTAGTTTCAGGAAAGGAAGTGTGGCCAATCATCGAGGGTGGCAAAGGCATTGCAATCAGTGATGGAAGGTCAAGTGGAGCATTTGCTGCAGCAGATGCTGTGGGTACGTTTTCTGGTGCAAATGCTAAGCTTATTGATGATAATGGCGAGTTAGTGCCATTAATTTACAAAGGCAAAACAAGAAATGAAAAACACAGTGAATTGATAGAGTATAGTATTGAAGCTGGGATTAGTCAGGCAAGAATAGCAAATGAAATATCAAAAGGCCGTGGAAGAGTACATATGAATGTGCTTTGGGAGATGGGGGCAGCAGAACGCGTGCTTCATGGCATATTGGAAAGAGCAAAAGGCTTAGTTCATGGTATTACCTGCGGTGCTGGTATGCCTTATAGGCTTGGAGAAATTGCAGCTAAATATCAGGTTTATTATTACCCTATTATCTCATCGGTACGCGCTTTTAAAGCATTATGGAAACGTGCTTACCAAAAAATATCTTCTTATTGGCTAGGTGGAGTAGTTTATGAGGATCCATGGCTTGCTGGTGGTCACAATGGACTGAGTAACAGTGAAGACCCAGAGCTACCACAGGCTCCATTTAAAAGAGTTGCAGAGCTTAGATCTTTTATGAACGAGATCGGTCTTTCAGAAACACCAATTGTTATGGCAGGAGGAGTGTGGCATTTGAAAGATTGGGAGCATTGGTTTGATAATTTGCAAATTGGACCAATAGCTTTTCAGTTTGGCACTCGTCCACTTTTGACGAAAGAAAGCCCAATTTCTGCAGAGTGGAAAAAGAAGCTACTCACTTTAGAAGAAGGTGACGTATTTTTAAATAAATTCAGTCCAACAGGGTTTTACTCATCTGCAGTAGAAAATAACTTCATACGTGAGTTGCAGAAACGGAATTCACGTCAAGTAAAGTTTTCAGAAAATGCCAGCAAGGAATTCAATAGTGAATTTGCAATGGGTAGCAGAGGTAGGAAGATTTACCTTACTGCAAAAGACAAAGAACTGGCAAATACATGGACTAAAGCAGGGTACACAGAAGCAATGAAAACCCCAGATTCAACTGTTATTTTTGTGACGCCAGACAAATTTGCAGAGATAAGACAAGATCAAATCAATTGCATGGGATGTTTGAGCCATTGCCTGTTTAGCAATTGGAAAGATCATGGCGACCATTCAACAGGGCAAAAACCAGATCCACGGAGTTTTTGTATACAAAAGACACTGCAAAACATTATACATGACAGCGATATTGAAAATGAACTCATGTTTTCCGGACATAATGTATATAAATTCAAGCAAGATCCGTTTTATGAGAATGGCTATGTACCGACAGTAAAAGAACTGGTAGAAAGGATATTGACTGGGTATTGAGTCAGCAGTGGCCTGAAAAGTCCATTTTTCACTTTATAAAATGTTTATATTTTACCACCTACTGACCTTACCCAGAAGGTATGAATTAGGTATTGCTTGGTTGGAAGCAAGAGAAGATAATCACTTTTCAGAGTGGATAGGTGGCAGGTTGGCACTTTTTCTGAGTGTTCTTGTATAAAGTATATGAAAGAAGACCTCGTTACTCAGATTCTGCCACCGGTGAGGCTCACAAAATGTGATGACCTCGTATAGGAGTTTGGACCAACCAGTACTCTGATATATTGAAATGTGCAATTGGAGGAAAAATATGCGTCACATAGGCATTATACCAATAGTTTTACTGTTTGTTACTTGCAAGAAGGAAAATCGGAGTATATTCAAACGTTTCGCTTAAAAGACTTAAATAATTTTATCAGAAATCTTCAAGAAACAGATGAAATAGCTAACAGGCAATAGCTGTTTTTTTTATGACGCAGTGTCACCTTATGTTAAGAGCGTGGTCTCCTGGACAGTTTGAAGTTGTTCGTTGCTCTGTGAACAAAACGGACAAGCACGATGCGCGAGCTATTGCTTTTTTTCTAAGCAAAGGTATGTTGCCTGAAGCAAAGCAAACAATGCAAGCAGTTAGCTTCTCTTCTTCAAACAAGAGACCAGTTACGGGTATCTTTAATCAATAAAATGCATGGTCTTTTTAATTACCATGGGATAAAAATTAAAAAGGAAGCACTTACAACTAAGGTGGGTGCTATTGGAAAGTATACTTGGGATCCTTTAGAAAAGGTTGAAATTGAAGTAATTAGCTATCATTTGGAAGCTATTCGGGAAATCTTAAAAAACTTGAGAGGGAAATTATAGCTTTTGCCAAACAGCTTCCTGAACCTTATCAGCATAAAAGGAATTGGCCCAATTTCTGCAGCTATTTTTATTGCAACAATTGGAGACATTAATGATTTTCATAGGCCTGAGAAACTTACTGCATATTTTGGAATTGTGCCACGAGTTTCTCAATCTAATCAACAGTGCACGATCGGAACAAACGTGATATTCTTTAGTGCAGTGTACTTGAGTTGCTATACGCTTATCTGAACAGCTTATGTAAAAAAAAAGCGTGGTTCTGCTAAGGCTATTATTGCTACTGCCAGGAAATTTCTTACAACTATTTTCTATACTCTTAAAAATGATTGGGTTTTTAAAGATTTCACAAAATTTGAATTTTTTATTGGACAACAATCATAGGAGAAAAAGTAGAGAGAAAGTTAAGAAAATTTTTTACAAAAAGAACGATGAATCAAAATGTTCAGGAATGCAATAATTAATAGCAGAATGCCTACGCTATTTATTGTAAAAATTTCTATGTATTCAAATATGGCAGTTCTAGCTTGTTGAACGGAGTGCTTAGGTATACCAATCACATAAGCAACTTAAAGATCACCTTTACAACTTTGTTATATTATGCAAAAAGACTCAAAACTCTCAAAACCTTATGAATTTATATGTAACCAGTGGACACAAGCATCCTGTATTATTTATACTAAATCCATACCATCACGCTTTGGACCTAGTTCTTTATTCATTCTCACAATCCGTGAACGGTTACAAATACTGGAGTTTACCCTTCTTCTTGTTATTTTTCTAATCTATAGTTAGCGTTCAAAACCATATTCGAAAAGTATCTCATATATTTCCAGATTTTTTTAATGATGTTTATTTCATCCTCAACATTGTCTCTACCTTTATGAACTAAATTACAATTTAGCAGCATTAAAAATTATAACGTATTCCTACCTCCAGAGTTGCATCTGGTATTTGTGATGCTTTTATACCGCTTAGTTGTCCACCTGCAGTAATACCAACTGCACCAACTATCTGTGGAGTAATTTCATAATCAACACCAACCTTCAGTTTATAGGAAATAGAACCCAGTATTTTATCTACTACCTCACCTTCACCAAAGCTAAAAGGCATTACTTGTAGGTATCCTCCTAAGCCTCCACTGACATATAGCTTAACGGGATCAATATCAAGGTCAGGATAATAACGATAATTTGCCAATAAGCTAGCCCCTATTTTCCTTTTTTCTTTATCAGCTATATCACTTATGTCAGTGAGAACCTCAAGTTCAAACTTAGAGTTTTTGTCATAATGATAACCAAAAACAACGCTAGGTTTTATTTTTAAGCCGCCACCCCATCCGGCACCAAAGTTTAAACCTGCATAGTACTGATCTTCTGACTTACTTGCACTATTACTAGCTGCACCTGCTAAAGATGAAGTAAGCAACACAGCCAAAACGCACAATCTCTTTATTTTCATATAACTCCTCATACAAAAAAATATATAATGCATAAGTATATATGCTTTGTATTAAAAAAGATATAACTACATGTCAAAAAAAAGTATACCCACAAAGTAAAGGATGTGCTACTCGGATGTATCCGTTCAGCCAATGGCGTCAACTTAAGGGAAAATATCAGTGATTGTGTATAAAACTTCTCTCTAAATTTTTTACCATTAAATTACCCAAAAGCTGCAATAAACAGCACTTTTGTTTCTGTTTTATTTCAACAAAGAAGTCTAAAATATGTCCTTTTTAGGTGAAACATGCAAAAAGGAAAAAATCTTATTCTACAAATTAAAAATATAATATACTCGAAAGCTTTTCAGAGAATCCATTGTGTTGAGTTTTACACGAACAAGAAAACTTCCTTTTACGACAGTATTTTCTATGATTTTAAAGTTAATTAAGAAAAGTTTAGGAAATAGAATGTGAGCTCATTAAGTTCCACCCTCAAAGCAAGCTTTTTCTAAAGCAAGATATAAATACAGGTCTTAAAGAATTTAAGCATCCAAACAGCCTATTGAGCAAACGTTAGCAGAAACCTGAAGTCGTTACTCAAATGCGTTCATTAAATCAAATTATTTATCTACGACCGTCTTCATTAAAATTTATTCAGCAGCATTATGAATTGAAAGTAGATTTTATTTTTCGCTTGCAAAAAAGAAATTATAGCAAGCTATGGTTCATCTGGTGAATTAGATTTTGTGCTAGAAAATAAAACGAAAAGCCAAAAAGTAAGAGTAATAGTGCTTACATTAGCCAATGGGGAAACAGAGTTTTTGACCGAGACTTTGGAGCAAAGCTTATGTGTTAAGGTGGCATATAGAAGAGTGCTATAAACGACTCAAAATAGGTGCAGAGTTAGAGAATTTTTCTGGCGTAAATTTAGAGGCTGTATTACAAGAATTTTGAGCAAACTTAGTCATGTGTAATATATTGTCGCTTCATATCACAAGGGCCTTGGAATGGCTTTGTTGCATCGCACCTTATACTGGTAGTAATTTACGATAAATATCATGTAGCCATTTCAAATTTAGCCATACCAATTTCAGTAAATTGATTAAGCAAATAGCACTTAATCAGCAATTCTTTTTCGCGATTTACTTCGGATTTATTCCTAAAGCTGAATCCAAATATTTGCTTTAATCTTGAGAAAAACCCTTCAATATAAGATCTTTTCCCATAATTTACTTCTTTTTTCCATTCTTTCACGCCATCTTCACCGTATAATTTTATTAACCTAATAGCAGCATTTCTGTCAGACATATAATCTATTTCTGGATGTTCTGCCGCATTGTTTATTGGTGGAATTTTTGCCTTTATATCATATTCGTGACACAATTTGTAAAACTTGTGCCTATCATATGCCCTATCTGCATATAGTGCTTTTATGACATGCTGAAAATTAACTTCTTTAAGCAAATCGCAAGCTCCATAGTGATCAGAGTAGACACCGTTACTGTATTTTACAGCTATGGCTTTTTTGCTGTTTATATTCAACATTACATGCAATTTTCTTGTCTGTTCATAGCCACGATATTTTCTGTTAGCGCTATTTTCCTTGCTGTGACCAGGGGTATTGTTGTAAATGCTGATACCTGTACTATCTATAGCAATTTCGATGTCTTCCATATTATTTTTATCAATTCTGCAATCATTGATCTTAATATTAAGTTTCTTAAACCTTCTTGATGCTTGTGAATAGCTGATAACTGCTAAATCTCTTCCTATTTGTTGCATATATCCTTTTATAAACCCCACCGTTTGTCTTAAACCAATTCTAAAAAGATTGACAATTATATGCACCAAAATCACAACTTTATCACTGTAAATATAGTTGCCGCCTTGCATTTTTGGACTATTTTCATACCAATTTTCTATGGCTTCATTGATATAATGAAAAATATTTCCTCTTTCCTGGAGAAATTTGTTATATTCATTTTGGTTACTGACTTTCATTTTCTGTGGCATATTTTTTCTTCAACAGTTAAATGGTTATTTATAATGAATTTTGTCAGTAGCCACCAGATTTTTTCGGTTGCTATGCAACAAAGCCCCTTGGAATCCAGATAAAATTGCTGATAAATTTTTCAGTTTTATTTGGTGTAATGAGGCAGAAACTCTATCAGGTACTTATTGCGCCAAAAAACTTTCAAGCCCTTTTTGATAGAGCAAGTATACGCGCTAAAGTTAAAATCCGACCAGGACAGCCGCAATAAGGTAGATAAGCCCAAACGCCATCATGTCTTTAGGAGAGTTTGCTAATGAAAGTTCTTAAGTTGACGCCATTGAGTGAACGGTTACTATTTAAAAGGATATGTTCAAAAAAACTGTGTCAAATCAACTCATACATTTCATTACCAACTTCATGATGAAGTTCTGCAGTTGGATGGAAATAATCAAAAAAGAAGTAATCCTTTAGTGTTTCTTTGCTACACTCAGGGTTATAGTGAACGTCAAGTTCCCCTTTAAATATCAACTTTAAGAGTATTTTTATATTTTCTTTAAATCTCCCAATTTGGTCTGCAATGTTCGATGTGCATGCATCTTGACAATTTAAACCTTTGCTCTTGTATTCGCCAAGCATACTTTTCATTTTAGAGTTAAGATCAAATGCTTTTATTTCAAGATCTGTACTTTTCTTCATATAATCTAAGCCATTAGCCAATTTTGCATTGAAATTCTCTATGAGCTTTGTAGCTAGTTCCCTTGCTTCTTCATCTCTATTAAAAGCTGGTATTAAGCCAACTTCAGGTGCGTTTGCAACAACTACATGCTTAACACCATGTTCATTTAGAACCTTAAGTGCATTACATATTTCACTCACTGCTTGTTCCAATACTTCTTCCGCTTTAGTATCGTCATAAGCAGTGGCAATCATAACATCATTTCCGCCGATTATGATGCAAAATAAATCTTCTTTACCTATATCTGGATGATGTTTAATTACCGCATCTAGCTGGTTAGCTAAACGAAATTTATTGAAGAAATAAGAAAAAATAGGGTCAAAAATTTCAGATGCTGTTGCACATGAAACTGCATAGTTTTGACCTTGCTGTTCGTGGCATCTACCAAAAAATGAATAACTCCACCCAGGTTTAAATTCGTCTAAATCTAAATATTTTGCTACATATTCAACAGCAGTAGGGCCATCGCTAAAAGATCCTCCTTGATAAAAAGGGTCACCAAACTTTACGCTTTTTGCAAAGGATAAATTATTTAAAATTCCAATAATTGCACCATTATCGGATAAACTATCACCCAGAACATAAAAATTTCTATACTTTGAATTAAAATCTTCATTTTTATTTGTCATAATATTTACCGTAGATTAGCATGTTGTTTCATTAGATTCATAAAAAAAGAAAAATAGCGGTGCAACTTTTTTACAACCCCCATTTTAAACTTTATTGTGTATTTCCTTCATATCATACCTTTTTGAAAAAACGCTCTGACTTTTTCTCCACTTTTTCCGGGCAAAATCAGCTTCTTCTTAACTTGACACGTATACTTAAAAGAACCCTCTAAGTTTTCTAGCGCGGCTTGGATGTTTCAACTTGCGCAGTGCTTTTGCCTCTATTTGCCTGATTCTCTCACGTGTTACATTAAAAATTTTTCCTACTTCTTCTAAGGTATGCTCCTTCCCATCTTTACCAAGGCCAAAACGCATTCTTAGAATTCTTTCTTCCTTTGGTGTTAAAGTTGCAAGAACATTGGTTGTAATGCCACGCAAGTCAGCAAGTATTGCAGCATCCTCTGGTCTGGAGACTCGCTTATCTTCTATACAATCACCGAAGGTACTACTATCATCTTTTCCTGTTGGAGCTTCAAGACTTACTGGATCCCTTGCTATTTTCATAACTTTGCGTATTCTTTCCAGTGGCATTGTCAGTTCTACACTCAATTCCTCTAACGTCGGCTCTCTCCCCATCTCATGAGTCATCTTTCTTAATGCTCTGTTGATTTTACTGATAATTTCCACCATATGAACTGGTATTCTAACTACTTTAGACTGCTCAGGTATTGCCCTAGTGATCGATTGTCTTACCCACCAAGTGCCATAAGTTGAAAATTTATATCCACGTTTGTAATCAAACTTATCCACGGCCTTCATAAGACCAATATTGCCTTCTTGTATCAAATCAAGCAGATCAAGACCTCTTTTTGAATACTTCTTAGCAATGGAAACTACTAGCCTTAAGTTAGCCTTAATCATTTCTTGCTTTGCTTCAGAGACTTCTCGTTCGTGTTTTTGTATTCTCCTGATTAGCTCCTTAAATTCTTGCACGTTATCTTCCTGTATATGCTGCTTAATACCGTTCAAAGTACTAGCTATATGTTCAGAGTTATCGTCTATAAACCTTAAAAATTTGTTTTTTGATTCACCTGTAAAAGAGGACTGATTTTCATTGATCTTTAAAAGACTTATCTCTTTCAACTCGTGCTTTAAAAGCACGTCATCATAAACTTTATAGAAACTTTCTCTATTGATATCGTATTTTCTAGCCTCAGCAATAAGATTAGCCTCATCAAGCGTGATGGATCTATTTATCTTATAAAGTTCTTGTGTAATTCTGGCAACAGCAGCATCACTTAACTTAATTTGTAATGCCATAGACCATATTTGATTATACAAAATTTCTAGCTCATTAGAGAAATTTTTAGAATTTTTTCTTAATATCAACGCTTCATTTGTTAAAGTAATTATCTCATCCAATGCAACTATGACCTTTGGCAATAAGTCACTTTCCATTTCAAGAATAGAAACATTTAAATTGACTGAACTTATATCTTCATTATCACCGTCTTTCTCATCATCACTTTTTTTACTATCTTTCTCATCATCACTACAATACTCAGCATCTTCAGAAACATCCTCAGAATCCTCAACATCTTCAGCACTTTCTTCACTCTTTTCTTTGGGTACCACATTAAAATCAGAGTTATAAATTGCATCCAGATCTATAATTTCTCTCAGTAAGAGAGCTCCACTACTTAAATCATCACGCCATACTTTTATCACCTTTAATGTTACTGATGTTTCAATTATTGCACGTAACATGTTATGCTTTTCAGATTCAATTTTTTTTGCTATCTCGATTTCATCTGCCCTTGACAAAAGCTTTACAGAGCTCATGTCTTGTAAATAAATCCTTACTGGATCATCATTTTGTACTAAAGTTGCAGTAACATTTGGCGATGTGTCATCATCATCAAGTTTACTATCATCACTGTTGGAAGGAACATCTTCTTCATCTTCGCTACTTTCAAGCACATTAATTCCGGAGTCCTGCAATAAAGATATAGCATCATCTATAAAGTCAGACGAAAAATTTTCATCTGATAATTTATCATTTATATCATCACAGGTGACAAAACCACCTTTTTTTATACTTTTAGTTACAAGATCTCTGATAATTTTTTTCTTATCTTCTGCATCATTAATAATTGACATCATTACCTTTATAGTTTATAATTTCATTCCTTATTAACAAACAAACTTACAACGAGCAAGTCTATAATTTTACTTTTAACTTGTGGCTATTTGTTACTTCATATAGTTTAAGATACTGTTAATTTATGTACACTTGTCTTGATCAATTGTTCCATACTTTTCTTCTATTTTTACTGCTATGGACAATCCAACTGAAAATGTTGCAATTCCAACCACTATAGCAGTAAGCATTAAAACATGGGGTATAGGATTGCTATATGAATAAAAATTTGAAACCAATATAGGAGGCAAGGAACTTTTTATATACCCTAGAGATATGTAAAACAACAAAACAGATGCTTGGAAGACACTTACTCCTATCATTTTCTTGATTAAATTTTTATCGTTTATAATAATATATAAACCTAGCACCATTAATATAATAATAATTGTATAATTATATAAAGTCATTGTTTTTTCCTACGAGCAAAATTTATATATATAATTAACATAGAGGAGCAGACAGTAAATGCTACACCTAATTCCACAAAAAAAATACCCAATTTTTGACCGGTTCTATTATTGGCTGACAAGATATCGTAAGATAAAAAACTTTGGCCAAGTAAAGTTGTTGCAACGCCCGTTCCTCCATAAATTAAAATACCTAACACGTTAGTCAATCTAATCACAGAATAAGGTATTGCTTTTAGAGTTGTAGATACACCAAATAGCATTGAATATAATATTATCCCGGAGGCAATAATTATTCCTGCTTGAAAACCTCCACCCGGAGTGTAATCACCGTGAAATTGTATGTATAAACCAAATAAAATGATAAAAGGTATCATCAAAAATGTTACTGCATTTAATATCGGATCTTTAATCATTTTCTTTTTCTTCTTTTAATATCAACGTTATACAAAGCGCAGCAGTAAAAACTACTATAGTTTCTCCAAACGTGTCATAACCACGAAAGCTTGCCAAAACAGCTGTCACTATATTAGGAATACCGGTAGCTTTTTCGGTATTTTCCACATAATAAGGAGCAACATGCAAGTGGATCGGAGCATTGTGGCTGCCAAAATCTGGCAATTGAATCATAAAATATGACAAACATACAGCCAGAAATAACATAAAAAAAAGCGTTATAGGGTTATGAGATAGATTTACTTTATGATTCTTTATCAAGGAGAGTGCTGCAAACGTAAAAACCGTACTTAGCCCCGCACCAACAGAAGCTTCAGTAATTGCAACATCAGGTGCATTCATAATTAAGTATATAAGCGCAATAAGTGAACTAAATACACACATTAGAACAGCACTTACGACTAAATGTCGCGAGAAGACTATAAAAACCGTAACTGTTAGTAACAACAAAAGTAGCACTACATTTAATATTTCTAACACCTTAACCTTCTTTAACAGTTTTTTTCTTAACTTTATAATAAGTGCGCGCTAAAATATAGCCATTAGTTGAGCTAGCTACCCATATTATAAGAATTAATAATATTATTTTAACAGTATTGATTGAAAATCCATTCTGCAAAGCAAAACCAATTAACAATAACGTTGCACCGCTAGAATCTGTAATACCTGCTGCATGTAACCTAGTATAGAAATCAGGAAATCTAATTACTCCCACACTTGAAATAATTACTAAACAAATGCCTAAAAATATAAGAACGGATCCTATCATAAATTATTAAAACAACATTAATCTCATTAGTGCTATAGTTGATATAAAGCTAACGCTAGCATACAACAATGCTATATCAATTAAAAAAAAATTATTCAGAATGATTGATATTGCTGTTATGAGTACAACTACTTGCGTTGAGAAATTATTGAACGCTAAAACCTTATTGTACACATCACTTGACTTAGAGACTATGCGACACAACATTACACTCATACAGAACAACAGTGTATAGATAGCAATGTGAATCATTTAAAGACTATGTAACTTCAGTAGATTTCTAAACGGATACTTCTTCATCGCCATCTTGATCATTTATTTCACCATCCACTTCATAATCTTGGCTTTCTTGACTTACATCAAGATCTGTGTTATCAGAAAAATTTAATAAATTCGCTAGCTTACTTGTATTACTGCTGTAAACATTATTCATATTTCCTTTCATGTACTCTTTGCATCTACCTACCAAAAGGTTAAATAGGTCATGAGTATCCACCTGTTTTTCTGCTATTTCATGTAAGGAAACTATGGTGTTCTTATGGTCTTTAAACTGAGCTGTTTGAACTGGATTACTTGCCCCTGTATTTAAATCATGTGTTCTTTGACTTGCCAATAGAATCAATTTGAAACGGTTACTTACCTGTTCTGTACACTTTTCTACAATAGACTCAGCCATAAGATACTACCTTAATAAGTTTTATACTATATCACAAAAAACAAGTTGTCAACTTTGTATCTATTGCGATTCAACTTCATGTTTTACTTTTTCTGCCTCAGATTTTATTTCTTGGCTTTCTGTCATCGTGATTGTTATTTCATGATCAAGTTTTTTTAGAAATCCTAACAATCGCTCTAAAGAAAAACCATCTATTTTACCATTTTTAATTTGCGATACCTTTGGCTGATCAATACCAAGTTTCTCAGCTGCAAAAGCCTGAGTCCAAGCATTTTTTTCTATAATTTTATTTATTATATAAAGCAACTTTGTTTTTATTCCTGCACTGTCTAAGTTATTTAACGATATTATTTCCATAATTTTTACACTCACATATCAATTAACTTTATTAAACATTATAACATAATATTTAATATACCAAGATATTAATATCATATAACTTGTCAATAATTATATGATATCAATATTTAAAACTTTAAGTTGATTGTATATTAATATTTCAATCAAATTTCTAGTAACTTTAAATTATCATTTTACTATCAGCCTATCTGAAAAAGTCATTTACAGAAAGAACAAGCTAAAATTACAAAGCTTGAAATACAAAAATAATTATTTTATAAATTTATCTTACATAAGAAGTTTATACTCTATATCTTAATATAGATATTTATTTAAATTTTTAAAATTTCCATTTTAACGAGAATTCTATATATTCTATTTATAATATAACTTAAATATTTGTTGCTTTTTAGCTGGAACATTATTTAGTTAGTAAGTAAAATTGTGTTGAATATGACAAAAATAAAAAAAGATGTTGCTGTTATTATGGGGAGTGAGTCAGATTACACCACTATGATCCATACCGTTGATATGTTAAAAGCATTAGAAGCTTCACATGACATATTCATAATATCTGCACATAGAACACCAGAAAGGCTCTTCAATTTTGCCAAGTCTGCGCAAGAAGAAGGTTTTAAGGTTATTATAGCTGGTGCAGGGGGTGCAGCTCATTTACCTGGTATGGTTGCGTCACTAACTTGTTTACCAGTTATCGGCGTTCCTGTGCATAGTAAACAATTAAATGGGCTGGACAGTCTACTCTCTATAGTTCAAATGCCAAAGGGTGTTCCAGTTGCAACCATGTCTATAGGAGAAAATGGAGCATATAATGCTGCCATTACCGCCGTATCTATATTGTCAATTTCCAACAGTGAAATTGCAGGTAGGTTAAAAAAGTGGAGAGAAAAACAGACCAAAGAAGTAAAAGAAAAACCAGTTTCATAATAAATCTATGGCAATAATTCTTTTAGACACAAAAACCATAAACCGTATAGCAGCGGGGGAGGTGATAGAAAGGCCAGCAAGTGTAGTAAAGGAATTAGTGGAAAATGCAATAGATGCTGGAAGTTTAGAAATAGAGATCAAAATAGAAAGTGGTGGGCGTAACCTTATTATTGTGACAGATGATGGTAACGGAGTAGAAAAAAACGATTTAGAACTTGCGTTTATGCGCCATGCTACTTCAAAATTGAGCGATAGTGAGTTGATAGAAATCAAGCATCTTGGCTTTAGAGGAGAAGCTCTACCTTCAATTGCAGCAGTAAGTAGGATAAAATTATCGTCTAAGGCAAGAGAAGCAAGTGAAGCATGGTCTATAAGTTATGAGGGTGGAGAGAAAATAGGGGAGCTAACTCCTTACTCTTTATCACAAGGGACACATATTGAAGTACGAGATTTGTTTTTCGCTACCCCAAATAGACTAAAATTTCTAAAAACCGAAAGAGCAGAAACTCAAAGCATTGTTGATATTGTAAATAACCTAGCAATGATTAACTATCATATAGGGTTTACTCTCACTTCAGGTAATAAAAAGCTCTTAAAATACGCTAAGCAGACTTCGTTATTTCATAGATTGTGTGAAGTAGAAGAAGAATTTCAGGGCAATTCTTTGGAGGTCAATGAAGAAGAAGACGGCATTAAACTTACGGGACACATCTGTAAGCCGACCGTCAATCGTGGTAAGTCAACTCAGATCTATACGTTTGTTAATGGAAGGCCAATTAAAGATAATTTACTTATTGGTGCGGTTAGGTATGCATATCATGATTTTATTCCAAGCGATAGGTATCCTTTTGCAGCGTTACATTTAGAGATACCTTATGATCAAGTAGATGTAAATGTGCATCCAAATAAATCAGAAGTAAGGTTTCAGAATAAGAAGCTCATATATGAGATAGTGACAAGAGGATTAATTAAAGCGTTGTCAAGAAGGATAGGCACCTTTGATGTCATTCCAGCTAGTGACCAGAAAACTACTAATACGATAGAGGGTTTTGTGAAAGGTTCATTATCAGATCCTTTTGATAAGTCTAATGTTCAAAAAGAATTTTACGAAAGGAGGCCAAGTCCTTTTGAAAATCAACTAATAAAAGAATTTGCCTCTCCAAATGAAAAAGCAAAAGGCTTATCAGAACAGTCAAAATCGTTTAATTATACCGGTATACAGAAATTCCCAGCACAAGCGGAGGCTATGGTTCTAGAAAAAAAGGTGTTAGAGCAAGTTGATTTGATAGAGAGCCACCCACTCGGGTTTGCACGCTGTCAGGTCTATAATACTTACATTATTGCCGAGGTAAGAGACAAATTGATTATAGTCGACCAGCATGCAGCCCACGAAAGACTAGTATATGAATGCCTAAAACAAAAATCAAGTATAAAAAGACAAAAACTACTTCTTCCTGAAACGGTTGAAATCAAAAATCAAGCTGGAATGGAGATGATTGAAATCTATAAAGATAAGTTATTTGAAATGGGTTTTGATATTGAAATCAAATCAGAGAATAAAGTAATAGTAAAAGAAATCCCTGCAATTTTGGGAGCAATAGATGTGAAAGAGATGCTAATTAATATAGTGGGTAGATTAACGGAAATAGAAGATACATTGCCAGTAGAGGATAAAGTGAACAAAATATTGGCTACTATCGCTTGTCATGGATCAATTAGAGCGGGTAGAAAAATGAGGTTAGAGGAGATGAATGAGTTGCTGAGGCAAATGGAAAAAACCCCATATTCCGGACAATGCAACCACGGAAGGCCAACTTATATAGAAATGAAATTGAGTGATATTGAAAAACTGTTCGAGCGTAGGTAATGAGGTTGCCATAAATATGTAAGTGCTCCTTCCTCGTCATCCAAGTAGCTATAGAAACGGATTAAACGAAAAAACCTCCTTGACAAACTTCGCCAGCCCCCTTATTATGATAATAAGGGTATTTATGACTCAAAACTTGTTTTTGACCTGCAGGCTCAATGACAAAATTCAGTAAAAAACTCAGAGTATTTATTGGCGGATTACATAAAATTATAGCGGCTGCATGTCTTTTAAATTTTTTCTACATTCAGCCAAACCGCGCTTAAACTAAGCGTCAGCACATTATTACAGCGCCACTTACAGTAATATAGAGTCAAAACTCGCTACTCGGGGCTTCTTTTGCCTTTTTTTCGTTTGGTAAATTTTTTAATATTTATAGCAACATGAACTGGGCAGGAAGGTGTCATTCCAGTGCTCCTGTGATGTCATCCCAGTGCTTGACACTGGGATGGCTTTGTTGCATAGCAACCGAAAAAATCTGGTGGCTACTGACAAAATTCATTATAAATAACCATTTAACTGTTGAAGAAAAAATATGCCACAGAAAATGAAAGTCAGTAACCAAAATGAATATAACAAATTTCTCCAGGAAAGAGGAAATATTTTTCATTATATCAATGAAGCCATAGAAAATTGGTATGAAAATAGTCCAAAAATGCAAGGCGGCAACTATATTTACAGTGATAAAGTTGTGATTTTGGTGCATATAATTGTCAATCTTTTTAGAATTGGTTTAAGACAAACGGTGGGGTTTATAAAAGGATATATGCAACAAATAGGAAGAGATTTAGCAGTTATCAGCTATTCACAAGCATCAAGAAGGTTTAAGAAACTTAATATTAAGATCAATGATTGCAGAATTGATAAAAATAATATGGAAGACATCGAAATTGCTATAGATAGTACAGGTATCAGCATTTACAACAATACCCCTGGTCACAGCAAGGAAAATAGCGCTAACAGAAAATATCGTGGCTATGAACAGACAAGAAAATTGCATGTAATGTTGAATATAAACAGCAAAAAAGCCATAGCTGTAAAATACAGTAACGGTGTCTACTCTGATCACTATGGAGCTTGCGATTTGCTTAAAGAAGTTAATTTTCAGCATATCATAAAAGCACTATATGCAGATAGGGCATATGATAGGCACAAGTTTTACAAATTGTGTCACGAATATGATATAAAGGCAAAAATTCCACCAATAAACAATGCGGCAGAACATCCAGAAATAGATTATATGTCTGACAGAAATGCTGCTATTAGGTTAATAAAGTTATACGGTGAAGATGGCGTGAAAGAATGGAAAAAAGAAGTAAATTATGGGAAAAGATCTTATATTGAAGGGTTTTTCTCAAGATTAAAGCAAATATTTGGATTCAGCTTTAGGAATAAATCCGAAGTAAATCGCGAAAAAGAATTGCTGATTAAGTGCTATTTGCTTAATCAATTTACTGAAATTGGTATGGCTAAATTTGAAATGGCTACATGATATTTATCGTAAATTACTACCAGTATAAGGTGCGATGCAACAAAGCCCACTGGGATCCAGCTAAGTTAGTGAGTGTAAAAGTAGCCAACCTTACGTTAAAACACAACGTTCTTGATGAGATTGCATAAAAACTGGATTCCTTACATCATAGAGACACTGCCATTATAGAGTGAACCAGTGTCTGGGCACTGGGATGACAAAAAAGGGGCTACTCGGATGACACCGTCTTGGATGGAAACCAGTGTCAGCTACTTTCATGACATCATCATAAAGTAAAATGAGATCCCAGTGTCAAGCAATGGGATGACAGGAGAAGGAGGCTACTTGGATGACACCATTCTTTTTTCCGGATCCAAGTAGTCAGCTACTCGGATAACAAAGAAAGGAACACTGGGATGACCCCTTTTCCGGTGGAACAATATTTGTACAGTTATGGAATTGTGCAACAGGCACAATTTAATATAAAAAGCTTTGCTTTTTGAAATTTTGGGTTATAATTAACTTAAGATATTTCAGTAGGGAATTTATTGTGAATAGCAGTTGTGTTAAAAGTCAATGAAAAATATCGAAAAATTTTCAATTTAGTAGATTTATAAAAAATCAATATATTATGACTCTTAATTTAAATATTCTTAATCTAGTGTAGCTGTGGATAAGTACTTATAGTTTGTATAGCGTACTTATCCACAAGCTCTGCCATAAATTAGCTTAGATAGAAACAGACTGAGGACTATATTCCTCAGTAAAGACTCTATCGTCTCTGACCAAAGAGTTAGCAAGAATAAGCAGTTTTCTCATGGCAGCAGTGGAAGCAATTTTATATGGCTTTTTATATTGATTATATAATCTAGTAAAGAAAGGGTTGATATAAGAATTAACTTTTTGTGCACTGAGAATACACATGTGTAAAACCGTTCTAACTTGTGATCTACCGCCCTGAATACATCTCTTTCCTTTACTGAAACCACTGTCTCGATTAAAAGGTGCAAGTCCTGCAAGGCTAGATATTTGCTTTTCTTGAAGGGTTCCAAGTTCGGGCAAATAGCAAATCAAAGTAATGGCTGTGATTTTACTTACACCTGGTATGCTAGTTATTGATATATATTTTCTTTTAAGCTCTTGGTTTTGATCGATAAATGTAATCATTTCATCTTCTAAAGTTTTAATTTGATTACGTAAAATCGCGAGAAGCTCCTCTATTTGTTTGATTATAGATGTATCAGTTACCTGTTGGATTTGGGTTTTTTGTATTTTTGCTATTTCTACAAGTTGGTTTCTACGAGATAATTTTTGTTTCAAGCAATCAATATTACCATTATCAACTGTTAAAGGAGTAACACGCATATCTGTATTATTGATATAACGTGAAATGATACTGCAGTCTATTTTATCAGTTTTTGTAGTAATACCAAGGCTTTTAGCATAGTCTCTAACCCATCTAGGTTGAATGACGTACACCTCAAAACCATTGCTTAGTAAAGTATAGGCACATAATTTTTCGTATCCACCAGTTGCCTCAAGACCAACTTTGGTTACATTATGCAAACGTAAAAAGTCCAGCATTTCATCAATGGATTGTACATTGTTTTCAAATATTTTATAATGCTCAAGTGGGTGAATGTGGATATCTAATTTACTTTTGCTAACATCAATGCCAGCAATAATATTTGATGAATTCATAATTCCTCCATAATAATAACATATACTGCATTTTCCAGTCTTATATACGAGCCTAAAAGCTCAATCAGTTGTTCGGAACTTTCAGTATAAATTTAAGAGAAGAGAACCTTGCTTTCCAACGGTCCCTATGACCAAGAAAGGAAACGGTTCCTCTTCTCTATACATCTTTATATTACTGCTTTGTCACACTTATAAAGACTTAATTTCAACATATAAGAAAGGAAAGGAGCCAAGCTTGTTGGTTAAAAAAAATTGGTTGCGACAAAACAGTGGTCGGAAAGAGAAAGCCAGTTTCTGCATAATTGATGCTCAAAGCGTCAAAAACGCAGATACTGCTGAAAGAAAGGGCTATGATGCAGGTAAAAAGATTTCAGGGTCATATCGCAGTTGATACACAACACATGCAATTCATATAACAACGGCAGAAGCAACTGATCGTAGCAACCCCAGTTGCGAATTAGAAAGCAGTGAAAAAGCCAGGAAAATAGAGTAACCTCCGTAAATTATTCACAAAATAGAAAGGTTACCCATGAATAAAAATATAACAGAATTATTTTGCCTGATCGACGATTTTTGCAATTCAGTTGACAAAAATTTTGCAGAAAAACTTCTACCAAGTGGCAAAAAACCAACCAGGACGCCAGAGATTACGCATTCAGAGATTTTTACCATAATATTGCTATATCAAGTGCGACAATTTTAAAATTTTCTATGTGCATTATTTGAAATTATTATACGAAACAGCGTTTCCAAAATTGCCATCCTATAGTAGGTTTATTAGGCTAAAATCGCGGGTTTTATGGTATTTAGCGCTCTTAATGCAATGGTTTTGCGAACAGTCAAAAGTGACAGGGATTTCGTACATAGATGCAACATCTATCGCTGTTTGCCATCCAAAAAGGACCTCGAGAAACAAAGTTTTCAAAGGGTTGGCAAAGATTGGAAAGACTACCTATGGGTGGTTTTTCGGTACATCTAGTAATCAACGAAACTGGCAAAATTCAAGGGGTTACGGTGACAAAAGGCAACGTTGATACCTGTGCCAAATTTAACTCAGAAATTGACTGGATTATTGTTTGGAGATAAAGGATATATCAAAAAAGATCTTTTTCACGAATTATTCGATAGAGGGTTAAAGCTTGTAACCAGTATAAAAAAGGGTATGAAAAACTCATTAATGGCGCTAAATGAGAAGATTTTGTTAAGAAAAAGATCGATTATTGAGACAGTTTTTGGCTCTCTGAAAAACAAATTTGAGATTGAGCATACTCGCCACAGATCACCGATAAATTTTTTGGTACACATTTTTTCTACGCTTGTTTCATATTCCATGCAGCCGAAAAAGCCCTGCATTTCTAAGCTTTACTTCGTTGGCTAATCCGCAACTGGGGTTTTCAACAGTTTTAATTATATGACTGTCTAATATCTTTCTTTCAGAAATGGCATCGTTTTGGAAAAATCTATAAGCTGCTTTACTTTGATGCCAATCTTCACAAGCTTGATTTATTGAATGTTCAGGCGATTCAGCAAAACTATTAACTATTTTTAAAAGCCTTTTACTTAATCTTTTATCACCAAAATTAACAATTCCAAATTCACTTTCTGCCCATTCACCAGTTGAGGTGCTTAAATTTCTTTTTACCATATATTTCCATTTTTAGACCATAGATCTATTTATAGTAAAAAGTTGAATTAGTAAAATAGCAGCTTTTTCACCATTTATAGATTTATGGGTAATAGTAAGGTTCTGAAGTCGAGGGGAGAAGGCATAAGTGTTGAAAGTACCAAAAATGGCGTTATATAAGGTGATTGACGGCATCCTCCTGATATTAGGATAATTGAGCGTATAAAAGAATCATTAAGGTCTAACGTAAACTGTAATAGCGCTATTTTAAATCCGCGTAAGTTGTTTCTGATTTTATAAACGAGAAATAACAAAGCTGTAATAATGATCATATAAATATACACTTTGTATCCGTTCAGGCAATGGCGTCAACTTAAGGAAAAATATAAGCGATAGTGTGTAAAATTTCTCTCTAAATTTTTTACCATTAAATTATCCAGAAGCCGCAGGAAACAGCACTTTTGTTTCTATTTTATTTCAACAAAGAAGTTTAAAATGTGTCCTTTTTAGGTGAAACATGCAAAAAGGAAAAAATTTTATTCTACAAATTAAAAATATAATATACTCGAAAGCTTTTCAGAGAATCCATTGTGTTGAGTTTCACGCGAACAAGAAAACTCCCTTTTACGACAGTATTTTCTATGATTTTAAAGTTAGTTAAAAAAAGTTTGGGAATAGAATGTGAACTTATGGATCCACTAACTTGTAAAGTTCCACCCTCAAAGCAAGCTTTTTCTAAAGCAAGATATAAGATTTATCATACAGGTTTTAAAGAGTTATTGGAGCTAAGCATCCAAACAGCCTATCAAGATGAACCTGAGCTGGAGAGGCTATAGACTTATTGCAGCAGATGGTTCTGGTATGAGATTACCCAGCTCTGAGGAAATTGTATCCGAGTTTGGCCGTTTTAAACCAAATGGAACAACAGGCACAATGCCACCATTGGCAATTTGTTTGTTGATTTATGTACTTCACTGATTTGCAGTGCTCGCCTTGCGGCTTGGAATATAGGCGAACAAACGTTGGCGGAAGAGCAATTACCCGAAGTTATCACTCAAATGCGTTCATTAAATCAAAAGAAATTATTATTTATCTATGATCGTGGTTATCCTTCAGTAAAATTCATTCAGCAGCATTATGATTTGGAAGTAGATTTTATTTTTCGCTTGCAAAAAAGAAATTATAGCAAGCTATGGGAACGAATTGCATCTGGCGAATTAGATTTCGATTTTATATTAGAAAATGAAAAGCTAAAAAATAAAATGAAAGGACAGAAAGTAAGAGTTATAGTGCTGACATTAGCCAACGGAGAAACAGAGGACTTCACTTTTTGATCGAGAAAAATTTACTTTGGAAGATATCAGTAAAGCTTATGTATTAAGGTGGCACATAGAGGAGTGCTATAAACGACTCAAAGTAGGAGCAGAGTTAGAGAATTTTTCTGGGGTGAATTTAGAGGCTGTATTACAAGAATTTTGGGCAAACTTGGTCATGTGCAATATATTATCGCTTCATATGTGTGATGCACAAGGGCCTTGGAACCCAGATCAAATTGCTGAGTATCGTTTAAATTTTTCAGTTTTATTTGGTGTGATGAGACAGAAACTTTATCAAGTGCTTGTTGGAAGTTGTTTGCCAAAAAACTTTCAAGCCCTTTTTGATAGAGCAAGTATACGTGCTAAAGTTAAGATCCGACCAGGGCGATTATATAGCCGCAACAAGGTAGATAAGCCCAAACGCCATCATGTCTTTAGGAGAGTTTGCTAATGAAAGCTCTTAAGTTGACGCCATTGGCTGAACGGATACTACACTTTTATCCCATTCATGGCATAACTTAAAAAGTGCTTATATCCAAGGTTTTGCTTTATAAACTTAAAAAATACCTCTATGTCCCACCTGCGCCTATATAGTTCTGTTACTTCATAAGCTGGCATTTCAAACAAGTTGGTTAAAAACCGTATTTCATTTCCAGTCTTGTTTCGTATTTTTATTAAACGTAGGTCATTGCCACTTTACTTTTTGCTTGATAGAGATTGACTGTTATATCCTCCAAAATTTCTTGGTTGTTGTTTTTGAGCAATTTCATTCTTTTCCATAATGTTATACCTTCTTTTTAAGTGAATTCTTGTAATAAATTTATATTCCTTTTTATCAAACTCAATGAAAGTTCCGGTTTTTGCAATTCCCCTATCAAATATCCTCTTTTTCAACTTTAGCTTCATTAATTGCTCTTACCAATGCTATATCTTCGCTACCTTCTTCTTGCCCTTTACAAAATCTTATGCTTGTCGGCTTTAATCCAACACTGACTTTCACTTATTACTCTTACCACCTACTTTTAACCCATCTTTTATAAGGTAACCTGATAAATTTATGATTGTTGAATCAAATCTATGTAAGTTATTAGATGTTTTTTTAGGTAATAATTTTTCAACTTTATTTATTAAATCGATATATATCCCTTTAAAATAATCAGAACTTTTAACCTTTTCGACAAACCGCTGTATGTTTTCATCATCATTTTTATCTATTACACATCTGTTTATTACCACTTCTAGCGCTCTTAGGCTTGTTTTCTGCCCCATTAATATTAGCTTCATTAGACCCTTAAATATAATTTTGCCCAATAGTTTACTTATCTACCTCACTCCAATCTTTCTAGGTCCTCATCTTTAATTAATTTTAGTATTCCTTCTATTTGATCCATTATTACCTCCATTTTTTTGTAATAATAGCTCTTTACATCCTTTCAGTACCACTTTCAACACTTATGGGGGAGAAGGGTGACTTTCTCTCCTTAGATAACCTCTAGCTATACGCAACAACTTTACTTTCAACAATTTTATTAGCAATAATACGACTTTCACAATCAATATTTATTATATCAGATAGTGAATTAATATCAGTATAACTATCAAAACTTTCCATTGTTGATTCCACTACCTCTACTATTTTTAAAAAGCCGATTCGTGACTTCAAAAATTCATTAACAGCTATTTCATTTGCAGCATTGAGCACAATACTGTTTGTTTGTGGAGTAGAAGAGTTTAACACTGCCATGCTAAGCTTTAGCGCAGGGAAATGCTTATGGTCTGGCTCTTGAAAGGTCAATTTTCCTTGCTTTGTTAGGTCTAGTTTATAATTTAAAGCTGATCTTTCTGGCCAAGATAGAGCATATGAAATAGGAATTGCCATGTCAGTCTCTGCAAGCACAGCAAAGTTGAAACCATCCTTATAAACTACGATTCCATGTACTATTGACTCAGGATGCACTACTGCTTCAATTTTATTCGGGCTGATATTAAACAAGTTATGTGCTTCTATTATCTCTAGTGCCTTATTCATCATTGTTGCGCTATCAACCGAGATTTTCTTTCCCATATTCCAAGTGGGGTGACTAAGCGCCTTATCTACCATGACATTTCTTAATTGCTCAAGACTATAATTTAAGAATGGTCCACCAGAAGCAGTAAGTATGATCTTTTCTACGCATTTATCGTCATTTTGCAAAACTTGAAAAATTGCGTTGTGTTCAGAGTCGATAGGGATTATTTGTACGTTTTTTTCTTTAGCTTTTTCGAGTAATAACTTTCCACCGCAAACAATGCTTTCTTTGTTTGCCAATGCAATGACTTTGGTACCGCTTTCTATAACTTCCATAACTGGCCCAAGGCCTGCAATGCCAACTATTGCAACAACTGAGAGATCAACAGGTATGGTAGCAATATTTGTAGCGCCAATTGCTATTTTTGCATCTGTACCAAGTAGACTTTCTTTTAAATCTTTGTAAAACCTTTCATCGGAGATAGCAACGTATTTTGCATTCAGCAGTTTTGCTTGGTGTGCCAGTAGAGCAAAGTCTGAATGGGCACTTAGTGCTTCCACTTGGTATTCTTCTTTTCTCTTTGAGAGCAAATCTACAGTCTTTTTTCCAATGCTTCCTGTTGATCCTAAAACTGAAACCTTTTTCACTAAGACAAACTCATAACAATAGCAACTTTTCTTATTAGGCCTTCTTGCATACTATTCAGCAGTTTTTAAGCGTTTAACCAAGTTCATGCCCGTGGTCATCGCCAACAGACGGTGAAGGACCAGGCGAAAAAGATTGACCATGGTGGTCACCTGCATCATGCATGTCTTGCAAACCATCAGCATTATGAGCCATTTCATTATTGGCATGAGGGTAATCATCTGAGTGAGGTCCATCATCACCATGAGCCATATCCATTCCTTCTGATGGCATATCTTCTCCACCTCCACCTGAAAAATATTCTGCAAGGCTTTCAAGAAATTTTATGCCAAACATATTACCTGATTTTCCAAGCAGTGTTACTAAACTACTGCCACTTACCAAACTTTCAAACACATTATTATAAGCAGCAATCGCCCCTTCATGAAAGTTGAACAACCACTTCATTCCATCGACAACTGTTGAAACAGAGTCACTATGACCAAGACCAAAACCACTTTTCTCACCAGCGGCTTCCTGGTGTTGCTGCTGCGCTTGCCATTCTGCAATATTTGGACCTTGAGCTTCACTCATAAATTTTTACTCTCAACCTTAAGCTATTATTTTATCACAAATATTGCAAAATATCAATAGAGCTTTTGAATATAGCTAATACAAACAACTTCTGCCACCTTATATAGGATCCAGTTTGAAAAAAATCTGAATTCCAATGTCTGCTACCTTTTACAAAGTTAAAACTTAAAAATATGACTGTTAGCAACAGTGTATATATCTTTAGCTATATATAACGAATGAATTTTTTTATATATTCGTTATTAGTATTTTGTATTTCCTGAACAGTTCCATGGGAAATGATCTCCCCTTCATATAATACTGCTATTTTGTCAGCTATTTTAAATGCGCTATGAATATCATGTGTAATCGTGATAATTGTAGTGTTAAGATCTTTAGATAATTTTATTATTATCTCGTTTACTATATCTGACATAATTGGGTCCAATCCTGAAGTTGGCTCATCTAATATGATGATTTCTGGATTGTGTGCAATTGCCCTTGCAAGTGCTACTCTTTTTTTCATTCCACCTGACAACTCTATTGGAAACATATCTGCTATATTTTCTTCCAATCCAACATCATTTAGCTTTTCGATTGCTAGCTGTTTTGCCTCCTTTTTGCTGATATTAAAGCGCTTTTTATAATTAAAAGATATATTTTCCCACACTGTAACGTAGTCAAATAAAGCGGAATTTTGAAATAAAACCCCAAATTTATTTTTGCTTTTACTATTTATTTTAACAGACCCTGAGTCTGGAGCAAGCAAGCCGATAATTGTTTTTGTTAGTACAGATTTGCCGCTTCCTGAGCCGCCAAGTATGACTAATGATTCCCCTTTTAATATATCAAAATTTAGATCTTTTAGTACTGTCCTATCATCAAAAGATAAGCTTAAGTTCAATATTGATATTATGGGATTACGCATGTATCAAAGTAATCATGTAGTTTGCTAAAATGATCAGTATGGACGATAAAACAACAGTTGATGTTGTAGCAACACCTACTCCTCGTGCACCTTCTTTGCAATGGTAACCGTAATAGCAGCTTGAGACAGAAATTATGGCACCAAATGCAGTTGCTTTAGCTAGCCCAGTTATAAAATCGTACGTATTAAAGAACTGAGCTGTGTATTTAATGTATATATTTAAATTGTGGTTAAATTCGAAGACTGCAGTGATACATCCTCCAAATATTCCTATTAGATCTGCACATACTGTAAGTATGGGAAATACTATGATTGACGCTAAAATCCTTGGTGCAATTAAATATTTGAAAGGGTTGATGTTCAAAGTTGTAAGGGCATCTATTTGCTCGGTGATGCGCATTGTACCAATTTCTGCCGCAATTGATGATCCAACCTTTCCTACCATTATTAAGCTGATCAAAACTGGTCCTAACTCTTTAATGATAGTGATTGTAACAAGTTTGGGTATTATCTGTTCTTGGTTAATTAATGAGTCACTCAAGCTGCTTTGTAAAACTATCGCCGCTCCTATAAAAACTCCAGTGAGCCCAACAATTGGCAGAGAGAAAAAGCCTATCTCTATAATTTGTCTTGCTACGTTGCTAAAATAATATGGCGGCACGAAGCAGTGGTATAGAGATTGAATAAAAAATATGAATGCACTACCAAGCCTTAACAAAAAATTGATAAAGTACCTACCAATTATTCTAACACTATTTATATCAAAAAAGCTCACTTTGTGTTCATTTTAGCTAGAGGTTAGTCTTACTGATTTTATTAAAATTTTTATTAACTTTATCGCAAAGTATAGCTGAGATATGTTTTAAGTTCAATAGCTAACGTAACTTTACCTTATACCGCACACAACTATACGAACGTTTATCTTTCTAAAAGCAATTTGCATAACAAATGATGTCATTCCAGTCTGGAATGGCTTTGTTGCATAGCGTTCAGAAAAACTAGCAGTTACTGACAAAATTCATTATAAAATAGCCATTTAACCTTTGAAGAAAAAATATGCCACAGAAAATGAAAGTCAGTAACCAAAACGAGTATAATAAATTTCTCCAGGAAAGAGGAAATATTTTTCATTATATCAACGAAGCTATAGAAAATTGGTATGAAATTGGGCCAAAAATGCAGGGTGGCAACAATATTTATAGCAATAAAGTGGTGATTTTGATACATATAATAACCCATCTATTCAGAATAGGTTTGAGGCAAACAGTTGGATTTATAGCAGGATACCTTGAGCAAATTGGGAAAAATTTGCAAGTTATCAGCTATTCACAAGCATCAAAAGAAACTTAATATTAAGATCAATGATTGCAGAATTGATAAAAATAATATGGAAGATATCGAAATTGCTATAGATAGTACAGGTATCAGCATTTACAACCTGGCCACAGCAAGGAAAATAGCGAAAATAGAAAGTATCGCGGCTATAAACAAGTAAGAAAGCTACACGTAATGTTGAATATAAACAGCAAAAAAGCCATAGCTGTAAAATACAGTAACGGTGTCTACTCTGATCACTATGGAGCTTGCGATTTGCTTAAAGAAGTTAATTTTCAGCATGTCATAAAAGCACTATATGCAGATAGGGCATATGATAGGCACAAGTTTTATAAATTGTGTAACGAATATGATATAAAGACAAAAATTCCACCAATAAACAATGCGGCAGAACATCCAGAGATAGATTATATGTCTGACAGAAATGCTGCTATTAGGTTAATAAAATTATACGGTGAAGATGGCGTGGAAGAATGGAAAAAAGAAGTAAATTATGGCTTACATTGAAGGGTTTTTCTCAAGATTAAAGCAAATATTTGTTTAGAAATAAATCCGAAGTAAATCGTGAAAAAGAACTGCTCATTAAGTGCTATTTGCTTAATCAATTTACTGACATTGGTATGGCTAAATTCGAAATGGCTACATGAATTTATCGTAAATTACTACCAGTATAAGGTGCGATGCAACAAAGCCCGCTGGAATCCAGTTTCTACACAATTTAATCAAAACGCTGTATGATATGTTTTTTGTAATCAAGTTTCCTGGATCCAAGTAGTCTGGGCTACTTGGATGACACCATTGTGCTTGAGGTAAAATTGACTCCAGAATTTAATGGACTGCCTGCAAAAGCAAATATTTGTATAAATTGCAAGCTTCGCAAGAAGGATTTATAACTTAAATTATATAAACAGACCTTACTTATTTTACTATCCCTGTTTACTTCCTGTAAAAAACATGTTACTAATGAATTGAATTTTGTAGTAGAATGGAGGAAGTTTTGGCAGTTCCAAAAAGAAAAAAGTCAAAGTCAAGGCGTAATATGCATCGTTCTCATCATGCTATTGAGCCTAAGAATGTTGTGGTATGTTCAGCAACTGGGGAATTCATGTTGCCTCACAATGTAGCAGTCGATGGCAGTTACAAAGGAAAACGAGTTTTCATTAAGCAACAGGCAGAATGACTATTATGGTATGTTATCTACGATCAATAATAATATAGTTATTGCACTTGACGCTATGGGGGGCGATTTTGCGCCTCTTTCCGTAATTCAGGGCGCTGGTTTTTTTTTGGATAATCTTGTTGACCCAGGCATTAAAGTTCTTTTTCATATTTATGGAGATAAGGAAAAAGTATCTCCTTTGCTTTTGAAATATAAAAAAGTAAGTAACAATTCTGAGTTTACTCATTGTTCTGACAATGTCCTTGCAAATGATAAGCCATCTTTTGCGCTGAGACATCGTAAAGACTCAAGTATGAAAGCTGCAATTGTTGCAGTGAAAGAAGGTAAAGCTTTCGGAGTGGTATCTTCAGGCAACACCGGGGCGTTGATGGCAATTTCCAGATTTATTTTAGGAACATTACCAAGTATTTATCGTCCTGCTATTGTCTCTATCTGTCCAACTAAGACAAAAAGCTTCGCTTTGCTTGACCTTGGTGCAAATGTTGATTGTAATGCTGACTCATTATTTCAATTTGCGTTAATGGGTAGTATATTTGCAAAAATAGCATTAAAAATTGACAATCCTGAAGTTGCTTTGCTAAATATCGGTACAGAAGAAGTTAAAGGTAATGACTCAGTGCGCGGCGCTTTTGAGTTGCTTAAAAACGCTCCAGGCATTAATTTCAAAGGGTATATAGAGGCAAGTGAATTTTTAGAGGGTAATATAGATGTGATTGTTGCTGATGGTTTTGTTGGCAATGTAATGCTCAAAACAGCTGAGGCAACCGCTAGTACCTTTATCAATCTAATAAAGCAGGAAGTATTCAACTCGTGGACAGCGAAAATGCTTGTTGGTATATTGTTAAAATCCAAACTGAATAAAGCATTAACGCGTTTTAATCCCAAAATTAGAAGTGGAGCTATGTTTTTAGGGCTGAATGGTATCATCATTAAAAGTCATGGAAATTCTGATGCTGTTTCTTTTGCCCATGCTATAAAATTTGCAGTAAATGCAATTAGTGAAAATTTAAATCAAAAGATAATTAACGGGGTAAGTCATATTGAATAAAAGTTTCATATTAAGCACTGGATCTTACCTACCAAGAAAAATGTTGAGTAACAACGAAATTGCATCGATAGTTGAGACAAGCGATGAATGGATAAGGCAGAGAACAGGAATAGCTCAAAGGCATATAGCAGATGAAGGAGAATTAACGTCAGATCTAGCTGTAAATGCAGCAAAAAGTGCTATAGAAAAAGCTAAAATTTCAGTGGATGAAATTGACTTGATTATAGTTGCAACAACAACGCCTGATAAAACTTTGCCTAGCTGTGCAACGATTGTACAAAGTAAGTTAAAATGTAAAAATGCATTTTCTTTTGATGTACAAGCAGCATGCTCTGGTTTTATATATGCAGTTACAGTTGCTGATTCGCTCATAAAATCTAACAATAGAATTAAATATGCGCTCGTTATTGGTGCTGAAATAATGTCTAGGATTGTTGACTGGGAAGATAGGTCAACTTGTGTACTCTTTGGTGATGGTGCTGGTGCAGTGATAATAAAATCGGAAATGGGTAGCAGCGGCATCATATCAACAAACTTACACTCTGATGGCAATGTGGACATATTATGTACGAACGGAGGGACATCCTCTATTGGTGATTCTGGAAAAATATGCATGAATGGAAGAGAAGTGTTTAAACATGCAGTGGATAAGTTAACAGCCTCAGTAGAGGAAACACTAAGATGCAATAATTTGAAAATCACTGATATTGACTGGTTAATTCCCCATCAAGCAAACATTCGTATTATTGAAGCAGTAGTAAAGAAATTAGATTTTCCTATAGAGAAAGTGATTAATACCGTTGATAAGCATGCAAACACCTCAGCAGCGTCAATTCCACTGGCCTTAGACTATGCAATACAAGAATCAAAAATAAAATCAGGAAATCTGGTACTGCTGATTTCAATAGGCGCAGGCCTGACCTGGGGTTCCGTGTTGCTGCACTATTAGACTTCCTGCATTACCTCCTGTCACCCAAGTAGCTATACTTGTAGAACATCACAGATTGCACCCATAGGGCACAGCCCTTACTATTACCCACAAATCTATAAATAATAAAGATGAAGGCTTTTATTTTATTAATTCGACTTTTTACTATAAAAAAAACTATAGTCTAAAAATGGAAATATATGGTAAAAAGAAATTTAAGCACCTCAACTGGTGAATGGGCAGAAAGTGAATTTGGAATTGTTAATTTTGGTGATAAAAGATTAAGTAAAAGGCTTTTAAAAATAGTTAATAGTTTTGCTGAATCGCCTGAACATTCAATAAATCAAGCTTGTGAAGATTGGCATCAAAGTAAAGCAGCTTATAGATTTTTCCAAAACGATGCTATTTCTGAAAGAAAGATATTAGACAGTCATATAATTAAAACTGTTGAAAGAGCTAAAGAATACTCAACTATCTTAGCTATCCAAGACACGAGTTATATTTCATATAAAAATCATAAAAAGACCGAAGGATTAGGGATTATAGCAGCAAGATTAAGATCTAAAACAACTGATTTTAAAACCCATGATGCATACAACGTTTGCAGTTACAACAGAAGATAGGATTATTGGATCAAAAAATTAGTACTAGACCTTCCTTAGCTGAAGACCTAAAGAAGTTGAAAAGAAGAAGCCATAATACTGCTCTTCCCATAGAAGAGAAAGAAAGCATACGGTATCACTTAAAGACTCTACTAAACATCCTGGATTAAAGGATGTTAAGGTAGTTACCGTTTGTGATAGAGAAGCAGATATTTATGATTTATTTGAAGTTGCTTCCACTAATCAATCTCTTTTTGTAGTAAGAGGAAATCAAAACAGAACAGTAAACAAGAAGTCGACTTATTCTGAAAAAGGTGGTAAAAGATTGTGGGATTTGATGAATCGCATGTCTTGTCAAGAAGAAATTCAAGTCTGCTCGCGATAATAAACCTCAAAGAACAGCAGTTTTAGAAGTAAAGTTTAGTAACTTTGTGATGAATGCATCAAAAAATAACGCTAGACGTAAAACCCAAAAACTTCCTAATTTAAATTTAAATGCTGTCTATGTTATAGAAAAATATCCCCCATTTGGCGAAGAGCCTATGAACTGGATTTTATTGACAAATATAAATATTAATAATTTTGAAGAAGCAGTAGAAAAAATACAATGGTATTGCTTAAGATGGAGAATAGAGGTTTTTCATAAAATTTTGAAATCCGGTCTTAAAGTTGAAGAATGTAGGCTCCAAACCGCAGATAGATTAATCCGCTTTCTTACAATTATGAGTATAATTGCATGGAGAATATTCTTTATCACATTGGTAGCTAGCAAACCTTTCTTGTACTGTCATACTGACTGATGATGAATGGAAGGTTTTGTATACCAAAATGCTTAAGACAAAAAACTATCCTGTGACCCCACCACCTATAAGAGAAATCGTGAGGTGGGTGGCCAAATTAGGAGGGTTTTTAGCCCGCAAAAATGACTTAGCTATAGCTCTGTGGAAGGGATGGAAACGTCTCTTTGATTTAGCAGAAGGATGAAGACTTGCTCATGAATTCTATACTTGTGGGTAATAGTAAGGGCACAGCCCAGTCGTCTAAGTGAGGAAAGTCACCTCTCCCCACCATAAGTGTTGAAAGTGGTGCTGAAAGGATGTAAAGAGCTATTATTACAAAAAAATGGAGGTAATAATGGATCAAATAGAAGGAATACTAAAATTAATTAAAGATGAGGACCTAGAAAGATTGGAGAGAGGTAGATAAGTAAACTATTGGGCAAAATTATATTTAAGGGTCTAATGAAGCTAATATTAATGGGGCAGAAAACAATGACCTTACCCAGAAAAAGTGGAGAGAAAGTTGGTACGTTTTTATAATAAAAAAATGTTTTTATAGAGAGGTACAATATGTCAAATGGAAGAGAATATACAGCAGAGTTGAAAGAAGAAGCTGTAAAACTTTTTAAAGAAAGAGGAGAAACAATTTCGAAAGTAGCAAAAGATCTAGGTATAAGCTCTAACGTATTAGGTAAGTGGATAAAAAAATATAACGAAAAGAAGTCAGTAGCAAATGCTTTTCCAGGTAGGGGTAATGTAGCTCCTTACGACAAAGAAAGATTTGATTTAAAGAAAGAGTTAGCAAGAGTAACAAGAGAGAGAGACATTTAAAAAAAAGCCCTGGGCAGTCAAAAAGAGTAAAATATTTTTTTATAAAAGAACATAGCAGCTGCTATAAAGTACGGGAATTATGTAGGATTTTGAATGTATCTGCTAGTGGCTACTATAAGTGGGCTGCGAGGGAAATAAGCAATAGAGAATTAGCAAATAAAAGCAGATATTCAAAAAAAGCTTCTAAATGTAGATATGGAGCTCGTAAAATTCATGCTGAATTAAAGGCTTTGGGTAAAAGTTGCAACTTGAAAACAGTGCAAAGTATTATGCAGAAAAATGGTATTCAGGCTATATTGAGAAGAAAATTTAAAATTAAGAAACAACAAACGGACAGTAGAGTCGTAATATTAGACCAAAACTTTATTGTCGATCAACCAAATAAAGTATGGGATTACTTATATAAAAACCAAAGAAGGATGGCTATATTTGGCAGCAGTAATCGACCTATACTCACATATGGTGATTGGCTGGTCAATGAGTAGTTCAATGAATAAATAATTGGTCATGGACTCTGTATTAATGGCCGTTAATAAACGTAAACCTGCCAAAAACCTACTGTTACATAGTGATCAAGGTTCACAATATACTTCACAAGGTTATCAATATCTCTTAGCCATAAAGAATATAGATGAGCCATAAAGGTTGTTGTTACGACAATTCTGTTGTAGAAAAGTTCTCTAAAAAGGGAGTTACCAATAGACACTTCTAAGCACTTTAAACAGCATATTAAAACTGCTATATTTGAATATATAGAAATTTTTTATAACAAACAACGTTACTATTAACTATTGCGTCCCTGAACATTTTGATTCATCATTCTTTTTATAAAAAAACATTCTCAACTTTCTCTCCACTTTTTCTGGGTAAGGTCAGAACGCCACTAACTTCCTCCATCCCAGGTTGATTTTAAATTGTCCGGAATGCTGTATTATTTAAAATCCTAACATTTAACTCTTTTTTTGATAAACTTGTTTATTTGCTGTTTATTAAAATTTTCACTTCAAAATTTAACCTCACCAAAAGTATAAGAAGCCTGTCCAATGAAAAATTTGCAGTCCTTAACCTTCTATAGCTAACCCAAGAAAGGTTTCCCTACGTCATACCGCCGCGGTATCTCAGCATAGATTCCGCTAGCAAGTAGCGGAATGACGAATTTGTTGTTTTTCAAATTATCGGTAAACCTAAGTCACTTTAGCTATAAAATTATAAGTTATTGATATTTTTGCTCTTTTTTATCCTTAATCCAGAATTCGGATTAGTAGGGTGTCATCCAATTCTCAGTGGTAAATTAAGAAGGGTCTGCAATAACGAATGTAGCTAGGGATATAGTTGTTCTATTTTCCAATCGCTTCCCTCAACAAGGGTGTATCTAAATCTAATATGCTTCCTATATTCACCTTCTTGCCAAAATTCAATTACTTTTGGGATTACGCAAAATCCCACCCAAAAGTCAGGACGAGAAACTTGTATATTGTAAAATTCTTTTTCCTTCAATTTTATAGCTTGCTCAAAATCTTGCCAATCTTTCAGAATGCTCGATTGTTTTGAGCACCATGCGCTAATTTGACTATCGCGCGCTCGAGAAGAGAAGTATTTGTCAGTTCTTTCATCGTTTAGAAGTTTAACCTCTCCTTCAATTCGTACTTGCCTAGCAAATTCTATCCAATGAAACACTAACGCAGCTTTGGGGTTCTCAGTCAATTCTTTCCCTTTTTTACTGTTTACGTTAGTGAAAAACACAAAACCTTCTTTGCTATATTCCTTTAGTAATACCACTCTTGCAGATGGAATGCAGTCTTTGCTACAAGTTGCTAGCGTCATTGCAGTTGGTTGTTTACACGGAGAATTAAGTACTGCTTTATACCACTTTGAAAACAAATCAAACGGATCTTTTTCAGGTGAAAATATCATGTCAAAAAATAAAATCTTAATTCTGGCACGCATTGCAAAAATAAGTGCTACGGCCATTTTGTCTTATAAGTGTTATGATATTGTTGCAGATCTTGCAAGGTTTTTGAACTTTACCATATACGTAAAAGTTATTTTGAAAGTATCCAGCAGATCCAGATGGCTGTGCATAATCTTTCAGTGTTGAACCGCCTGCAGCAATTGCATCACTCAGAGTATTTTTTACTTCAGTAGCAAGTTTTTCGCACTCTCTATAGGTCAAGTCTTTTGCTGACCTGAGTGGTGATATGCGGGCTCTAAACAAGCTCTCAGAAGCATATATGTTGCCTACGCCAACTATTAATTTATTGTCCATTAATGCTGATTTGATATTTGCTTTTTTGTTTTTCAGCAACTCCTGTAAATAGTCTCCACTGAATTCATCTGTGAGGGGCTCTATTCCGAAATCATCAAAAAAATTTACTTCTTGTTCTTTATTTAAGACAATGACTACTCCAAATCTTCTTGGATCATTAAAGATTATTGAAGTATTATCAGAAAATAAAAATACCACATGATCATGTTTATTCTTCACTTGATCGTGGTCAGCATATATAAGCTTTCCACTCATGCCAAGATGTATGATTACAGCCATACTACCATCTGTATTCCAGATCGTATACTTACCTCTACGCTTGATGTTGCGTATGACTTTGCCCTTTAGCATATCATCAATATTTTTTGTTATTGGGGCACGTAAATTCCAATTATTAACTATAACATTACTAATTTGCTTGTTTTTAATTTTATCAAGCAAGAAGTTAGAGATTACTTCCACTTCCGGTAGTTCTGGCATCTTGTCTACTCTGTTGCTGCTTTTTTCTTTTCAAAATATTTTGCTTTAAAGCTTTCGCTAATCTTTTTTTCTCCTCTTCTTTTTCCTTATTCTTTTTTATATTATTCATTATCATTATATATAAATCCTGCCGTTATAGCTCAGGTGGTAGAGTACGTCATTGGTAATGACGAGGTCCCAAGTTCGAGTCTTGGTAACGGCACACTGATTACACTTATAATATTGCATAACTTGTAAGCAAGGCTTAGAAGAAAGTTACAGAGGTAAGTTGTCATGCTTTTTCCATATCCTTTCTACTTTCTTGTTTTTGAGTAGCTCTAATGCTTTACAAAAGTGATGCCTTGTTTTACTTGGCACTATAATGTCATCAATGTATCCATATGATGCAGCAAAAAATGGATTAGCAAATTTTTCTTTATACTCTTTAATCAGTGTTTGCTGATCTTTTTCGTATCGAAATATAATCTCAACTGCACTTTCAGGGCCCATCACAGCTATTTCAGCAGTTGGCCAGGCATAATTTATATCACCTTTTAGATGTTTCGAGTTCATAACGATGTATGCACCACCATACGCTTTTCTGGTGATCAAACTAATTTTCGGCACGGTCGCTTCAGCGTAAGCGTAAAGCAGTTTCGCTCCGTGTTGTATTATATTATTGTATTCTTGATTTGTACCCGGCAGAAATCCTGGAACATCAATAAGTGTGATGATAGGAATGTTAAATGCGTCACAAAACCTTACAAACCTTGCAGCTTTTCTTGAAGAATCAATATCCAAACATCCTGCAAGGTGCATGGGTTGATTTGCAACAATACCGACAGTATTTCCTCCAATTCTACTAAAGCCAATTATGATATTATGAGCAAAATCAGGTTTTAGTTCAAAAAATTTCCTTCCATCACACACTTTTTCGATAAGTTCGTACATATCGTAAGAAGTATTGGGATTGATTGGAATTAGAGTGTTTAAGGATTCATCAATCTCATTAACATCATTACAGGTTGGTACAGATTTCGGTAGTTCTTGATTATTTGCTGGTAAAAAGGTAAGGAATTCACGCATTTTGAGTAGCATCTCAACATCATTATTGAATGCAAAATCTGCCACTCCTGTTTTGCTTGTATGAATTTTTGCTCCACCGAGGTCTTCGAAGCTTACATCTTCATAGGTAACCTTTTTTACTACATCTGGTCCGGTTATAAACATGTATGAACTATTCTTTACCATGAAAGTAAAGTCAGTTAATGCTGGAGAATAAACTGCACCTCCTGCACATGGGCCCATAATTAAAGAAATTTGTGGTATAACACCTGATGCATTTACGTTCCTTTGAAAGATTTCTCCATAACCAGCAAGAGAATTTACTCCCTCCTGAATTCTGGCTCCACCAGAGTCATTTAGTCCGATAATTGGAACCCTGGCATTAATTGCCATATCCATAATTTTGCATATTTTTTTTGCATGTGACGCACCAAGTGACCCACCAAAGACAGTAAAATCTTGCGAGTAAACGAAAACTTTTCTGCCATAAATAGTACCATGACCAATCACTACTCCATCACCTAAAAAATTAGCATTTTGCATGCCAAAATCAGCTGCGTGATGCTTCACGAATTTATCGTATTCTTCGAACGAATTTTCATCAAGCAATATACTGAGTCTTTCTCTAGCAGTTAATTTCCCTTTTTCATGTTGTTTGGTAATCCTGTCAGAACCGCCTCCTTTTTCAGCTTCTAGTGCTTTGGTTTTTAGATTTTCTAGTATTTTAAAGTCTTGCATACAATAAAGTAGTTTTCAAATTAGTTGTAGACTTTATTAAGTTTACAAACCCTATTAACTATACACATACACTATTGCTATATGCAATAGTGTATGTGTATCGTAATCATTAAAACTTTTTCAACCTAGACTTTGGCCACTACTCTGTAAACTTTCGACATTACTCTGAAGCTGCTGGACATTAGCATCGTCTATAGAAGAAAGAGGAGATTTATTTTGCACAAAACTTTTAGCAGCTTCAACAACCTTGCTTATACGTGGTTCTTTTTCTAGCTCTTTTAGGTACTTTGAGAAGATTTTACAACTTCTATCATCCATATTACTATTATTTTGCCAAAGCTTGAGGCATTTTCTGGTTTGTCAGCCTTTTCAGAAGATAGAGTCATTACAATCTTTTCACTGTTGCTTATTGGAAAAGTCATCTGGAATCTGCCCTTTATATCATGATATTTTCCATCTTGTATTCGTATTACATCATCTCCTTCCCCGATCTTTAATGCTCCATCTAAATTTTGAAATTCTGGATTACTCAGGAATTTTGCAGGAATCACAATGCTTGCTTCTGGACACTGTATACAATAAAATTTATTATCTCTTTCTACTATAACATCTTTTATCACATTTTCTTCTCCATCTTTTTCAATGCCCTCACATACAATTTGTTTTAGATTTGATAAATAGCTGGTATGTTTTTCCAGTAGACTTGTTGGCAATAACTTCAAAGCTTCTTCACTCATATAAGTGCCTGTTGAAACTAGATCGGACATTTTTGATGAAAGAAGATCTAGTTGATATCTTTCATAAGTGGACAACTCTTGTGTTTTTAGGATATATAAGTTGCGCACCAAAAAATCTATTAATGATGTATTCTCAGAGAACGCATAACATGGCATGCCAAACATTATCTTTTTGTCTTTTCCAAGTGCTATGAGCTCTAGCGATTCCTTTATCATTCCCTCTGCAACTGTCTCATCGCTATACAAGTGTAAGGTGCTAGCTTGACGTCTTGTGCTCAATAATGTACTCAAGGTATTTTCACGTATACATTCATCAACTTGTTTATACATTGTTATGTCTGATTGAGATGCGTTCGTCGCTTCTAACGCTTTAGGCTCACCTTCACCATCTTCTATTATAAAAGCTTTATTTAGTATATTGTGATCAAGTGTATCTTCATCCTCAGGCTTATCCATATCCTTTATATATTCTGGTTTGTATGATACATTGAGTGTATCTTCAGACTCATCTACATCTTCATCATCCATGATCTTATCTTCAAAACCCTTGTAACTACCTGGAGAACCACAATACCCCTCATCTATCGAATCTGGATTATGCTTTTGTATACCTTGACCTACCATATATCCCCCTACTTGACATAATAAAACAAGAAATTCTAGTTATAGTATGCTCGCGTGATCTATAAAGTCAATAGTTAAATTGCAAGATTTCGGTTATAATTTACTGTGTATAGAAGGTGCTCTTAAATGATGCTAAAAATCGCTATAGTAGGCCTACCAAATGCTGGTAAATCAACTCTTTTTAATAGATTGGTGGGAAGAAAAGCAGCGGTAGTCAGCAATATTCCAGGGGTTACACGAGATAGAAGAGAAGGAATAGGCAGAATTAGCGATTTAGAGTTTAAAGTTATAGATACAGGAGGATGGAACGACCAAACTAGTTTTTCACTGCAAGTTATTGAGCAAATAGAATTTTCTTTATTGAGTGCAGATGTCATTTTCTTTCTTGTTGACGCAAAAGTGCAAAATGAGCAAAACAAAGAACTTGCAAAGTGGCTGAAGAGAAAAATGAATAAATCTGTAATCCTCATAGCAAATAAATGCGAGAGTCATAAGTCTGAAAATGTTGATTATTTGCAGTTTTTTGATTTTATAGGCCCGGTATACATCTCTGCCGAACATAATCTTGGTATGGTTGATCTTTATGATGCACTAGCTGGTGTTATTGAAGATTTAAATGAGGACACTGAACTACTTGAAAATGAATCCAGCAGACTTAGAATTGCAATCATCGGTCGTCCAAATGTCGGAAAATCAACTTTTTTAAACAGCTTGCTTACAGAAAACAGAGTAATAGTGAATTCAGAGCCAGGCACAACACGTGATTCTTTAGATATTGTATACGATCATAATGGAAAGCTAATTACTCTCATCGATACCGCAGGAATCCGCAGAAAGGCTAATGTTACAGATAAATTAGAATCAAGATTTGTTGAGAAAAGCTTAGAATCAATAAAGCGCTCTCATGTGGTAGTTTTAATGCTAGACTCCCTACTTGGTATTGAGCAGCAGGATTTATCAATTGGTGAAGCTGCAATCAAAGGAGGAAAGGGGATTATCGTTGTTTTAAATAAGTGGGATTTAATAAATAAAGATGACAGAAGTAAATTAATAAAATTTGTCAAACAACAGGAAGTGACTCGGTTATTCTTGGGAGTGCCAACTATAACAATTTCTGCGTTAAAAGGTATGCGCTGCGGTGATGTGGTAGATAAGTGTCTTGAAGTGAGTGAATCTTTGAACAAGAAAGTCAGCACTGCAAAACTGAATAAGTGGCTAATTGAAGCTTTAGATAGGCACTCTCACCCGCTTGTAAAAGGCAAAGCAGTTAAAATGAAGTATATCGCTCAAATTGGTACTAAACCTCCAGCTTTTTCTTTGATATGTAACATACCTGAAAGTGTTGATGAAAGTTACAAACGCTATTTAATTAATGATCTTAGAAAAAATTTCTTTGCTGAAGGCGTGCCAGTCAGATTATTTTTGAAAAAAAATAAAAATCCCTATGCAAAATGAATACTCTGCTTTATACTTTCAGGGATAATTTACTTAAAGTTATGTGTAATAACTCCAGAATTCCTACAGTCTTTCTGCTATCAAGTGCTTTTGCTCTAATTTTTGCATATGTGCTAGAATATTTTTTCAACATGCTGCCATGCAAGTTATGTACATACGAGCGAATAGTTTACTATATCGCCGGATTACTTGCAGTAGCGTGCATGCTTAAAAACAACAAAATTCTAATCTATGCAATGTTTTGCAGTTATCTCGTAGGTGCAATAATATCTTTTTACCATGTAGGCCTTGAACTTCATTGGTTTCATGACATTTTAGGATGCACAGAGCAAGTAAGTAGTAACGCTAGTGTAGAAGAGTTAAGAAATAATCTGTTAAACCCTAATTATTCTCCATCTTGTGACAGACCTCATTACGTTCTAGGTATTTCCCTAGCAACATGGAATCTAATTTATCTCATAGTAGCTCTGTTCGTATCAGGTAAAGTGTATTGTGGAGAAAGAAAGAAATCTAAATAATTTAAGGTACAGCAACAATCGGTTCTTGCAACAAGCAATTAGAGTAAATCATGCTGGAGAATATGGAGCTATTTGCATTTATTCTGGTCAAAAATTTATTCTTAAAAAATCTTCTATAATCAATGAAATAATTGAAATGGAAGAGCAGGAAAAAAAGCATTTTCATTATTTTAATGAGAAAATCAAGGAGCAAAAAGTTCGTCCTACTGTTTTGTTGCCAGTTTGGCGTGTGTTAGGAATGTCGCTTGGCGTTGCAACTGCCATTATGGGCAAAAAAGCTGCTATGGCTTGCACTGCTGCAGTTGAAGAAGTTATAGGGGAGCACTACAGAGAGCAAGTTTCACATTTAGAAGATGGAGAATTAAAAGAAACTATAAGTAAATTTCGTGACGAGGAGTTAGAGCACAGAGATATTGCAATTCAGCACAATGCTGAAAGCGCATTTGGCTACAACATTTTATCTTCATTCATAAAAACAGGCTGCAAAGCTGCTATTTACTTGTCCAAGTTAATTTAACTAAGCAGCTTTCTTAAAGTGTTTTTAATGTTCTGATGACAACAGAAACCAGGAAGAAATTCAAGTGTAACAGTTACTTTATAACTATATTTACATATCACTATTATTAATAAATAATTAGTATTTGTAAATTAACTACATCCAGAGTATAGATTACTAAAGAGGGATAAAAGTGCGTTTTAATTTAGAACCAGGAGATACTGCTTGTGATGGTAGAAGTAAGCTCGTAGCTGTCAAAATAAATAACGAAGAAAGAATTAACTTACCTTTCACATCTTACATTTTCGATAAGGATCATTTTGTCATATCTAACTTTAGACACAATCCGATGAACGGCGTACTAACCAATTTATCTCAAGGACTACAATTAAAGCTAGAAAAAGCAGGAGATGATTATTGACCTTACCCAGATGGTATGATACTTAGTCAATTAAATAAGCAGATGATCTTAGCTACAAAAATATTTTTTACCTCATTTGTTTTTGGATTTATTCTTTTTCCCTATTTTATAAAGCTTCTAAAAAAAATAAGTAAAGATGGGCAACCAATTAGATCATGTGGACCAGAAAGTCATTTAATAACAAAAAAGAATGTACCACCTATGGGCGGAATAATAATACTGATTTCTTCTTTATTACCAATTTTACTCTGGGCTCAGTTAACACCAGAAATCTTGCTGCTGATATTGACAACTCTATTTTTTGCTCTACTTGGATTTATTGATGATTATTTAAAATTGAAGACAAATCACTATCGAGGTTTAAGTGCAAAAACCAAAATACTTATTCAGTTTATTGTTGCTCTGGTTGGTGTGTTTATATTTAAGCTATACTCTGCTGAAGGTTTTACAAAAACGTCCCTATTTAAAGGAGTAATAATTGATTTTGGCTATCTATATGTCCCATTCGCTGCGTTTGTAATTGTCGGCTCTTCTAATGCTGTGAATCTCACAGATGGTTTGGATGGCCTTGCTGCAACTCAAGTCATCACTTCCTTTGCTTTTTTGGGGCTAATTGCATACATAACTCAAGCAGATATGAATATTACTTTATTCTGCATTGCATTTATAGGAGCTATTCTAAGTTTTTTGTGGTTTAACACACATCCAGCAAAAATATTTATGGGTGATGTTGGTAGCTTGTCGGTAGGCGCAGCTTTAGGGTTAACTAGTGTCCTAATTAAAAGAGAAATGCTTTTTGCCGTTATTGGAATAATCTTTGTAATAGAGACTCTATCTGTAATTATTCAGATATCATATTTTAAATATACAAAGTTTAAATATGGAGAAGGAAAAAGAGTTTTTCTTATGGCACCAATACATCATCACTTTGAGAAGAAGGGATGGTCAGAAAATGTAATCGTTATGAAATTTTGGATAATTTCTATTATCTGTTCAGTTTTTACTATAACTTTCTTATTATAAAAACCTATGAAATACCCAGACTTTACATTAGAAAATAAATTATCAGGAGTGATAGCAGGAGTGGATGAAGTTGGAAGAGGTCCACTTGCTGGTCCAGTAATGTCTGCAGCTGTAGTGTTTATCGATAGAAATATAATTATTGATGGTATTAATGATTCAAAAAAATTGACTCCTCAATGTAGGCAAGTCCTATATGAAAAAATAACATCCGTTGCAAAATTTGGTATAGGAATGGCAAGCGTAGAAGAAATAAATTCATACAATATCTTGCAAGCAACAAAACTTTCAATGAAACGTGCGTTAATAGACTTGGACCTAGAATTAGATTATGTGCTAGTTGATGGTAATCAACCACCTGAAGTGAAATGGCAAGTGAAATCCATAGTAAATGGTGATAATTTGAGTACATCAATTGCAGCAGCTTCAATCGTTGCAAAAGTTACGAGAGATCGGCTTATGCAAGAATTGCACAATAAGCATCCTGAATATAATTGGTATAAAAATAAAGGATATGGGACAAAAGAGCACCTTAACGCTATTGGCCTTTATGGAATTACAGAACACCATAGAAAAAATTTTGCACCCATATCTCGGGCATTATAGCCTTTAATCACTCACCCTTTTTTGAAAGGCGCATTTTCATTAAATAGGCAAACTGTACTTGATCCATTCCTTAAGGTAAACACTGAACTCACCCTTTCGATTATCAGGTAGTCGTCAACTGTACGGAAGTTTACTAAAGACTCATACCCTGCAGAATCAACCATAAAAACTGCCGGGAAATCAGAGTTTATTTTATTGAATTGCAGATATGTAAATTTTCCATCATCAAAAACCTTAATTGGTATTATTGACTGACTGCCTTTAACGTGCGAGATGGAATAATTAAAATTTAATCCCTTCTTTACAACTTCAATGTCGTTTATATCAGGAATAATGTTATGACTAGCTTGTTCGAAGATATCACCGTTATTTGTTGTGTAAATCTCATCACTGCTAAATAGTGGATAAAGAAACCTTACTTCATATGCTAATCTTGGATCATCTAGTCCAGTTGCTTCTTCAGCATGAAGCTCAAAGTAATAAACTCTTTTATTGGTAATTATAGTTGCGTTAGTATCGGCAATATCATCTATAGGCTTAATAAACAATCTGTTACCTTGAGGAAGGAGTTGCCAACCAGTTGAATCACCCATTGAAAGGTTTTGTATTACCTCCCCTGGTTCAAACAATATGCTGGATTGATAACCATAAAAACCCGTATACTTATGTATAGCCTGTGGGTTATAATTTATCACCTTTATGTGATCATCTCCAGCTATTGAACGTGGCTCCTGTTTTGCAAGTGCATCACTACCACAGAGGAACAACAGTACGGCAAACAGTAAACCAATCATAATATCAAAATAAATTAATCTTCATTTTATCATTGATAGACATGCACTGCAACTGTTAAGCTATACTATAAACCCCAATTATAGGTTAGCAAGCGGTAGAAAAGGCAAGAAATAAGGCGAACTCCTTAAATACTTTAGAACTACAGGAGGCTTCACCTAAACGGATATACTTGGAATCCTGCCATTTTCACTTCGTAAACATACCAATAATTTTGTCCATTATTCCACCCATATTTGCTTCAGCTTGAGTATGCTCTATTTTACCACCATTCAAAATTAGTTTAGCATCTGACCCAGGTGATATATTAACAAATTTACTACCAACAACTCCACTGCTAGTGATCAGAGCTGAACTATCAATTGGCAATTTTATGTCTCTGCTTATACACATATCGATTCGTGCTACGTAGGTAGCTTTATCAAGTGATACATCAGTTATGCTTCCAACGTCCACACCAGAGATCTTGACACTATCACCAACTCCTATACCGTTAGCGTTAGCAAAAAGACCATATATTTTATTGCAATCCTTATAGTTTTTCTTTATGTAAGATAGCTTATCAATAGCAAAGAAAATCAGAAAAATAGTAAAAATTAATACAAATAATCCAGCGGTTATTTCAAGTATATTTGACCTTCGCATCTTTAGTTATCAGGACTCCAGCTTTTATAGTAATTTTTCACTTTTTGGTTTGGATAGTATGCATCTTTTGTACCCGTTAAATTAGGAGTATGTTTTACTTTTCTTTTTTTATTATTAACTGGTACTACATTATCAGTATAGTGAAGCCATATATGCCATTCCGGAGGCACTGTTGTAGGCTCAGAGACACTGCTATATATAACCCACCTTTTCCCTTTACTTGATTCATAGTAAGAATTTCCATTTTCATCTCTTCCTACAAATTTATCTTCTCTTCGTAATAGGCGTTTTATTGCATTACAAACTTTAGATAACATAAGGGTATTAAAACAAAAAGTATTATATATACTAATACTTTAACGATATATTAACAACAATTTAATGCAATTACCAATTTTACAAGTTATTATACCAATAATTGCATCAATGTTTTGCTTTCTTACCAAGAAACACAAGGTATCTTGGTTTATTTCTTTTATTGCAACAACAATCACTCTTATCATTTCATCGATACTACTCATTAAAACATATAAAGGCGAGATTATAACTTATCACCTTGGAAATTGGGCTCCTCCGTACGGCATAGAGTTAAGAATCGACGTGTTAAACTCCTTGATTCTAACTTTGGTGAATTTTATAGCGCTGATTAGTGTGCTTTATAGCTTTTATATTAACGAAAAAGAAATTAGCAAAAACAAAATCACTGGTTTTTACTCTCTATTTCTACTGTGCTTAAGCGGACTGCTCGGGATTCTAGTAACAAATGACATATTCAATCTTTATGTTTTTTTGGAAATTTCATCTCTTTCTTCTTATGTATTAGTTTCAATGGGAAGGGATAAAAAAGCTCTAGTTGCAGCATTTGAATATCTAATTAGTGGAACAATAGGCGCAACATTTTATTTATTTGGCATCGGGCTTTTGTACTCCATGACAGGAACGCTCAATATGTCTGACATGGCTGAGAGAATAGTGCCATTATACGATAATAACATCATGAAACTTGGCACATTGTTCATTTTTGTTGGTCTCTCAATCAAAATGGCACTATTTCCATTAAGCAGGTGGCTGGTTAATGCATATAGTGAGGCACCAAGTTTCATTAGCATATTCTTTTCAGGCACAGTAACTAAAGTGATGATATATGTTTTCATCAGAATCTTTTATACCACTTTCCAACAAAATTTTTTCTTGTTTAAGCCGCTGTTGGACAATGTGATAATTATCCTCGCACTTTGCGCTATTGTATTTGGGTCGATATTTGCAATAACCGCAAAAGACATAAAAAGACTGTTTGCTCACTCTAGTATTAGCCAAATTGGTTATATAATTTTAGCACTGAGTTTTAACTCAAAAACAGGTGTATTTGCAGCAATTCTTCACATAGTAAACCACAGCATAATAAAAACATCTTTATTCATGGCTGCAGGATGTATTTCTTACAAATTTGATACAACAAAAATAGAGAATTTATCGGGACTCAAGAAATCAATGCCTTATACAGCACTTGCGTTCACTCTACTCAGTTTAGCATTAATCGGTGTGCCTTTAACAAATGGCTTTGTAAGCAAGTGGTATATAATGAAAGCAATTATCGAATCTCATGCGTGGATTTCCCTTGTAACATTTGCTGCTGGCTCTTTCCTTGCATTGATATATATGTGGAAGATGGTAGAGAAAATGTATTTTGAAGATGATGCAACGTCACGCACTGGAATGACACCGGACAAAATTAATGATGTGCCATTTCCTATGCTTTTCTGTCTATTATTTATGGCAGCTTTAACAGTAGTAACTGGAATATATAGCACTTCAATTCGGTTAGTAGTTGAGAAGTTGGTTTTTTGATTTTTATCTTTGTTTCATATTTTACTATACTTTAAGGTTATAAGGTCTTTATTGTGGATAGGCTGAAGAAGATTCATTGGTTGTTAGTCATTAACGTGATAGCTCTGTTTTGCGTTGGCATTGTTGTTCAATACTCTTCTGCTGGAGGAAAGTGGGTGCCATTTGCGATTCACCAACTGGTCATATTCTCCTTCTTTTTCCTACTCGCTATAGCTATGTCATTCATAGAATTAGATTTTTATTTGAAGCACGCTTACTTTTTTTATATAGCAGCAACGATTTCGCTATTAGCAGTAAATTTTTTTGGCTCACACATAATGGGTGCGACGAGGTGGATAAGAATTGGGTCGATTAGTTTGCAACCATCAGAATTTGCAAAAGTGGGCTTAATACTTGTGCTTGCTCGCTATTTTGATAAGCAGAGTGTGTATAAAATGATGGAATTTAAAAGATTGCTTAAGGCACTTATAATTATTTTCTTACCCGTGTTCTTGGTGTTAAAGCAACCTAATTTAGGCACAGCTGTAATAATGTTACTTATAGGGATGTCAATTATATTCACAGCAATAATAAAAAGATCTCATTCAGTAGTATGTGGAACTCTTGGCATTTTTGCAGTACCGGCTATTTGGCCTTTTTTACGTCCTTATCACAAGCAAAGGATATTGTCGTTTTTGGATTCATCAGTGGATCCACTTGGGATAGGTTATAATGCGCAGCAATCTCAGATAGCTATTGGTTCAGGAGGTTTACTTGGTAAGGGCTTTGTTAACGGAAGTCAAACTCAACTTGGATTTTTGCCGGAAAAGCGTACAGATTTTGCTTTTGCAGTGCTGAGTGAGGAGTGGGGCTTTTTAGGTAGCATGGCTTTAATTTTGCTTTATACCTCATTACTTGGAATAATTTTCTCTATCGCTTATAGGTCGAAAAATTATTTTTCTAAGTTAGTATCTATCGGAATTTTCGCCTTTTTTAGTGCTCATTTCTTTATAAACATCGGAATGTCAATAGGCCTCTTGCCTGTGATAGGCGACCCATTGCCATTTCTGTCCTATGGAGGAAGTACAACTGCTGCAAGTTTGATATGTATAGGATTATTGCTGGCAATAAAAGCAGATGAACAACAAAATGCTTGTATTTTACCTATGCTAAAGTAGAATTAAACTTTACTTAATAGTTTTTATGCTAGATGAAATGCGTGAGGAGTGTGGGGTATTTGGCATAAGTTGCAACCAAAGTGCTGCTTTTAACTCTATACTTGCTCTCCACGCTTTGCAGCATAGAGGTCAAGAGTCTTTTGGCGTAGCAACCAGTAACAACGATAAGCTGCACTCTTATCACTTTCAAGGTCAAGTGAGCAGCGTATTTGATGATATAGATGAAATAAAGAAATCCTTACCTGGAGATTGTGCAATAGGTCATGTTCGATACTCAACAAGTGGTAGTAAATTTGGAGTGCAGCCCATGTTTGGCAAAAGTGGCAAATTTGGGGATTTTGCCATAGCACATAATGGTAATTTAATTAATATTTCTCCGATACGCGAACAATTAATTAAACAAGAGTGCGTTTTTCAGTCAGATATTGATACAGAAGTAGTAGTGCATCTAACAGCAAGCGGTGAAAAAGATAGCTTCTTAGAGAGTTTTATATATGCATTAAAGCGAATACAAGGTGCTTATTCTTTTGTGGCAATCAATCAAGAAGTAGTTATTGGAGTACGTGATCCATCTGGAATCAGGCCTCTTGTTTTAGGAAAGTTAAACGGTTCTTACGTTCTTGCATCTGAAACTTGTGCTCTTGATATAGTAAATGCAGAATTTGTTAGAGAAATAGAACCAGGCGAATTAGTTACCATCAGTTCGAATAGTAAGCTAGCCTCAATGTTTCCTTTCCCACAGCAAAAATCAAGTTTTTGTATTTTTGAATACGTTTATTTTTCAAGACCAGACAGCATAATGGAGAATAGGTCTATATACGATACAAGAAAAGAAATAGGAAGAATACTTGCGAAGGAAAGTCCACCAAAAAACAATGTGGATATGATTGTACCAATACCTGATTCTGGAATACCTGCAGCTATTGGATACGCAGAACATTCAGGATTACCTATGGAACTGGGGATAATTCGTAATCATTACATAGGAAGAACTTTTATACAACCAACCGCTGAAGTACGTAAAGTTAGAATAAAATTGAAATTCAACGCTAATAAGCACATTTTAAAGGGTAAAAACATAATTTTAATAGATGATAGTATAGTGCGTGGTAGTACGTTAACAAATATAATAGTTATGTTAAAGGATGCAGGAGTAAAAGAAATTCACCTCAAAATTTCAAGCCCACCAATTAAGCATTCTTGTTTTTATGGAATAGATACGCCAGAGTGCAAAGATTTAATTGCTGCAAATAAATCTGTAGAGGAAATTAAGGAAGTTATAGGAGTAGATAGCCTAGCCTTCTTGAGTATTGATGGACTATATCAGGCTGTTAAAGCAGAAAAGCGTAACAATGCTACACCACAATATTGTGATGCTTGTTTCACTGGTGATTATCCGATTGGCAAATAGTCTACACAAGATCACTGAAGCTCAATTGTACCCGTTCAGCCAATGGCGTCAACTTAAGGGAAAATATCAGTGATTGTGTATAAAACTTCTCTCTAAATTTTTTACCATTAAATTACCCAAAAGCTGCAATAAACAGCACTTTTGTTTCTATTTTATTTCAACAAAGAAGTCTAAAATGTGTCCTTTTTAGGTGAAACATGCAAAAAGGAAAAAATCTTATTCTACAAATTAAAAATATAATATACTCGAAAGCTTTTCAGAGAATCCATTGTGTTGAGTTTCACACGAACAAGGAAACTTCCTTTTACGACAGTATTTTCTATGATTTTAAAGTTAATTAAGAAAAGTTTAGGAATAGAATGTGAGCTCATTAAGTTCCACCCTCAAAGCAAGCTTTTTCTAAAGCAAGATATAAATACAGGTTTTAAAGAATTTAAGCATCCAAACAGCCTATCAAGATGAGCCTGAGCTGGAGAGGCTATAGGCTTATTGCAGCAGATGGTTCTGGTATTCAGCTCTGAAGAAATTGTATCCGAATTTGAACCAAACGGAACAATAGGCACCATTGGCAATTTGTTTGTTGATTTATGTACTTCGCTGATTTGTAGTGCTCGCCTTGCGGCCTGGAATGTGGGTGAGCAAACTGACCTTACCCAGAAAAAGTAGAGAGAAAGTTAAGACGATTTTGTCATGAGAATGATGCATCAAATTGTGCAGGAATGCAATAGTTAATAGTAGAATGTCTACGTTGTTTGTTATAAAAGATTTCTATGTATTCAAATATGGCAGTTCTAGTTTATTGAGCAGAATGTTGAGAAGTATCAATAAGCAGCTCCCTTTTGAGTGAACTGAAGAAGCTTTCTGCAACAGAATTATCGTAACAACAGCCCTTATGGCTCATGCTGGAAATGATGTTTTTTGTATTCAATAGAAATTGGTAATTTTGAGAGGTATACTGTGACCCTTGATCGCTATGTAACAGTAGATTTTGGGAGTGTTAAATAAACCATACGCGTCAAGTTAAGGAATGTAGAGAGCTTAAAGTAGATACCCTGGTCTTCCTATATCTGTCTTTCAAAGAAAACTTTGACCAGATTATAGTAAGCTTTTTTAGAAAAATTTTTAAATTATTGACAATATTGTTTAATATCAAAAAGAGCTCTCTAACCCGCCTTTTCAATTCAATAAATGCCTTTGTTAAACTGAGCTCCGTGTTCTTTTTTAGTTTTACACAGCCAATCATTCCGTGAAATACGAGAATAGCACATAATTTTGCGTATAGCTCGCACAATACTCTAAATGGATTTGTCTTTCCTTTTAGTTTATCAAGATTGATATGACTTTTATATAGTTTAAATAGTAATTCGATTTGCCATCTTACTCTATAAACCGTCAATATTTGTTCAGCATTAATTTTACTCTCTGGAACATTAGTTACAAATATTGATCAATCTAATAACTTTTGATTCTTTTGAGAAGATGTATATCCATGTGACTTTGCTAATTTATTAGCCTTTCTTCTTCTAGCCATAAACTGTTCTTCAGTTAGCTTTTGACATATAATTCTTACCTTAATTTTTACTTCCTTTCCTAATAATACTTCTTTTTCTAAAGATAATTGACCTTCCAAATACTCCAATAGCTCTATTTTTTGATTTGTTTCTATATCATATATATTGGTATCAGACTTATAACGACTAACAAAATATGCACCTGCTTCATCAATCTGTTTAAAAGAACTAGGCACAAAGTAGCCCAAGTCAAATATTAGCAAATCATTGGCTGATAAACCGTTCAGATAATCCCTATAACCTTGATCCGACCTTATTCCTTCCATTAAATTTAACTTATCTAGCGCTTGATTCAGGTAATCAAAGACTAACTGTAGCTTTATTCCTGATTTGGTATTATTCTCACAATCTCTATAGCTACTGCCATATCCTTTATACATATCTTCCATGCTACTGGGCAGGCTAATGTAGCTGCTATCCAATAATTTAACGCTTCCAAATTGCTGTAAAATTTTGCAATCAATCTGTAGACTTTTTTTAAATAAACACAAAGCTTCGTTATACATTTTTTTCATGAACTTAACTGCTTCTTCACTAAACCTAAAATCTAAACCCTGTTTTGTAATTTCTATCGAGTCTTCATTTAGCAATTGGCACATTGTTTCTATGCTGCAATCATCAACTCCTATGTTACCAAAAACCATGGCTTTTATGAATGATGAGCCATTAAGTTTTCTCTTTCTTTTTATGAAACCTACTGCAATTGATATTTCGTCTGCTTTTTCATTAAAGAATTCATTGAGGTCTTTTGATAAGCAAGCTATTCTGTCCATTGTAAGTTCTCTCATTCATATATCCAAGAGAACTTATACCTTATTATTTTCCTTCACTCTATCAACTTTACTTACACTTTTCCTTAACTTGACGCGTATGGTTTATTTAACACTCCCATGCGTGAGAATTATTGCTGCCAACAACCTTCCTTGGTTTTTATATAAGTAATCCCATACTTTATTTGGTTGCTCAGTGATAAAATTTTGATCTAATATATTAGGAGCAATAACCATATTATTTGGTTGTTTTTTAGTTTTAAATCTTCGTCTAAGTTTGGCTATAATGTCATTTTCCTGCATAACATTTTGCACTGTTTTGATGTTATAATTTTTGCCTAAAGCTTTTATGGATTTTAGGGGCTCCATATCTGCATTTAGATGCTTTTTTTGAATCTCTGCTAGAAGTCCTTCCCTTGCTAATTCTTTATTGCTTTTTTCTTTAGCAATCCATTTATAATAACCACCAGCACAAAACCCTGCATAGTTCCTGTATTTTATAGCAATTTCTATGCTCTTTTATAAAAGAATATTTTACTCTTTTTCTTTGGCAAAATATCCCAGGGCTTTTTTTAAAATGTCTCTTTCTCTTCTTACTCTTGCTAACTCTTTTTTTAGATCAAATCTTTCTTTGTCATAAGGAGCTAGTTTTCCTTTGCCTGGAAATGCGTATGCTCCAGACATTTTTCCATCATATTTTCTTACCCATTTACTTAACATACTGCCATCTATACCTAGATCTTTTGCTATTTTTGTACTTGTTTGACCTGTTTCTTTAACCAGCTTAACAGCTTCCAATTTAAATTCTGCTGTATATTCTCTTCTATTTGTCATATTACACCTCTTTGAAAAAACGTTTTATTTTACTCCAAAAACGTCTTAACTTTCTCTCTACTTTTTCTGGGTAAGGTCACTTCCTTTAACTTATTACAGATTGCTGTATGTAAATTACTCCAAAACATCTATCTGCTGCTGAAAATATTTCTCAAATACTCTTTCTACTTCATTATCAACTAACTCTTTCATTATTTCCCGAGCTTGCGTGTTTACTTTAATTTCATCTATTGGCAAAGACGTGGTATACCTTCGTCTGAAGATTCCTATATGACCATTTTTCATTGTTGCTATAAATGCTCCTTCATACGTACGGCTCCCTACCTTTGCTCCTCTCTTTGTCTGTTTTATACTCCCAAGTTTTGCAACTCCTATCCACTGGGAACTGAGCTTTACTACTGACCATAAGCGCTTTCTATTTGCTTTATCCACACTTAACTTTTTTCTCATTGCTTTTTTTGGTATTTGCTTTTCTTCGCTTACTTGTTTGATAGTTTGCGATCTTACCCATAGTGCTGTTTTGTTTAATGCTCTCACTGTTGCTAATTCTATTTTTCTTCTTTCAGCATCTATGCTTTGCATAACTTTTTCGATGCTATCGGTGACTTCGATGTTAATACGCATCTACACCCCTGACGCTTGAATTTTCCCTAAGTGGTGCTACCTATGGCACATCTCTTCCTTATTACCTGCAATATTTCATCTGCTGATATTTGGATCAATGCACCTATACACACCTTTTTTCTCAGTTGTAAAGTAGTAATCCCCAACTGCAAGATCAGTTACAGGCGTATGATACACATCTTCTGGAATGCTGACTATCTCTTCTATCATGCCTGACTTCTCATCTAATAGAAACATGATTCCCTTATTGCTCACAATAAATAATTTTCCATCTATCACCGGTCTAGCATAATATGTGTCTTTTAGTTTATCATTTAGCTCATCATTCACCACTAAGTTAGTACTCCAAATTATCTGACCATCAGGTATTGCAACTTTCATAACTTCATTCTTTGTGTTTACTACAAAAAATTCGTTACCATTTATATCATCGGGGTACAGCCATGGCATAATCCCACCACCACTGATATTTTTTGCTTCCATGGCCTTTAACCACAAAAGATCTCCTGATCCTATATCAATCGCAACAATGGTAGAATTGTTTGTAGCTATTAATGTGTTATTCTTTACTACTGGAGTAGTTGTGATATCTGCAAGCTGAGTGTCTAAAATATTTGTAGAAGGTAACTTATAAGACCACAACTTTTTCCCATCTTTGTCAAAAGCTACTAACTCTCCATTTGAAAATGGAACTATTAGCTTATCGTGTATAACCACAGGAGATATGTAATTTGATCTTGTCATTTGATTACTACCATTAGACATATGATAGAACCAGCTTGTATTACCATTCTCTATGTTCAGCATGTATAAATAGTTATCTACAGTCAAAATTGCTATTCTATCATTAAAAATTGTAGGGTTTCCTTTCACCAAAGACTTTAACTCCTTTTTCCACATAACTGCGTCTTCATTTATTTCATATTGTGTATTATCTCTATTTATTGCATATAGCACATTATCTATTGCTAAGTAAATTTCTCTACAATATTCACTGCAAGTAGCACTCATTCTACCAATTGTTTTATGACTACCAGATAAATCTACATCCTTCCAGTACCACCCTGTGTTGTACAATACCCCATCACCACCAATAATTAGCTCATAACTTTCGTGTATAGGAATTGGTTGTATATAACCTTGAGAAAACTCTCTACTTGGATTATTCCACGGGTGACACCTATATTTATTTTTTATTTCTAAGCTAGGCTCTACCCCATCTTTTGCAATAACACAACTTGTGCTCAATAAGAAAGCAATAAAAAAAATGGCTAGTTTCATAAAACTTTTCTAGAAAGATCACTTTATATACACATTAAAGATACGATATATTGAACAATTTCACTATCGTTAGTTTTGATTTTAACACGAAAAACCATTTTACATTCTCACTGCGTTTATTTTCCACAATATTCCTGAATTATCCCTGAGCGGCGGTGAATGTACTTTGTATCTACGGTTACCAATAACAAAAGTATCTCCTACTACTGGCTGCAATACATCAAAGACACTCACCTCCAAAATCAACATCTCCCCTACAAATTGTCCTTCACCGATCTCGTATAATTTATCCGGCTGTTGCTTTAATATCTGCACCATATATGACTTATCCTTTGACTCATACAAAGCTTGCTCTCCTAAATGTGCAAAACAATCTTTCAATAACCTTTTAATATTTTCTTGCATCTTGTTCTTTTATGTACTATAGTACTTTCAAAAGCGAATGATAAAGGTATAATATACTTTTTAGTGTATAGGAAAAGTGATGGTATATAGTGTAGATTTAAGGAAAAAAGCAGTGTCTTTGGTAGAAAAAGGAAAGTCAAAGACTGAGGTTGCAGAGCTTTTTGAGATAGGAATAGCAACACTATATAGATGGCTGAAAAAGAAGTCTGCTGGTCAAGATCTCAGAGCGACAAAAAGTGTTGGTTTTATTCGGAAAATAGACCCAAAAATACTTGCAGACTATGTTAAAAAACACCCAGATCACACACTAGCAGAAATGAAACAAAACCTTGGCTTTGGGATCAGTGCAATTTGGTATAGGTTAAGACAGCTAAAAATAACCTTAAAAAAAAGTCACATTCTATCAAGAGCGCAATCAAGAAGATAGGCAGCAATTTATCGATAAAGTCTCAAAAATAGACCACTGTAGCATTTTATATATAGATGAAGCAGGAGTTGATAATAGACTATACCGAGAATATGCACGAGCTCCAAGAGGAGAAAAAATGTATGCTGATGTTCCAGAAAAAAGCGGGAAAGAGTGAGTATAATAGGTGGATGGATTGAAAAGAAGTTTATTGCACCAATGACCTTCACAGGAGGGTGTAATAAAGATGTATTTAATATATGGTTAGAGCGAAGATTACTTCCACAATTACAGCGTGATACAACCATAGTTATGGATAATGCTACATTCCATAAAACTCCCAAAACAAAGTCATTAATAGAGTCTTTTGGCTGTCATTTGCTTTATCTTCCAACATATTCACCTGATCTAAATCCTTACTTTTACCCACAATTTTGAGAGGTTATGATGTGAAGCATAACAATGCTCTCCTTAAGGTTTTCATAGCCCCGCCATAGAGTCATAGACCCTGGTAAATTATCACTTTTTCTATTCATAAATCCACCCAATTTTCCTAACCAAATAATAGCTTGTTTTATGTTTGGAGGTTCTTCGGGTAATGTTGCTACCCGATACTCACGCATGTAAAGGACCTTCCACTCTTCGTTGCTTAAAATTTTAGTACAAGTTTCCATGGGATTTGATAAAGCCACTTTTGTCAAATATAAAATTTTAAACGCGATTATACTTTTTATAGCAATTAACTTCTGTAATCTTTCTTTTGTAGCTAAGCGAGAGCTTTCTATCTTACATCCTGATTTTAAAATCCTAAAATACTCTTCAATTTTCCATCTTAGCTTATACCAATTTATCTTTTCTATGGCATCTAAAGTATGGTACATTAGTTAGTAGAGTCCAGTCGACAGCTTCCAATCCATCAGGAGCTTTTGCACTTACCACATATACAGGGATTTTATCACTTATTTTATGTATTGTATCTTTTGACCCATAAATGGAAGAAGATCTGATAGGTATATAGCCTTTCATATACTTAACTTCAATATTAGCTTTCCTTGATCTCTGGTTTCCACCTTTAGTAACTTCTAGAGAAATTTTCTTTTTTACTGGCAGTTGAGTGATGCGTGTTTGCAAATCTGTTTTTCCGACTTCAGTACAGATAAATCTTCTATTAGCTCGATTGCGGATTACATAAAAACTACCTAACGTCTCAGCCACCCATAAAAATTTGAAGATGTCTGCTTCCCTATCACCAAGGGTAACAAGTTGTACATTTGGAGGAAGGTTGTTTATAATTTCTTTGAGAGCTGTTATCCACTTATAACTTTCTTTTTCTTCTATGGAGGTACGGTATTTTCTGTTTGCTTTTTCTTGTGCCGTTTCTTCTTCCCTAATAGAACGCGCCCAACATTGTTGGGAAGATAGACCTAAAGGTAATCCGTCTTTGCTAGGCACTATGCAACAGTAAACCCATTTTATGCTTTGTATAAGCTTTAGAAATACTGCCTAGTCTCTTGGTCTTTATATGAGAGTCAAAATCCAAATAACTTGTATCTTGAACTGAAAATACCAACTGGTTTCCTTTTATTCTTTCCTTAGTTTCTTTATAATGGGAAGAATAAATTTCCTTATCTTCAAGCTTTTCATTGCTTATATGCACCCTTAGCTTCTTTCCACCCACTACAGCTTTGATTCAGATGCCTTACCCTCTATGCAATAACTTGTTTTTATAAGTCTTTTATTAAGCCTTATATCTCCCAAATTAATGTGTTTTAACTCTCTTTCCAGCCATTTATCCCCTAAGCCATCTGTATATTGCACGCTTGTACTTGTTTCTATCATTTTGATCCTAAATTATTTAGCTTACTCACTTTTTATATTTGTGGGTAAAAGTAAGATCTAAATCCGATAGAGCATTGTTGGCACACCATTAAAAGTCGCCTCAGACCTCTAATGCATCAATGTACAGACTTACACCTTTTAGTTGGTAATACCATTTTAGACGTTTATCATTCGTTTTAGAAAATACTATAGTTGTAGATGCTTTGTTGATGGCTGTTAATAAGCGCAAATCCGCTAAAGATCTACTGTTACATAGCGATCAAGGGTCACAATATACTTCAAAAAATTATCAATATCTATTGGATACAAAAAATATCATATCTAGCATGAGTCACAAAGGTTGTTGTTACGATAATGCCGTTGCGGAGGGCTTTTTTAATTCACTTAAGAGGGAGTTACTTATTGATACTTCGCAACACTCTGCACAACAAACCAGAACTGCCATATTTGAGTATATAGAAATTTTTTATAATAAACAACGACGTCATTCTACTATTAACTATTGCATTCCTGAACTTTTTGATTCATCATTTTCATGACAAAATCGTCTTAACTTTCTCTCTACTTTTTTTGGGTAGGGCCAATGTTTACAGACCTAAATGTTCAAGCAGCATGGGAAATGGCGCGGGGTAAGTCACTATAGATCACTCAGTAATAACCTTAAGTGTTAATAATGATAAAGAGAAATTAAGGCTAGATATCTACATAGCTGAAAAGTGCAACATATCACGCAGTAAAGCTCAAAGATTGATACAAAATGAGCAGGTAAAATTACTTGGCACACCGATAATTAGTAATGACCACATAGTAAAACCAGGTGAAGAGTATATAGTACATCTCGTTCAACCTGACATATCCACATCAATTGAGCCTAATTATGACATAAAACTTGATATCGTCTATGAAGATGAAGACATTATAGTTCTGAGTAAACAAAGTGGATTAACAGTGCACCCAGGTGCTGGGACAAACAATGATACGCTTTTGAACGCAATTATCGCTCACCTTGATGTAAGACCAGGAATTGTTCATAGACTCGATAAAGATACCAGTGGGCTGATGGTAATTGCAAAAAATGAAGGAGCCCATGGTTTTTTGTCTGAATTGTTATCAAATCGTAAAATAAAGCGAGAATATTTAGCAGTAGTTTGGGGAATATTATCTTCTCAGCAAGGCACGATAAAAACTAACATTGCTCCCAAACGCGGTAATAAAGAAATGATGTGTGTAACAAAAATCACAGGCAAATTAGCAATCACTCACTATTTAGTGCAAAAAGTTATAGGACAAGTAAGCCTCGTTAAATGCACTTTAGAGACAGGCAGAACACACCAAATTCGAGTCCACATGAGCCACATAGGACATTCCATAGTTGGTGATCAAGTTTACGGAAAAAATAGTAGTAAAAGCACAAAATATGCTAAAAACTCTAGTTTTATTCGTAATTTCAATAGGCAAGCACTACATGCTTATACACTGGGTTTATATCACCCAAAAAGCAAGGAATACATGGAATTTGTCTCTGATTTACCGCAAGATATAAAAACTTTAATTGGTGAGTTTAACAACATATCTTAATAACATTCGTATTAACCTGTCAATATTATCATCCATGTTATCAGGAAGTTAATTAATGAAAGAAAAACTGCTGCACTACCTAGATCTTTCACCTTTTTTGAAAGTATGTGTTGTTCACTGGAAATACGCTCAATTGTCGTTTCAAAAGCAGTGTTAACAATTTCCACAATTAACACCAGGAATAGGCTGCTTATCATTACTGCACGTTCTAGATTACTTACATCCAAAACAAACAAAGTTGAAACACATACTATAAAAAGTAGTAACTCCTGTCTGAACGCAACTTCTGATATAAAAGCTGATTTTATTCCTTCACAAGAGTATTGAATTGCTTTTATTAGACGAATAATGCCCTTCTTCATTATTACTCACAAAACCCTTTAATTAAAATTTTAACTCATTTGGATTTGCTACACCCTATAGCATTTTATCATTTGTTCACCCTATTGGTTTTGAAATTAAGATTTACTGCAACTACAATAAGTACTCTTGTTATCACATTTTGGTGTTAAGTCAGGATAAAACGTAAGTATAGCATCATTCTTTCTTACAAACACTGATTGATAATTGTCATCCTCCATTTTATACAGGCACATTCCATCTTTTCCTAATTCCTTGAACGCCTTAGTTGCAGAAATTAAAATATCATCGGCATGAAGGTTATATGCGTATCCATTTGAGCATTTAACTTTCATGATAAAGGGGCTGGCAAAATGTGTCAAGTAAGTTTTTTCGTTTCTGCGGGCTACCTGGTTTTCCTACTGAAATTTTGAAAAATGTAATCTACTTCTATATTCAAATATATCAAGCAGTAATTCAAAATCAGCCATTGCACCTTTTGCGTTATTATACGCGAGGTTGAGCAGCTCTCTGTCCTGATATAAATCAGCAAATTTAAATTCCATACATCCTGATTGTTTTGTGCCTAAGATATCTCCACTGCCTCTTAGCATCATATCCCTTTCAGCAATGTAAAATCCGTCCTGTGACTCACACATGATCTTTAACTTTGAAGATGAGCTTCTACTTAAATTATCGTATAATAATACACAAAAAGATGGCTTGTTTCCTCGTCCTACTCTACCTCTTAATTGGTGTAATTGCGATAACCCAAATTGCTCTGCATTTTCTATAATCATAATGGTTGCATCTGGTACATCTATACCAACTTCTATCACAGTGGTTGCAACAAGCAGAGAAAATTCATTTCTTTTGAAGGAAAACATAACTTGATCTTTCTGCTCCTGAGTCAATTTTCCGTGTACTATGCTAACTTTATCAAAAAATGTTTTTTGTAATTCCTGAAAACGCATCTCTGCTGCAGCAATATTGGTCTCTTCGTTTTCTTCTATGTATGGACAAATCCAATATGCTTTTTCGCCCCTGTTTATAGCACCTTTTAGCTTTTCAATAACATCTGGCACCCTACTAATGTTCATAGTTACAGTTTTTATTGGCAATCTGGATTTTGGTTTTTCTTTCAAAATTGAACATTCAACGTCACCATACATAGCTTGCTGCAAGGTTCTTGGAATGGGAGTTGCAGTAACGAAAAGTATATCGGCATTTTCTCCTTTTCCTACCAAGCGATTTCTCTGCATCACTCCAAATCGCTGTTGCTCGTCTATGACTGCAAGCCCTAAATTTTTAAATGTAACGTTAGCTTGAAATAGTGCATGAGTGCCAATTACTATATTTAAAACACCACTTGCAAGTTCGTTCATGATAATCTTTCTTTCCTTGCGCGAAGTTTTACCAGTAAGCAGCGCAACTTTTATATCGGTACAGGATAAAACTTCCTCAATCCAATTATAATGTTGCTCCGCCAAGATAGTAGTCGGTGCCATTAGAGCTGCCTGCATGTTGTTTTCTACCACATTTAGCATCGCAAAAAGTGCAACTACGGTTTTGCCACTACCAACATCACCTTGCAGCAAGTTTATCATGCGGTACTTGGATTTTTGCCTCTCTGAAATTTCATCTATTGCACGAATTTGATCGTTTGTTAATTGAAACGATAATTCATTTAAAACTTGCTCTTTATATTTACTCAATACTATAAATTCTCTTCCCCTTTCTTTTACATGATTTTCTCTTGCAAGTTTCAGTGCTAGCTGATACGCAAACAATTCATCATAAGCAAGCCTTTTTCTACAAACCTCGGCTTCCGCCAATGAGCTTGGTCTGTGCAACTTTATGATGCTTTCCCTCCAACTTAGCCATTTTTTTTGCTTGATTAATGTATCATCTATCCACTCTGGCAAATCAGGCAATTCTTTCAGGTTAGAGCTTATTATGTTCCCAATGCTCTTATTAGTAATGCCACGGCATAATTGGTAGACTGGCTCTATGCGAGCTATTTCTTTAAATTGGTTGATGTCAAGCGACACGTAATCTGGGTGAGTAATCTGCCAATGCTCAGCAAATTTTTCGAGTTTGCCACTGATGATTACAGAAGCTCCAATTGGAAATAGTTTATATAAATACTTAACTGAGTAATTAAAAAAGACTATGAACATATACTGACTCTCACTTTCAACAACTATTTTATATGGTCTACCTCTCAAAGTGGGAGGCTGATGTTCATAAACTTTTGCCATGAAAGTTGTAAATTCTCCAACTTGAGCATCGGGCAGTGACTTACTTCTATCCACATAACTAAGTGGCCTATAAAATAGCAGGTCCACCACTTTGTCCCCACTACAAAGTTTAGGCAATATTGTGGAATGAAATTTAGGTATATTCTCCAGCCTGCTATTTAGAAAAATCTGATTGCTCATTGAGATTCATACATGTGTAAAACTGTTTATCAATAATAGAGTCTTTTTAAAATCCTGTCACCTTATGGTCAGGTATGCACTATAGCTAGCACAGCTCTCTAACGTCATACCGCCACGGTATCTTAGAATAGATTCCGCTAACACGTAGCGGAATGACGATTTGTCGTTTTTAAAATCATCGGTAAGCCTAAGTTACCCCTAACTATATTTGCTATCATAGGGCTTATAGCAGGTATTTTATTGACTTATTAATCATTTTTATGTATTATTATACTATCAGCAGTCTATATCAAGGCACTAATAATGAGTAGCTCTACACCAGAAGAAAAGGAAAATCCAATAGTTACACTAAGAGCTCAAGCAGAAAAGTTTGATTATAGTAAGTTAAGAGCTGGTAAAGATAATGCTGAAGCGAACTCTGGTAATACAGCGTTCTGCGATCTTCGCAGAATGGATTTTGTTATTAATAAGAAAAGCACAAGTAGGGATTTTATTGCCAAGCTATACAAAGAACATGACAGTTTACTGCCAAAAAGTGAAGGTAAAAATGAAGACTACCGCCCATTTGCAAGAAAAGTTTTTAAGGAGATGTTCGAACATGCTGGAGCTAAAGTTCCAAGTGATCCTATTTTGGAAGAACTGGTTATCAATTGTAATCAAGCAGGGTACGTAGGTGCATTATACGATGAAGATAAACCTCTTTTCCATGTAATGAAGACACATGAGTTAGTTTTCAGTTCTAGTCATACAACACATATTAATTGTAGTGATCCAAGTCATGCAACAATCAGAATTGAAGAAAAAATTGCAGTTTGCACTTTAGCAAAACCAGAAGAAGAATTATGTAAATTGGATAGCTCACTAGAACTCACGCTTAAGTCTCAAGATGATAAAAATGTAACATACGAAAATGGTAGATTGTCTCTTACTATTCCTGACAGATTAAAGAATTATAGTGTAGACGATAAAAGCTTATTTGGCATTATAAAAGAGTGTTTTCAGAAATTTTGTGAGAGGCTTGGATTTTTTAAAATAAAAATAGAGCATGATTTAGGTAATCCACTAGAAGTAAGCGACCATCTGGAAAATATGGAACCCCCTATTCATAGTAATGAGCACGGCCTGAATTAAAATATCTTGAGCTCATTTGCACAATCAATCACTTCAGCATTTGGAAATTGGTTTTTAAACCAGGTATACTGACGTTTCGCGTAGTGTCTTGTGTTTGTTTGAGCAATTTGTATTGCTTCGTCTAAAGTAATCTCACCTTTCAAGTACTTTATAATTTCTGGCACTCCATGTGCTTTCATAGCTGGCAAATGTGGGGCTAGGTTCATGCTAAGTAGCTTTTTTACTTCATCAATTGCTCCATTTTCAATCATTGTAATGAAACGAAAATTTATTTTTCGGTATACATCTTCACGTTTAGGCAGAATTGTATATATCTTAAAATTATTGAATAAAGGAGGCTGTCTATTTTCTTGCCATACAAAGATTGTCTTACCAGTTTCAGTGATAACTTCAAGTGCCCTTGAAAGGCGGTGCGAGTCATTCATGAACACTTTACCTTGAATCCTTGGATCTTTGCTTAGCGCTAATTTGTAAAACTCCTCTTTACTTAAATTTTTTCTTAATTCACTTACATTTCTCCTCACTTCCTGACTTATTTGTGGCATTGATGATAAGCCTTTGATTAAACTGCTGATGTAAAGCCCGCTTCCTCCAGTGATGATAGGTATTTGAGCATTTTCTAATGCGTGATTAACTTCTTTTTCTAAATCCTCTAACCATAGACCCACGGAATAATTTTCTTTTGCTGAGACATAACCATATAGTTTATAAAATACTTCTTGCTTTGGTGGTTGAGCAGTAATTATGGGAATTTCTTTGTATACCTGCTTTGAATCACAATTTATTATGCTGATATTATTATATTTTTTTATCAGGTTATCACACAATTCTGATTTACCTGAGGCCGTAATTCCTGTAATAATTACTATATTATTTTTCATTTATATTAATTTAATTAACATATGATAGAGTGTAGTAAAAATTTGGGTCCTACAATCTAAAGTTAGGAGATTTTTATGGCAGAAAACAACGACAATAATTCATTTATTAAGCGTTTCACAAACAGGACTCCTGGCGGTACAGGGGAAGGTTTTTCCAGCAAGTATTCGTCTCAAAACACCAAAGAACGTGCATTAGGGGAAAAAGGGAAAATTTCTGAATTAGCAGGCAAAAAAACCGAATCCAAGGAAGCTTTTTCTGAAAGTGGCGGCATAAAAAGTAAAAGCAGAACTGTCAATGAAAGATCTTTTGCTGATGCAACAAAAAGAAGTAGATCAGATCTCGTATATTTAGTGCGTGGTAAAGATCGTGGAAAATCAGCGTGGCATTATGTATTAGTTGATAAAGAGAGAAGAGAAATGTTTCTAGCAAAAAGCAGAACTGGCTCTATAGATGTTGCAGACTATGGAGAGATTTTATATTCAGGATGGGGAGAAGATCCACCACAGAAAATAGTTGACAAAGTCAATGAAGAGTTTGGGCTGTAGCAAATCTGTATAACAAATGGTAAGCTGCGTTGTATTATATTCACAAAAACTAGCGTATCTGTTTAGAGGAGTGGCTAATGTGCAAATATTGAAGCAAAGTGCGTGACACACAGCTGTACGAACATTGCAATATGGTACATAGTAAACGATGTCATTCCAGTGCTTGACACTGGAATCCAGCTTCTATGCAACCTCATCAAAAACATTCATTTAGTGTAAGATCAGCTACTTTCCATGCTAGTTTGCTTGTTCACAAGCAAACTATTTCTGGATCCCAGTGGGCTTTGTTGCATCGCACCTTATACTGGTAGTAATTTACGATAAATATCATGTAGCCATTTCAAATTTAGCCATACCAATTTCAGTAAATTGATTAAGCAAATAGCACTTAATCAGCAATTCTTTTTCGCGATTTACTTCGGATTTATTCCTAAAGCTGAATCCAAATATTTGCTTTAATCTTGAGAAAAACCCTTCAATATAAGATCTTTTCCCATAATTTACTTCTTTTTTCCATTCTTTCACGCCATCTTTACCGTATAATTTTATTAACCTAATAGCAGCATTTCTGTCAGACATATAATCTATTTCTGGATGTTCTGCCGCATTGTTTATTGGTGGAATTTTTGCCTTTATATCATATTCGTGACACAATTTGTAAAACTTGTGCCTATCATATGCCCTATCTGCATATAGTGCTTTTATGATATGCTGAAAATTAACTTCTTTAAGCAAATCGCAAGCTCCATAGTGATCAGAGTAGACACCGTTACTGTATTTTACAGCTATGGCTTTTTTGCTGTTTATATTCAACATTACATGCAATTTTCTTGTCTGTTCATAGCCACGATATTTTCTGTTAGCGCTATTTTCCTTGCTGTGACCAGGGGTATTGTTGTAAATGCTGATACCTGTACTATCTATAGCAATTTCGATGTCTTCCATATTATTTTTATCAATTCTGCAATCATTGATCTTAATATTAAGTTTCTTAAACCTTCTTGATGCTTGTGAATAGCTGATAACTGCTAAATCTCTTCCTATTTGTTGCATATATCCTTTTATAAACCCCACCGTTTGTCTTAAACCAATTCTAAAAAGATTGACAATTATATGCACCAAAATCACAACTTTATCACTGTAAATATAGTTGCCGCCTTGCATTTTTGGACTATTTTCATACCAATTTTTTATGGCTTCATTGATATAATGAAAAATATTTCCTCTTTCCTGGAGAAATTTGTTATATTCATTTTGGTTACTGACTTTCATTTTCTGTGGCATATTTTTTCTTCAACAGTTAAATGGTTATTTATAATGAATTTTGTCAGTAGCCACCAGATTTTTTCGGTTGCTATGCAACAAAGCCCACTGGGATCCAGAAAACTTAACTTTAAATAAGTGGCTGCATAATAAAGACTAGATTCCAGTGTCAAGCACTGGAATGACACCATAAAGGCACTGGGATGACATCCTACCTTGTGGAAATTGCTCTCAAATCACAATGTTCATACAGTTGTGGGCTTAACGGTATCTTTGCAGATACTATGGTAATTTATTCAAAAGATTTACTGAGTGGTAAGATTTTTCCTGATACGCTGCAGTCTTCAGAAGCTAATTCCACAAATTTATCTGTTAGTTTATCAGGTGACACCAATTCAGATGTATCTTTTCCAAGAAATGCCTGCTCACTACCCACAGGTCCTTCCGTGTATACAGCATTTACACATAATTTTGTATGTTTTGTCTCAGATGCATATATCTGCACCATTATTTCTAGTGCAACTTTACTTGCAGCATACGGCATCCAATATGGATAAGAGGAAGGAGAAAGTGTCACCTCTGAGGTCATGAATATCGCTCTTCCAGCATTAGACTTTTTTAGCATTGGATCTAAGTTTTTTAGTAAGTACCAATTAGCAGTAAAATTTGTATTCATTACGTTCTGTAGCTCTTCAAGCTCGCAATCATGAACAGGGTTCAATTTGCCTAAAATTCCAGTACACGCAACTAACATATCAAGCGCTCCAGATTCTGATAATTTCAGGCTTTCTATCATGTTTGTCAGTATCTTTACATTCTCAAAGTCTAAAAGATCAAGCTGAATTAGTTTCACAGAGCCTTCTTTAAATTCTTCAAGCTCTTCAATTTCATTATATAGTGGCTTGAGATTATCAAGAGATCTTGAAATCAGAATCACACATGCACCTTCTCTTACAAACCTTTTTGCAACAGCAGAGCCTATTTCACCTGAAGCCCCGGTAATTAAAGCTACTTTACCTTCTAACTTACCCATTTCTTTTTCCTTAGCGAGATTCATTGAAGTATTTTAGCTGAAAATTAAATTTTGCTCCATATATAAAAATCAAACTTAGCATATAAAAAAATAGTAATGACACTACCATACCACCTAAACTTCCATATATCAAATTCAGTTGATCAAAGGAAGCTTTTAAGTATTGCTTGAAAGCTGAAGCGGAAATCGTCCAAAGAATAACAGCCACACAAGATCCGGGAAATACGTCTGATAAGTTTTGTTTTATGTTTGGCAACATAAAATATAGCCAAGAGACTACTGTGAAAAGTACAAATTCAATGAGCAGGTATTTAGTATAACTTAGCCCCTGATAGGAAAAATCAATTAGCATTGGCACTAATGTAGAGAACGCTATAGTTAGAGTTATAATAAGCGTGATCACTAAAAATTGTAATATACTGAGTACCCTTCTCCATATATAAGGCGGCGAAACCGGAATTTTATAAGCTTTGTTCAATACTGTTCTTAGCCCTTCAATTGTTGACGAGGCGGTCCAAACAGCACCTACAATTGCCAAAGTTAGTAAGCTTTGCGGCGGGCCTGATATTATCTCTCTGATACGCGGCATCAAAGATGCCAAAATATCCTGTGGCATGTTATCAATGATAAATACCCAGCCAATGTTATACTGGTCTAAGAAACTTGCGAATGTTGACGCCACAGCCATTAAAACGATGAGAAAAGGAAATATTGATAACAGAATTAAAAATGATAAATACCCTGCGTGCTCCACCCCATCGTTATGAATTGTGTCAATCAAAGCACGATAAAGGCAATAAACGATGCTGTAAAATTTCTGTAGCATGTAATATAAACGAACCAAGAAAAGTATTCTAAATGAAATAAAGGATACTTTTAAGCAAAAAATCCTCACCGTTTACTTAAATTTAATCAAAGTGATAGATAATCAAATATGAAACAGAAATTATCGGAGGCGTAATGAAAAATTTTCTTCTACTTGTAGCTTTAATTCTCTCCTTTGCGTTTGATGCAAATGCTGCGAATCCGCCGGCTACGGGTAATAAATTTGTTGATACAAGTGATACAACATCATCAGTGATATGCAAGATAATAGGCTATACTCATGGCATAGGTGGACCAATGATCACAATAGTGATAATTGGTGCAGCGTTGCTTGCAATATTCGGCAGGATGCCGTGGCCAGCGCTTTTTGCACTCGGTGCATTTACTGCTGTGTTTTTTGGCGCTCCTGTAGTCGTTTCAAAAATAACACCAGGAGGTGTGATTTGTAAAGACGGTGCAGTAGAGAATAATCCATAGAAATTATAGGAGGCGTAAACGTAGTTTTCTTTACTTGAAAGTGGTAAGTTTCACCACTTTCAGTGTCTATAACTACCTAATAAATTCTCTTTCTGTAATCATATCAGTTAAAGTCTGGATTCCAGCGGGCTTTGTTGCATCGCACCTTATACTGGTAGTAATTTACGATAAATATCATGTAGCCATTTCAAATTTAGCCATACCAATTTCAGTAAATTGATTAAGCAAATAGCACTTAATCAGCAATTCTTTTTCGCGATTTACTTCGGATTTATTCCTAAAGCTGAATCCAAATATTTGCTTTAATCTTGAGAAAAACCCTTCAATATAAGATCTTTTCCCATAATTTACTTCTTTTTTCCATTCTTTCACGCCATCTTCACCGTATAATTTTATTAACCTAATAGCAGCATTTCTGTCAGACATATAATCTATTTCTGGATGTTCTGCCGCATTGTTTATTGGTGGAATTTTTGCCTTTATATCATATTCGTGACACAATTTGTAAAACTTGTGCCTATCATATGCCCTATCTGCATATAGTGCTTTTATGATATGCTGAAAATTAACTTCTTTAAGCAAATCGCAAGCTCCATAGTGATCAGAGTAGACACCGTTACTGTATTTTACAGCTATAGCTTTTTTGCTGTTTATATTCAACATTACATGCAATTTTCTTGTCTGTTCATAGCCATGATATTTTCTGTTAGCGCTATTTTCCTTGCTGTGACCAGGGGTATTGTTGTAAATGCTGATACCTGTACTATCTATAGCAATTTCGATGTCTTCCATATTATTTTTATCAATTCTGCAATCATTGATCTTAATATTAAGTTTCTTAAACCTTCTTGATGCTTGTGAATAGCTGATAACTGCTAAATCTCTTCCTATTTGTTGCATATATCCTTTTATAAACCCCACCGTTTGTCTTAAACCAATTCTAAAAAGATTGACAATTATATGCACCAAAATCACAACTTTATCACTGTAAATATAGTTGCCGCCTTGCATTTTTGGACTATTTTCATACCAATTTTCTATGGCTTCATTGATATAATGAAAAATATTTCCTCTTTCCTGGAGAAATTTGTTATATTCATTTTGGTTACTGACTTTCATTTTCTGTGGCATATTTTTTCTTCAACAGTTAAATGGTTATTTATAATGAATTTTGTCAGTAGCCACCAGATTTTTTCGGTTGCTATGCAACAAAGCCATTCCAGCGTCACGCGCCGGAATGACAGCAGTCCTACGTCATACCGCGATTCATTCGCGGTATCTCATCCGCTAACATAGTAGCAACTGTTCTCCCTTGTCATACCGTCACGGTATCTCTAGATCCCGCTAACAAGCAGCGGGATGACGAGCTTATCGTCATGCCACCACGAACCGTCATACCACGATTCATTCGCGGTATCCCTTAGCATAGATCCCGCTAACAAGCAGCGGGATGACGGTTGTCGTTTAGCCATAAATGTTTAAGAAATTTACCAAACGAAAAAAAAGGCAAAAGAAACCCTAGTCACTGTCTATTTTCAGTATTGGCGTTTTTTAAGTCTTAAACACTGCAATTTAGCTGCTTTTAAATGCAACTCACCTTAGTTTAAATGTTTAAGAAATTTACTAAGCAGAAAAAAAGGCAAAAGAAATCCCGTGTTAGCTAGTTATCACTCTCTAATCCTGCAAATTGGCGTACTATACTGTCTTAAACGACTTATAAGCGCGTTTCAGCTTATATAGGTAAAAACCCAGAAATGTTGTGAAGACATAAGGTGCACATAGTGCGAAAAATTAAAAATAAGACGCCAAGTACGTTGTTTTTTTTGCTGTTTAATCTGCACAGATGAAGATAACTGAATACCTTCAGTACCATGATAAGGGCGCTGGCGGAGTTTGTCAAGTAGGTTTTGCATTTAATTCATTTGATAATTCAAAAAACTTGAAAGAATAAAGATAGCTATTGAAATTGTCTTGATTTACATCAGTTATCCAAGTTTGACATTGAATACTTAACACTTCCTCTATTAACGCCTTTCTGTAATGTTTATCCAGATGAGACATTATATCATCAAGTAGAAGAAGTGGTGCCTTATTGTAATGAATACACCTTGCTTTTACACTGGATAAAATAATAGAAAGCAGTAATAACTTTTGTTCTCCAGTGGAGCACAGATTTATTGGTACGTTTCTTTTTTGACAAAAAACCCGAAAATTATCGTTATGCACACCAAAGGTTACTCTACCAGTCAATGAATCTTTTTCTCTGTTTTCCTTTAGACGATTCTGAAAATATTCTGCAGTATCGTTCAAAGTTAGTTGGCTGCTGAATTTCAAACTTGCCTTCGGAAAAAGCTCACTGGAATGGTTATCAATTGTGTCTTGTAATATTTTTAAAACAGACGATCGCATACGTAAAATACTAACTGCATTAACAGCCATTATGTTTTCAAGACTAGAGAGCCAATTTTCGTCCAAGGTGTTCTCTCTCAACAGTTTACTTCGCTCATGTTTAGCTTTCCTATATTTCATGTAGCAGCAAGTGTAATTTTCCTCAAACAGTGAGACTATACGGTCTAAAAATTTTAATCTGTCACTTGGAGAATTAAGAAGAACATAGTCCATTTGTGGAATCAGCCATATTACATTGGATATCTTATACAGAGATGAATAACTCGATTGCGTTTTTCCATCAATTTGTATTAGTTTCTTATCAAAACTCTTTGCGATACCAATTGAGTTAAAATCTGTTCCATTAAAAAAATCATAGTGCACTACCCAATCTTCATTACTGAATCTATTTTGTATCTCACTGGCTTTTGCTTTTTTCATTCCGTTGCTTTTAGCAAGCAACGAGATTGCTTCAAGTATATTAGTTTTACCAATACCGTTTTTGCCAGTTATTACAACTGAGCTATCATCTGAATCCAGTTCAAAGTTTGAGTGGCTACGAAAATTATGTAATTTCAGCTTTTTTATGTAGCAATGGGTAGCCATTAACCTATTCTTTAGTTTATATTCTCTTTACTTCTTCCAGAACCTCATCAACATGTCCACTAACTTTTACATTTTTCCAGATCTTCACTACTTTACCTTTTTTATCTATTAAAAAAGTAGTGCGTTCTATTCCCATATACTTTTTGCCAAACATACTTTTCTCTACCCAAACACCATATTTTCCCAACATTTCAGCATTCTCATCAGAAACTAAAGAAAATGGCAGAGAATATTTTGCTTTGAAGATAGCGTGGCACTTAACGCTATCTTTTGATACACCAATTATCACTGTATCAAGGGAAGAGAAGTCATCTATTTTATCTCTAAAGCCTTTTGCCTCCATTGTACAACCCGGAGTATCATCTTTAGGATAAAAATAAAGAACTACATTTTTTTTATCAAAGAATTCACTCAATGATAAATTTTCACCAGAATCTGTTGGTAAGCTAAAATCAGGTGCATTATTTCCTACTGCTAATTCCATACCTTGCTCCATTAATAACACTTTTATCTATAGTAGTATATTGTAGTCAGAGTATCAAATTTTATATATAGCTAACACAGATAAGATTCTTGATAGGGGGCTTATTGATAACTGCCTTCTCGGCTTGCCGCTTTTGATAAAGTGTGATTCTCAAGACCATATCAATAGATCCTATTAAAAATCAATCGAATCTTCACATGTTTGCTCTTCATAAAAGAAGTTCAATGTTATCGTAGTACCAAGTTTTGCTTCACTTTTAATGTCGAAAGTTCCACCCATTAACTCTACTAATTTCTTGCTTAGCGGCAATCCGATGCCCGTACCTTCATTTCTATATCCCGAATTTGCTTGGCCAAAAACAGACATAACTTTATATATATCCTGCTGCATTATTCCTATTCCATTGTCATGAAACTCAATAGTTAATAAGTTTTTTTCTATATTTTCTTTTACCACCATTCTTATTAAACCACCCTTTGGGGTAAATTTGATTGAGTTTGATAATAAATTTATTATAACTTGTTTCATTCTCTTAGGATCTGCAATAACTAATAATTGCTTATTAGGTATCTCTTTTTTTAAATTAATCTCAGTTTCTCTTAATTTAGGTAATAGCATATTTATGCATGAATCCACTATTTTGTTCAAGTTAAACTTCACTTTTTCTACTGTTAAACTACTTGATTCAGCTTTTGAAAAATCTAACACATCATTAATTAAGGTAAGTAAGTGTGTTCCTGCATTATATATATCGTCTGCATACTCCTTGTATTGAGAATTATCCATTGAACCTAAAGTTTTATTTTTGATCAACTCCGCAAATCCAATAATAGCATTAAGAGGTGTGCGTAATTCATGTGTAACGCTTGCAAAAAACTTTAGCTTGTTTGCATTTTCTTGCTCTAATGTCTCTTTTATCTGCTGTAATTCAATGTTAGTTTTATGTTGCTTGGCTAGCATTTGGGTATTAGAAAAGTGCAAATAGAACATTATTAATATTAAAATTATTAATAATAAGCCTAAAAATGTTAAAAATAGGCCATATGCTATAATATAAGAATTATTGTAGTTTCGAAGAATCTTCAAAAAAAACGACGGTTTAACGCTATTTTCATGGAATATAGGGAAAATAGAAGTTAATGTATTTCCTGTAGTATAAAATATTTCTTGGTTACTTAATAGTTTATCAATTTCATCGTTTGTAAGTAACTGTTCATAATCATAATCTTGAGTGTTAAAATTACTGAATATTATTCTGCCGTTTTGATCATACAGTGTTAAGCTGAAATCCTTTACTTTGCTCACTGATTGTAATAATTCAGCACGCAGCTTTACCAGTTGGTTTATGTAATCAAAACTTTTGTATTTAATGTGATGCTTTTCTATTAGTAAATAATGGTATTTTTTTATTATGCCATTTTCCAGTACACTTTTTAAGTTTACACTTGAATCACGGTAAGAAGAAAGGAAATTACTCCTTAGTAAATAATTACAATATATCACACTGAATAAAATCATAAAGATCGATGAGAGTAATACAATAACTTTTGTGTATTTGTTTTTCTCCAGTGCAGAAAACATTAATTTACCTAGCTTATACATATCCTTCTTATTGTGAAACAACGGTTTTTATGTTATTAATAATAAAATTTAGCATATAATATTTTATGACAATTTCTCCTATCTTGCCAGTTTATTCTCCTGTTAATATAAATTTTTCTCATGGCAAAGGTATCTACCTATATGATGTTGATGGTGAGCGCTACGTAGATTTTCACTCCGGAATAGCCGTTAGTAGCTTAGGTCACACTAATTCGCGATTAATTAGTGCTCTTAAATTGCAAGGAGAAAAATTATGGCATATATCAAATACCTATAATATACCTGCCGCCAATAATTTTGCAGAAAAATTAATAAACAACAGTTTCGCTGACACTGTATTTTTCTCAAATTCTGGATCAGAGGCAGTAGAATGTGGGCTTAAGATTGCTAGGGTCTATCAAAACGGAAAAGGCAATAAAAACCGTCACAGAATTTTAACATTCCATGGTGCATTTCATGGAAGAACCTTCCTAACTTGTGCTGCAAACGATAAACAGAAATTTTCTGAATTACTGAGTCCCTGTATTGATTGGTGTGATAATATCGAGCCCAATATTGAGAGTGTAAAGAAAGCAATTTCAAGTGATATAGGCGTTATATTAATAGAACCAATACAAGGGCAAGGTGGTATCAAAGTAATGAATGAAGTCTTTATGAAAGAACTAAGAAAGCTGTGTGATGAAAATGACATATTGTTATTTTTTGATTGCGTGCAATGCGGTGCCGGTAGGACAGGAAAATTATTCGCATACGAACATATAGGAGTGGAACCTGATATATGTGCTCTTGCAAAGGGAATAGGCGGGGGGTTTCCGCTAGGGGCTTGTCTTGCAACTGAAAATGCTGCTAAATACATGGCAGTTGGTATGCACGGTTCCACTTTTGGTGGCAATCCGCTTGCAACCTCAGTAGGTAATGCTGTGCTCGAAGAATTGCTCAGCCCCGGCTTTTTGAAAAATGTTGAAATTAGAGGTAAATACCTAAAAAATAAACTAGAAGACTTAGCAAGTAAATTTCCAATAATAGAAGAAGTGAGAGGGGAGGGGCTAATGCTTGGAATAAAAGTAAAAGCAGACAATCAAAAATTTGCAGAAGAGTTAAGTCATCGTGGTTTACTCACTGTTGGGGTAACATCAGATAACGTTGTGAGAATTTTGCCTCCATTAATCATCGCTGAAAAAGGGATTGATGAAGGAATTGAGATTCTTAGACAATATTTATCTGAGAAATCTTCTGGTTAGATAATCCATATTAATATGAACGACAATCTGGTATGCTTAGGAATTATTACCTCTCCTCGCGGAATTAAAGGAGCTGTTAAAGTAAAAACCTTTACTGAAAAGCCCGAAAATATCTCCTTATATGGTGAGCTAATAAGTGGTGATGAGAATTATGAAATAGACTCAGTATCCGTCATAGGTGATAATTTAGTAATAGCTACAATAAGCGGAGTAAATTCCCGTAATGAAGCAGAGCTTTTAAGGAATAAGAAGCTATATATAGAAAGAAGCAAGTTACCAGAGCTAAATGATGAGGATGAATTTTACCAAAGTGACCTTGTAGATATGGAAGTAAGGCTGAAAAGTAATGAATTATATGGCCATGTAAAATCTGTGTATAATTTTGGCTCAGGGGATATATTAGAAATTTTAGTTATCAGCACAAAAAAACGCATTATGCTATCTTTCACTAAAGAGATATTTCCACATATAAATATAAAGGGGAGGTATATAGTATTAAATATGCCAGAATTTATTGACTAATAAAGACTTTGATATTTATATAAAGCTACTTATAATTGTAAGATCAAACTGAAAATGTAATTATGGCAGAAAGAGCTAACGATATCAGACCAGGCCAGGTGTTGGAACATAACGGCGGATTATTTTTGGTTGTAGGTATTATGCATACTCAACCTGGTAAAGGTGGTGCATACATACAAGCCGAAATGAAAAACATCAAAACCGGAGCAAAACACTATGAAAGATTTCGCTCTGATGCAACAATCAGAAGGGCAATTTTAGATGAAGAGGAGTATGTTTACCTTTTCACTGAAGGAAACATTGTAAATCTTATGCATCCAAGTAATTACGAACAAATCACTATAAATTTAGAATTATTGGGAGAAAAAAAGATTTATTTGCAAGATAATATGAAAATTAAAGTAGTAACTTATCAAGACAAAATAATTTCTGCGCATGTGCCTGATTATGTTACACTTGCTGTGAAAGAAACAGAGTCTGTTATTAAAGGACAAACTGCTACTGCTTCTTATAAGCCTGCAATTTTAGAAAACGGAATGCGTGTTAACGTGCCTCAGTTTATAAAAGAAGAGGATAAAATTATAGTACACACTACTGATGACAGCTATTACGAAAGAGTAAAAGAGTAAATGTCCATTTCCTCACCACGAATCAATGTGATGCTTGATTCTGTACGCAGTGCTTCCAAGCAGCTTATGCGCGATTTTAATGAATTGCAAATCTCCAGTGTTAAGTCAGCGGACTTTATCAATAAAACTTATTCAAAATCCAAGCAAACCATATACGATTGCTTGCACGACTACAAACGAGACTATGGGTTTATTTCCGAAGATGATACTGATCAAGAAGTAAAAGATGACACTTATACCTGGTTTATTATGCCTATAGAAGGCAGGGAGAATTTTTCTAGTTGTATGGTTTATTTTGCAGTATCAGTCTGCCTCATTCATAAAAACAAAGTTGTAGCAGCTGTAATTGATGCTCCGGCTCTTAGAGAAATTTTTTGGGCAGAAGAAAAGAAAGGTGCTTTTCTTGAGGATTTTAGATCTCGTCATATAAAAATGCGGGTGAAAAGCCGTGAAGGGGGTCTAATAGATGTAAGTGGTAATTTGTTAAATAAATTGCTGCCTGGCAATAGTAATGTACGCTCCATCGGTTCAACAGTTCTGGGTTTTGCATATCTTGCTGCAGGAAGATACAGTGGAATAGTTTACTCTGGAATTAACAAATACAAAACTTCGCTCGGTAGGCTTTTTCTGCAAGAAAGCGGTGGAAGGCTAACGGAAGACAACGGATTAATTATTGCTGGCGATATTAAATTAGGATAAACAGGCTACAGAGATAGACAACTTTTCGAAAACTTTTACAAGAGATTCTGTTAAATGTTCTATCATTTCATCAGTATGATAAGGTGTAGGGGTAATGCGGAAACGCTCAGTTCCTCTTGGAACTGTCGGGTAATTTATATGTTGAACGTATATTCCATACTCATCAAATAATAATTTTGATGCTCCTTTGGATAACTCTGGGTCGCCAATTATTATTGGAATTATATGAGTTTCTGTTGGAATGAAGTTAATTCCTGCATTTCTCAGTGAGTTTTTTACTTTTTCAACGACTTGCTTTTGCTTTTCCCTTTCAATGTTGCTCGATTTTAGGTGCTCAACGCTTGCCTTTGCTGCCGCTGCTAAAACAGGCGACATAGCAGTGGTGAAAATAAATCCTGGAGCGGAACTTCTTATTACATCTACCAAGCTCTTTGAAGACGCTATATACCCACCCATCACTCCAAAAGCCTTCGATAGTGTACCTTGAATAACGGTTATTCTATCCATCAAGCCTTCTCTTTCTGCAATTCCGCCACCATGTGAACCATACATGCCAACTGCGTGCACCTCATCCAAATAGGTGATTGCATTATGTTGATCTGCAAGATCACATATCGCTTCAAGCGGCGCTATATCGCCATCCATTGAATATACGGATTCAAGTGCTATTATCTTTGGTGTTTTTGTGTCTACGGACTTTAACAACTGCTCTAAGTGATCAACATCATTATGTCTAAATATATGTTTTGGTCTTTTTCCTGATTTTATGCCTTCTATCATCGAAGAATGGTTTTTCTCATCTGAGAAAATTACTACGTCAGGAATAACAGACGATAAAGTGCTAAGTGTTGTCTGGTTAGCGAGGTAGCCACAAGCAAAAGTTAAAGCAGCCTCTTTTTTATGCAAACAAGCTAAGGATTTTTCAAGTTCGACAACCTCTTTTGTTGTGCCAGATATATTTCTTGTTCCTCCAGCGCCAACAGATGAATTTTGAATAGCGGCAATAACTTTCTCATTTTGTGACATTCCTAAATAGTTATTACTGCACCAGACTATTACTTCCCTATTTCTTTCATAGTCCATAATGTGGGGGAGCCTACCTGGCAATGACGCAAAGTTCGTAAATTCACGGTAGCGCCCCTCATCTTTTATATCTTTGATTTTGTTCAAGAATATTTCTTCGTAGTTTACCAAGTTTTCATTCGCTAATAATTAATATAATTATAATAAATTATTAAATGGTAAACTACAATATTTATTCCTTATTGTGCTGTTAGTTCAGCTGTTTTAACAGTTTCAACATTGCTGTTTTCAACTGAGCTTTTAGGTGTGCAGCAGTATATAACTGCTGCAGCAACCAGACAACAAGCTCCAACTGCTATCCCTGCAGCTAGCATTTCCAAGTAAACTGCAATAGCTACCCCTGAAACAACTCCAGCTACTGCTAATGCAGAAGCAGCTATAACAGGCAGCTTACTACTTTTTATATTTTGTGAACCATTGTTTGGATTAGTAGACTGTTTGCTGTTGGTTGGAATACCATTTTGTTCAAGTTTTTTGTTACCTACTAAAGGTACTTCTGCTGAACTTGATTTCGATTGTGTATCTTGTCTATCATTACCTTCATGTGCAGAACTATCCTCACCATTTGCTGCACCTAACACAGGTCCTTTTTCTACAATTACTGATGTATCACTGTTATCAGGTTGAACTGAAGTATTACCAAGACCATATTGTGGTACATGTTCAGCAGGTTGAACAGGAGTTTGCTCTTTCTTACCAATATCAACTAATGGTGCGGTAGCATCGTTCTTATCATCCTCTTCAGTAGTTACCTGTGAACTATTATTGTTACCAATATATGTTTCCCTAAATTGCTCTTCTTTTTCTTGTTCATTTTTCTTTTTTTCTTCTTTAAATTGTTTTATGCTCTCTTTACGTTTTTTAGCACTATTTTTACCCATTTCACCCTCCTCAAAACTATTGCTAATGAGCTCCTCTGTCGAGCCCTCTCTATTATTCATAATATTTTCTCGTCTGTCCACATTTTCTTGTGGCTGTTGACTGTCAGTACTTTTGGATTTTTGACTACTTAATTGACTATTATTTTTTCCATCCACTGCTTGGCTTGAGGTTGCAGTTTCGCCTATCATAGCTGAGGTATCCTCTACATTCACAATAGGTGATACTGCATTATCACTGCTTCTTTTATTAACTTGTGTATTCGCTTGTGTCTGTATATTTGCTTTACTGGAAGTATTGATTAATTTACTACTTTTTAACAAATTTCTAATTAGATATAGATTATTCAAAGTATCCCTATTTTTTTGATACTCATTACGAGTCATACTTGGAGAAAGCTCCATACTTATTTTTTCAAGCTGTTCTGCAACTACTGGTAAAGCTTTCTCAAATTCTTCCTTGCATATTGCCTGAAGAGCTGCGAATTTTAGGTCAACATGCTGACATAAGGGTACAACAACTCCATAACTAGCTTCTTTTATCGCATTGCTCAGTATATTTTGTATGGTTTGCCTGACTACTTGCTGTTTATTATTGAGTATGCTTTGATAAATTTGAACATGAGCTAGAGTACTGATTATAATGTCTTGACTTCCAGTATTAGACAATGCAACTAGAATTGATTCATATATTTCATCAAATTCGTTATTTTTAGATTTATGATCAAGATAATTAATCACATCGTTGCTGCACTCAGCACATTCTTTGCATAGGTGGTCAATAAATGCAATATTGCCAGCATCCAATGCAGTTTTCAGAATTAAATCATAAATTTCTTTTCTGCCACGAGCTCCTATATTTTTCAGGATTTGTTGCCTTAGTATTGTAATAACTTTATCATCTGCAAATGCTTGTTTATATACATCGTAAATGGCATGATCTGCACTATTAGTGTATCGTTTGCACAAGTATTCAATGATAGATATGCGTTCTTGACTTATCGCAGTTTCTAACAAGGTAGCAAAGCTCTTTTTTAATAACTCTTCTGTTGAGGCTTTTTTAGTTGGCTCATTAACATATCTTTCAAATGCACTTAGCACTACCGTGATGAATTCTTCATTTTTGATCAGAGACGCTGTTTCAAGCACACCATACAAAGGATCAGGTTTACTTGTTTTTAACACTTGTTCAAGATCCCTTAAGACGTATTCGACAAAAACTGCATTTAATAATTCTTGCTCTTTTCTTAGTGCTATAACTGAGAAAAAGTCAATCTTATTAGGTTCGACAAGTTGTATAGCTTGATCTTTTAATCTTCCATAAACTCCATCGGTACCATGGAATTTTTCTATAAAAGCTTCAATATATTTTTGACCACCAACAAGTAAAGGTAAAAGACTTAAATTTCCTTCAGCAAAAAGTATGTCCTGATATCGTTCTGTCAACTTGACATTAGCCGCAATTGCTAGCAATACCAACTCTTTTACTGAATAATCATACTTGAAACCCTCTTGATCAAATTTATACTGTGATAGTACATTTGAATATATATGTTGATGGTTGCTTCTGTTTTGTAACTCCAAATTAAGTTGATTTGAGCAGAAATCTTTGAGATTTTCATTATCCAGCATAATAGACCTGCCTTCATAATCTTCAATATTTTGTACAACCTCGTCTAATTCTTCACAATCATCTTCCCTTACAGCTTGATTTAAGATATTTATTATCTCAGCAAAAGTTAAGTTTTTAGGAATGATACCATATGAATCTTCATCTTTTAACTCTACAGTAAACGACCTATCACAACCATCAGGAAAGTTTGCAAGTATTGCATTCTCTAAACTTAGATCTTCAGGGGGTGTGCTACATGGAGTAGCTGGTATCTCTTGACTTTCGCTATCTAAAACTTCAAACTCTTCTTCAATACCTGAATCTTCAGAATCTGGTTTTTCAAAACCATGCCAACTTTTGATTAATCTTTCCGAACTTGATTGATCTTGCAAAGCTGCATCCTGTGATACAAAGTCTCTAAAATTGGAACCAAACATGTTTTACCTCCTAACTAGCAGCTAAGCTAAGCTAAGCTAAGTGTAGCATTAAACAGAAATCTTGCCAAGCAAATTATTCAGTCTCTTAGCAAAGCTGCTCGCGTCATCCATCTCTTCGCCTTCCACGATGCAAGCTTGGTAAAACAATAAGTGAACCATGTCCTCCAATGTTGGGTTTTCACCACTTTCAGCATAAGATTTCATTATACTCTTTATTACAGGATGCTTAGTGTTAATTTCCAGCACCTTTGGCGTGCGGTAATTTAGCTGCTTTTGTTCGCGTAAAAAACGCTCCATGCGAAGATCCATAGCACCTTCATCAACCGCTAGGCATACAGGGCTGTCAGTCAATTTTTTGGAAATTTTTACGCTTTTCACTGAATTGCCAAGAACTTTGGTGAAATATTGCAGTATAGAATCTGCATTTTCCTCAGTTTTTTCTTCATTCGATTTATTTTCTTGATCTTTCTTATCTTCTTCTGAAGAGAATTTTTCCAGATCAACATCAGCGCGAGTCACAGACTTGAATTTTTGATCTTTATATTCATGAATTACACTGGTCCAGAAATCATCAACTGGATCAACAAATAGGAGCACTTCTAGTCCTTTACTGACGAATCCCTCAAGTTGCGGACTGTTTTTCACTGAATCGAGGCTATTTCCGGTGAGATAATAGATATGCTCCTGCTCAGGCTTCATTCTGCTTATATAGTCATCAATGCTGACTAATTTCTCATCACCAGTGCTATGAAATCTGCAAATCGAGAGCAGTGCCTCTCTCTCATCAGTTGGCATAGCTTCGCAAAGACCTTCCTTTAAAATTGCACCAAAATTGGTCCAGAATTTTGTGTATTCTTCTAAATTCTCTTTTGCCTTTTTACCAAGCTCTGATATCGCGCGTTTAGTGAGGGATTTCCTGATTTGCTCAACAACACGATTGTTCTGCAGTGTTTCTCTGCTGATATTAAGAGGCAAGTCCGGTGAATCAACAATACCTTTCAAGAAACGTAAATACTGCGGTATGATCTGTACATTATCTTCAGTGATAAATACTTTATTTACATATAACTTAACAGAGCAACGTCTATCTGGATGAAATAAATCAAAAGGTTTAATAGAGGGAACATAAAGCAAATTCGTATATTCTATTGCACCTTCATTTTTATTATGCAATATCATCCAAGGTTCACCACCAACATGCGCAACACTGCGGAAAAAATCATTGTGCTCCTCTTGAGTAACGTCATTTTTTGGCTTAGTCCAAATTGCAGCCTTACTGTTTAACTTTTCACTTTTTCCTTCTTCGTCTATAAATTCAACAGGAAAGTTTATGTGATCTGAATAAGTAGTGACAATGTTTTCAACACGAAACTTGTCTAAAAACTCATTCTCTTCAGGGCGCATAATGAGCGTAATTTTGGTTCCGCGAGGGACTTGATTATCTGATTTACTTATTGAATATTCCCCATTTCCTTTGGATTGCCAGACCCAAGATTCTTCTTCTTCAGCTTTTCTTGATTCTACTATTACCTCCGATGCAACCATAAAGCTTGAGTAAAAACCAACACCAAACTTCCCAATCAGCTCCACAGCTTGGCTTGAATCTTTGCTATTTTTAATCGCATCTAAGAACTTTTGCGTACCAGAGCTTGCAATTGTACCAAGGTTGTCTATTAAATCTTGTCTGTTCATTCCGATACCATTATCAGTGATATATAGCTCGTTCTTATCTTTATTGGAGCTGATAGTGATTTTTAATTCGTCACTCAAATCTAGCAAATTAGGATTTAGTTGAGATTCATAACGCAACTTATCACATGCATCCGATGCATTTGATATTAACTCACGCAGAAAAATGTCCTTGTTAGTATAAAGTGAATGAATCACTATATTCAGTACTTTTCCTACTTCAGCGTCAAATTTTAAATTTTCAGTTTCTTGTACGTTATGCATTTTGAGCTCCATGATTAGCCTACTATCCTAATAATTTAAGTATTGAATTACGATCTTTCAAGGTCACGTACATCAAAATTAATGTGGGTGTAGTTATTATGACACCCAATTTATGGGATCTCTTGCATAACAAACTTTTGGCAGCGTGTCAAGCAGCTTTTTCGCTTCTGTGAGCTACTTGGGTGACACCAACAGTTGATATTGGTTTGTTGCTTTGCTGGCAGCTACTAGCTATGCCTCAAGTTTCCTATTCAAAACTTTCAATATTAAATCTAATTCATTTGGATTATTATACCGTATCATAACTTTACCCTTAGAATTGTTGTCATTAATTTTGATCTTTAAACCAAGTTGAGAGGATATAGCGCCTTCTATTACCGTCATATCTTGATTTCTAGTATATCTCTGCTCTTTTTGGTTGTTGCCTTGATGCAAATCTTTTATCAATTTTTCAGTTTGTCTGACGCTTAAGCCTTGAGAAACTATTCTTTCTGCAATATCTTCTGCATTTTTAACATTAATCAGTGTTCTTGCATGACCCATAGACAATTTTTTTTCATTGATCATCATTTTCACACTATAGGGAAGTGATAACATCCGAGTCATATTGGTTATGTGGCTGCGGCTTTTGCCTATAGCTGAAGCTAATTCTTCATGTGTATAGAAAAACTCATCTATCAGTTTTCTGTAAGCTTCACCTTCTTCTATTGGATTAATATCTTGTCTTTGTATGTTTTCAATTATGGATACTTCCAAGCATTCCTTGTCGTTCAAATCTTTTATGATAACCGGTGCACTATTAAGATTTGCAATCTTGCTTGCTCGCCAACGACGTTCCCCAGCTATTATTTCGTAACCATCATCATTTGAATCTTTGCGTACCACGATAGGCTGTATAATGCCGTTTTTCTCTATTGAACTTGCAAGTTCTCTTAATGATTCCTCGTCAAAATGTTTCCTCGGTTGAAATTTGCTTGGGTGCAGTAATGAAATAGGCAAATACTCTTGTCGATCTTCTTTATTATCATAATTATCGCCTATGAGTCCGGCAAGACCTCTGCCGAGGCGTCTATCATCCTTCATACCACGCCCTCACTCACTAGCTTCTTTTCCTTACAACTGCTCGCGTGCTTTTTTAAAATTTCCCTTGCCAAACTTATATATGCTTGTGCACCAGGACACTTAAGATCATACACAATAGCGGGTTTTCCATGAGAAGGCGCTTCTGATAACCGTACGTTACGTGGAATAACAGTCTCATATAATGGGATGATAGTTTTGTATACTTTATCATTTAAATACTGGCAAATATCGTTTTTAATCTGTTCACTGAGTTTGTTACGCCTGTCATACATTGTTAACACTATCCCTTCTATTGCCAAAAAAGGGTTTAGGTTATTCCTTTTTATCAGTTCTACAGTTTTAACTAAATGGCTTAATCCTTCCAGAGCAAAAAATTCACACTGAAGAGGAACAATAATAGAATTAGCAGCAGTCAAAGCATTTATGGTTAGAAGCCCAAGTGATGGAGGGCAATCGATGATTATATACTCATAATTATCGCGTATCTTCTCTAATGCGCTTTTTAGCACAAATTTTCCTCGCTCAAGTTGCGATAATTCAATTTCTGCAGCTGATAAATCAACTACTGACGAAATTAGTGATAAATTTGGAATTTCCTTTATATTGAAAATTGCCGATTCTATCAATTTATTTTCGCTGCTCAGTAGTATTTTGTATATATTTTTTTCTTCCCTACTACGATAAGAAATCCCGAGCCCTGTACTAGCATTTCCTTGAGGATCAAGATCTACCAATAAAGTGCTTTTTCCCACAGCAGCAAAGGCTGTCGATAAATTTATACTAGTTGTGGTTTTGCCAACTCCACCCTTTTGATTTACTATTGCAATAATCTTGCTCACGCCTTTTATCTTATGTATAAAATAATTCTATTGTATATATGCAAGAAACTTTTGCATTAGAAAATTTTTTTGTTGCTAATCGTACTAAAATTAGACTATTTTTTTTGCTTCGTGTAATACACTTTGAACTTTGTCTCCTAATTCATTCAGAGTGAATGGTTTTGGCAAAAAGTGAAAATCTTCTATATTGATGTCATCACTCTTTAAAAAAGCATCTTCTGCATACCCAGAAATAAAAATAACGTTGATATTTGGCCTATGGATCAATGCTTCTTTAACTATTTCTGGGCCGCTCACCTCTGGCATGATTACATCAGTGATTATAAGATCTATGTGTTGACTTTTTTTACTGATTATTTCTAGCGCCTCGCTGCCTATGCTCGCTTCTATTACATCAAATCCTTTTCTTTTGAGTGCTTTAGAGATGAATTCCCTTACTGAACCTTCATCTTCGATCAATAAAATTATACCATTACCTTTAATTTCACTTACTACCGGTCTTTCTATTTCTTCACTATCTTCCTCTCTCAAATTTTCATCTGATATGTAAACCATGGGCAAAAATATGCTAAATTTAGTTCCATGATTTACTTTGCTAGCAACATAGATGTATCCTTCAGTTTGTTTAATAATGCCATATACAGTAGAGAGGCCAAGACCTGTACCGGAAGCAATATCTTTAGTAGAAAAAAATGGATCAAAGATCTTTTCAGTTGTATCACTCGTCATTCCACATCCTGTATCAATTACTTCAATCACAACATAATTTCCATGTTCAATCGCTTCCTTGTCTGGAGAAAACATATCCTGAGGTGTAGAATTTAATGAGTCAATCTTTTGATTAAAGGTTCGTATAGTTAATTCTCCACCCTTTTCCATAGCAGCACTAGCATTGACTGCTAAGTTAAGTATAACTTGCTCTAATTGCCCTTGATCAGCCCTAACAGCACCCAAGTCTCTACCATAATAAATATTAAATTTTATATTTTCACCTATTAATCTTTTTATCATTTCATAAAGATTAGCTATAGTACTATTTACATCAATAATTTTTGGCTGCAAGGTCTGTCTTCTTGAAAAAGCAAGCAATTGTCTTACTAAATTTGATCCACGCTTTGCATTTTGCTGTATCTGTATTATATCTCCAAAAGATGGATCACCAGCTGAATGTTGGAGTAAAAGCAAATCGCAAAATCCTATTATCCCAGTCAATATATTGTTGAAATCGTGCGCAATACCACCTGCTAACTGCCCTATAGCTTGCATCTTTTGATAATGCTCAAGCTTTATCTCTAGGTTTTTGTGTTCAGTATTGTCAATAAAATAACAAAGTATGAAGATCATTTTGTTATGAAGAAACTTATTGAAATATATTTTTATGTTATTACCGCCGTTGAGCTGTACATCAAAGGATGCATTATTTATTCTATTACTCGAAAAATATTCACGTATTTTCACATGATAACTATCCAATATCAATGTAAAGATTGAATTATTATCTGACCCTGCAAGCTTTATTAGTGCCGTATTTTTCTTTACAAAGTTGCCATTTATGTCACATTGTGCAATAGCAATTGATGAATTTGCAAAACAAGGGTGTAATTGATAATCAACAATATTTGATTCGGTTGGTGTTATAAAGCCATATATATAGCTATGGTTGTATTTATCACAAAATATAGCAGTGCTCATATAAGCCTTGAATGGAATACCACTTATAGTAAAAAACAAAATTTCATTATCGGTTGTTGTATTGTTATATTTAGATTGAGATATAAAATCACTGATTGAGCTACCTTTTTCCAGTTTTTTCAGTTCAAATATGTCTAAAAATCTTTTATTTACAGATAAAATCACCCCTTTGGCATTTGCAATGTAAGTTCCTATACTGTGTTTTTCTATTAACTCTTCATATATCTGCTCCTTGTTTGTCTGTGTTGCTTTTAACACAAAATACCCATCTGGCCTTGCTATTGGCACTAATGATAAATTTAAAATCTTATTACTATTTATAGTAATTTGGGGATTATCTGGTATCGGCTCAAAGAGCAAAAGAAAGTTAGATACTCTATTCTTCTTGTTTAAGGAAATGCATACCTGTACAGAAGAGTTATTTTTTAGTGCATGATAGAGTACTTTTTTGTCTTCTTCTGAAACATCTCCTATTTCAAGAATCTTGCCCAACGTAATGTCATCATCTATATGATCTTGAAACCTTTCGTAGAACCTTGCATCAGCATAAATAATACCCTCATCTTTGTGTAAAATAAGGCAAAATTCTGTATTATGATTTAGTGCATTTGCAAATATTGCATTTTGAAATTCTATAGTATTAAGTAGGTATCTGTAGCGTTTTACATTATATATCATAAAGAGAGTTGTTAGAATGCTAATTAATAAATTAATCTCTATATTAATATGCTGACTATATATATCAAAAAAGTAGAGTATCGATATTGCTACTGGAGGTAAGAGCATAATAACTGCCATCACAACAATTGACATTCCATAATTTCTTAGTATGAAGTCAACCCTGTTCTCTTTTTTGTTATCTATGTATCTTTTACTCATTATTGTTACTTGGCATCGTTGTACATACGAAAATGTTTTATTATATTGATTTAATTATTATAGATTTATTAACGTCTTTGATAGATAATTATCATCCAAATCTAATTAAGTTCCTTAAATATCAGATATAACAATGTTAATAAGCTAGCGAGAGGATATTATGGAAAAACAAAGAACACAAGCATTTAAGTGGTTCTGTGCACTAAGAGATAAGATTATAGAATCTTTCTTATTAATTGAAAAACAATCATCCGCAGAGCCAAAGATCGAAAAGAGAAAGTGGGATCGCCCAGGTGGTGGAGGTGGTGAATCTACAATTATTTTTGGTAATGTTTTTGAAAAAGTTGGAGTAAACGTTTCAAAAGTACACGGAAAATTTGCAGATTCAGCCATTAATGAGATTCCTGGTGCAAGTGAAAGTAACGGAGAGTTTTGGGCAAGCGGTATATCTTTAGTGTCTCATATGCAATCGCCCCTTATCCCTGCAGCGCATATGAACACAAGGCTGATATATACTTCAAAACAATGGTTTGGTGGAGGAATGGATTTTACGCCGATATATAAAAATGAAGAAGATTGCAAGTATATTCATGAATTAATCAAAATGACATGTGATAGATTTGACACCGGATATTATCCAAAATTTAAAGAGCAATGTGACAACTATTTTTTCTTACAACACAGAAAAGAGCCGCGTGGCATTGGTGGTATTTTCTATGATAATCTGAGTTCTGGCAATTGGGAGAATGATTTTGAGTTCACAAAAGCAGTAGGTGAAGCCTTTTTGGAAATTTATTTGCACATCATACGTAAACATATACAAAAGTCTTGGACAAAAGAACAACGAGAAAATCAATTAATAAAACGTGGTAGATATGTAGAATTCAATCTGTTATACGATCGTGGCACAAGGTTTGGTTTAATGACTGACGGCAATCCAGATGCAATTATGATGTCAATGCCACCACTTGTTAAGTGGGTGTAAATCACTCTTATTACAAATTGGGATTTCACAAAAACTGCTTGTGTCGTAAAACAATTGAATTGACTTTATGTGCATAATCAATATAACTTGAGTTATTAACATTGACTCTTTCGTCTAGTGGTTAGGACACCACCCTTTCACGGTGGTAACACGGGTTCAAATCCCGTAAGAGTCACTCAAATAGAATATAATTAAAGTTTTAAATGGGAAAAATTAGGCTTTATGTTGAAGAAGCTTTATCACAAGGCGTGAGTTTAGCACTTAATCCACAACAAAGTCACTATATTTGCAATGTAATGCGGCTTAAGAAGTATGATAATCTCTCTCTTTTTAATGGAAAAGATGGAAAATGGTTAGGAGAAGTAGTTAATATATCGCGTAAATTGACAAAAGTTACACTCAAAGAATGTACTAAACAACAGCAATATGAGGAAAATTTATACCTGTATTGTGCCATGGTAAAAAGTGCTGCTTTGAACAACATAGTAAGACAGGCAACTGAAATGGGAGTAACCTGCATTCAATTTATTTCAACGGAACGTACAGTAGTAAAAAACATTAACCTAAGTAGAGCAAAATTACAGGCAATCGAAGCTGCGGAACAATCCGGTAGGATGAGTATACCAGAGATTTTGCCTCCTATTAACTTTTGTGAGTTACCTGATTCCCAGAGTAAAAATTTTGTTTTATGTGATGAAACAGGTAAAGCTGATAAAGTGCTGAAAGGCAAAAAAAATGTTGCTATTATTGTTGGCCCTGAAGGTGGTTTTTCATCTTATGAACTTGATCTTGCCGATAAGTTTTGTCAAAAATTGAGTCTAGGAAAAAGAATTTTAAGGGTCGATACTGCTGTAGTTGCTGCATTAACTTTCACCAATTGGTGTAGCTAGATTTTTAAATATGGCTAAGATAAAGAAATCTGGTTCAGTGTTGCGCGCACAAAAACTCTGTAGACTCTCTACGAAGCAGTCCTGTCATCCGAGTAGCTGACTACTTGGATCCAGATTGGATACTGAGTTGGTGAGTATAAAAGTATGGCTAACGCTGACTAAGTTTCCCTACGTCATACCGCGATTCATTCGCGGTATCTTAGCATAGATCCCGCTAACACGTAGCGGGATGACGGTTGTCAGGGTGTCATCCAAGTAGCCTCTTTCTTGTCATCCCAGTGCCCAGACACTGGGATCCAGGAAACTTAATTGCAAGTAATGCATTGGGTTTGGTGAGTATGGGTTTTGCGTTATAGAATAAAGCACTTTTGGTGAATTTGTAAAGAAAGCTGGATTCCAGACTGGAATAACACCGTCATAAGGTGAAACTGGATCGGCTTTGTTGCATAGCAGCAGAAAAACTAGTGATTACTGACTAAATTCATTATAAAATAGCGATTTAAGGATAAATATGCCACAAAAAATGAGAGTCAGTAACCATAGCGAATATAACAAATTTCTAGAAAAAAGAGGAAATATTTTTCGTTACATCGATAAAGCTATCGAAAATTGGTATGAAATTGGGCCAAAATGCAGGGTGGCAACAATATTTACAGCAATAAAGTGGTGATTTTGATACATATAATAACCCATCTATTCAGAATAGGTTTGAGTGGGATTTTTAGAGGGATACATTGAACAAATAGGAAAAAATTTGCAGGTCTATCAGCTATTCACAAGCATCAAAAGAAACTTGATATTAAGATCAATGATTGCAGAAAATAACATGGAAGATATCGAAATTGCTATAGACAGTACAGGAATTAGTATATACAACAACACACAGCAAAGAAAATAGCAAAGATAGAGAGTACCACGGCTATAAACAAGTAAGAACAATTGCACATAATGTTGAGCAAACAAGTCATAGCTACAAAATACAGTAATGGTCTGATCACTATGGAGCATTGGGGAAATTTGATGTTAAATATGCTATAAAAGCACTATATGCAGATAGGGCCTATGATAGAAAAAAAGCTCTATAAGCTGTGTAATCAATATGGCATAAAAACGAAAATTCCTCCGAAAAACAACGCAGCAGAGCATCCAAAATTGGATTATATGCTTGATAGAAATGCCGCTATTCAGTTAATGAAATTACATGGTGAGAATGGTATAAAAAGATGGAAAGAAGAAGTAAATTACGGAAAAAGATCGTATATTGAAGGATTTTTCTCAAGGTTGAAGCGAATATTTGGGTTTAGTTTTAAGAATAAATCTGAGACAAATAGAGAGAAGGAACTACTTATTAAATGCTACTTAATGAACAAATTTACTGCAATTGGTATGCCTAAATTTGAAATAGTCGCATAAAATTATTTACTCTGGAAAAAACTTACGTTGCTATGCAACAAAGCCATCCCAGTGTCGGCTACTTGGATGACACCCTCTTGGATGAAAACCAGTGTCCGCTGCTTGCATAGCATTTATCTACCAAAACAATGGTCATGCAAGAGGCTTAATGACTTTGCTTGGATGTTTGATATAATTTAAATTGTAAGGTCTAAAGAATACTAGCATGAATGAAGTGATAACATTTGGTTGTCGTCTAAATTTTTACGAGAGTGAGTTAATCAAAGAAGCATTAAAAAAAGCAAAGAGAGAAAATGTTGTTGTGGTGCACAGCTGTGCAGTGACAAACGAAGCAGAACGTCAAGTAAAGCAAAAAATACGTAAGATCTATAAAAATGACCCAAGTAAAGAAATTATCGTAGTTGGCTGTGCTGTTCAGTTGGATCCTGAATCGTATAGTGATATTCCTGGTGTAAGTAAAGTGCTCGGTAATCAAGATAAGCTAAAAGCTGAAAATTACTTACTAAATGATGATAAAATCTTAGTCAGTGATAACCAAGCAAACAAGTCAGAACCTGTTCTAATTAATGGATTTGAAGATAAATCAAGGGCATTTATTGAAATTCAAAATGGTTGTAATCATAGCTGCACATTTTGCTCAATTACTGAGGCAAGAGGGAATAATCGATCTGTGCCAATAAACAGTATTATAGAGCAAATCAGGATCTTTATAGAAAATGGATATCAAGAAGTAGTGTTTACAGGTGTTGATATTACTGACTTTGGTACAGATTTGTTGGGTAAGCCATCACTTGGTTCAATGATTAGGAGAGTTTTAAAAGATATACCAGAGTTGAAGAGACTAAGACTTTCCTCTATCGATGTTGCTGAAGTTGACGACGAATTAATGGATTTAATAGCTAATGAGTCAAGACTTATGCCTCATTTACATTTGAGTCTACAATCTGGTAATAATTTAATACTAAAGAGAATGAAGCGTCGTCACAACAGAGAACAAGTGATAGAATTTTGTCATAAAATGAAGAGCTTGAGGCCTAATATAGCATTTGGCGCTGATATTATTGCTGGATTTCCAACAGAAACTGATGAAATGTTTCAGGATACAGTTGATTTACTGAGAAAAACAAATATAGTTTACCTACATGCTTTTCCATATTCAGAGCGGAAGAATACACCTGCTGCACGAATGCCACAAGTACCAGAGAATGTGCGTAAAGAACGAGTAAAAAATTTAAGAGAAATGAATAGAGAAATGATGAGTAGCTTTTATCAATCTTTGATAGGCACTGAACAAAGTGTTCTGGTTGAGCAAAATCATATCGGTAGAACAGAAAATTTTGCATTAGTAAAGCTTGAATCAAAAGCTCAAGCCAAGAGTATTGTGAAAGTTAATGTTAAAAGAGTGGAAAATAATTATCTAATCGGAAGTATCTTACCTTAATTTTTTGTACATTAAAGAAATATATGATATAGTAGTTATACTATAAATGATAATTATGGGTTCATTTGTGATAACTAAAATATCTATTGCTTTATTTTTAATTTTCATTCCATGTGTCTATTTTTTTATTACTTATATTAGTAATAGTACACACATTGAGCAAGTACAACCCTTAAAATTAGAAACAGACAATAATGAAAGTGTAATACGTTCTGAAGAGATTACTGAAAAAGAAATACTAATAAATGATTTAAAATATCAAGAACTTGAAAGTAGTCCTATTGAACAACCTTCTATTCTCCAAGTAGCTAATCAGAAAAATATGTGGTCACTTATTGCAGATCAAGCTGATAATGAGCAGATTACAAAAGAAAAATCAAAAAAACTTGATTTTTATGTTAGCGCTAACGGTGGTAAGGTATACCATGATAATTCAGAAACATTTGTAAAGGGTATAAAAGCAATAGGAGAAAGATTTATTAGTTTAATCAATGCAGATGATCCTAATAGTTCTTGGATAGAAAATGCAATATCAGGGTTAATAAAAAAGGGATTAGTAGATGAAATTGAGAGTATACGGCAGTTTAACGGTAAAATTAATTTCCAATGGCTTAACAGCATATCTTTAGGTTACTATGCTGGAGAAAATGGCCGAGTTGATTTTGAAACCATGTATTCTAGAGCCAATATTGAAGATAGTAATTCTCCTCCGGTATTTGATAAATCAGCAAGTGTATTTGCGTTTTTGTTAAACTTCTATTATAATCCCAGCATTCAGGGTACACAATTTGCTCCGTACATCGGTCTTGGTATAGGGCCAACAGTTTTTAGATTAAAAAGGATTAGTGGGTCACCCCAAAATTCAATGCCACTTAATCTTCCTTGCTTTGCTTATCAAATAAAACTTGGTGTTAATTATTCAATAATCCCAGAAGTCAAAACCTTTCTCGGCTATCGTTATTTTAGCATTCCGACACCTATTGCAGATGAAATATCTACTCACAATATTGAAATTGGTTTGATATTTAATTTTTAGTAATGATTTAATATATATATAAATTCTTATCTTTTCTATCTAACAAACCAAATGTTGGTACGATTGTTGCTTTTAAAAAAATGACAGTTTCTACTGTTCTAATATTATTCGCTAGCCTTTTTGACTTCTGATGTAATAAGCTTTGCTTATCTTCTCTATGTTCTATAAGCCCGCCGATTACCATAATTTCACCGCTCTTAATTTTTAACATAGAGTTCATTTCTCTGATTTCAACAATTGGAATGTCGCTATTTAATTTCATTTTACTCTGCTGTGCGACGTACTCTATATCTGGATCTTTAACGTAGCCGTTAATTCTTGATAAAGTTGGATGTATATCCATGAATATTTCACTAGTATCAATGTTAATGCTTGGGTGGATTATTAGCACAACACCTATTGGGACGCTATTCATCTTGGTAATTAAGGTCTGATTAGAATCTCTAGTATCTTTTTGTATGTCGGAAGTAAAATAAATATGGTTTTTAGTAAATGAAATCATCGCTTGCTGATTATTTATAGCATGTACTCTGGGGCTTGAAATTACACTTGAAGTGCCAAATTTGTCTAAATTTCTTACTAAATCTCCTAGATCACTCGCACCAAAGTTCATTACTAGGTTAATAATGGAGTTATCTTGACTTATTATAGACTGAGTTCCATCGCGTAAGTCATTTAAGTTTATACCAGAAAGATATTTGTCATCTAACACAACTTCAACTATTTTTGCCTCTATCATTACTTGAGAAGACGCTAACTTCTTAACCTTATTAATATACTCTTCAACAGCTTTGTGAATATCCTTTCTAGCATTCAAAATAATAACACCAGCTTCTCTGTTGGATGAAAGGAATTCGCCATCATCCACCCCGTTAACATCCATTATTGCATTCAAACCTTTTTCTAATGAATTCCATAAGTCACTACTATATTGAGACTTCATAACATTATTATAGTCCCTATCAGCGTTATTTCCATCACTGTTGGTAATATTGTTACTAATGACAAAACTGCTTTGAGCAGAGTGTTGAATATTGATGAAGTCTACGTAATAATTTTGTGCGTATGGCAAGTCCTGCTCAATTCTAATTACATCATTATTTGTTGAGTAACACAATTTGGCGCTGTTGGCTATACTCTGCATTACTTCGTTTATATTCTTATCTTTTAGCTTTAAAATAATATTACCTGATATTTTGGGATCTATGTCCAAGTTAACGTCAGAAAGTTTTCCTATCTCAATCAGCAAATCCTTTACTGATACTTCTTCACTAACATTAATAGAAATAAGCTGATTACTGGTTGTAAGATCGGGAAACTCTACTGGTAAAGGTATAATTTCCGGTATTGCCGGTTCATTACTTTCCAAAGAGGTGTTATATTGTTGCAACGAATAATCGTGCTCACCTATATTATGATGATCTTCGTTGTCTATATTAGTAAGATGTTGCTTAGTAGGCAGGTGTGTGCAAGAAATAATGAAGAGGAGTATTAAGCATTTAAAAATAGCCATTAGAACAGCATACAAAATCTATACTAATAGATTTCTATAAAAATATTAAAAATGTATTTAATTTCGTTCTCATCGAGCAGATAATTGTCATATATTAGCTTGACCTGCACTGGCTATGTGTTTTTTGTACACTCCTCTTGTACTTAAATGTAGACCAGCATAGCCTTAGTTTTTTTATATATTTTACTTCTTTCTCTGTATTTAATAATAGGCTTGAAAATAAATGGTAAGCCTATAATTGTTAAGCTTAGAGCTAGGGTTGAAAGTATACAACAGGCTTTGTGTTTACTATGTAGCTCTTTCAGATAAAGCATCAAAAATCTACAAAATTTTTTGTAATTTTCTTCGATGTTTTTTTTGCTATGAGCCTTGCTAATGAACATATCTATTGCGGTATGACCGTTATTACACTTAATGTTAAGGTCTGCACCTTTTTCTGTTAACAGCTGAGCTATATCAAAATAATCCTTTTGAACAGCAAGATGTAGAGGTGCAAAACCTTGTTGCTCACAAATGTTCATATTGGCTCTAACTTCCAATAACATTTTCACAACTTTTGTATGGCCTTTTTTAACTGCTAGTAGCAAGGGAGTTCTGTTACATTTAGTAACAGCATTAATGTTTACCTTAAGCTTCAATAAGAGCTTAACTGTTTTAGTGTTACCATTATAGCTAGCTTTATGCAGCCTGGCGTTGCCATTAAAATCTTGATCATTTGCATCTATTCCTTTTGATACAAGAAATGTTACCATTTTTCTATTATTATGTTCAATAGCGCAATCTAATGCATCAAAACCATGGTTATTTTTTGTGCAAATAAACTCTTTAGGTTTAATTTTATCGTTACTTGCTTGCTGTTTTTTTGCAATAAGCTTTACTATTTGCATTTTGTTGTTATACGCTGCTAGGAAAAGCGTAGTGTTATTTTCTGCATCTTTTGCTTCTATATTTGCACCTTTCTTTATCAGATATTCTATAATTTCTGCTCTGCTGTCATAATGTGCGGTGCATTGATAAATGGTTAAAAACAAAGGAGTACGAAAATTGTTATCTTCACATTCGAGATTTGCTCCGCTATCAATTAAAATTTGGACGCTTTTTTTAGAACCGTATAGTGAAGCTATATGAAGAGGAGTATAGCCCTCTTTGGCATCTTTTTCATTAACTTTTGCGCCTTTTGTTATCAAAAAATCTATTAATTCCGTGTCATCTTGTAGTGCAGCAAGGTGCAGTGGAGTGAATCCATTTTTATCCTTGGAATTAATTGTCAGTTGATTAATAAAAAGTTTAGCAACTTTCTTGTGTCCATGCATAATGGCGTAATGCAGAGGGTTTCTATTTTCATTGTCTACGACATTGAAATCAGCTTCGTGCTCTAGTAATGACTTTACTCCAACTAAATCACCTTCTTTTGTGAACTTGTGCAAGAGAGTGATTCCACTTGCATCTTTTGAGTTAATATCAAATCCATTTTCTACTAATTGGTTTATATCTTCCTCACGCGCCATATTACTTCAATCTCTAATCAAACCTTTTACGTTTCAATAATACTTCTACTTAATTAAGTTTAAATGAATCTGTGAGAAATGGCTAGGATACTATGCATTCTTGCATAACAAACTTTTGGCAGCGCGTTGAGAAACGAAAAACTTACTTGACACCCTTCGCCAGCCCCCTTATTATGAAACTGAAGGTATTCAGTTATCTTCATCTGTGCAGATTAAACAGCAAAAAAACAACGTACTTGGCGTCTTATTTTTAATTTTTCGCACTATGTGCACCTTATGTCTTCACAATATTTCTGGGTTTTTACCCATATAAGCTGAAACGCGCTTATAAGTCGTTTAAGACAGTATAGTACGCCAATTTGAAGGATTAGAGAGTGAACACTAATTACCACGGGATTTCTTTGCCTTTTTTTCTGCTTAGTAAATTTCTTAAACATTTAAGCTAAGGTGAGTTGCATTTAAAAGCAGCTAAATTGCAGTGTTTAAGACTTAAAAAACGCCAATACTGAAAATAGATAGTAATCGGGGCTTCTTTTGCCTTTTTTTCGTTTGGTAAATTTCTTAATGTTTATGGCTAAACGACAACCGTCATTCCCCTACGTGTTAGCGGCTGAGATACCGCGAATGAATCGCGGTATGACGGTTCGCGGCGGGATGACGATAAAGCCTCGTCACCCCGCTATGTGTTAGCGGGATCTAGAGATACCGCGGCGGTATGACGGTTCGCGGTGGCATGACGATAAAGCCTCGTCACCCCGCTACGTGTTAGCGCCGTGGCGGTATGACGGTTCGTGGTGGCATGACGATAACTTCGTCATCCCGCTGCTTGTTAGCGGGATCTATGCTAAGAGATACCGTGAATAAATCACGGTATGACGGTTTGTGGTGGAATGGCGATAAGCTCGTCATCCCGCTACGTGTTAGCGGCTAAGAGATACCGCGGCGGTATGACGTAGAAGCTATACTTTTATACTCACCAACTCAGCTGGATCCAAGTAGTCAAAGCACTGGAATGACAATGTGGAGTGTCTGCTTCTGTCATCCTATGATAGCTAAAAAGACCTAGATTCCAGCGTCACGCGCTGGAATGACATTGTAGGGTGTTATCCGAGTCCTTTTTTCCGTCATCCGAGGACCGTATGACGTCATCCAAGTAGCGTGACTACTTGCTGGATTACCAATCCGCAGAAATTGGGGCATTTGGATCACTTGGAATATCAAAGATTTGTGTTTGTGATATTTCCTTTTGCACAAAATTTTTAACCTGTTCCTCTGTTACACCAATTGCAAAATTTGGGTGAGCAATTACTTCAGCAGCTGATGGACTTGTTCCATTTGCTCCTTGCTCCCCTTTCTCTCCTTGTGGGCCTTGAGCTCCATCTTTACCATCTTTACCATTTGCTCCTTGCTCCCCTTTCTCTCCTTTTAGCCCTTTACCTTCTAAGAATACCTTTGCTGTTTGGTTATTTTTACCATCATACTTTGCTTCGTCTGAGCTACCAAGAAATTCTCCTAATTTTTCCACTAGAACTGATTTTTTATTGTTATCTTGTGCAGCAAGTATTGCATCTGCTAAAGCTTTTCCTTTATCTGCTTGAGTTGCAATATTGGAACCATCAGTTTTAACAAATGCAGTATCTGCAGCTGTTTTAGTATAGACTTCATCACCTTTAGCAGCTTTAATATATACCTTGTTTGTAAAATCAGGAGAAGCAGTTAAAGCATCCACAACAGGCTGTTTTACTACTTCTGTTTTTAGCGTATCTGTAAGTCCTAAAATTTTAACAAATGCATCATCCATACCTTTTTTGGTATAGATACCTTTATCATCATCACCTTTTGCTAATTCTGGTATTAAAGCATCCACAACAGGCTGTTTTACTACTTCTGTTTTTAGCGTATCTGTAAGTCCTAAAGTTTTAACAAATGCATCATCCACACCTTTTTTGGTATAGATACCTTTATCATCATCACCTTTTGCTAATTCTGGTATTAAAGCATCCACAACAGCTTTTTCTGCAACTTTTGCTGAAAGTTCTGAAGTTTTAACAACTTTGTCTGTAAGCTTGTCTAAAATAACAGTAACTTTAGCATCATCTAAATTGGTACCATCAATATTAGCTTTATTATCTAGGTCAGTTTTCTTAGCAAAAGTAGCACCTATTTTGGTTTCAGAGATTTTGTCATTGCCATCTTTTGCATCGAATATAGCTTCTACAACATCTTTCGCTGCAGCTTTTGTTTTAAGCTCTGTAGCTTTAACAAATGCAGTATCTGCAGCAGTTTTAGTATAAACTTCATCGGCTGGAGCAGCTTTAATATATACCTTATTTGTAAAATCAGAAGAAGCAGTTACAGCATCCACAACAGCTTTTTTTGCAACTTTTGTTGCAAGATCTGCAGTTTTAACAAATGCAGTATCTGCAGCAGTTTTAGTGTATACTTTACCGGTAAAATCAGAAGAAGCAGTTATAGCATCCACAACAGCTTTTTTTGCAACTTTTGTTCCAAGATCTGCAGTTTTAACAAATGTAGTATCTGCATCATTTTTAGTGTATACTTTATCGGTAAAATCAGAGGAAGCAGTTATAGCATCCACGACATCTTTCGCTGCAGCTTTTGCTGTAAGCTCTGTAGCTTTAACAAATGCAGTATCTGCAGCAGTTTTACTGTATACTTTACCGGTAAAATCAGAAGAAGCAGTTATAGCATCCACAACAGCTTTTTTTGCAACTTTTGTTGCAAGATCTGCAGTTTTAACAAACGCAGTATCTGCAGCAGTTTTAGTGTATACTTTATCGGTAAAATCATGAGAAGCAGTTATAGCATCCACAACAGGCTTTTGTGCTACTTCTTCTGCAAGAACTGATTTACCAACATTACTACCATCTATAGTAAGTAATTTTCCTAAAGCTGTTGCTAAACCATTTACTGTATGACTTACTTTAGCACTACCGTGTTGGTTTGTATTCCAATTTAAGATCATTTGTGGTTATATCCAAAGTATATTTATTACCCGCCTTATCTTCCAAAGCTATAAGTTTAACTTCACTCAAAGCTGTTGCATCAGTTGTTTTATCTTGTTTTTTAAAACTTAAACCAGCCACCATATCACACTCTCCGTTAATTATAAAAACCATAGCATGCATGAAAAAAGTATAATTTTCGTTAATGCTAGATTTTACATAAGATTTCCTTGAAGCTTGTTGTTTCAGAATTCTTCTCTTGTCATTCCAGTGTCAGCTACTTGGATGACAGCTAGCCTGACAACCGTCATCCCGCTACTTGTTAGCGGCTAAGAGATACCGCGAATGAATCGCGGTATGACGTAAGAAAACCTTTCTTGGGTTAGCTATAGATGTAGGCCGAGTTGTGGTCGTGATAAATGTGGTCGCTTGTGTAATCAAACATTTTCACAAAGCCATTCTCTAGATAAAGATTATATTCGTGATGTTGATCTGATAATACAATATTATCTTGCTCCCCTAAATTGAAATGACTTGAATCTGACAGCAATTCGTAATTTGGATTATCTATTTTACTAATGCTGCTTATTACTTTGCCATTACCACTTGATATAGCTAAACTATAACTATCACCATCCTTCATTATCTTGATGGACACCTTATCTTCAGGTAACACTATAAGCTTTTTCGTATCACTATCGTGGATTACGAATTTGCCTTTTTCAAAATAGTATTTGTCTTCCGGCAAAGCACCAACCTTGTATTCTGATGTGTGCAGTTTGTTCCAAAAATCTAACACAGATTGCTTTTCTGTTCCTTCCGCTCTATCATACAAGGCTTTCACATCATTATAATCTATGGTTACATTTGCCTTGTGCTTCCCTTCTGAGTCCTGCTCGCGACTCTTTTTTATTTTGAGAATTGTGTCTTTTAATACTACCTGTTCTTGCTCTTTCTCCTCCACTGAAGCTGTTCTTTTCGTTCTTGTTAAACTTTGTGATGGAATTGGCTGATCAGACTGCATTTCACTATTGTCGTTTGATACAGTTTTCTCTTCAGCAACTTGTGCAACAACATTAGTAGTACTATGAACTTCTGTCTTAGTTTCACTTACCTGCCCTTTTGGACTTTCAGTTTGTTTCTCTTTTGTGAATATTCTCTGATAGTCCGTGTAGCCTCTATTAGTATCACCGATATCGCCATCACCTTGATCGAAAGTTATTTTTTTACTTCCATTTTCCATGCTCTCAATTTCAACTTGAGGAGAAACAGATGCTAGGAAATCGTTATAACTGTAGTTGTAGTCAGCAGAAAAGAATATTTTCCCTTTGAAATTATGGAAGTTATTAGATAACATTCCAATTTATTCGTCGCCATCAAACAATTTTACCTTAGTGAAATATGTTTGATCTTTTATTCTAACTATTTCACCGCTAGAGTTTTTTTGTATGTGGTAATCATTTGGGTCGTACTTTATAGCAAAAAGTTTGCCAGAGCCATATTTCTCTAAGTTTATAAGGCCCACATTTACATATTTATGGGAATAATCTCTCTTTTCATATTCATGTGCAAATATTGGATCTATATATCTATATTCATCTGGTATATCATCACCTCGAACATCATACCTGTATTCAGTACCATATTTATCAGATGGTGCTAGTTTATATGCTCCGTCTTTTTCCACTAATTTTAGATGAGTGATACTAGTTGGTAATTGAAACCTTACATTTGCTCCGTGATCATGAATAAATAGATCACCTTTCTCGGTAATATAAAAGCCCATATTTTTGAACTCATGTAAGCGCTCGTCTCCTTGCTTTACGACAGCTTCATATACATCATCGTCTGTCCTATCTGTTCCCTTATTATCCAGTAATTTTCCTTTTTCCACGATTACTCCATTTGCCTTTTGCTCATCAGAATATTGTGCATGCTCTGAATCCTGATGATTCAAAATTTTGGTACCTCTAAGGAGCAGAGAATCTAAATCTTTTTGAATATGTCCAGTGCTAGGATGCAACAACTCATTCTCATGTAAATGTGCTTCATCAAAGTATTCATCGCGTTCAACTGTTCTGCCGTCTATTAAAGAAGCTTTATACTGACCATTTTCTTTTGTGACCGCCATATAAGCACCACCATCATATTGAGTATTTAAGTTGTGCAATATATCCTCAAAAACAAAAGTTTCTTTAGTTTGACCTTCAACTTGCTTAAAAAATCCTGATTCACTCGATAATTCTCCAAGCTTTGTATTTCCGTCATATATAGACAGTGCACCCATATCTCCTTGACCATGAGCTTGCATAGAAAAAATCTTACCTTCTTGTAGATCAATATGATTTGTACCTCTTATCAAGTTTGAATCGATATTGATCATCTCTTCTAACATCTTTTCTACATCGATGTTCTTAGTCGCTTTTACTTGTTCTAAGCCAGTGTTTATGGTTTTATCAAGTAAGGTACTTTTTAAATTTTCATACTTACCTAGTATTGCATCTTTCAGTTGTGTATATTTGTCTTGTGTAGCACTATATAATCTCTTATCTTCATTACAATAATTAGTGCTGGCTGAATTGCATTTTTCTACAAATTTCTCATAAGAGACCTCTCCTCTTTTGTATTGCTCGTATGCATCATGACGCTGTGTTTCTTCCTGTTCACGCAGGCCTTTCAACACATCATCATATTCTATATCCTTCTGCTTATCTAAGTCTTCTAGCTCGCTCGCACGTATTTTTTCTAAGTCTTCTTTCCCATTATAGTAAGATTTTCTTAGATCTTCACCATATTTTGATAGCATCCTTAAAGCCTGATCTTTATACTCTTGACTATTTTGATATTCATTACCTTGTTGGTCAGAGTAAGTTAGTTTATCCTGTCCATCGGAAGTTTTTACTACCTTAAGGAAATGATATTCCTTTGATATATCAAGTGTATCATTTGTTGCCCTATTTATAGCACGAGCAACATCATAAAATGCAACGTGTTCTACAGGAGAAAAACTTCCAACGTTTTCTCCATCCATTTTTTCTATATTTGCTTTATAATAGGATACATTTTTAATTTCTCCGCCCACTATTTCTTGACCAGTTGCTATAAAATCTCCTTTTGTAACTTGCAAAGCGTTAAGATGTTCCATTGCAGTTTCTGTATCATTCTCAGCAAGCCAACTTTTGAAGTCAGTATCGTGTCCTTTTATGTCTTTCAAGAAACTTTTTGACTCATCTGAGTTACCTTGACGTAAAGCATCTAGGTAGTCTCTTAATAAACTAGGATCTTTTTCCTGTAAGTACATTATCAACGCATGACCTGTTTTATAAACCAGGCTATTTGCTTCGCTGTCCTTTGAATATTCTAAACTTAAAATTTTATCTAAATCCAAATTTGCAGCTTCAGTTTTGTCGATACTTGATTCCTTGAGAATTGAATTTATGATCTGAATGATGCTCAAAGTAATCTGCAATTTCTTCCATTAATACTGTAGGTAGGTGCTTACCTCCTGTAGCCAAGTAAGTTAAACCATGTGCAAATTCATGCTGAAGGTTATGAACGCCACCTTGCTGATAGACATACATTTCAGCAAAAACATCAGCTTCCCCTTTGTAGTAACATTTACCACCCTCATCTCCAAGGTAAGAACCGAAATGCTCGCTTCTGCCAAGGTGAGTGTAATCATCCTTGTCATCAAACATATAAATTTTAAATGTTTGTTCTGAGTTGCTGTGTTCTAACTTGAATGTATCTTTAAAACTAGTAGCTGTTTCTCTTATCTCACTTTCAATTGTTGCAATTTTACTTGCTCTTAAATTATGAGAATAAACTTCTACTTTAATATTTAAATCTTTAACTTCTACAACATGTGGCGAATTAAACCCTTTGCCGTTATTGTTAAAGTATTATTCTTTAGTTATATTTTTATTTATTTGTTGATTGATTGTCATAATTCTAACCTCTAATTTATTAACTCTTCAAATATAAGGTGATCTCTACTAAAAAAGTGTGAATTTTCATATTGGTATACTCTATATCTTAGTGAAAAAATATAAGTAATTAATTTAATATGAACAATATAAGATATAGCTATAACTAAAGCAATTTAGATTTACCGATAATTTGGTAAGCTATGAACTCGTCATTCCGCTACGTGTTAGCGGAATCTATGCTGAGATACCGCGAATGAATCGCGGTATGACGTAGGAAAACCTGACCTGCACTAGCTATAGGCTCTATAGCTTGACCACAAAAAAAATCTAGGTTCTAACGTTACATTAGGATAGGGTAAGAATTTAAAAGCAAATTGACTTTCATTCCACCAAAGCACTATACTAAAACCACGATGGGTAATTAGCTCAGTTGGTAGAGCACTTGCTTGACGTGCAAGCGGTCGCTGGTTCGAATCCAGTGTTACCCACGTTTTTGTTTATGAAAAAATTTTATATGACAGCAGTGCATAACGGTAAACACTCAGCAGCGCAGTCCAAGCGCTTAATCTATTCCATAATAATAGTTGCGATAACAATGTTTATGGAAATAGTAGGTGGAATAATTTCACATTCGCTTGCTCTATTATCAGATGCAGGGCATATGCTCACTGACCTCTTTGCCTTAGTTTTAAGCTGGTTAGCACACAAATTTTCAGCTAAGAAATCTGATTTGCAGAGATCATACGGGTATCATCGGTTGCAAATAATTGCAGCATTTGTTAATGGTTTAACTTTATTCTTCATTGCAGTAATTATTATAATTGAATCAATAAAGAGGTTTATTTTTCCAGTCAATGTTGAGTGGAAAGTAATGTTAATAATTGCTACACTCGGTCTTATCTCTAACATAATAGTCTTTTTTATATTACATAGTAAATGCGAGAGCAATATAAACATAAAAAGTGCTGTATTGCATGTTATTGGAGATATTTTAGGTTCTGTAGCTGCTATACTTGCATCCATAATTATCATGCTTACTGGATGGCAAGTAGTAGATCCTATTCTGTCAGTATTTGTCAGTGTAATCATCCTAAACAGTGGCTATAAAATTCTAAAGAATTCTTGCCACATACTCCTTGAAGGTACGCCTGAGGGTATATCAACTGAAGAAATAAAAAGTAAAATTGTATCTAAGCTACCTGAAGTGATAGATGTGCACCACATACATGCATGGTCGCTGTCTGATAATTACTTTATCATAACGATGCATGCCAAAGTAAAGCAAGATGCACAACACACTGATATTTTGTATGAGATAAAAAAAATACTACTAAATAGGTTCGAGATAGCACACTCTACAGTTGAAATTGAATACGATGAGTGTGCGGATAATAAGATACTTAAACATTGACGTTTAAAATTATTATGGTATTACTAGAGTGTAATGATGTTGAAGGTAAGCTATGATAGGTATTTCTCAAGTACAATTTCCTCGTGGTGGTTCCAGTAAAGTTAGAACTGCTCTCTATTTATCTTTTTATTATGCGTTAACTGTAGTAACCATGCCTACTTCGATAATAGTTAGCTTGGTATTTACTCTATATGATGCAGAAATTAAAACGTTTCTTGGATATAAAAAAATAAAAGGTGATGAGAAAATAAGTCAAAAAGAATATTGGAAAATATTTGGTCAAGGTAACATAATCAAGTCGATCTTAATTTCATGTATTGCAGGACTAACAATTCATTATTTTTTTTCTAAGCTTTTAATATTAACTTGGCTGTTAGCACCGATACCATTGGCAGTTGGAATAATCCTGCTACAATCTGAAACAAGGCCAGCAACACTTAACCCTATAGCCTTACTTAAAGCTTCATTAAAGCTCCTTTCCAATGGTTTGTATGAGAATTTAGTTGGTATGAAAAATGTAATAAATGCTATGATGGAACATATGATGCCTCATATGGCAAATGATAGCATTATTGATAGTATTAATACACTAAAAGGTAAATATGGTGAGAAGATACCAGAACCTAATGGTGTTATACATAATGATGGATTTGTTAAGTTTATTAAGTATATAGAAGGAGAAAAAGAGTTTAGAAGTAATAATAAAAAAGAGTTGATCAATTTTTTTAATGAATGGTGTAATGATGATAAACAAATTCATGTTTCTGGACTCACGGGAGGGCAAATTTTATATTTGGTTCTAAAGGCCTGTAATAGTGGAGATAGTGAATCAGTTACAACAAAAAGACGGGAATTGGTAGGGTCTTTAATGTATGCCGTAAACTATGCTAAAGGAACAGTTGTTCCCGAAACCTGCTTTACTGGTATTATTGGTGCAATGTTAAAGTCATTAGAAGGAATATACCCTGGTATTAGAGTAGAATACCTTATGGAAAACAGAATTGGAACGTATGCAGAAGGTGAGGCGTGTGAATTTATTAAGAAAGAGCTGAAAAAAAAGAAGAATCATAAAGAAATCCTCAATGCTTGGGATAAGTCAGATGATAGCAGTAACCAAATAACTTCTAATTTTATTCAAGAGATCAGGATACCTTTAATGAGAAATTTGTTTAGCTTGGATTGTAGTGAACAGAATGTAATTTCTACAATAGAAAATCTTGAATATATTAATCCAGGAAGATTAACCGACCCAAACATCGATAATATAAGAAGAACAGGGTCAGCACATGAATTATAAAAACTTATGTTCCTTGCCTTGCAGAAGATTTGTGATATTTTTATAGTGCTTTAAGAAAATTAATATTGCTACAGTGAGTAGTGCAAGAAATAAGTCTTTTTGAAAAAAGAGAGATGCTAATACAGCTGCTGTAGTAGAAGTCAAAGAAGCAAGAGAAGAGTATCTAAAGATAAAAAATACCACTATCCAGGCAAATATAAATATCAAAGCAATTGGCATATTAAGTGCTATCAGAACTCCCAAAGTTGTTGAAACTCCTTTGCCTCCTTTAAATTTTAGCCAAATAGGAAACATGTGCCCTAAAATTGCAGATACATATATATAAAAATCGTTATTATCACAAAATTGTTGTGCTATATAAACGGCGATGAATCCTTTCAAGGAATCCAGAAGTAATGCCAGAGCAGCAAGAAATTTATTCCCTGTTCTTGCAACGTTTGTAGCACCGATATTACCTGAACCTATTTCTCTTAAGTTTATCCCTTTTATTCTTGTAATAATTAAGCTAAACGGTATTGAACCGAGTATATAGGATAGTATAAGGACTATAACTAACACAGGTAAAATTTACTATCGAAAGACCTCGTCATCCCGCTGCTTGTTAGCGGCTGAGATACCGCGGCGGTATGACGTAGGGAAGTCTTACTTATTATAGCTATACCTCTCCGCATATATCGAAGATTCAATTAATTTTATTATTTTTCAGCCTTTTTAGGTAGCACTGAACTTCATCGTTAATCTGATTACTAAACAGTATAAGCGCTGTCATATTGATGAGAGCTAAACAAGAGAATAAAGTTCCACCAATATTGGCAATAGCCATTATATCTTTAGAAAGACCAGAAAAAAACGCCACAATTATTACCGCTATGCGATATATCACTATACTTTTTGCACCGAATAAATATAGCCACCCCATTTCACAACAATATACAAACGAAATTACTGAAGAAAATGCAAACAAAGGTGCAGCTATTGTTAGAAGTATAGGAAACCACGGAGAAAGTGTCTCAAATGCTTTTTGAGTGACTAATATCCCTTCACCAACACTAGTCTGGTATGCACCTGTTATTACTATCGTTATTCCAGTTAAACAGCAAATGAGCATTGTATCAAAACACGGTTCTATCATAGCAACAAGCCCAGTTCTTACTGGTTCTTCATCTTTAGTTGTTGCATGAGTAATTGCAGCAGAACCAACACCCGCTTCGCTGGCAAAAATTGCTCTTTGAATTCCAGCAACAAATGCTCCTACCATCCCTCCGCCAACAGCATTAAAATCTATCATGCTGGAAAATAATATCTTAAATGTGTGACCAAGATTGTGGATATTAAATCCAATAATAACAAGGCAGCTACATATATATATGAGTGACATAATAGGCACTAGTGCAGAAGATACTCTAGCTATCCTTTTAATTCCGCCAATAATCACTAGAGCAAGCAGCGCAGAGATTATGGAAGAAAGAAACCAAGAGTGACCATCTACCCAACTTGAATAGCCAGATAATATTGAAACCATTTGGTTAGTTTGAAACGCTACACTTCCACCAAGGCCTGATAATACAAAGAATACTGCATACATGGCAGCCAGCACAATACCAAGTTTTTTAAATCCAAATTCCTCCAGACCATTCCTTATATACTGAAAGGGGCCACTAAACAATTGGTCCTGATCTTCTGTTCTATGTCTAAATGCTAAAGTCACTTCGGCAAATTTTGCTGACATACCAAAAAAACCTGTAATCATCATCCAAGGCACCGCTCCTGGCCCTCCCATTGAAACTGCAATTGCGACTCCAGCAACAGTTCCAAGGCCTACTGTGCTTGAAAGTGCAGTCATAAATGCCTGAAAATGTGTAATATGACCATTATGGTGATTCGTGTCATATTTTCCACATAAAATAGCAAACGCATGCTTAAACATTCTTATGTTGAGAAATCCAAAACGTAATGTTAGAAACACATAACCAAAAACTAGTAGAAGAAGTATGAACGGTATATAAAAGATTTTGAAAAACAGCGCTTCATTCATGAAGTTATTTATTCCATTCAACACAGCGTCATAACTTTCGTAAAAACCTGAAGCAGCATACGCATCATTAAACAATAGACAAAATAACACCATACAAAGCAATCTATAAGTCATGTTTAATACCTTTTAGAATTGTAATAAGAATCTATTGTATTCAAAACTTCCCTTCTCAGTAGATATATTGCAACAGCATTTGGAACCATAAGGCACATGAACAAACTGTCACCTAGATAAGATATAAATTCTATATCCTTTGACATACAACTGATATACACTGAAACCACTATAAGAATTTGGAACGGTATCAGTATTTTTTTATTACCAAATAAATACAGCAAAGCAACTTCACAGTAGTAACAATAAGCTATTATTGTAGAAAATGCAAAGGAAAACATCATTAGCGGAAAAACTAACTTGCTGAACAAGGGCAAAGCTGTTGAGAATACCGAACTAATTAGTGTAATATCACCCACGTTATCAGTGCTATGCATACCAGTGATAATTATCACAATACCAGTCAAAAATGAGATTAATATTGTGTCTATAAGTGGTGCAATCATTGCAACACACCCAACTTTAATTGGATCTTCTTCTTTTACAGCTGAATGTGCTATAGCTGCTGTTCCGGTACCTGCTTCGTTGGCAAACACTGATCTTCTCACTCCGGCTATTAATCCGCTCAATACTCCGCCTCCTATAGCCGATTTATTGAAAATATCTTGAAATATTATAGATAAAGCATTCAGCAAATTACTTCTGTTTACATAAATTAAATATATACACATACCCACATATAGCACTATCATAATTGGTGCTAAGCTCGTTGAAACGAAAGCAATGCGCTTTATTCCTCCCAATATTACAATAAAGACAAGCAGAGATATAATAATGGACGCGTTGTATTCAAAGAGGTTATTTGACAATGCTGCTATCTGATTCGCTTGAAATGGTATACCGCCCAAAATCATTGCAATAAGTAGCATAATTGCATAAGTAAAGGCAAGAAATCTACCAGTTTTTGCAAATCCAATCTTTGCAAGCCCGTATTTCATGTAATAAAAAGCACCACCAGTTGTATTTTCAGAGCGATAAGTGAATGCAAGCACCACCTCGGCAAACTTTATCGACATACCAAGTATTCCGGTAATTACCATCCAAAAAACTGCACTTGGGCCCCCTATTGTGATAGCTATTGCAACTCCTGATATTGTTCCAAGGCCAACTGTTCCTGAAATTACTGTTGCAAACGCTTGAATATGAGTGATTATGCCATTGTTATTGTTATTACACTTTAGATTGAATAGCGTCTGTATTCCATGCTTGAACAATCTAAAGTTAGTGAATTTGAATTGGATGGTACAAAAAACCCCAGTTGCAATTACCCAAATAATTATAAATGGAATGTTGAATATCTTTATGTACAGAAATGAATTTAACAGTTCATTTATTTTTACAATCATGCTGCTCACTACTTTTTATTACAACTTATAGCTAACGAGCTTTATACGAGTAATATATATAAAGCCCAGTGCTTACTGGAATAGTAAGTACATACACTACACCTAAAATTGGTAGCGTTATCCAGGGCTTACTGATGAAAAATATAATAAGTACTCCAAAAAATGACACAAATATATAAGATAGGCTTTTGGGAATATAAATATATTTTGCAGAGAAAGTTGGAATGTGACTTATCGAAAAAAATGAAATGGCCAGAAAGTAACAAGCTACGTTTCTTGTGTTAAAAAATCGCTCTATGAGAAGTAAGTATTCACTCTCATGAGATTGAAAGGTAATAATTATTGGCAACAAAGAAAGTAAAGCACACACTGGAGCTGGAACACCAGAAAAGAAAAATTTTTCCCAGTATGATTGTTCTGAGTGTAGCGAAACATTAAATCTTGCAAGTCTTATTGATATGCAGATTACGTATATCATTACTAAAATCCAACCTATGACTTTGATTTCATTTAGCTTCCAAAAATACAAAAGAAATGCAGGCGCTGCACCAAAATTTAGAAAATCTGCAAAAGAATCAAGCTGGGCTCCAAAATCGCTAGTTGATTTTAGAATTCTAGCTATTCTGCCATCCATTCCATCTATTATTGCTGCAATGATGATAAAAATTACTGAGAATTCCCATTGTTCATTAAATGTAAATTTAAGTGAAGTGAGACCAGAACATAAACCCAATAAAGTTATAAAGTTTGGGAATAATTTAGTAATAGGTAAGAATCTACTGTTACTTCCATCGTTATTCATATAACGTCAAAAGTAAGCTTCTCTTGAACGTTTTCCTTATTTAAGTTTACTATAATTGTTTCACCACCAATAACAGTTTGCCCTTCTGAAACTCTTACTTCTATATCAGCAGGAACATAAATATTTACTCTACTGCCAAATCTTATAATTCCAAACCTTTCACCTGCTTTTACGTTCTGGGATACTCCTAAATTACAAACGATACGACGTGCAATTAATCCAGCTATTTGCTCCACAATAATTTCTTTTCCCTTTTCGTATTCAATCACAATAACCTGCTTTTCATTTTCATTACTAGACCTATTGCTCATTGCGGATACAAACTTGCCTTTTTTATAACTCATTTCCTTTATCGCACCAGATATTGGTATACGATTCACATGGACGTTCAAAACACTTAAAAATATGCTAACAAGCGTGAACTTCTTCTCTTCTCCATTTTCTGCCAATAAAGGATAATTAACTTCTTCAATTTTTGAAATCACACCATCAGCAGGACTTAATATAAGATCCTTATTGTTTGGCACAACTCTTGCTGGATCACGAAAGAAATAAGTACACAATAATGTCGGAAACAAGCACGTAACACCAAACCCCCAAGATATAGAGAATGCTATACACGTTACTATAAAGGAAACTACTATAAATGAATAACCTTCCCTATTTATATTAGGTAAACCAAAACACATAATCTTATTCACAATAACCTATTGTTAACAATTTATCATTTATAATTTCTCATGAAAAGCTTTTTTTAACTGCTTCAGCAAAGTCTTTTTGATACAAGGTAACATTACAGATTGTTATATTAGCACACACCGTCATACTGTAACAACCCGTCCAACACAAAATCTAATGTCTAAGTTTAGATCAGAACACTGATTCTTCTAAAAGTTGCTCACTGTCCTCGTCTATTATGATAGAATTATCATGATTTCTGAGTAAATCTCTGATTTTCGTTTCTATTTCATTTGCGACTTCTTTGTTTGTTTTTAAGTAAGTTTTTACATTCTCTCTTCCTTGTCCAAGACGTGTGTTGTTATATGAATAGTAAGCACCTGCTTTTTCAAGCACACCAAGCTTTGCTCCCATATCTATTATTTCTCCGAGTTTTGATATACCTTCATTGTACATTATATCAAATTTCGCTTCTCTAAATGGAGGAGCAACTTTATTTTTTACAACTTTAACTCTTGTTTCATTACCTGTAATATTTTCTTTGTCTTTTATTACACCAACTTTTCTTATATCAAGCCTTACAGAAGTATAGAATTTTAATGCATTTCCACCCGTGGTAGTTTCAGGATTTCCATACACTACTCCTATTTTCATACGAATTTGATTAATAAATATCAATATACAGTTCGCTTTTGAAACGGCAGAGGTTAGTTTCCGTAGCCCATGACTTAAAAGCCTTGCTTGCAGCCCCATGTGCTGATCACCCATATCACCCTCAATTTCAGCTCTTGGAGTTAACGCTGCAACAGAGTCAATAACTATCACGTCAACCGCGCCAGAACACACTAAATACTCAACAATATGCAACGCCTGCTCTCCAGTGTCTGGTTGCGAAATTACTAAATCATCAGTGCTCACCCCAAGTTTGCGAGCATATAAGACATCCAATGCATGTTCTGCATCGATAAATGCGCATGATCCTCCTTTTTTTTGTGCTTCAGCAATCACGTGCAAGGCAAGAGTGGTTTTACCAGAACTCTCGGGACCAAATATTTCAATTATACGCCCTTTTGGCAGACCTCCAACACCTAGAGCCGAATCAAGCGCAATTGATCCTGTGGATATTGTGTCTATTTTCTCTAAAGGATTTTGCTTCAGCTTCATTATTGCACCTTTACCGAATGCTTTTTCAATCTGGCTTATTGCGTTATCTAGCGCTTTTTGTTTATCACTATTTCTTTCTTCTGGGTTACTTGCCATAGATCATTTATTAATTTATATAATTCTCTATGATAATCGAACGCAAGTAACCTGCCAAGGGTTTTTTAATGATGAAGAACGTTATCGTAGAAAAATTAGCTACCTAAATTATATTAAGATAGAAAGTTAGATAGACTCTGCAGTGCGATACAAAATAACAATAGAATATAATGGCAGTAGTTTCTCTGGCTGGCAAAAGCAGCAACACTCTGCTAACTCAATCCAGGAGAAGATAGAAAATGCTATATTTAATTTTAGTGGTGAGAAAGTTACCTTGTACTGTGGTGGCAGGACTGATGCAGGGGTTCATGCTTTAGGACAAGTTGCTCATTTTGATATGGAAAAGGAATTTGAGCTTTATAGAATAAGAAACGCAATAAATTATCATTTAAAATCAATTCCTATAGTCGTGCTCAATGTAGAAGTTGTAGATGATGCGTTTCACGCACGGTTTTCAGCAAAAAAAAGATATTACGAATACAGAATAGTTAATCGCTATGCTCCTGCCGCTCTGGAGACGGGTTATGTATGGCAAGTGTTTAGCCCACTTGATGTAAATATTATGCGTGAAGCTGCTAAACATCTACTTGGAAAACATGACCTTTCAAGTTTCTATTCAAAAGATTGTCAAGCTGCGAATCCGATAAGAACAATTGATGATATCGATATAATACAAAACGGGAGCCATATACACATCAAAATATCTGCTATTTCCTTTTTACATAACCAAGTGAGGATTATTGTGGGTACTTTAGTTGAATTTGGAAAAAATAGAACCAATCCGCAAGAAATGCTACATATATTAAGCCAATGCAAAAGAAGTGCCGCTGGGGTTACTGCACCACCTTTTGGCTTATATTTGGTAAAGATAGATTACTAATTAATAAAAAATAACATTCTTAGTGAAATAAGTGTCATACCGCCACGGTATCTCCAGATCCCGCTAACAAGCAGCGGATGACGTGTTTAAGTTCTCATTGGCATCACTACATATAATACACTTGAATCGTCTTCATCAGTGATAATTGTAGCACTATTACCATCGGCTAAGCTAAACTTACATTTATTTTTTATACAGGATAGAACATCAAGCAAATAACGCGAGTTGAACCCTATTTCTATAGGGGCTTTATTGTAGTCCGCTTCTATGGATTCAGTTGCATCACTGCACTCTTGAGAGTTTGAATGCAAAGTTAGCAGCTTTTCTTGTAGTGAGAATTTAATGGATTTTACTTTATCAGATACAACAACGGAAACTCGATCTATAACATCTAAAAGTTTTTTACTTTCAATAATCATATGCTTATCTTGAGATGCTGGAATAACTGCTTTATAATTTGGAAAAGTCCCATCTATTAATTTTGATATTAGAATATATTCACCGCATGTAAACTTGATTTTTCTGTCTGAAAGTTTTATATTAACTTCATTACAATCGTCCAATATTTTTAACAGCTCCATAACAGTTTTACGTGGAATGATCACACCAAATTCATCATTGATGTTCCCAGGCTTTGGCCTCTTTATACATGATAAACGATGGCCATCAGTTGCAACGCAGTACAAAAACTGCTTATCCGTATGCAGATATATTCCATTTAAATTATACCTTGTATCATCTAGTGATACAGCAAATTTTGTTTTAGTTAATAAGTCTATCAGGTCCGTATTTAGTAGAATAAAATCATGTTTATAATTGTCTTCTTCAAGAGCAGGAAAGCTGCTTGAAACTACATTCGGTAAAGAAAAGTTTGCATTTCCACAAGACATCAATAATTTTCCTTGGTTGTTTACTTCAAAATTGACATCCAAATCAGCGGGTAACTTCTTCACTATGTCATGTAAAGTATGCGCTGAAATTTTTACTTCTCCTTCTGTTAATACGGTTGCAGCAAGTGAGGCAAACATTGAAATGTCAAGATCAGTTGCCATTAGTTTTATGCTGCCGTGTTGTGCTTTGATATTTATACATGCCAAAACATCTATTGCATTACGCCTTTCAACTACTCCACTTACTCTGGATAATGTATTTAAAAGACTTGTGCGGCTCACGCTAAAACGCATCTGCTCACACACAGAATTTTGCTTTTTGATTTCTGTATCTACACCTGCAACCTCTGACATTGCTAATTCTCAAAAATATATTTTAAATGATATCCACATCCCATATAAAGTAAAGTGCTATTTATCGAAAGGACAGTCTGTTTTATACTACAACTGGAAAATTACCTATTCTGTTTCTGTTACAATAATTTACTTTGTATGGCATAAATCATGCATTTTTTGATACGCTTTTTGAAACCCAAGTAGGGAATAAGTATCATCAATGGTCACTGTTTTTGTTTTCCCATTCACTACCATTGATAATCCCTGCTTCATTTTTAGAATGAGATCTTGATCTATTTTTGTATGCTCTGCCCACGCAAGACTTCCCTGTATTATAGGCAATGTGTATTTAATTTTTTTGTCGATATTGAGAGCTACAGGCTCTTTATCATATTGAAAACCAGAGGTAACGCTTACCTCATCTGCTTTTTTATCAACATAACTAACCATTACATATGGCTTGCGGTTGGTTGTATAATGTTCGCTTTTTTTTTTAGGATAGGATACAACATAACATACTTTTTCTCCATCTTCCAATGCAGTATACACGAGCCAATCTTTATATTTTTCCTTCAATTGTACATCACTAACTGATGCAAAAGTGCCTATTGAAAAAAATATTAGAAATATAAAAAAACTATGCATGCAAACCAAATTTCAAACTTTCAGATTGTATATATTGTTTTACCTTAGCCATCGCCTGCTCAGCCAACTGCCTTATTCTTTCTCTTGAAACACAATACTTTTTACTAAGTTCATCTAGAGTTTGAGTGTTTTCAGACAAATATCTACTGATAAAAATGTCTCTTGCCCTTTCGTTGAGGCTCGCTAGTGCATTGTTTAAAATTGTTTCTTTTAATTCTTTTTCTTCATGATTCTGATAGGTTACTTCTTGACTAACCAAGTTACATGGGATCATATCTTGCAACTCCCTTTTAGAGTCATCACCTATTTTTATGCAATCGTTTAGCGACTGATCCTTACAAGCCAAACGGTAATTCATCTGCAGAACGTCTCCTTCGGATACAGAAAGCTCATTAGATATTGCTTTTATTTCTTCATTATTTAAAATTTCCCTGTTTGTATACTGTAAAATTCTTTTTTTTATTTTACGTAAACTAAAAAATAATCTTCTTTGTGCTTGCGTTGTGCCTATCTTCACAAATGACCAAGATTTCAATATAAAGTCTTTTATTGAAGCTTCAATCCACCACACTGCATAAGTTGAAAAACGAAACCCTAAATCAGGATTAAACTTTTTCACTGCATGCATTAAACCAAGATTCCCTTCCATGACCAGGTCCATCAACAATAGTCCATAATTTTTGAATTTCATTGCAATTTTCACTACCAAATTCAAATGGCTGGTAATCAATTTATGAGCAGAAGAAATATCCTTATATTGGTTCCAATTTTTTGCTAGTTGTACTTCTTCCTCTTGAGACAGCATGGGAAATTTTCGCACCCTAGCAATATATTGCATGAGATTGGTTCTGCTATCAACACATAAGCTTGCCATTGGGGTCAACATAACAACTTAAATTAAAACTTCATGCATATAATATATTGATTTTCTAGCAAAAATTCAAGCTTTGATTTGAAAAAAGCACAAATTTTCCATCTAATTTCTTGGAGACAGTAGGCCGCAGTGTTAGCTAATTGGACAACATTATGTAACTTTAGATAATATTCTACCAGTACAATGGTGAACATTATAGCTTAAACACATAGCAAGTAGTGTTATTCCAGTGCCTTGGCACTGGAATCCACATTTCTTTTTTCTAGATCCCAGTGTCATGCTACTTGGATGACAAGAAAAAACCCACTGGGATAACAAGACTGAGATAGACTAGAAATTAAACGCTACTCCAGCTTCTGCACCAACAGTGCTGTAAAGAACTTTGATTCCGGCATCGTCTTTAGCTGTCTTACCAAAGTTAGCACCATAAGAACCGAAATAACGAGCTCCAGCATAAAGTTTGACTTCTGGAGTTACATCATAACTAACACCAGCTTTTGCTTGATAAGCAACACCAAATCCAGAGGCTTTACCATCAGTAACTTTTGTTGCTAAAGGATTGCTTACATATGCTGCACCAACACCAACACCAACATATGGAGTGATAGGCATATCTTCAATTGCTATATCGTAATAAACATTAACTAGCCCTGAAATTGCTGTTAAGTTCTTTGCAATTCCTCCTGCTGGGACAGAAGTTCCAGTTACCGTAGTATCTTGATTTAGCTGTGAATAAATCCCTTCAACATCAACTCTGATATCGTCCATTTTGTAACCAAATGCACCACCACCAGCCATAAAAGAAGCTGTGTACAGATCAGTAGTGTCGGTTTTATCGTTAGCGCTCTTTTTAAGACCTGTAACACCATCAATTTTTGTGAAAAGAGGTAAAATTTCACCGTTGTATTGCAAACGAACGTAGTAGCTAGTTTCTTCATCACTTATTGGACCAACAGGATCTGAGAAAGCAGAGTTTGATAAACTTAGCAACGTTGCTAAAGCGGCTGCTGAAAAAAACTTTTTATAATGCATAATTGTCCTCGTAAAAAAAAATTAAAATTCCACTTTAGCAGTCTAAGTAACAACTAAAGTTAAGTCAAGTGCTAACTTAATAACACAAAATATTCTACATTTTAACTAATTTTTAGGAGAAGATAAAGATTTTATTAATGAATAAATAGAGTTACACGACTTTTGATTTTTTGGTATAGCTAACACAGGTAAGATTTACTATCGAAAGACCTCGTCATCCCGCTGCTTGTTAGCGGGATCTAGAGATACCGTGACGGTATGACGTAGGACTTGCTGTCATTCCGCTACGTGTTAGCGGATGAGATACCGCGAATGAATCGCGGTATGACGGTTAATTATTCCGCGCGGGATGACAAGAAAGGAGCAGCAGGATGACGCCTCACCATGTCATTTCAGTGCTTGACACTGGAATGGCTTTGTTGCATAGCAACCGAAAAAATCTGGTGGCTACTGACAAAATTCATTATAAATAACCATTTAACTGTTGAAGAAAAAATATGCCACAGAAAATGAAAGTCAGTAACCAAAATGAATATAACAAATTTCTCCAGGAAAGAGGAAATATTTTTCATTATATCAATGAAGCCATAGAAAATTGGTATGAAAATAGTCCAAAAATGCAAGGCGGCAACTATATTTACAGTGATAAAGTTGTGATTTTGGTGCATATAATTGTCAATCTTTTTAGAATTGGTTTAAGACAAACGGTGGGGTTTATAAAAGGATATATGCAACAAATAGGAAGAGATTTAGCAGTTATCAGCTATTCACAAGCATCAAGAAGGTTTAAGAAACTTAATATTAAGATCAATGATTGCAGAATTGATAAAAATAATATGGAAGACATCGAAATTGCTATAGATAGTACAGGTATCAGCATTTACAACAATACCCCTGGTCACAGCAAGGAAAATAGCGCTGACAGAAAATATCGTGGCTATGAACAGACAAGAAAATTGCATGTAATGTTGAATATAAACAGCAAAAAAGCCATAGCTGTAAAATACAGTAACGGTGTCTACTCTGATCACTATGGAGCTTGCGATTTGCTTAAAGAAGTTAATTTTCAGCATGTCATAAAAGCACTATATGCAGATAGGGCATATGATAGGCACAAGTTTTACAAATTGTGTCACGAATATGATATAAAGGCAAAAATTCCACCAATAAACAATGCGGCAGAACATCCAGAAATAGATTATATGTCTGACAGAAATGCTGCTATTAGGTTAATAAAATTATACGGTGAAGATGGCGTGAAAGAATGGAAAAAAGAAGTAAATTATGGGAAAAGATCTTATATTGAAGGGTTTTTCTCAAGATTAAAGCAAATATTTGGATTCAGCTTTAGGAATAAATCCGAAGTAAATCGCGAAAAAGAATTGCTGATTAAGTGCTATTTGCTTAATCAATTTACTGAAATTGGTATGGCTAAATTTGAAATGGCTACATGATATTTATCGTAAATTACTACCAGTATAAGGTGCGATGCAACAAAGCCCACTGGAATCTAGTCCTTATTATGCAGCCTACTTGACACGTTCATTAAAGTTAAGTTTCCTGGATCCAAGTAGTCAGGGCACTGGGATGACAGGGGAAGGTACTAGCCTGACAACCGTCATCCCGCTACGTGTTAGCGGGATCTAGAGATACCGTGACGGTATGACGTAGGACTGCTGTCATTCCGCCACGTGTTAGCGGATGAGATACCGCGAATGAATCGCGGTATGACGGTTCGTGGCAGCAGACGATAACCTCGTCATTCCGCTACTTGTTAGCGGCTGAGATACCGCGGCGGTATGACATAGGGCTGTGCTAGCTATAGGTGCATTATATGAAGAAGTACTGGCGTTAGAAATATTAAAAAAGAAATACTTACACTAAAAGAAACTTCAGTAGTAAATTCAAAAAGGAAGTTTAAATCCAGGTGGTAAACCCATCATACCTGCAAGATCAGAAGTTGCATTTGCCATATCTTCTTCTGCTTTTTTAACGGCATCATTAAACGCTGCTGTCACTAAATCCTCTACTATATCTTTTTCCTCATTTCTCATAAGTTCTAAGTCTATGTTCACCTTCTTAGCTTTATAGCTACCTATTTTTATGACTTCCACTAATACAGAAACTTTGCCGCCACCAGAAATACCTTGAAACTCTTTTCCAATATATTTTTCTTGAGCTTCTGCAAACTTTTTTTGCATCTCTTGCGCTTGTTTCATTATTTGACTAAGATCCACAACTTACTCCTTATTTTCTATATTAACTACTTTTGCACCTTTAAACGTGTCAAGTACATCCTTAACTGCAGGTGCATAATTTAAATTACTCACTTCCCTGTTTATATAACCCGTATCAACTGTAATAACCCACTCCTGCTGAGTCACCTGGTTTAAGTAATTTTTTAAATCATTGCAAAAATTACTATCCAACTTAGATACAGCTTTTAATTTTAAATACCCAGGTTTACAATCTATTAATTGTAGATTATTACACAGTTGTTTGTAAAGATAAATTTGGTTACTCCGCCGTAATAGTTGCAAAACTTTGTCAAAATCGTAATTTTGTTGTTTATTTTCTACATGGATCCCAGTGTCACGCACTGGGATGACAGAGTGGGGTTGTTGTTTACTTTCCACATATTTTTTTGGATCCGAGTAGTCAGCTACTTGGATGACAGAGGGGGAAGGTGCAACAGGTCTGCCCTGTCTATTTCCTTGCTCTGCATTCTGCGAAAGAATTTTTTTGACCACCTGTTCCGGAGAAGGCAGATCAGAAAGATAACAGAGGCTAATTAACATCATTTCAGCAGCAACATCGTTGCATGTTGAAGTTTTTATATCTTGAATACCTTTAAGCAACACCTTCCACAATCTCGAAAAAAATATTAAAGATCTCTTTATACTTAAATCTTTTATCCTATTCTTTTCATGCTCTGTAACTGCACTATCAATCTCTTTCGTAATTAAAAAACGGCATACTAACTGAATTGTTTGCAATAGACCTTCAAAAATACTAAGTGGGTTTGCTGTTTTTATCGCCTTGTCAAACACTGATAGAGCTTTCTGTAAATCACCTTCTAATATTGCTCCTAATAGATCGAATATAATATCTTTATCCACTAGGCCAAGTATGTCTGTCACGTTTTTAGTGGATATTGCACCATCTTTGCTATATAGCACTGCTTGATTCATCAAAAACAAGGCGTTACGCATTGAATTTCCAGAGTGTCGTGCAATTAATTCTAATGCTCCCTTTTCAATGGAATAACTCTCTTTTTGTGCAACATCATTTAAACGTTCCACTATTTTAGCTACAGGAATGTTGTGTAAATCAAATCTTTGACAACGTGCAATAATAGTTATCGGTATCTTTTTTATTTCCGTAGTTGCTAAAATGAATTTTACACTAGATGGTGGCTCTTCTAGGGTTTTAAGTAATGCGTTAAATGCGCTGCTGGATAACATATGTACTTCATCTATAATGTAGACTTTGAATTTAGAGCTTATAGGTGAATAGCAAATATCTCCCAGGATTACTTTAATATCGTCAATGCTAGTGTGACTTGCTGCATCGATTTCAATTACATCTGGATGGCTTGAATTTTTTATTGCTAGACAGTTTTCACATGATCCGCAAGGTTCAAAAATTGGCCCCAGAGAACAATTCAAACATAAAGCTATTATCCTTGCAGTGGTAGTTTTACCAACTCCACTACTACCAGAGAGCAGTATAGATTGTGGGATTTTGTTTAAAGTAAAAGCATTTTCTAATACACGCACTAATATATCTTGACCTACTAGATCTTTAAAGCTACTAGGACGATGTTTTAATGCTATATTCATAGCCTCGGATAAAACAAATAATGAAATAGGTATGCAACCCAAAAAGGTTCTGATATGGCTGCTTCATTTCTGATCTGACCAAATTACAGAGTTTTTGCCTGCATACCTTATAAAATATTATACTTTTTTTTTTATTTAGCAAGGTATATCCTATATTAGCTCTATAATTTGATATGTTAAATTTTTTACAGTGCTATTTTGAAGTAAACAAAAAGTTAGTTGCCATGCAAGTCACTACAAGATTGTCACTCCAATGTTTATTTATGTCATCCCAGTGCCTAGGCATACAGCTGTATGAATGTTGTGATATAAGAGCAATTTTTACCGAAAAGGATGTCATCCCAGTGCTTGACTACTTGGATCCAGAAAACTTAACTGTAAATGAGCGCACTAGGCAATTGTATAACAAGAACTGGATTCCAGTGGGCTTTGTTGCATAGCAACCGAAAAAATCTGGTGGCTACTGACAAAATTCATTATAAATAACCATTTAACTGTTGAAGAAAAAATATGCCACAGAAAATGAAAGTCAGTAACCAAAATGAATATAACAAATTTCTCCAGGAAAGAGGAAATATTTTTCATTATATCAATGAAGCCATAGAAAATTGGTATGAAAATAGTCCAAAAATGCAAGGCGGCAACTATATTTACAGTGATAAAGTTGTGATTTTGGTGCATATAATTGTCAATCTTTTTAGAATTGGTTTAAGACAAACGGTGGGGTTTATAAAAGGATATATGCAACAAATAGGAAGAGATTTAGCAGTTATCAGCTATTCACAAGCATCAAGAAGGTTTAAGAAACTTAATATTAAGATCAATGATTGCAGAATTGATAAAAATAATATGGAAGACATCGAAATTGCTATAGATAGTACAGGTATCAGCATTTACAACAATACCCCTGGTCACAGCAAGGAAAATAGCGCTGACAGAAAATATCGTGGCTATGAACAGACAAGAAAATTGCATGTAATGTTGAATATAAACAGCAAAAAAGCCATAGCTGTAAAATACAGTAACGGTGTCTACTCTGATCACTATGGAGCTTGCGATTTGCTTAAAGAAGTTAATTTTCAGCATGTCATAAAAGCACTATATGCAGATAGGGCATATGATAGGCACAAGTTTTACAAATTGTGTCACGAATATGATATAAAGGCAAAAATTCCACCAATAAACAATGCGGCAGAACATCCAGAAATAGATTATATGTCTGACAGAAATGCTGCTATTAGGTTAATAAAATTATACGGTGAAGATGGCGTGAAAGAATGGAAAAAAGAAGTAAATTATGGGAAAAGATCTTATATTGAAGGGTTTTTCTCAAGATTAAAGCAAATATTTGGATTCAGCTTTAGGAATAAATCCGAAGTAAATCGCGAAAAAGAATTGCTGATTAAGTGCTATTTGCTTAATCAATTTACTGAAATTGGTATGGCTAAATTTGAAATGGCTACATGATATTTATCGTAAATTACTACCAGTATAAGGTGCGATGCAACAAAGCCATTCCAGTGTCAGCTACTTGCATCACACCACCTGCTACGCAAACTTCTGTGGACTACAAAGAAAGTTCGTACAGTTGTAGGTCAAGCCATAGAGTAACAAAAAAAGGATATTGGGATAACAAAAGAGGAATATTATGATTTTATATCATTTTCCTCTTTGTCCGTTTTCACGAAAAGTTAGAGTGCTTTTGAAAGAAAAAAAATTGAACTGTGATTTAGTACATGAAAATCCATGGGAAAAGCGGAATGAATTTATGGAGATCAATCCAACCGGGCAAGTACCAGTATTAATAGATAATAACTTTGTAATAGTGGATAGTAATGCCATTTGTGAATATATAGAAGAGACTTACAATAGCGACGTCAAATTACTTGGTTCATCCACTATTATTAAGTCTAAAATACGCGCTCTAATCAATTGGTTCGATAACAAATTTTACAATGAAGTTACTAAGTATATTATGAATGAAAAAGTAATTACTAACCGCAGCCCTGACTCTAGATTTCTTCATGCAGCTCAGCATAACCTGCCTTGCCATATGGAATACATCGAACACTTAATTAACAAGAACGTTTGGCTTGCAACTGATAAGTTCACTTTAGCTGATATTGCTTTAGCATCGCATATTTCCGTAATGGATTATGTAAGTAGTTTTCCATGGGAAAAAAGTAAAATTTTAAAAGAATGGTACTCCATTGTTAAATCAAGGCCTTGTTTTCGCGAAATATTATTAGAGAGAGTTTCCGGGTTAACCCCTCCTAAACATTATGCTGACCTTGATTTTTAACTTATGTTAGCTTTAAAGCTACAGTCATTCCTTCATCAGTTGGAATCAATATAGAGAAATATTTCTTTTCATCTGATAATCTATTATTAAACTCCCTCATAGCATGCCATGATTTTTCTGATACTTCTTTTGGAGGCGATTCTAAAAATACTGTGTTAAACAGTAGAGTGTTATCTGCAACGATTAGCCCATCTCGTTTAATGTATGACTCTGCCCAATCTAAATACTTAGGATAACTGCTTTTGTCAGCATCGATAAATATCATGTCAAATGGTGCCTTTGCTGATAATTCATTAATTTTTTCCAGTGCATCGCCTTCTATTAGAGTAATTTTATCACTTAGATTAAAAGCACTAAAATTTTTTTTGCTATTCTTGAGTGTTGAGGATTATTTTCTATTGTATATATATGACCGTCTTTCAGTAGAGCTTTTGCCATACAAATTGACGAATAACCGTATAACGTGCCAATCTCAACAATACTTTTGATTTTATGGATTTTTATAAATAAACTTAATAGCTTTCCTTCTTCAGGGCCAATCTGAATATGTTGCTTTTTTTCAAGAATACAATACTCTTCTATTGTTTTATATTCTTTTGCAAATAGATTTCTTATGTATGACAATTTTGTACTAAGATTATTACGCATTACGTTTTATATTATAAATTAGGGAGGCTTAATTCATACACAATTTATAAATATAATAATATAGTTTAAAATAATAAAAACATTTATTTTAAGTTATTATTTCATAGTATAAAATTTTAAGTGACAAGAATTATTATATATTGTACTATAGTTAATTAGTATAATAAACAATCGATTATTATGCTAGAATTAAAGGGATTGTTTATGTGCATTTCTCTTTTTAAAATATAATTTTTATAATCAATTAGAGGGGGTTATATGTCTTATACTATTGCTGGTGAAGTTGAAACGTTAAACAAAAAATCTAACAAGAATGAAGGGGTTATGTTACTACATAATCCAGCTTATCGTGAAAAGTATAAAGAACGTTTTAATGAAGCTCAGAAAAAAGTTATGGATATGGTTCAGTTTTATGATGGGACAATAATATTAATAGAGAATAAAATCGCTATGTATTACTACACTTGGCACAGTAAAAAAAGAGAGTTTGAGCGTAAAAAACAACAAACAGTAGTGAAAAACAATGACTCAGCATAGAGTCTTTTATATGGTAAGCTACAGTGGTATTACTTCACTATAGCTTTTCCATATAATTCATCTATTACGTTAGTGAAGTATTTCAGCTCTTTATACCCTTCATGTTTAACTTTATTATGCTCTATATATGACTTACCATCGTTGAGCTTGATGAAAAATATTGGAGTGGCTGTGATACCAAGTTTATTAATTGCCAGTGGTTTATCATTTATGATTTTATCCATCATTTTCTTATCATTAATGCATTGGTTAAATGCATCTTGCTTTAAGTTGCTTAGTGCAGCAATTCTTTGTAGTAAAGTCAAATCACTCAAATTGGAGTAATTCCACGAATCTATTGAGTTAAAAACAGCTTTGTTAAAATTAAAGTAGTCTTCTTGTTTTTCGTAGCAATGACTTAGCATTGCAGCCTTTAGCCCTCTGTAATCCAAAGGAAAATGACGAAATATATATAACATCTTACCTGTATCTATATATTTCTCTTTAATTTTAGGAAAAACATTCTTATGAAAAAGAGAGCAGTGATAGCAAGTTAATGAAGCATATTCTATCATTAGAATTGGTGCTTTTGGATCTCCTAATAATTTATCATCAGGTAATAGTGATAGTAACTCTTTTGATGTTATTTCATTAGTTTCTTTTTGAATATGTTGGTTAACAACTGCATAAGAATCAACACTCATAAGAATTAGTAAAAACAATAGTCTAAAAATCATTACAATACAAACACTTAACTTACTAAAAAAATTACATATTTATATTAATAATGTCAAGATAACTTTTGTTTAGCAAGGCTTTCAGCCCTATCTTTAAATGCAGCAATTATTTTACTTTGTGTATATTTATATACTGAGTTTAATAAAGTGGAAAATGAGTTGGACTTAAACTTAAACTCTATATAAAACTTTACCATAGTTTTATTTTCATCTATGGGAATGAATTGCCATTCATTGTATAGATGTTTAAATATTCCATTTGATGATACAGCTTTTATCCAACCTTCATTTGTTCCACTTGGAGAAAGAAAGGTTACTTCTGATGTGTACCTTCCTTTAATTCCATGAAAAGCTGCGAGGAGATCCACAACCATTTGGTTGTTAATTTTTTCTTTTATATAAACGGCTTTGCACCAAGGAACAAAATCAGGATACCTTTCAACATCAATTACAATTTTGAATACTTCATTAGGCGAACATAGGAAGGTACCTTGTTCTCTGTATTGATAAAGCATAAATTTAGTACCAACCAAAAAAGGATCCGTATCTACCGTCAGCCTTAGTAGATTCCTGAGACCTGAAGTTAAGGTGGGCATCGCATATTAGTTTCAACGAAACCAGCAGAGGCAATTCCCTTCTCTAGAAATTATCGCTCGGGAAATTTAACTTAACTCATAACGCATAGCACAGACCCCTACTTGAATTATAGATGATTTACACAGGGCATGTCTATAGGTATATTAAAGTCAGCGATTATTATTTAATCTTTATTAAATTTTGCATTTTAAGTATTATAGTTTATCTTATGAATATTACTAAAGTTTTAATCATTATTGTTTTTATTGTAATTTCTTCAAGTGCTTATACTAATTGTACAGATCACAAAATTTTTGTGCATACTATGAAGCAACAAGTGGATGGTATATCTACAAAAGGAAATAGAAAAAACCTAGAGCATGTACACGAAAAGCTTCAGGAGGTCATTCAGAATAATGTTAACCTCAAAGGAATATCGCAATTCGTTATAGGGAAACATTGGGCTTTAGTTAAACAAAAAGAAAAAGAAGATTTTTTAAGAGAGTATGAAGTGTATCTTACGCGTTTGTGCGTTAAAATTTTATATAAATACATGCATGATAGTGAAATGATCATAATGAGTGCAAAAGCAGTTGACGATGAAACTTGCTTAATTGGTACAAGGTTCTCTTATGGTGATGAAGAATTTACAAATATTGATTTTAAAGTTACTAAAAATAACAGTTCTTTCTTGATAAGTGATGTTGTAATGAGTGGAATAAGTATTGCTATTAATCAACGTTCTCAATTTAGTGAAAAAATCGACACACATGGCATAGCAAGTGTGATAGATGAATTAAAATGTAATAACAATCTATGATATATATGCCTCATTGGCCTAAGCCACTTGGTAGCAGGCCGAATGATTTTTCTCTTGATCGCATAAAAGGCTTTCTTAGCAAACTAGATAACCCCGAGAAAAAAATGCCTCCCGTAATTCATATAGCTGGAACTAATGGGAAAGGCTCAACACTAGCATTTATAAGATATATAATGCAAGCAGCAGGGTATAAGGTACACGCATACACTTCTCCACATTTGGTGAATTTTAATGAAAGAATAGTTATTGCAGGCAGTTATATCGACGATAATGAATTATATAGCTTGTTAGAAGAATGCCGTGCCGTAATTGCAGAACAACCTATCACTCTGTTTGAAGCTGCAACTATTGCAGCTTTTTTAGCTTTTTCTCGCCATAAAGCCGATATAACTTTAGTTGAAGTGGGTATGGGTGGGCTTTGTTGCATCGCTACTTATGAAAGGCTAACTATAGCTAAGATTATAAGCAACCTATTGAAAATCTTGTTTTTTTGCAATCAATCTGATCAAATTTAAGAATAGTAATTTATTATTTATATTAATAAACTTAATTCTATTGAAAATAGCTAAAGCATTGAAATTCTTGAATTTTAGCCGGATTAGTGAGTGGTAGTGAAATTTCTTTTACTCAAATTTAGGTATTCACTGACCGTTCTTGTTATAAATACCAGAATAATAAGCTACTGATATTCTCCATCTTTTTTATCTTTAATCCATCATAGCTAGCGATGCAACAAAGCCGTATGGGTGGAAGGCTTGATGCAACAAATGTTATAGATAATCCGATTTTAACAATCATTACTTCCATTGCACTTGATCATACAGAATATCTTGGCCCTACTGTAGAAACCATAGCAGGTGAAAAAGCTGGAATAATGAAACCTAATATTCCTTGTGTAATAGCACCACAAAAAAAGTCTATAATGAATACACTAGAATTCCATGCAATAAATAAGAAATCTCCTTTATATAGAGGAGGCTTTGAATGGAATTGCAAAAAAAAGAACAACAAAATGGTTTTTCAATCAGCTATTCAATCAATAGAATTTCCTTTGCCGTCTTTAAAGGGTGATCACCAAATAATCAATGCAGGAAACGCCATTGCAGCATGTAGCATTTTGAGTGGAAAATATGGATTTGACATTGGAGAAGAGGATATCACTTCAGGTTTACAGCATACCTATTGGCCTGCACGACTGGAGCGTATAAAAGAGGGCAATTTAATTTCTTTATTACCAAAAGATTGGCAATTATTTTTAGATGGTGCGCACAATAATGATGGTGCTAGAGTGCTATCTCAGTGGGTAAGAGATAACTTTGCTGAAGGTATCTATATAATTTTTGGTGTTACTCGTAACAGAAATGTAGAAGAGTTCTTAGAACACTTAAAACCATATATCAAACTACTATGTGCGGTTTGTGTTAAGTCTGAACCTAAAGCAACAAATACAAATTTGATTAGGGAAAAAGCCAATAACATAGAAATAAAGGCAGTTGAATGTAAATCAATTGGCGATGCAATATTAAGTCACATATTAAAAGCCTCTATCCAAAACGTCAAAACCATACTAATCTGTGGCTCATTGTTCCTAGCTAGAGACTTCGCTATGGAGAATAGCTAACTTTGATGATATGTGAGCATTAACTGACCGATGGGGAAATAACTTTGATTGCTCATAGTACTGCTTGGTTGTTCGTCATCAACTTCTACAAGTGGACCATCACCTTTAAATTGCTCCTCAATTGAATTTATAGTCGTCTTTTTGAGAATATAATTACTTGCAGCATTTAAAACAGGTAAAGTAACAATTAAAAGCGTGAATGGTAATGAAAGTAATAAGCCGGATAACATCATAGAGTTAGTTATACCAAAACCATTGGCAACTAAATCTAATCCCACACCGAAAAACATTAAAGGTGTACAGATTATGTTGCTCAAAATCAATGAATTTTTTAGCCACTTTAATTTAGTCCTATCACTCTTTGAAAAATTTTCGCATTCTTGGTCAAAGTTAAACAACGATAAAATATCAGTCTGACTATTAAACTCTTTTCCATTTCTAGTATAAATGCTCTTGATAGCTGAACTCAAAATAAATCCTGCTAACAAGGGAGCAAGAAAACCTACTGCTATTGGTACATTACAAGAAATATCATTAATGATTAAAAATGCAATTGATGTGAAGAATACTAAAAGCCTTCCTAAGAGATATGAATAAAAAGAATATTTTGAATAAGCAGTTACATTATTGTCAATTGACTGCTGCTTATTATAGAGTTTATTTCTGTGCTTATCATCTAAGTATTTTTGCAATTCTTCATAACTGCGACTCCACAACTTACCGAGTAATTCTTTTATTAAATTATTTCTTTTATTGAGACCTTTCTCCAACGGCTCTATTATAAATTCTTCAAAAAATGGCTTATTTAATGCAATAACCTTAAATTTCTCCTCCGCTTCTTTATTGTTTGGGTTTTTATCTGGGTGATATTTTAACGATAATTTACGATATTGTTCACTAAACTTTTTATTAATATTCTCAATGCCAGAATTTACCACATCCTTCTTCTGAATACCAAACATTAAAAACAACCGCTTAAAAGCGTGATACTCATTTTCATTCAAAATCTTTCTAGCCATATTACACCTACAAATTAACTAACTATTAATGTTCTATAATATACATATTTCCAAACTATGTCAATAATTTCATAAATATCTCTGGTAAAAATTATTTCTGTTATGACTAGCATGATAAGTGTATGAAGCGACTAAAATTGTCATTACAGCGCTTAGTGTACGACAGTGCTCCAACATTTAGGGTTGCAGTTTACTTGTAAGCAAGCAAACTGAGTTGGTGAGTATAAAAGTATAGCTTCTACGTCATAACGCCGCGGCGCTAACACGTAGCGGGATACTTAACCCATCATCTACACCGTCATACCGCCGCGGTATCTCTTAGCCGCTAACAAGCAGCAGGATGACGAGTTACTATACCGCCGCAAACCGTCATACCGTCACGGTATCTCTAGATACCGGCTAACAAGCAGCGGGATGAAGGTTGTCAGGGTAGCTGTCATCCCAGTGCCCCTTTTTTTGTCATCCGAGTAGCTGACACTGGTTCACTCTATAATGGCAGTGCTCCTTTCTTGTCATCCCAGCGCCTCCTTCTCCTGTCATTCCAGTGCTCCTTTTTTTGTCATCCGAGTAGCCCCTTTTTTGTCATCCCAGTGCCCAGACACTGGGATGGCTTTGTTGCATCGCACCTTATACTGGTAGTAATTTACGATAAATATCATGTAGCCATTTCAAATTTAGCCATACCAATTTCAGTAAATTGATTAAGCAAATAGCACTTAATCAGCAATTCTTTTTCGCGATTTACTTCGGATTTATTCCTAAAGCTGAATCCAAATATTTGCTTTAATCTTGAGAAAAACCCTTCAATATAAGATCTTTTCCCATAATTTACTTCTTTTTTCCATTCTTTCACGCCATCTTCACCGTATAATTTTATTAACCTAATAGCAGCATTTCTGTCAGACATATAATCTATTTCTGGATGTTCTGCCGCATTGTTTATTGGTGGAATTTTTGCCTTTATATCATATTCGTGACACAATTTGTAAAACTTGTGCCTATCATATGCCCTATCTGCATATAGTGCTTTTATGACATGCTGAAAATTAACTTCTTTAAGCAAATCGCAAGCTCCATAGTGATCAGAGTAGACACCGTTACTGTATTTTACAGCTATGGCTTTTTTGCTGTTTATATTCAACATTACATGCAATTTTCTTGTCTGTTCATAGCCACGATATTTTCTGTTAGCGCTATTTTCCTTGCTGTGACCAGGGGTATTGTTGTAAATGCTGATACCTGTACTATCTATAGCAATTTCGATGTCTTCCATATTATTTTTATCAATTCTGCAATCATTGATCTTAATATTAAGTTTCTTAAACCTTCTTGATGCTTGTGAATAGCTGATAACTGCTAAATCTCTTCCTATTTGTTGCATATATCCTTTTATAAACCCCACCGTTTGTCTTAAACCAATTCTAAAAAGATTGACAATTATATGCACCAAAATCACAACTTTATCACTGTAAATATAGTTGCCGCCTTGCATTTTTGGACTATTTTCATACCAATTTTCTATGGCTTCATTGATATAATGAAAAATATTTCCTCTTTCCTGGAGAAATTTGTTATATTCATTTTGGTTACTGACTTTCATTTTCTGTGGCATATTTTTTCTTCAACAGTTAAATGGTTATTTATAATGAATTTTGTCAGTAGCCACCAGATTTTTTCGGTTGCTATGCAACAAAGCCCACTGGGATCCAGGAAACTTAACTCTACACCAAGTAAATGTACAATAAGAACTAGATTCCAGCGTCACGCGCTGGAATGACATCATAGGGGCACTGGGCATAAGTGTTGAAAGTAACACAAAAAAGACATAAAGAACTATTATTGCAAGAAAATGGAGGCAATAATGGATCAAATAGAAAGAGTACTAAATTTAATAAAAGATGAGGATTTAGAAAGGCTAGGAAAATTAAGTGAAGTAGATAAATGTAATACTAAATTGTTGGGCAAGATTATATTTAAAGGTCTAATGAAATTAATATTAATGGGGCAAAAAACAAGCCTAAGAGCGCTAGAAATGGTAATAAACAGGTGTATAATGGATAAGAATAGCGATAAAAGTACAGTAACATACAGTGGTTTGTCAAAAAGGTTAAAAGTTATAAATCCAGAATATTTTAAGGGAGTATATATTGATTTGATGAGCAAGATTAAAAAGCTATTACCCCAAAAAACATCAAATAACTTACATAAATTTGATTCGACGATCATAAATTTATCGGGATATCTCATAAAAGATGGGCTAAAAATAGGCGGTAAAAGTAACGACAGTCAAGTTAAAGTGAGTGTAGGATTAAAGGATCAATTGCCGACAAGTATAAGATTTTGTAAAGGACAAGAAGAAAGTAGTGAAGATATAGCATTAGTGAGAGCAATTAATGAAGCTAAAGTTGAAAAAGAGGATATTTTATTATTTGATAGAGGAATCAGAAAAGTTGGAACTTTTGCCGAATTTGATGAAAAGGAGTACAAATTTATCACAAGAGTTAAAGTAGGAAGAAAACATGATGTTATAAGCAGGAACAAAGTTATAAGAGAACAAAAATCGGATGGATCAGAGATTTTAGAAGATATAATAGTTAATCTTTATCGTGCACGAGGTAAAGTGGCAGAAAAGCATGATCTACGGCTAATAAAAATCAGAAATAAAATTGGAGATGAAATATGGTTTTTGACAAACTTGTTTGAAATGCCAGCTTATGAAGTAACAGAGCTATATAGGCGCAGATGGGATATAGAAGTGTTCTTTAAATTTATAAAGCAAAATCTTGGATATAAGCACTTTTTAAGCCATACTATGAATGGCATGAAGGTGTATATTTACATGATCGGCTTTGTTATTTCTTGTTTATAAAATCAAAAATAATCTACATGGGTTCAAAATAGCATTACTGCAATTCACATTGGATCTAAATGACTCTTTTATACGTTCGATTGTTTTACTGTCGGGAGGTAATTTACATGCCGTTGATCATCTCATATCACGTTATTTTTGATACTTTCAACACTTATGGGGCACTGGGATGACACCTTCCTGCCCAGTTCATGTTAGCTATAAATACTAAGAAATTTACCAAATGAAAAAAAAGGCAAAAGAAGCCCCGTGGTTATTATCCGCTTTAAAATATTGGCGTTTTTTATGTTTTAAACGCTTGACAAGCGAGATTAAGCTGCTTTTAATTGCAACTAACCTACGCTGCAAATGTTTAAGAAATTTACCAAGCAGAAAAAAAGGCAAAGAAACCCCGAGTTAGCTAGTCCTTTACTATCTTTGTCGAGTATTGGCATTTTTTGATGTCTTGTAACGCTTTATAAGCGCGTTCAGCTTATTTAGATAAAAATCTAGATGTAGATGAAGTTTTGTAAAGACATACAGTATCTATATACTGCAAAAAATTGAACATAAGACGCCGATACATTAAGTAATCCTTACCTTTTAATCTGCAGATTGGCGAAAGCAAATACAATAGCTTCACTGTTATGATAAGGGGGCTAGCGGAGTTTGTCAAGTAAGTTTTTCGTTTCTGCGGGCTACTGAATAACGGCTACAATGTTTGTACAGCTATGTACATAGTGCTGGAACCCAAAAAAAGAACCAAGTAGCTTGGCTACTTGGATGACAAAAGGTAATGCAAGAAATCTATTGGCTCTCGTATACCTTAGTGAAACTTAATAAGTTTATCTATAGTTTTAGTGATGATTCTTGGAGTATCCGGAGAAACTGCTGAGCTCAGCCTATTTAACCGCTCTATAGCAAATTCGCTGTTCTCATTTGTTATGAAATCACATAAAATATTTTCTATATCCTTAGTAACACTTTCATGCTTCCTCAGAGGATGATTATGTGGATACCTATTGATGGTTCTGACGCTAGAATACTCAACAAAAGCTTGATCCTTAAAAGCAAGTTGTCTCAATTTCTCTTTGAATTTTCCTTCTTCCTCTTTTGCTAAAAGGCGGGACTTTATCAGTGATTTTATAATCAAATTTATAGCTTGATGTATTTCAGAATGCACTATAACTTTAATAGTATTTTCCTCTACTATACAATCATAAATACTTTTTTCGCTCTTTAATGACTCTATAAGCGTTCTGCTATTTTGTGAATTCAATTCCAAATTCTCTTCACTCATAGGAGTTATTATAAAGGTATTCTTATTTACTCTGATGTTAAATTGTGAAAATCCTTCAGAAAAGGAAAATGCTACATCCTTAGATTCAAGTGCGTGATTGCATGCAGAAAAAAGGGTATGTGCTATAACATTGCTGGGCACCTTCATTCCATGTTTACTCAGGTGGTTCAATACATTTTCAACCTCATGATATGTAAAGTCTGTATCTTTTAGCAATTCAACAACTTCTATGCCGTTGTGCTGCTTATACTCTATTCTCACTTCTTCTGTAAAAAGTGTTTTAGCTGCTATATGTTTATCAAGCACTGTGAAAATCTTGATGAAATTCTCTAAATCTTGTTTGTTAACTAATTCGATACTAATTAAGTTTCTGCTAATAATTGAAATATTTTTTGTCATTTTTTCCCACTAAAAAAACTCACTAAATGAATTGTATTTTTAATTCATTAAGAATTGTTTAAAGTGAGCATACTAGCTTTTCACTCGTGCATTACATGACAATGAAAGCGAGATAAAAATTATATAAAATCATCGCGTAGTACAACGCCTTCTTCATATTCGTCATTGCTACTTGTGTAGGTTGTGACATCAATGTGATTGTCATTATTATTTAGCATATCATCCAACTTTCCTTCTTTTTCAAGATCCATCAATTTGTCACACCCCCCAATGTGCTTATCGTTGATAAAAATCTGTGGAACTGTTCTAACGTTATACTTTGATTTTATGTCGTTAAATAGATCTGAGTTTTTGAGCACATCGATTTCTTCATATTTCACACCTTTTTTATCCAGCAACTCTTTTGCTTTTTTGCAGAATGGGCAGTGCTGCTTTACATATATTATAACTTTTCCTTTAGTATTTTTCACAATTTATCTCCGTAGCTTACTAAAATATAGTTATTATATATAAGAAACATGTAAAAACATCAAATTGTATGAAAATTATTTATAATTGTGAGCAAGGGATAGAAAATAATATAGCACTGACCTTCGGAAATTTCGATGGCATTCATTTAGGACATAAATTTGCAATTTCCACTCTAAAGAAGGTAGCACAAGAAAGAGGATTACCCTCCGCAGTTTTAACTTTTGAGCCTCACCCATCAACTGTTTTATTTGGTAGAAACAATTTTAGGTTAATAGACCAAGAACAAAAAAAGGAACTGATCAGCAGCTATGGTATAGATTACTTGTATATTATTAATTTTAATAGAGGTTTTTCTGAGGTTAGCTGCGATGACTTTATCAGTAAGATTTTAATAGATAAATATGGCGCTAAACACATAATTGTCGGAGAAAATTGCACTTTTGGTCATAAACGATTGGGTGATATATTAACTCTAGAGAAATATTCTGAAACATATGGATACTCTTTGACTAAATTAGAGCCATTAATAATTGACGGCAAAATTTGCTCTTCTTCTTCAATAAGGGAGTATGTACAGAGGGGCGAAACAGAAATTGCTAATAAATTGCTCGGCAGACCTTATCAAGTTTCTGGTGTTGTGACAAAAGGTGCATGTAGAGGTAGAGAAATAGGATTTCCAACCATAAATATTCCTATAGAAGATTGCATGATAAAACCAAAATTTGGTACATATTACGCTAAAGTGATGTTTTCTGATAATAACCCAAATTGGTTATATGGAGTAGTCAATATTGGTATGAGACCTACATTTAAGGATCTGAAAAAGCCCATAATAGAAATGCACATATTCGATTTTGATGAAGACGTATATAATCATAAAGTCAACATACAACTTTTAAAATTCATAAGGTCAGAAAAAAAATTCCATAGTATTGAGGAGTTAACAAAACAGATAAATTATGATATACTTAAAGTTTGTAGGTTAAAGGCAAATTTATGAAAAAGTTATGCTTAATTGTTATATTAATTATAGTATTGATTGACCAAACGAGCAAATCGTACATAAACTCATTGATTGATGAAGGAGAATCAATTGAGATCACTAGCTTTATAAAGCTAGTTGAAGTTTGGAATTCAGGTATTAGTTTTGGAATGTGTAGCGCTTTACCACATGGCGGTTTCTTTTTTTCAGCAGTTTCAATACTAATAATTGGTATACTTGCATACTTGATATACAAGTCTGATGATCAGTCAACTTACCTTGGTTTTTCTCTGATGATTGGTGGAGCAATCGGAAACGTAGTTGACAGGATCTACTGGGGAGCTGTATATGATTTCATATATTTTCATATTGATGATTGGTATTGGCCAGCCTTTAATTTAGCAGATTTATCTATAGTTTGTGGAATGTTTACATTGCTATATAAGTGTTATATATACGATATGCTTATTTCTAAACAAAATGAGGAATAAAATAATTATGTTTACATAATGTTGACATCGCTATATAAGTGGTATACATATGATATGTTTATTTTCAAACAACAATGAGGAATAAAATAATTGTTTTTATATTAGGTCGAAATAATGCTTCATAAGCTTTTTAGTTTTCTTATACTACCTGCACTTTTTTTTACTTATCCAATTTCTTTGAAGGCTTTAAGCATAGAGCACGACATAAAACATGCTAAACTCAGTAACGGACTAGATGTCTATGTTGTTCCTAATCATCGGATTCCAGCCGTTTTACATGCAGTGATATATAAAGTTGGGGGAATGGATGATCCAATCGGCAAAGCAGGATTGGCTCACTACTTTGAACATTTAATGTTTGAAACTACAGGGAAGTTCACAGATATAGAAGCCACTATGAGTAGCATTGGGGCTCAATTTAACGCATTTACCACTAAAGAATATACTTGTTATTTTGAGTTGGTCCCAAAAAAAGATTTACCACTTGCAATGGAAGTTGAAGCAGATAGAATGGGCAGCTTTAATGTTACTCAAGACAAAATAGATAGAGAAAAAAACATTGTACTGGAAGAAAGAAAAATGATATTTGATAATCATCCTAACAACTTGTTATGGGAAGAAATGAATAGTGCATTTTACCGTACTGGCTATGGTAGATCTGTTATCGGCTGGGAGAGCGATATCAAAACTTACAATCAAGATGACATAACGAGGTTTCATGATAACTATTATCACCCCGGCAATGCAATATTACTGATTGTTGGTGATGTGGAATTTGATGAAGTAGTGAAGCTAGCAGAAGAAAAATATGGTGACATTAAGTCTAAGGCAGTAATTAGGCATTACCCAAATCAAGATCCAGTGCATAATGCAGGTTTATTGGTGATTTTAGAGAGCACTGAAGTAAAAGAACCAGTTTTATATTTTCGTTATCGTGTTCCCTTATTTGAGCACATAAATGAAGCCTCTGCTGCTCATTTAGCGATTGACATTTTAGGTGGCGGCAAATCCAGCAAACTGTATAAAGATTTGGTTTTAGATAAAGATGTGGCAGTATCAGTATCTGCTTATTACAATAGTTTAACTTTTAGTGATGGCTACATTGATATTGAAATAATTCCAAAAAGCGGAGTTAATTTAGATATTGTTGAAAGAGAGTTAGATAATGCTATTAATAACTTCATGTCTAAAGGAATAACGGATGAGGAGTTGCAAAGCTCGAAATATAGATACAAAGTAGCACAATTTGATAATCTATCTGACTTAACTCATATAGCAATGTTTTATGTGCCACGCCTCGCACTTGGTATTCCACTTGATGAAATAGATATTTCATATAGCAAAATCAATGATGTTAATTTAGAGGATGTAAATAACAAAATTCGTACTATCTTTTCTGCTAATAAGTTAATTGGCCGTTTATTACCAAAAGGAGATGATAATGAGAATAAGTAAATTTGTACTTCTATTTTTTTTCTGCCTAAGCTTTAATTTACAAGCAAGTGGTAACTTAAATATAGAAGAGGTTACTACCCGTAAAGGGTTTAAGTTTCTATTCGTTGAAAGCCACGATTTACCAAAAGTTTCACTTAATATATCGTTTAAAGATGCAGGTTATGCACATGAAAATGCAGAAAAACAGGGACTTACTTGGTTTACTTCTCTTGTAATTCAAGAAGGGGCAGGAAAAAATGATGCCAAAGGTTTTGTGAAAAAGCTTGAAGATAAAGGGATTAGTCTACGTTTTAGTGCTGGTTTAGAAACGTTTGGAGTTTCGTTGAACACTCTGTCTGAGAATTTAGAAGAAGGTGTTTCACTACTTAGCGACGCTATAACGCGTCCTAAAGTTGACTCTGAAGGGTTGAATAGAGTTTTCGAGAAAGCCAAAGTTGATTTTAATAATCTTGAAAAAAATCCTTTTTTTGTTGCTAAAAAAGAATTGGGAACGTTGTTATTTAAAAAGCACCCTTACTCAAAAAGTGAATATGGAACTCTTGATACTATAACAAATATTACTAGAGACGATGTTTTAACATACATAAAGCGCAATTTTGCTAAAGATAACATAGTTATCAGTGTTGTTGGTTGCATAAAAAAAGAAGAAACTATTACATTATTAGATAAATATTTATCTAAATTACCATCAAAAAGATCGAAAGTTAGAAAAATACCTGTAAAAAATAATTTTGGTTCTGCAGAAAGTAAAAATATTTTTATGGATATACCACAGAGTGTGATACTTTTTGCTCAAAAAGGTATAGCTTATGAAGATCCTAATTATTATAACGCTAGTGTCTTGATTAATGCACTTGGTAGCATGGGATTGAATTCAATATTAATGAAAGAACTGAGGCAGAACTTAGGTATTACTTATGGTGTTAATGCACGTATTCTTACCAATAAACATGGGAACGTTATAGCTGGAAGTATTAATACTGATAGTTCTACTGCCAGTCAATCAGTATCAGCAATAAAAGATACGCTGAGCAAGGTTCAAAAAGAAGGAATTGACGAACAATTGTTCAAGGATGCAAAAATTGGCTTGGTAAATAATCTTGTCCTTCTCCTGTCCAATAACACAAATACAGCAATGCTGCTCGATAATATGCAGATAAATGATCGTGATGTTAACCTTATAAATAATTATGCGAATATCATTAATGATGTTAAATTAGAGGAAGTAAACGAACTGGCAAGTTCTTTACTGGAACCCGAAAATTTATTTTTTGTTGAAGTTGGAAAAAACACTCAAAGTCAATAATGAATACTTTCTGCTATTGATCTTACTGCTTCTACATAACACTTATGCTCCTCAGCTAGAATGCGTTCTGAAAGGCTTTGAATATCATCAGCTGGTAACACTGGCACAGCAGCTTGAGCAATTATGGCTCCAGCATCAACTTCAGGAGTGACATAATGTACAGTACAACCTGTAATTTTTACACCTGCTTTTAGAGCTTGCTCTTGAGCGTTTAGACCTTTAAAAGACGGAAGTAAAGAGGGATGAATATTTATAACCTTGTTATGCCATTTACTCAGAAAATCAGCTTTGAGAATTCTCATAAACCCTGCAAGGCAAATTAAATCAACCTTATGTTGAACAAGTATTTTGTGAATTTTATCAGCATCAAGTGGTTTATTATTAACAACAAACGCTGGGATTCCTGCTTGCTCTGCTGTTTTCAGACCAGCAGCTTCGCTATTATTTGTGATAACACATGCAACTTCTGCGGGAAAATTCTGATCTTGACATGCTTCTATCAAGGCCTGCATATTTGATCCCCTGCCTGAAATTAGTATTCCGAGTTTTATCTTTTTCATTGTAGCACAGTTAATTTAAAATTTAGTTAATACTAACAAAACAGCTCAAAAGGAAAACTTATTTTATAGCAAAGAAGGCAGACTAAACTCTTTATATAAGTGGACCTCTAATTTTGGACCTCACTGGACAACACAAAAATAACGAATAGCCCCATGTACCCAGCTAAAACTAGCTTTAATGCTTAGATATTGTGCTATTTTTGTATAATATACCACTATAAGTATATATTTTTGTAATCGCGTTATTATTTATTTAACAAAGTATTAGTATAATTTATTACACTGGATTAAATGGAGAAAGTTCAATGAGTAAATTACCGAACAATGCAAAAATAGGTAAATCTCAGGTTACTCAGTGGGAGGTAATAAAAAATTGTGAATATGCTGATAATTGCTTGTCAAAAATAGTAACTTTGTACGTTATTAGAATAACTCAGCTATCAGATTTTTATACGAGTGACGAACCTGAAATTAACACTGTTTTAGCAAGAATAAGCGTGACAAGTGAAAATGTATTTTTAAACAAGGCTACTACTATTGAAGTTATGGAAGGTATTTTTCCGTATAAATTTAACAGCAAGAAGAGAAATAACATATTAAGGTTAGAAGATTTATATAATTATTTATGTTCTATTGTTAATAATAGCCTCCCAAAAGAAATGCTTGAAAGTCTTGTAAGGGAATATAAGGATGCTGTTAACTTATTTAAAGCAATTACTTAACTGAACGTAGTATTTTTAAGATTCTACTTTCTATTTCAGAAATGCCACTTTCAAGATCTTTATCTATCAAATACATGGTAGACAAATACGTTTTTTGCTTGCTTTCAACATTGATAGTTAAAGTTCCGGGAGTGATTGTAACTGAACTAGCAAATAATGCAATGCTTTCATCATTATGCCCTTTGCATCTTCTTAGGATAATGATCGGTTCAAGCTTAGATTTGAGTTGTAGCACCTTTTTTGTTACATAAACACTTGATAAAATGATTTGGTAAATTAACCATGGTATATAACTCACGAGCTTATAAAACGACAGTCTACTCGTACCATTTAAAATCTGACTCAGAGCGCTTTCAGCGTTTATCAACCGTCTAAAGATAAACAATGTGAATATAGAGGAAAACACTCCACAAAAAATAAAGAACGGCTCAAAATAACCAGACAGTATAATCCATAGAACAAATAAAGTTATAAACGACAGAGAAAAAAATTTGATTTCCTTCCTAAAGTTGAGGTTTTTCATAGTCTGTAATATAACTTAAATGACTCTTTAAGGAAAGATAATAACGAATATTTAGGTTCTTGACTTCTATGTTAAAAGATATAACAACTAAGTTATGCATTTTAAGTGAGGAAGTTATGAAATATGACGAATTTATGGAAATATTAAAAGAAATAGATAGCCTTTTAGATTTGAGCAAGGACAATATAGTTAAAAAAATAAAAGCTGAGTTACAAAAAAAGATTCAGGTTTATGTCAAGAGTGGGAAAAGAGTAACCCTGACAACGATAGTAGACCTAACATAGATCACAAATTCACTATATCTCGTGATCAAAATTATGGGGAAGTCACATTGTTGCATCTTGCTTCTTATGGGAACTGTGCAAAGGTAGCAAAAGCTCTGATTGAAAACGGGGCAGATGTTAATACAGAATATGATAATAAAATTACTTCTTTACATATTGCTGTTCACTATGGCCACAAAGATACAGTAGACATTCTAATCGCAGAAGGAGCAAAGGTTAATGCAGAAGATGATAAAGGATGTACTCCTTTACATATTGCTGCTACACATGGCTACGAAAAGATAGTACAAGCTCTATCAAAAGCAAAAGGAATCAACGTTGATGCAAAAAATAGTAATGGATGGGCTCCTTTACATATTGCTGCTACAAATGGCTACGAAGGTGTAGTAAAAATTCTAATCGAAGAAGAAGCAAAGGTTGATGTACAAGGTAGTAGTGAGTATACTCCTTTGCATTATGCTGCTAAAAATGGCCACGAAGATGTAGTAAAAACTCTAATTGCAAACAAAGCAAATGTTAATGCAGAAGATGATAAAGGATGGGCCCCTTTACATATTGCTGCTGAAAAGGGCCACGAAAAGATAGTACAAGCTCTATTAAAAGCAGAAAGAATCAACGTTGATGCAAAAAATAGTGATGGATGGACTCCTTTACATATTGCTGCAAATAACCACGAAAAGATAGTACAAGCTCTATTAAAAGCAGAAGGAATCAACGTTGATGCAAAAAATAGTGATGGATGGACTCCTTTACATATTGCTGCTACATATGGCCACGAAAAGATAGTACAAGCTCTATCAAAAGCAGAAGGAATCAACGTTGATGCAAAAAATAGTAATGGATGGGCTCCTTTACATATTGCTGCTACAAATGGCTACGAAGGTGTAGTAAAAATTCTAATCGCAGAAGAAGCAAAGGTTGATGTACAAGGTAGTGGTGTGTGTACTCCTTTGCATTTTGCTGCTGAAAAGGGCCACGAAGATGTAGTAAAAATTCTAATTGAAAACAAAGCAAATGTTAATGCAAAAGATAATTATGAACGTACTCCTTTGCATATTGCTGCTTACTATGGCTATGCGAATGTAGTAAGCATTCTAATCGCAAAAGGAGCAGAGGTTAAGGCAAAAAGTAATAATGGATGTACTTCTTTGCATTATGCTGCTGAAGAGAACCACATAAAGGTAGTAAAAATTCTAGTTGAGAAAGCAGATGTTAATGCAGAAGGTATTGAGGACAAGACTCCTTTACATATTGCTGCTGCAAAGGGCTGCAAAGATGTAGTAGAAACTCTAATTGCAAAAGGAGCAAAGGTTAATGCAGAAGATAATTATGAACGTACTCCTTTGCATATTGCTGCTTACTATGGCCATACAAATATAGTAAGCATTCTAATCGCAGAAGGAGCAGAGGTTAATGCAAAAAGTAATGATGGATATACTTCTTTGCATGTTGCTGCTGAAAAGGGCCACGAAGATGTAGTAGAAACTCTAATTGCAAAAGGAGCAAAGGTTAATGCAGAAGATAATGATAGATGTACTCCTTTACATCATGCTGCTGAAAAGGGCCACGAAGATGTAGTAAACATTCTAATCGCAAAAAGAGCAGAGGTTAATGCAAACAATGGTGATGGACGTACTCCTTTACATCTTGCTGCTAAAAATGGCAAGATAAAAGTGGTGGAAGCTCTGCTAGAAGCTGGAGCAGACCCTTCATTAAAAGATGTTGATGAAAAAACGCCAAGAGACCTTACTAAAGATCAAGGTATAATTCAGCTTGTAGAGGAAGCGGAAAAAAAACAAACGTTAAAAAATGAGAATAAAAAAACGCCAAAGGATCTTACTGAAAATAAAGATGCAATACAGCTTCCAGAGAAAAAGGAAGAAAAACAGGTTGGAAAAAATGCAATTGTAAAAGGTGTTATTGTGTGTTTTGTAACTGCGGTGATAGTTGGTGCTACACTTGCACTTACTACCGCCCTATCTGTGCTAGCAATAATTGGGCTAGTTGCAGGATCTGCGCTCATAGTTGGTGCTGGTCAATATATAATGTCAAAGCCTAAAACTGAAATGAAAGGAGTAAAGCAGGAACTTGTACCTGGAAAGGCAAAAAAAGCACTTACTTGATTTTTGTTATCCTGTTGCTATCAGACTAGCCTGGCACCTTATATTTATTGGAATAATTGTTTTGTTATGAATTAAGTCAAAAATTCTGTAATATATTGAAGCTTAAAGATATCTTTAGATATGGAAGTTATTGCAGAAAATAGGAAAGCAAGGTTTGAATATTTCATCTTAGAAGAATTTGAAGCAGGTATGGTCTTATTAAGCAGTGAAGTTAAATCGCTAAGAGAGAGAAAAGTAAATATTTCCGACGCTTACGTTATCGAAAGAAATAGTGAAATATGGCTGCATAATATGCACATTGCAGAATATAAAGCTGCAAACCGAAAAAATCATAAGCCAAAAAGGGAACGTAAATTACTCTTGCATAAAAAGGAGATAAACAAACTAATTGGTCAAATCAAGACTGCTGGGATAACTGTTGTGCCGCTTTCGATCTATTTTAATGATAAAGGATTTGCAAAAACTAAAATTGCCATTGTAAAAGGAAAAAAACTCTACGATAAGAGAGCAACCATAAAACAGAGAGAGTGGGATCGTGAAAAAAGTAGATTGTCTAAGAATAATTTGTAGCAAAATATGTCTTTAAATCCAGTAATTTTCAGCATCGGTCCTGTTTCTATATATTGGTATTCCTTAGCCTACGTTTTGGGTATAGTGTTTGCATATTGGTATTTACATAAGCTAGACGACCAAAAAATATTTACTAAGAATTTTTACGATTCGTTATTAATAGCCACTATTGTAGGTATTATCCTTGGAGGCAGACTTGGCTACGTATTGATATATGATCCAGTTCTTTATATAAGCAACCCTATCGAGATATTGAAAACCTGGGAAGGAGGGATGTCATTTCATGGTGGTGCTATAGGAGTTTTGCTTGCAGTAATAATTTCGTGTAAAAGACATAATATCCCTACATTTTATGCACTGGACCTAATTTCTTGCGGAGTTCCCATAGGTTTATTTTTAGGTCGCATAGGCAATTTTATAAACGGAGAGTTATTTGGCAGAGTTACAACTATGCCATGGGGTATGGTATTTCCAGAGAGTGGTGATAATTTGCTGCGTCATCCAAGCCAGCTTTATGAGGCATTTTTTGAAGGACCGCTACTTTTCGCAGTTGTAAATTCACTGTTTTTCTTGACTAGAATAAGACTGTATCACGGTGCGTTAACTGGTATTGCAGTTATGTGGTATGGAATAGCACGTTTTTTCGTTGAGTTTTTTCGCGAACCAGACTATCAAATTGGCTATTTGTGGCTTGATTTAACTATGGGGCAGTTGCTTTCTATACCTATGGTTTTGCTGGGAATGCTTGTATATCTAGGCGCATTAAATTTAAAATTTAATACGAAATCTGTTACATAGAGGAAAGGTGAGTTTAATAGAAAAATGTAGCCAGAAACCCTACATCATGCACAATTGTACGAATTTTCTGCGTTGTAGTAGAATAAATGTGAGATCCGGTGGGCTTTGTTGCATCGCACCTTATACTGGTAGTAATTTACGATAAATATCATGTAGCCATTTCAAATTTAGCCATACCAATTTCAGTAAATTGATTAAGCAAATAGCACTTAATCAGCAATTCTTTTTCGCGATTTACTTCGGATTTATTCCTAAAGCTGAATCCAAATATTTGCTTTAATCTTGAGAAAAACCCTTCAATATAAGATCTTTTCCCATAATTTACTTCTTTTTTCCATTCTTTCACGCCATCTTCACCGTATAATTTTATTAACCTAATAGCAGCATTTCTGTCAGACATATAATCTATTTCTGGATGTTCTGCCGCATTGTTTATTGGTGGAATTTTTGCCTTTATATCATATTCGTGACACAATTTGTAAAACTTGTGCCTATCATATGCCCTATCTGCATATAGTGCTTTTATGACATGCTGAAAATTAACTTCTTTAAGCAAATCGCAAGCTCCATAGTGATCAGAGTAGACACCGTTACTGTATTTTACAGCTATGGCTTTTTTGCTGTTTATATTCAACATTACATGCAATTTTCTTGTCTGTTCATAGCCACGATATTTTCTGTTAGCGCTATTTTCCTTGCTGTGACCAGGGGTATTGTTGTAAATGCTGATACCTGTACTATCTATAGCAATTTCGATGTCTTCCATATTATTTTTATCAATTCTGCAATCATTGATCTTAATATTAAGTTTCTTAAACCTTCTTGATGCTTGTGAATAGCTGATAACTGCTAAATCTCTTCCTATTTGTTGCATATATCCTTTTATAAACCCCACCGTTTGTCTTAAACCAATTCTAAAAAGATTGACAATTATATGCACCAAAATCACAACTTTATCACTGTAAATATAGTTGCCGCCTTGCATTTTTGGACTATTTTCATACCAATTTTCTATGGCTTCATTGATATAATGAAAAATATTTCCTCTTTCCTGGAGAAATTTGTTATATTCATTTTGGTTACTGACTTTCATTTTCTGTGGCATATTTTTTCTTCAACAGTTAAATGGTTATTTATAATGAATTTTGTCAGTAGCCACCAGATTTTTTCGGTTGCTATGCAACAAAGCCGATCCGGTGTCATTCCAGCGCGTAACGCTAGGCCATAAAAATTCCTTGACAAACTTCGCCAGCCCTCTTATCATGGGACTGAAGGTATTCAGTTATCTTCATCTGTGCAGATTAAACAGCAAAAAAACAACGTAGTTGGCGTCTTATTTTTAATTTTTTGCACTATGTGCACCTTATGTCTTCACAACATTTCTAGGTTTTTACCTATATAAGCTGAAACGCGCTTATAAGTCGTTTAAGACAGTATAGTACGCCGATTTGCAGGATTAGAGAGTGAACACTAATTACCACGGGGTTTCTTTTGCCTTTTTTTCTGCTTAGTAAATTTCTTAAACATTTAAACTAAGGTGAGTTGCATTTAAAAGCAGCTAAATTGCAGTGTTTAAGACTTAAAAAACGCCAATACTGAAAATAGACAATGACTAGGGCTTCTTTTGCCTTTTTTTTCGTTTGGTAAATTTCTTAAATATTTATAGCTAACATGAAGCTAAGTACGAACTTTGTTAAACACAACAAATGGTGTCATTCCAGTTCTCCGACACTGGGATGGCTTTGTTGCATAGCAACCGAAAAAATCTGGTGGCTACTGACAAAATTCATTATAAATAACCATTTAACTGTTGAAGAAAAAATATGCCACAGAAAATGAAAGTCAGTAACCAAAATGAATATAACAAATTTCTCCAGGAAAGAGGAAATATTTTTCATTATATCAATGAAGCCATAGAAAATTGGTATGAAAATAGTCCAAAAATGCAAGGCGGCAACTATATTTACAGTGATAAAGTTGTGATTTTGGTGCATATAATTGTCAATCTTTTTAGAATTGGTTTAAGACAAACGGTGGGGTTTATAAAAGGATATATGCAACAAATAGGAAGAGATTTAGCAGTTATCAGCTATTCACAAGCATCAAGAAGGTTTAAGAAACTTAATATTAAGATCAATGATTGCAGAATTGATAAAAATAATATGGAAGACATCGAAATTGCTATAGATAGTACAGGTATCAGCATTTACAACAATACCCCTGGTCACAGCAAGGAAAATAGCGCTAACAGAAAATATCATGGCTATGAACAGACAAGAAAATTGCATGTAATGTTGAATGTAAACAGCAAAAAAGCTATAGCTGTAAAATACAGTAACGGTGTCTACTCTGATCACTATGGAGCTTGCGATTTGCTTAAAGAAGTTAATTTTCAGCATATCATAAAAGCACTATATGCAGATAGGGCATATGATAGGCACAAGTTTTACAAATTGTGTCACGAATATGATATAAAGGCAAAAATTCCACCAATAAACAATGCGGCAGAACATCCAGAAATAGATTATATGTCTGACAGAAATGCTGCTATTAGGTTAATAAAATTATACGGTGAAGATGGCGTAAAAGAATGGAAAAAAGAAGTAAATTATGGGAAAAGATCTTATATTGAAGGGTTTTTCTCAAGATTAAAGCAAATATTTGGATTCAGCTTTAGGAATAAATCCGAAGTAAATCGCGAAAAAGAATTGCTGATTAAGTGCTATTTGCTTAATCAATTTACTGAAATTGGTATGGCTAAATTTGAAATGGCTACATGATATTTATCGTAAATTACTACCAGTATAAGGTGCGATGCAACAAAGCCATCCCAGTGCCAAGCACTGGGATGACAAGAAGAGGGCACTGGGATGACATCTTTCAACATTATATCATGAACTTTCTAAAATTCATTGAACTGTGCTTTCAAACGGTAGTGCCGGGGTGTGAGTATAATGATTATCAGTATATAAAAGTCATAGCAGACAGACTTGAAGCGGCAAATGTTGGCAAAATGTGTCAAGGAAGTTTTTCGTTTCTATGAGCTACTTGGCTCTCTGTTATAATGTTCGTTTGCTTGACCTAAGATCCAGGAGTATTTAAACTGAACTCTATATAGTGTTAAAAATGATAGGAAATCTAAGCGGAATAGTTGATGAAGTGCGCAGCGATCACATAATCCTGAATGTGAATGATGTTGGCTATATGGTGTATCTTTCAGCCAAAACTTTAAGTGCTTGTGCAATTGGAAGTAGAATCAAATTACTTATCGAAACCTATGCAAATAGCAGAGAAAGTGTCGCTCAGCTATATGGTTTTATAAGCAAAGAAGAACAGCAGTGCTTGAGGTTGCTTGTTAAAGTAAGCGGCGTTAGCTATAAAACTGCAATGTCAATTTTGAGTAAATTAACTCCAGAACAGCTATTTTTGGCAATTATGAATGAGGATAAAGTAGCACTCAAGATGAGTGGACTTGGCCTGAAACTCATAAATCGAATCATCACTGAATTAAGTGGCAAAGTGAGTAAATTAGAAATAAATAACAATAACTTTAATCCAATTAATGAAGATGCCCTTTCAGCATTGATCAATCTTGGGTATGAAAAAATGAAAGCTTATGATACGATAAAAAAAATACAAGACGAATCGCCAAATCTGGATACTAAGGATATTATTCGCATAGCGCTTAAGGAGCTCTCAACATTATGAAATCAATATCGTGCGATAAAGAATATACTGAAGATGCACGCAATATCAACATCAGACCTGAACAACTTGATGATTTTGTCGGGCAAAAAGACTTAATACAAAATTTAAAAGTGTTTATAAACGCTGCAAAGACGAGAACTGAAGCTTTAGATCACGTCTTATTGTACGGTCCTCCAGGGCTTGGCAAAACAACTTTAGCACAAATTGTCTCTAAAGAGTTAAGGGTCAGCTTTCGCGCAACTTCTGGTCCTTTACTTAGTAAAGCTGGGGACTTGGCTGCAGTGCTTACCACTTTAAATGCAAAAGATGTTCTATTTATCGACGAAATCCATAGATTAAATCGCAGCATCGAAGAAGTTTTATATACTGCTATGGAAGATTTTTGCTTGGACATATTAGTAGGTGAAGGTCCATCTACTCGCACTTTAAGGATAGATCTACCACCATTTACGCTAATCGGAGCAACCACACGGCTTGGATTACTTTCTGCGCCACTCAGAGATCGCTTTGGCATTCCTTTGCATCTTGAGTTTTATTCTTTTGAGGAGCTAGTCGATATTATAAAAAGAGGCGCAAGAGTTCTTTCTGCTGAAATTGAAGAGGGTGCCGCGCGGGAAATTGCCTGCCGTGCGCGCGGCACTCCAAGAATTGCTTTGAGGTTACTCAGAAGAATAAGGGATTTTGTTGAAGTGAAAGATGATAAAAAAATCACTTATGAAGTCGCTGATTCTGTATTGCTAAAATTGGGTGTAGATAAAATGGGACTTAATAAACTTGATATGCATTATCTAAGATTTTTATTCAACACCTCAGGACCTGTTGGAATTGACACTATATCTATTGCACTATCTGAGGATGTTGGCAATATTGAAGAAACAGTAGAACCTTATTTAATCAAAATTAGTTTTGTAAAGCGCACACCAAGAGGACGCGTTCTAACCGACCAAGCAAAGGAGTATTTGAGCTTTCAACATTAAACATCATAATTTATATTGATTAATCGGCATGATATCTATATTCTAACATTTATATATTAAGAATAATGGAAACATATATGTTAACTAATAGCACTGAAACTGTATCTTTGATTGGAACTTCTTCTAATTTAAATATCAGTCCTTCTGATAATAATCCAATTTCGGATACTAAAAATGTACCTAAATCAACAATTGAAACTTCTCCTGATCAAAGTGTAAGTGATGATTCTTATGCAGTGGAAAAAGGACTTCCTGATAATGCGCCCAAACTTGCACCAGGCGAGAGGCCGTTTACAGGTACCAAAGATACACGTGACTGTAGTAAAGTTATAGATCTTGATGATGAAGAAACAAGACGTAAATTCTTTTTTGCTGCTGAAACTGACAAAGAAGGACAAAATGAGCATAGGGGTAAGTATGTTGTAGGCAAAGTTCTTGACGAAGTTATTAGTGAAGTAAAGAAACATTTTCCTCACTATAAAGCAGTAAATCTTAGAACAGGTAGAAAGCCAGGTAAGCCTGAACTTACTGCAAGAGTTATGCTAGACAATATACAAGAAGGGATAAATATAGCTAAATTTTTAAATAGTGATGTGTGCAAACAATATAACATAAAAGCATTTACATTGTTACTACCTCCAAGCGAAAAAAGAGGGATACGTCTCCGAATTGACGAACATGGAACAAAAATTTACGAAGTGGCAAATGGGTCATATGAGATGACTCTGAAGTGGCATGTTGAAGGAAAGGAATGTAATATTAAAATTAACATTTATGATAATGGCTCCGTAGAACTTATTGAGAGTAACGGTGTTACTAAAGAGCAATTGGCTGCAAATAATCTAAAAATAAGAAGGCAATATGAAGCAAAGCCTTTACATGAAGCGTTAGTATCACAATTGCCACAAACACAATTACAACAAGGCTCTGAAGTAGTAAAAGTTTTGCCACAATCTTCACAAGTGCAACAGATGTGAGCATAACGCGAAAACATCAAGCTTCTGCTGCTCACAATAGGTAAAGTAGTGAAAATTCAGTATAAGTTGCTTGCATCTGCAAGTAACTTATACTCTTATAATGAGCAATGTAATACTGCCAAGAAATTTCTACGAGCGGCCGACCTTAACTGTAGCTGGAGAGTTATTGGGAAAAGTCCTCAAATTTTCTAACTTTAGTGGAATAATAACCGAAGTTGAAGCCTATATAGGAATGAGTGACCCAGCTTGTCATGCAGCAAGAGGCTATACTAATCGAACCTCAGTAATGTTTGGTATGCCGGGGTTTTCGTACGTATATTTTATATATGGGATGTACTATTGTCTAAATATTGTAACAGAAGCAGAAGGGTTCCCAGCAGCAGTGTTAATACGGGGATTAAAGCTCATTGAACCGCTTGAGGCAAATTTAGGTGGGCCAGGAATATTGTGTAAAAGATTAAATATTACAAAAGAACACAACAAACTAGACCTTACTATAAGCCACAAATTTTGTGTTTACGAATCTCACCTCAACCCGGATTATGTGTGCACTCCGAGAATCGGAATTAGTAAAGGCCAAGAGAAATTTTGGCGGTTTAAGATTTTCTAAATTGAGCATAACCGTTCAGCCAATGGCGTCAACTTAAGAGCCTTCATTAGCAAACCCTCCTATGGATTTTCTGAAAAGTTTTTGAGTATATTGTATTTTTAATTTGTAAAATAAGATTTTTTCCTTTCTGCACGTCTCGTCTAAAAAGGACACATTTTAAACTTTTTTGTTGAAATAAAATAGAAACAAAAGTGCTGTTTCTTGCACTCTTTGGATAATTTAATGATAAAAAATTTAGAGAGAAATTTTACACACAATCACTGATATTTTCCCTTAAGTTGACGCCATTGTCTGAACGGTCACGACATAGGATCCAGAAAATTTAGTTATATATAGAAAAATCTGAGTTGAATTAACTACACCAACTCACATTCAGCAAAAAAGAAAGCTATTTCCTTACGAGCATTTTCTAGACTATCCGAACCGTGTACTCTATTTTCACTAATATCATCAGCAAAATCACCTCTGATTGTACCTTTATCTGCCTGCTTTGGATCGGTAGCTCCCATGATTTGTCTGTATTTACTTACTGCATTTTCACCAACTAAAACTTGAATTATCACAGGACCAGAAGTCATAAACTCTACCAATTCCCCAAAAAAAGGCCTATCTTTATGAATTTCATAAAATAGCTCTGCTTGTTTTTTTGTCAGCAACATCATTTTTTGTGCTATAATTTCTAGTCCAGATTTTTCGATGTAAGAATTTATCTTGCCTGTAATATTATTTTTTACTGCATCAGGTTTTAATATCGAAAGTGTCTTCTCAATTGTCATATTATTTCCTTATATAAGATTGTATATTTATAGATTCATTTTATTGCAAATTTTTGTTTCATCAAAGAGGTTTTTTATTTATAGTCAAGAATAAATCATCAAGGGAGTATTGTATGCATACTTGTTGTAAAAAAACTAATGAAAAACCTGAATCTACTACCAAACAACTGGTTGAAACTGAATCTACTGCTAAAAAATTGGTCAATAACTTGAAATCGTCAATTTTTTGTGGAGCAAAAGGATTTTTAACTTTTAATTTGGCTTTTTTAAGTTATTTAGAATATGGTATGTGTGACCATATTCTACAAAAGCAAGGAAAAAGTAATAATCAATACACGGAGCTAAAAAAAGGCGCTGCCTTTGCAATGAAAAGAAACACTATTCCATTTCTTGAAATGGCTATCATAGTGCCATTTGTTTGTTTTGCGCTGCCAGCTATGGTAGGTAGTATAAGTCTTATGCAGTGTGCGCTTATATGTGCTGCATTGATGGTTACAACATGCTTTTTTGTAAGAACTTTTCACGTGCGTGAGTGGTCACTAGAAAAATGGACCAAACATAGTACACAAGAAATAGATGGGCAATTTAAGAAAGATACTATAAAATTTCCTATCTTTGATCAAAATAGAAAGCATATTGAGTATAATTCGCCTAACTCAGGGCGACTACTGGATGAAACAAGTAGCACCTCTCTTTTAGTTAAAGTTTCACTTTTTCCCCTAAAGGTTCTTTTGAAGGTTCTTCAAAGTTGTATAATGCTATCTTTAGCTGCTGTTGAACTTCTTGAAGCAGTGCCAAGTTTTTGTGTTGACGCGGTTTTTGATAAAAGCTTTGCATCTACCAAGAGTAATGTGCGAAGATCTGGTCATTTATTGTATGCAAGTGTGAGAAATTTAGTGCCTATAACTAAATTTGATGAGCCTATAGCTGAGTTTATAGGCACCCCAAAAGCAACTTGTTGCGGAGCCTGAATGTGCCTCTTTTCTGTTATTTAAGTGTATTCTATTTTGTCATTCCAGTCTGGAATACAGCACTTTCACACAATTTCATCGAGGACGTTGTTTTCACATAACACTTTTATACTTACCAATTTAGTAAAATCCTGGATCCCAGTGTCGGAGCACTGGGATGACACCATCTTAGTAGAAATAGCCCTCAAATCACAATGTTGTTGTGCATCATGCGCTGGAACGACGGCAAAAAGTAATCTTGCAGTTTTAACAATTATTTGCAAAAGACCAAATGAAAAAGGCAGTTATCTTATTTAATCTTGGTGGACCTGATTCACTGAATGCGGTCCGTCCTTTTTTATTCAATCTTTTTTATGACAGGAGAATAATCAGTCTACCAAACCCTTTTCGGTTTCTTTTAGCAAAGTTTATATCTGCGAAACGAGAAAATACTGCACGAAAAATATACGAGGAAATTGGAGGTAAATCGCCGATTTTGGATAATACGAAAGCGCAAGCTGATGCTTTAGAACTAAAATTAAATGAAGATAGAAACCATGTACACAAGGTATTCATTTGCATGCGCTATTGGCATCCATTTGCTGACGAAGTTGTTAAAAGTGTAAAACAGTTTGATCCTGATGAAGTAATTTTGCTGCCACTATACCCTCAATATTCAACTACCACAACTTTGTCATCCATCGAAAATTGGCAAAAAAATGCTAAAAACCATGGTCTAAAGTGCAATATAAAAATAATTCACCATTATTATAATAACGAAGACTTTATTGAAGCTCACGCTAATTTAATAGCTAAGCATTACAAATTAGCCAGCAGAATCGATAAGCCAAGAGTCCTATTTTCAGCCCATAGCTTACCTCTTAGTATTATTAAAAAAGGCGACCCTTACGCTTCACAGGTAGAAAGAAGCGTAGAGTTAATAGTAGAAAAGTTAGCTATCAATAACTTAGATTGGTCAATATGTTATCAGAGTAAGATTGGTCCTGTAAAATGGCTAGAGCCAAGCACTGAAAGTGAGCTATCACGTGCAAAAGCTGATGGTGTACCTGTAGTTTTATCACCTATATCTTTTGTTTCTGAGCATTCAGAAACACTTGTGGAACTTGATGTAGAATATAAAGCAATTATCAAGGATGGATATTACTTTCGCGTGCCAACTCTCAGTATCGATCCCTTGTTTATTAAATGCTTGGCTGATTTGTGCATAAATCACCCTTAAAGTCCTGATTTATAGGACTTTTCTTTAAGGCTTTTATGTGATAGAATAAAAGAAAGTTATTGTTTTATTAACTATTTTATGCCAAGCAAGCTAAAAAAGAAATCGAGCACGTTCACACAAAGGGTACATGATGCTTATAATCATGATTTCAGGAAGGTAATCTGCATCACAACAGGTTTAACAGCCCTATTGTGTAAGATTTCACTGCAATTTTGCTGCGAGTTCATTGACAATAATAGATCCAATATCTTTCTTATACGGGATGTTGCTCGACTAATGAAGTTTCCGACATCTATTCTATATATTGCCCATTCTGCATTTACTCTACAGGATCTAATTAAGGATTACAGAAACCCTGAGAGTAAAAAAGAGCTGGCAAAAGTTGTGGGTAAATCGGCTAGTCTTGCAAGCAGCATCATAGAAGCATTGATGATGTTGAAAGTCATCCATTTTTTTACTAGGGGTAATGCAGACGTAATAAGTCACATTCACTTAACATCAACGATCCTATTTCTGTTTATTTCGGAACCTATAAGTTACTATTATTCATGGAGAAAATACCTAGATAATAAGGATCCTGAAAAATCTGCTGAGTGTAAGAAGGGCCTTATTATCAGCACATTAACTTTGTCATTAGGTTTGTTAAACTTCATATTAAAAAGAATGGAGACTGCAACCATACCAATAAACTTAGGTAATGGTATAATCTATAATTTCAACTTAAGCGTAACAGTTAGCATAATATATAGCGCAGTATTCCTAGTACTTCAGCTTGACAAACTATTTAGCCAACCTATCAACGATGACCCTTCTACTGAACTTAATAATGCTGGCCATAACCATATTCAGCCCGGTAATGATGGTAATGATCTGCCCGATGGCAACGCTGTGGGAATGTAAGGGTTAGAGGTGAAAAGATTTTATTTCTACTGCCAATGCTAGCACTGCTAATTTACTAACTATGTTCCAAAGTGCTAGAGGTTTTTCTTCCACTATTTTGCTAACGTCATGAAATTCGCAATCAATGGAGTTTAAGCTGGAATATACATCTTTCCTGCTATTACATCAGTATAAGTAACATGTTGGAGTATCTCCTATATAGTATATTAGCGGTTCTGCAGAACTGCTTTTAAATACGTCAATGGTTGGTACACCTTCTTGTATAATAACGCTATTGATTGCTATTCCTTCTTTTATCTTTTTCATTTTATGACGCTTTTTTTTATTGAGGTTTAATATTTCTTCACCACTTGTTGCTGTTATAATACCCATCCCATATGTGCCATTGCTTGCTTTGATAAAAACGTAAGGTTGTGTTTTTATTTCATATTCCTCATATTTCTTTTGCACTAGAGACAATATTTGGTCAACTTTAGCCGCTACTGTTTTTAGTGATGAATCATCATCAAAATCAACTCCATCACAGCTCTCTGTAAGCACAGAAATTAGCCATGGGTCCATTTTAAATTCGCTACAAAACTCGGACGCTAATTCTTGATAGATTTCAAAATACTTAAATTTCTGCCTTCTATGCCAACCGTATAGTGGGCTTGGTACTATATCTTGCTTTACGTCTTTTAGCGTGTCTGGAATGTGGCTCGTCATATCACGGTTCAGTATAATAACATCAGGCACAAATCCTGAAGTTGTCTTCAGCAGAGAGTTTTCTTTCACAACAGTTTCATACTGTTCTATTAAATTGTATACTTCACTATGTAAAAGGCCAATTCTAGTCTCAAAACCTGCGAGTTGCAGTACTTTCTCTATAACAAATACGTTTTCTATATACATTTTATTGCGTGTATAATTTTCCGGTATTATAAGAACCTTTTTGTATTGATGCCTTTTAAAGTAGCTTTCTATCAATCTTGCTGCCATCGTTCTTGATTCTTCACTTAAGTTATTGAACCCCGCAGGAAATAAATTAGCGTCCACTGGGGCAATTTTGTAACCAGAGTTTCTAAGATCTATAGAGCTATAAAATGGTAATGTAAGGCCGTTAAGTTTTGCTTCGAACCAATTATTTATACTTTTTTCCAAATCTGGGTGAATTATGTTTTGCATCTGCACTTTAAATGTTATAAGGAAGGTATTATATTATAAGCTATAATTAAACATATTTAGCAAATTTGACTAAAGATTAAAGTATAATGAGATTCTTATTTAAAGTGATAGAAAAATGATTCAACACGATAACAATAAAATGTATGGAACTACTATACTGTCAATTAGAAAAGATAAAAGCGTAGTAGTAATAGGTGATGGACAGGTTTCAATGTGCCACACTGTTATAAAATCCGGAGCAAAAAAAGTTAGGCGTCTCTCTGGTGATTCTGTAATTGCTGGGTTTGCTGGAGCAACAGCTGATGCATTTACTCTCTTTGAAAGACTAGAATCTAAACTTGACAAGCACCCAGGGCAATTAATGAGAGCATGTGTTGAACTTGCAAAAGACTGGAGAATGGATAAATATCTGAGAAAATTAGAAGCTATGATGATCGTTGCAGATAAATCTATTTCATTAGTAATTACGGGAACAGGTGATGTTCTTGAACCTGAAGATGGAATCGCAGCTATTGGCTCTGGGGGAAATTTTGCTCTATCTGCAGCAAGAGCTTTAATTGACATTAAAGGAATATCAATAGAGGAAATTGCGAAAAAGGCTATGAAGATAGCTGCTGATATATGTGTTTATACAAATCATAATGTAATTATTGAAAAAATAGAGGAGTGATATGTCTTCTGAACAAGAAACTTTGTGCACTAATTTTTCCAATCAGCCTATAACCCTTTCAGAAGGGCGGTCTTGTAGTAGTGACACCTACGATGAAAAAGATGGCCTCTATAAAGATACTAAGAGTGGTTTTGATTCAAATGACAGCGATGTTCAAGTTAATGACAGTACTCAAGTTTTGTTAGATGACCTGCCACCACAGAAGATAGTTAAAGAATTGGACAGATTCATAATCGGACAGGATGATGCAAAGCGTGCTGTTGCTATTGCGCTCAGAAATCGTTGGCGTCGCAATCAGGTTCCATTTCCATTGCGTGATGAAATCATACCTAAGAATATATTGATGATCGGTCATACAGGGGTTGGTAAAACTGAAATAGCTCGTCGCTTAGCAAAACTTGCCGGTGCACCATTCATAAAAATTGAGGCAACGAAGTTTACTGAAATAGGGTACGTTGGACGTGACGTTGATTCGATAATACGCGATTTAGTTGATGCAGCAATAGTTTTAGTTAAAGAGAAAGCCTGTAAAGCCTTAGCTGAAAAGGCTTTAGATTTAGCTGAGAAAATAATAGTAAACTCTATGGTAGGCGAAGATGCAACCGGAGAGAGTAAAAGAATCTTTAGAGAAAGATTAAGAAATAAAGAGTTTGAGAACGGAGAAGTTTCCATTAACGTCAGAGAGAGCAAGAGTATGTTGCCTACTTTCGATATACCAGGCATGCCAGGTGGGCAAGTTGGTGTGATGAATGTAACAGAAATAATGGGCAAGATGTTTAACGGGAGCAAAAAAACAAAAACTATTACGGTGAAGGTAAAAGAAGCGCGTGAAATATTAATTAATGAAGAAAGTGAAAAGCTAATGGATGAAGATAAGATAATCAAAGAAGCCATTGATCTTGTTAGTAACGATGGTATAGTATTTTTGGATGAAATAGACAAAATTGCAGCGCGTACAGAAATAAAAGGTGAAGTAAACAGAGAAGGAGTGCAACGCGATCTGTTACCACTACTTGAAGGAACAACTGTTACAACTAAGTATGGCCATGTAAAAACAGACTATATATTATTTATTGCATCTGGTGCTTTTCATCAGTCTAAACCATCTGACCTCTTACCGGAATTGCAGGGCAGATTACCGATCAGGGTAGAACTTAAGGCACTTACTCAAGAGGATTTAATAAGAATATTAAAGGAACCAGAATCTAGTTTGTTAAAGCAGTACATAGCTTTAATGAAAACAGAAAATGTGACGCTTGAGTTCACTGATGATGGTATAAAAACCATAGCTGAAATAGCGTTTACAGTTAATAGGCAAGTGGAAAATATAGGCGCAAGAAGGCTTCACACTGTCATGGAGAAGCTTTTAGACGAAATAAGTTTCATTGCTTCTGAGAAAAATAGCGAAAAATTCATTATAGACAGCAAGTATGCAAAAGATAAACTTGAGTCGATTTCGAAGCAGCTTGATTTATCTAAGTTCATACTTTAGGAAAAACGAGAAGCCTATTTTAAGCAGTTAGAGAGTGTTCAGAAGATCAGCCAGTAGACCTAAAATCAGCTATATTCTTTAGGCTGTTTTTCAACAGTAGAATGGTGTGTTGCGACCTCTTGCTTAACATCTAATCTTAAGTCAATTATTGAGATATTTTCTTCATCATAATCTATGTCTTTTATTAACATATCGTCAGTAATAGTCAAAAGGTCAGGCGGAGAAAGAATAGTTCTTTTATTACCAGCTCTCATTCCCACAACACCAAACTCTATAGCAAGTGGTATTTCTTTGTTACCAACTTTGAATTGCACTGTTTGATCTTTGACTATATATTCTCCATTATGCTCCTTTACGCTATATTTAACCGATATCTCATCACCGCACCTTACTTGTTTTCCAGTCTTGTTAATTAAGTCATTAAAAACCATCAGATTATTTACTGAGTCGGGATATTTATCCTTTACTTCGATCAGTTTGACGTAATAAGAATTAAAATTCATTTTGTTATCATTAGCAATAGTAACTACACGCTCTCCGCCTTCTTTCATACCTATCACCCCTAAACCCACTTCTTTTAGGTCATCTTGACCTATTTTCAAAGTAACATCAGAAACTTTGCTAGGGAGTGTTGCTAAGTTATTATTAGAAATTTTATATATTTGCAGTAGGACTTCCAGGCCACAGAAAGCCTTACTGCCATTACCTTCAGTAATTTCATAAAAATTTATTGAATCTTCTTCCTTTTGCTGCGTTATTTCTTCTAAATATTCTGTTAGCCCATGCTTTTCAATATAGCGGTCAAGTGCTGATTCAAGTATTGGCTTCACTAGGTAATGTGCTATCGTCTGTATCAAACCACCATGCGTGGCATTTATCTCATAAAGCTTGTCCTTTTTTTCCGGTTTACCTTTGTTTATATAGACAATAGTAAACACAAAAGCAGAAGTTAAAGTGAGAATCATTACTACGGAAATAAGCATTTGTAATATAATTTTTCTAACCATCTTTCTTTACTTGATTCAATAAATCATATAAATAATTAGTATCCCCTGAAAGCGCACTCAAATTATCCAAGCCTTGTTTAAAGAGGCCGTCTATATAGTCCTCTACTTCACTTTTACCAAGCACAGACATTAGATTATTTGTTTTATCTTGTTCGTAGTCTTCAATATCATCCTTAGCTTGAAAGATAAGCCCTAGGTTTATCCCGTAGTTATATAACGCTTTACGTTGCTTGTCTGTAGCATTCCCTATTATAGCGCCTATTTCGCATGAAGCTGCAAATAATTTTGCGGTTTTCATCAAATGAATTTCTTTTATTTTATCAGCTTGGCCCGACGTCATTCCAGCGTTATGCATACAGCTGTACGAATGTTGTGGTTTTAAGGTAGAAAGGGTGTCATGCAAGTAGCTGACACTGGAATCCATTTCATGTTCAGCTCCACCATCGCATGGCTTTTTGCACGAAATGCTTGTAGGCAAAGCCTTCTGGATCCCAGTGTCCGCTACTTGAATGACAGAGGGTTGGGGTCTAAAATCTATATGCTCACTGTTAATATCTAAAGCCTGTCCTCCCACCATTCCCCTAATTCCTATTGCTTGAGAGAGCACTTTTATGATCTCACAGCGTTTCTCATTTAACGAAGATAATACCTCAAAAGCCAGAGTAAGTAGTGCATCTCCGGCAAGCACTGCTGTTGCTTCATCAAATTTTTTATGGCAGCTTAGCTGGCTTCTGCGAGTATCACTGTTGTCCATGCACGGTAAATCATCGTGAATTAGAGAATAAGCATGAACAAATTCAATTGCTGCAGCAACTGATATTACTTTTTTAGCTTCCGCGTTAAACACTCGCGATGAAGCTACGACTAAAAAGGAGCGTATATGTTTTGCAGGAGCAAGGAGTATATAACGCATAGCTGATATAAGCTTATTCTCGCTATTTTCTGGTAAAAGTTTATTTACTTCTACAATAAGCAAATTTTTTGTTGTTTCGTCTAGCATTTTTGAATTGTTAATTGTTTAGCACGTAACGCTAGCCAGCTAGGGCAGTAGAAAACTTTACTGTAGTTTATCAGTTATAAAAGATATTGCAAACATAAAAATTTTTTATAACATCAAAGAATAGGTTATTTTTTTGGTAAGAAATGTGAATAGCGAACTAGCAAAGAGCACTAGAGAAGACATAGAAGAGAAAGTGAAAAAGATTATACTAGAGCACATTAGTAAGGATGTAGAGAAATTCAACAGCTCTTCAAAGCTTTCGGAGCATGGTGCAGACAGTTTAGATGCAGTTGAAATCATCATGGCGGCAGAAGAAGAGTTCGGGATAGAAATCCCAGATGAAGACGCACAAAAAATGGAAACTATGGAGCAAATAGTTGAGTACATTAATAGTAAAAAAGGCTAATAGTTAGTGTTAAATGAGCAGAAGAGTAGTAGTCACTGGTGTTGGTTTAATCACTCCACTAGCGGCAGATGTTGACAACACTTGGTCAAGGCTGATAAAAGGCGAGTCTGGCATAAAAGCAATCAATACAGATAGATTTGACTCTTCTGATCTTGCTTGCAAGGTTGCAGGGCAGGTGCCTGTGCAATCCGATAACATTGAGAATTACTTTAATCCTGTAGGTTATATTTTTGAAAAAGATCTAAAAAGAACGGATCGTTTTATTCATTACGGCATTGCAGCAGCGATTCAAGCTGTGGAAGATTCATCTTTAGAAGATTCAAAAGTAGATAGGGAACGTGTTGGCGTAACTATTGGCTCTGGTATAGGTGGTCTTCCGTCAATTCAGGAAAATGTTATTACCATGCAGGAAAAAGGGCCCAGACGTGTCAGTCCATTTTTTGTCCCTGCAAGTCTAATAAATTTGATATCTGGCCATATTTCTATTAAATACGAATTTACAGGTCCAAACGATTCAGCAGTAACCGCATGTGCAACAGGTGCGCATGCAATCATAAACTCAGCAAGAACTATAAAACTTGGTGAAGCGGATGTTATGATTGCAGGTGGAGCAGAAAGTGCACTGTGTAGAGTTGGAATTGCAGGTTTTGCATCTATGAAAGCGTTATCAACTAAATTCAATGATAAACCCAAAGAAGCTTCAAGACCATGGGATGCAGAACGCGATGGTTTTGTTATGGGTGAAGGAGCAGGTATATTGGTGCTGGAGGAATACGAACATGCAAAAAAAAGGGGGGCAAAAATACATGCTGAACTGGTTGGGTACGGACTGACAGGGGATGCACACCACATTACAGCACCACATCCAGAAGGAAGAGGCGCATTTAAGGCAATGCAGCTTGCTTTAAAGAGCGCACAAATTAATCCCAATCAAGTAGGGTATATTAATGCACATGGAACTTCAACACCACTTGGAGATAAAATTGAAGTAATAGCAATGAAACAGTTATTCGGTGACTACGTTTATAAAATACCTGTTTCTTCAACTAAATCTTCTATAGGACATTTACTTGGTGCTGCAGGGAGCGTTGAAGCAATATTTAGTATTCTTGCGTTAAATAATGGAATTATTCCGCCAACCTTAAATTTACATAAACCTTCAGAAGGATGTGATTTAAATTTTGTACCACTTAAAGCTCAAGAGCATAAAATTCAATATGCACTTTCTAATTCGTTTGGTTTTGGTGGCACTAATGCATCGCTCATCTTTGGAAAAAATTATAATTAAACCTCTTAAGGATAAAATAAACGTAAGGTATCAATAATTGGCTAAGAAAGAAAACAATGGTGTCACGCTACTTGGATGACGGAGGGAGAAAAAGCAAATTTTTGCCTTTTACGGTCAATCTATTATACTTAGTAAGACTTCAATAAATTAATGAATATATACTTTATATCTAATTAAATGCACAAGATATTAATAAGAAATAACTACAAATCCCTGGTCGGAAAAATCAAGATTAATGGTTCAAAGAATGCTATTTTACCGATAATGGCAGCAAGTCTATTGAGTACCTTCTCGGTGATTTTGCATAATGTACCTGATTTAATTGATGTGCATCTAATGTCTAAGCTGCTTGAGAGTCTTGGAGCGAAAGTGAACTTTACATGTAATAAAGATTATAAAGCAAATCATACTTTGGAAATTGACTGCGGTAATATCAACCATCACGTAATGTCACATGAAACTGCAAGTAAGCTGCGAGCATCTTTTTTAATGCTAGGTCCAATTCTCAGTAGATTTGGTAAAATCACAACAGTCTTTCCTGGTGGATGCAATATCGGAAAGCGTCCCGTTGATATGCATATCAAAGCATTAGAAGAAATGGGAGCTAAAATTAAAGTTGAAGGCTGTAATATAATTGCAACAGTGAAAGGAAAGCTACAAGGAAAAGAAATCACATTTGAGAAAATAAGTGTTGGCGCAACAGAAAACATAATAATGGCAGCAACACTTGCAGAAGGAGTGACAATAATAAACAATGCTGCAACGGAGCCGGAAGTTCTTGATTTAATAGAGTTCCTAAAGAAAATGGGTGCTAATATTGAGATTAGTGATACAAGGATCACAATAACAGGAGTTGAAGCATTAAATGGATGTATTCATAAAATAATACCAGATCGCATAGAAGCAGGCACCTATGCACTAGCTGCTATAATAACCGGTGGTAAATTGGAGTTAGAAGGAATAAGTCTATCTGATATAAGATGTATTGTGAATGAATTGAAAGCTATAGGGGCTAATGTTGAACTATGTAATGAGGGGGTTATGATTTCCAGAAAAAATTGCTCTATTAGGTCTGCTAACATTGCAACAGATCCATACCCCAACTTTCCCAGTGATATGCAACCACAACTGATGTCTGCAATGTGCATCGCTGATGGGATATCAGTAATTGAAGAGAACGTTTTTGAAAACAGATTTGCACATGCAGATGAATTGAGAAAGTTAGGTGCTAATATCAGCATCGAGAAAAGCAAAGCTACTATAAGTGGAATAAAAAGCTTATCTGGAGCTAATCTATATGCTACTGACTTAAGATCAACAGCAGCTTTGGTGCTTGCTTCTTTGGTAGCCGGTGGAGAAACTATAATAAACAATTCACATCATTTATGGAGAGGATATGAAGCAATGCATGAAAAACTCAATTCATGTGGAGCTGATATCTCCATTTCATCTTGAGGATATTTTATGAATGAAGCAACCAAACGAACTACAGTAAAAGAAATAGATGGAATCTTATATGAAGAACATAAGGTATTAGACCATGGATTTATTCGAGTAGTGGATTATATGGGCTCTGACAGTAGCATAGTTCAAGCTGCTCGTGTTTCTTATGGCAAGGGAACAAAACAGATAAGTCAGGATGAAGCACTTATAAAGTATTTAATGAGACATCATCATACAACTCCATTTGAAATGTGTGAAATTAAGTTTCACGTGAAACTTCCAATTTTTGTTGCAAGGCAATGGATAAGGCATAGAACTGCAAATGTGAATGAATATTCAGCAAGGTATTCAATACTTGATAATGAATTTTATACACCTAAACCAGAACAAGTTGCAAAACAATCTGACAATAATAAACAAGGTAGTGGGGAAGCTTTTGATCCAGATACCTCAAAGGAAATAATAGATTCTCTAACAAATGACTCTAATTTAGTATATTTTCATTATGAAAAATTTATTGAGCAGGGGCTTGCAAGAGAAATTGCCCGAACTAACCTAACGCTTAATTACTACACGCAATTTTATTGGAAAATAGATCTACATAACCTTTTTCATTTTTTGAAGCTTAGAGCTGATAAGCACGCCCAATATGAAATCAGAGTTTATGCAGAAGTTATGTTGGATATAATAAAAAAATGGGTCCCATTGGCCTACAATGCCTTTGTTGAATATTGCCTAGAATCAGCCTGTATTTCAAGAACTGGTTTAGACATAATTCGTAAATTAATTAAAGGGGAAACCGTTACTAGAGAAGAAAGTAATATTGGTAAAAGAGAATGGGACGAGCTGATGTCTATACTTGATAAACGATCTTAAAGATAAAGGCATATACATAAATCTTTATGGCAATTGTATATCTCTATAGATTTATAGGTGTAAGCAACAATTTACCAGTATTGTTATCAGCTGATATATCAACTATTTTTGAATTTGTTCTCTCTCTTGTTTCATAAAGTTCCTCAGCTTTCCTTAACATTAATGTTGCGTTTCTAAGCGTAACGTAAATTTCACAATAATCTGGAGAATTTTCAATATACATATTATATGAATAAAAATTTACAGCCAGTTCCACTGCCCTACAAACCTCCTCTGATGTAAAATTAGCAACTCCTGTATTAGGACAAAAGCCAACTGCTCCTCTATTAGGGTCAAAAAATATGTATTTACCATTCTCTGCTTTATATACCAACATAGAATGTGCAATATTCTCGTCATCATCATCACTATCTCCTTCATTACAAGTATAACAGGAGAAATTAAATTCTAAGCAGCATTCTATCTCTACATTATCCAAAGCACACTTAACTTTTTCTTGATTAATATGGATCCATACTTCTGTTGACGATAAATCATTACACTCTTGTTCATATATTGTCTTGTCATAAAATTGATCTCCCTCACGTCTCTCAATGCTCTGAATATGAAGAATAGGTAAGAATTGTAGCAAGATCTGCGTTGCTAATAATCCGGTCGTTTGTTCTTTTCTTCCATCAACATAAGCTATAAAATCTTGTTCAGACACAACATCACCAGACTTGAGAAGTTTAGCAAAGTCTTCCCTACTCTTTAATCCTAAAAGAGTAATAAAATAAATTAATGGCTGACATAGGCCTTCTTCGGGATCAAAACCCAAAATTCCTTCAAATCTACTTCTTAAGTGTACAATTTTTGATATGCTATCTGACATAAAGTCATTCAAATTAAATTTTATAGCTTGCCTGCTATCAAATAGCTCTCTGTACTGTTCTTCAGCTAATAAATCCGATTTATATACATATCTACCATTCTCTCTATGTATACCTTCTACATCTCTAATGATGCCTTGTTCCACATTTTTACTAATGGCAGATTTGTTTTCATGATCTCTTATATTGGTAGTTTGATTTAAAAATTTCACTACTTCTTGCCCTGAAAAAATTCTATCAATTTCTTCATTTGCAATTTTGAAAAATACTTTAATTTGAGAGTTATCTTCGGAAGTATAAACTTTTAATATATTAGACTCAGTAATACTATTAATATATTTCTTAACGTATCTTGGCATATTAATTTTTTTAAAATATTAACTATATTAGCTAATATTACAATAATTTACACCATTGGACAATTAATATTTTAATAAAAATCTCACTAAAATTAATTTATTGCGCTAATATTGATCAAATCAATTCATCACTTTTATAGAACATCTCATTGAAATCATGTAGAGTTCCAAAATCCTGACCCTTGATAAATAGGTGATCATTAGCAACAACCATTACTTGCTCACGGTTATATCCACTGCCGTCATGGTACTTGCCACGTACGGTATCATAAAAATTCTTTATATCATCATATATCACTTGCAGCTCCACCTTATACTTTCCCACTTCAAGAGGACTTCCTGTCCTTATTTTTAAGGGATATTGTGAATTTGCAACACTGTTAGAAATTTCTGCTTCAATATCAGAATTTTTATCCATATTTTCTATCACACTTGCCATAACAGTTTCTTGTTCGTCTTCTATTGGTTTTGCTTGTTTTTCAATTTTATTATTGCTACTTTCAGTTTCCACAGTGACTTTTCTTGTTTCCATATCTTTTTGAGCTTTCTCATTACTTTGCTTGCGTATTTCATCTCCATGCAATTTCTCCTGCAGGGCTTTTTCCATGTCAGCATAACCGTCACGATTGCTTTGCGAAGCTGGTTGATCTTCAACATAACTGCTGCTATCATCCGCTTGCATTTGATCTATATAGTTAGATTCTTCTTCCTGTATAGTATTTTTTGTGACTCCCTTAAGGTAATCAAGCATATCTTTTCCAGTCTTTTCCCAACTTGCAGCATCTGCATATTTTCTATCACTATTGATTACATCCTTTAATATTCTTCTATCATCTATCCATTGTTCAGCATGCTCAAATAGCGTCCATCCTTCATTACCATGAATATCAACATCAGCTCCATTCTTTATCAGGTACTTTACTTTGTCCAATTGCCCATGCCTTACTGCATGAATAAGTGGTGTCCAGCCTTCACTATCTCGAACATCAATATTTGCATTATTCTTTATTAAATATTCTAATATCTCTTGATTTCCTAAATTAACAGCAAAGTGTAAAGGTGCTAAACCGTAACTATCTTTAACATTAACATCTGCACCATGCTCTATTAGGTAATTTGCTACCTCTGTATTTTTTATGCTCATGGCAAAATGTAGTGGAGGTTTGCCAGAGCTAATATCACGAGTATTAATGTCTACATTGTGATCTATTAAGTATTTAGCTATCTCTGTATGTTTTAGTTCAATAGCATAATGTAGTAGTGTTTGAGCAGAGGTGTTTTTGACATTAAGATCTGCACCATGTTCAACTAAATTCTTAACTATTTCTGTATGTCCTAGCTTAACAGCAGTAAACAATAGAGGAGTATAACCTTTACTATTAGGATCTGCATTATGATCTAACAGATATTCCACTATTTCTGTATTATCTGAATAAATAGCACTTTGTAGTGGCGTTCTGGAATAAGCATCCTGAATATTAGGATTTGCACCATGATCTACTAAGTATTTAGCTATCTCTGTATCTCCAGATTCAACAGCATAGTGTAAAGGTGTTTTGTAATAAACATATTGAGTATTAGTTTTCTGATAATAATTGTCCTGAATATTAAGGTTCGCACCATTATCAATAAGGTATTTTGCTACTTCCGTATTTCCTGACTGAATAGCATAATGTAGTGGCGTTTGTCCGTTATGGTCTCTTGCATCAATATACGCATTGTGTTCTATAAGCGTTACTATCTTACTTAAATCTCCCAATGAAGCAGCAGAGTGCAAAAGTGTTGCACCGTTTTCATCTGCCTTATTTACATCTTCTATAACGTTTTTCTTACTATCCTCATCAACTACCCTTTTCTTCCTAGATTTAATTTCATTTCCTACCACAACTTCTTCGTCTATTTGTTCATCATCAATTGTAAATTCAGTACCTATCTGATTACTATCTTCCTCCAACTCATTAGATAATTTTTCAGATAGCTGATCACCACTCAAATATGGTTCTTTTGAATATTTAGCGTAATTATAGGGATCAGTGCTGTCTGCTGAATAAAACCCACTTTCAAAGTCTGAGTAGAAGCTTTTATTGAGCACAAAGAATAAATTTTCATAATCAAGTAGCATGTCATAATCAGAACTAACACAATGCAAGAATTCACTATCTTCATAATCTGCTATATAGAATTTTTCGGAATCAAGGGTAATTTCATTTGTCCCCTTACCTTCTGCAGTAAACTGTAAAACTACTGCTGAACGCCCGTTACCTACGTCATTACCTTTTACCACTTTAAACAAGGTAATTTCACCTTTTTCTATGAACTCCTTTAATTCCTCATTCTTTTGATCTAATTCTTCCTCTGCTTGTCTTTTCTCTCTTATCAATTTCTCCTCTTTTTCAGTAGCTTTATTTTGCAACTGTAAAAACATCTCTTGTGTGGTTAAGCTATTTGTGTTGCTTAAAAAATTATCTAACACATTTGATGCAATTGGTGACAATTCACCGTGATCATCAAATACTTTTTCCTTTGCTTTATCATAGTGATTTGGGTTATAGATTGCATACAGAGGATAAAAACCATGATCTGCTATTGACGCCCCATCAGATGATAGTTCCATTGAGAATCCATAGTGATTAAGTGGAAGATTGGAAGTTAAATATCTACCGTTATCATCCCTAACGTATAGCTCGCTTCTACCATTGTGCTCACTATATTTATTGTAGTAGATATAAAAATTCTCATGGTTAAGATTGAAGTGATCATCTAGATTATCGAATTGAATTGTACTGCCAAGTTTCTCACGCAAAAGATTTTTGCTTTCATCTGTAAGCTTTATACGTGCAGAAAAGTAGTATCGATCTATAGGTTCGCCTTTTTCTATCTCAAAGTTCAAAGTAATCTTATCGTTGACCATTGGTAGCTCCAAATATTGTATTAATTATTTTAATATTTATCAATCATACGGTCTGTACTATGAAAAATGTGTTAAATGTTAAGATTTTTTTGTGCACCTAGGTAAGGTAATTGCAATCTGTCATTTCAGTGCATAATGTACAACTGTATGAACATTTGCTTTTGTTAAGGTAATTCACACAGCAAATGGTGTCATTCCAGCGCGTGACGCTGGAATCCAGCTTTCTATGCAACCTCATCAAAGACATTTATTTAGTACAGATTAGCTACTTTTTACGCTCACCAAATCAGTTTGCTTGCTCACAACCTGGATGCCAGTGCCTATGACACCCTTCCTAGTGAAAGTTGCTCTCAAATCGCAATGTTCATGCAGTTGTGCACACAATACTAGAACCCAGAAAAAACATGTTTAGATTGGCTATTCGAACGACATTAGTTGTTAGTTACGCAGCTTTCATAACAGCTTCACTATTACAACATTTGTTTACTGCTATGTCCGTAAGGTATCCTACTGCACCACCCACTGCAGCACCTACAATTCCTGATAATACAGCAGTTGCAATTACTCCAATAGCAATAATCTCAGGTATAATTCCTATTGCAACTAATGTAGCTCCTACAGCACTAAATAATAATGCTAAACCTATTGTCCATCCTCTTGCAGAAATTCCTAAAGGCTGTTTTTGTGGAGAATTACGTTTTGGGTTGCCTACTATAGGTGGCTGATTAATTTGCTTTTTCTGCTGAAAATTATTGTTAGTTCCATTACTGACAGGTGTTTGTTGCAATGGAGCTGCACTGCCTGTAACCGTTTGTAGGCCACCATTTACTGGTTGCTTCTGTTGTGCAGAAGTTGGGGTAAATGGTTGTGTAGTGACATTGCTTGCAGTCGGTTGTTCTAAAATTTGCTCATTATCACAGTTAATAGCCACATTGCTACCCACTTTTGATTGAAATGATTCGGTAAACACTACACTGTAATCTACATCATCAATTATTGTTTCTGAAGTTAGATCTGGATTTTGATAGTAAGTTATAGTGGCATTAGATATTTCGGGTCTACCTTTTATCGTTCTTTTTACTAGCTTTTTCTTTTCTATTTTGCACACATTAAACTGATCAGAAAAACTAAAAGTTAATTTATCTTTGAATGTTTCTGCAAAATCGTCCACAAAACTATCTTTAAAAGCAATTGGAAGAAAAATATGCTTTCCACCTAGAAAGATCTCTCGGCCAAAGCGCTTATTAGGTGCTTTATTAATACGCTTATCCTCAAGCTCTCCAACCTCTTCGGTATCTAGATACATTATACCTTCAGCTATTTTTGGATTGATTTTATTAATCAAATTTCTGATATACTCTTTGTCTTCTTCATCCACTATAATAACTCTAATGTTAAATCTTTCACATCCGTATTCATTATCTATACTAGAATCTATCACCGATCCTCCAATTCTATTGCCTAAAACAACCACTCGAATAGTAGATAATCTTTCATATGCTTCTTGCATGTTCTTGTCATTTAAAAGTGCTGTTGCTTTTTCTACAATGCTTTTATCTACACTACTTTTCTGATATTTTTTTAGGTATCTCTCCCTAAAGTTATCATAACCATCCCTATGGTGTTGTATTGCCTTATCTGCATAATTAAGTGCGGCAAGCAAATGCGAACTTTCATTATTAAGCCCAACTGTTGACACACTATTTTGACTCACCGTATTTGGGTAGAGGTAATGTCCGTTAGCCTTGTTTCTCACTTTCTCAAATATTAACTCACCTGCAACAACAGGTATTCCCCTTACTTTCATTTCATTTTTTGGTAGTAATTGGCCATTTGTAAAAGTAAATGCTGAAAAAAGTGCCCAAGCATTGGTACCGTGTGAAGCAAAAGTTCTCTTATCAATCACATTACTGCGTACATTCAATCTAATTTCAGGGTGTTCCCTTTTAAATTCCTCACTTATCTCAAATAATTGTTTTCCCGACTCGCTTGGTCTTCTGTTCTGCATAAAGTTCTTATGAAGTTCAGAAAATTCTATTAGTTTCTGTATATGAGCCTCTTGCATATTCACCATCCTAGCCAAATAAACTTACATAATACCAGTTTAACCCACAAAAATCAAGCAAACAAATCCTTAAAACAATGCTAAACTCAATCACTATGGCAAGAACAGTTGACGTATTACTACCACTTCCAATTGATCAGTTATTTTCATATGCAATTGAGGAAAATACTGAGATTTTACTTGGAGATTACGTAGTGGTGCCATTCGGCAAAAAACGCTTAATCGGAATAGTTTGGAAATACAGTGATAAAAGTAACCGAGAATTAAAATTTATTGAGCAAAAAATCGATTTACCAAATATTAGACCAAAATTGATCGCATTTGCAGAGTGGGTTGCGCAGTATAACTTAATACCTATTGGTATGCTTGCCAAAGTGATAATGGGAGGAGTGTTAAAAGTAAATCACATAGATAAATTAGTTTGTGCTAAGCAGAAGCAGGAAATAAGTGAAATAAGTTGCCAATTGAGCCCTGAACAGCAAGAAGCAAGTAGTAGAATAATAAGTAATCTAAATAAGTATTCAGTGACTTTGCTTGACGGCGAGACAGGATCTGGAAAAACGGAAGTTTATCTCTCTGTGATTGCACAATTGATTAAGAATTACACTGCCGTTCCAAATGCTGCTCAAACTTTACCATCCCAGTGCCCAGAGACACAACTGTACGAACATTGTGATTTAGGTCCACCAAGAGGGTGTCATCCGAGTAGCCTGACACTGGGATCCAGTTTTTCATATAACCTCATTACAAATGTTTATTTTAACTTAAGACCAATACCTAATTTACAATCAAAATTCCTGGATTCCAGTGTCAAGCACTGGAATGACACCTTTGTACTCAAGGCAAAACCCACTGTAACATTTAGCATACCGTCTTTGCCACGTACTAGTATGACACCAGAACGTGTTGAAATGACATCAGGAGAAGGTAATGCACAAGTTTTAATCCTCCTACCTGAAATTGTTTTAACTTCACAATTGGTAAATCGTGTTCGCGGTCAGATATCAAAAAACTTAGTTGAATGGCACTCAGGACTCACTCCAAAAACTCGCCGGAATAATTGGCTTAATATAGCAAATGGAAATGCGCAGATAATTATTGGTGCACGATCAGCACTTTTTTTGCCTTATAAAAACCTAAAATTGATTATCGTTGATGAAGAGCACGACTCATCTTTTAAACAAGAACAGGGAATTATATATAATGCTCGAGATATGGCGATAATCTTAGCCAAATTTGAAAATATTCCGATTATTTTATCATCAGCTACTCCACTGCTTGAAACAATTCATCATGTTAAAAGCGGGAATTACAATCATGTAAAGCTAACTAAGCGATTCGGTGGTGCAGAATTGCCACTCATTAAAGTAGTGGATATGAGAAGCAACAAGCAATGGATCTCCGATGAGCTTTTTGAAAGCATAAAACAAACCATAGAGAAAAAACAGCAGGTTATGCTTTTTCTAAACCGCAGAGGGTATGCACAACTGGCAGTTTGTAAAAAGTGTGGATATAAAATTTCCTGCTTAAATTGTGCTGTTTGGCTTACATATCACAAGAAAAAAAATGCTCTTTTGTGCCATCATTGCTCTTATCAATTGAAACTTCCAGAAAAATGCTCTAATTGCCAAAGTGAACAGCCATTGTCCCTCTACGGCATAGGAATTGAAAGGTTACTTGAAGAAATGGTGAAATTAATACCAAACGCAAAAACTGCGATGATAAGCAGCGATCAGAAATCGGTTAGTAACGTAATTGACTTGGTACTGAAAGAAGAGGTGAACATTATAATCGGCACACAAATAATTGCTAAGGGGCACAATTTTCCCAAATTAACTTTGGTTGGAGTAATAAATGCAGATTTGAGTCTCGAAAATTCTGATTTAAGAGCAGCGGAAAAGACGTATCAATTATTACACCAAGTTGCAGGCAGATCAGGAAGGTTTAATGAAAAAGGAATGGTAATAGTGCAAACCAATAACCCTGAAAGTTCAATAATAAAAGCATTGCTGCATCAAAAAAGGGACTCATTTTATGAAATTGAACTTAAGTCAAGACGTGAAGCCAAAATGCCACCATTTAGCAGATTAATAGCGCTTATAATTTGTGGTAAGAATCAGATTGCGACACAAAAAGCAGCGAATGAAATAGTAAAATCTCTTCTCCGTCATCCAAGTAGCTCAACTACTTGTATCCAGGAAGAAAATGTAGGTGCAGACAAAAAGGAATTTGAAATTCTTGGCCCATCACCAGCAGCGATAAATTTTTTAAATAATAAGTATCGGTATAGGGTATTATTAAAAATACACAATAAGCACAGTCTATCCATACAAAAAAAGCTGAAATGTTGGATTAAAAATTGTAACTTGAATTCGAGTATTGCAGTGATAATAGATGTTGATCCTGTGAGTTTTTTTTAACGAGTTCCGTTAAGCCTTCTTGCCAATTACCACAACATTCTCACTGGGAAAAAAATAATCAGGTACAGTCATATTTTTTGGTGCGGGCCCCCCAATTACTCGGCCTGATGTATCATAATATGAACCGTGGCAAGGACAGAACCAACCATTACCATCTCTTGTAGCATGGTCAACCGGTACACACCCAAGATGTGTACATATTCCGATCATGATTAACCATTCATCTTTTCCTTCGCATACTCTTTGCTCGTCTGACTGAGGATCCCTCAGGTTCTTCACATTCACAGCTCTTGCAACCTCAATTTCTTGCTTTGTGCGTCTACGAATGAATACTGGTTTACCTTGCCACTTTATTTTTACTCCGTGTCCTTCCTGAATTCCAGACAAATTCACCTCCTCTGTGGAAGTTGCTAGAACTTCAGCAGAAGGATTCATAGACTTAACCAGTGGCCAAAGTCCACTTGCAGCTCCTATACCCGCCATAGCGCATGTAGTTAATGTTATAAAATCTCTCCTACCCTTATTTTTAGTAAGATCTTTAACAGGAGGTGTTTTTTTATCCTCTTTGTCTACCAGTGGTTTTTTATTTTTAGTTAATTTTTTGTCCATTGATCTTTACTTAGCCATAAGTATATATTTTAATTTAAATACTGCGTATTAATCAACAAAAACTTGCGCTTTTTGTTTAACCTGTACTACGGTTGAGAAGAGATAGAGTTTTCAACTTCAAAAATACTATCTTCAGTGGAATCAGGATCTTCAATTTTCGCTACTGACACCACTTTTTCTCTACTCTCTGTTTTAAACAGAGTGACTCCTTGAGTGCTGCGTCCTGCAATTCTAATCTCATTGACCGAAATGCGAATTAACTTTCCTTTATCTGTAATAAGCATTATATTATCACCCTGCTCAACCGGAAAACTAGCAACAACATTACCGTTTCTGTTGGTAGTAAGAATATTGGTGATACCAACACCACCCCTGTTAGTTATTCTGTACTCATATGCAGAAGTTCTTTTACCAAAGCCATTTTCGGTAATAGTTAATATAAACTCCTCATTCACTGCAAGTTTTAAGAATAATTCGTTATCTATTCCTAAATCATTCAAAGTCTTTTCCAATTTAGAATCAATGGAGTTATTAATTGCAGTCCCCAGTCTTTTTGCAAGTGGAACTTTTAAGTAAAGTTCTTTTGTTTCTGTTGCTACACCTATCCCATTTAATATGGTCATGGATATCACGCTGTCATTCTTTACAAGTTTGATACCTCTTACGCCATCTGAATTGCGACTCTTAAATTGACGCACATCACTTACAACAAATCTGATACTTTTTCCAAGCGTTGTTGAAAGTAAAACATGATCAATTTCATTGCATACTTTAACCGATATTAATTTGTCTCCTTCATCGAGCTTTATTGCTATTTTTCCATTGCTTGGAATATAGTGAAAGTCCGCTAAAGAGTTACGCCTTATGTTTCCATAGGCAGTAGCAAAAACTATGTTTTGATTTTCGTCATTTTCACTTGGCAACGGCATTATATTAGTTATAGTTTCACCATCGCTAAGCGGAAATATGTTAACAAGCGCTCTTCCACGTGCAGTTGGTTCTGCAAGAGGCAACTTATAAACCTTTAATCTATAAACTCGGCCAATATTAGAAAAGAATAAAAGGCTAGTGTGGGTATTTTCAACAAATAATTTTGTGATCACATCCTCTTCTTTTAACCCCTGTCCTAGCTTTCCTTTTCCACCACGATGCTGAGTTTTGTAGTGAGAAAGCTTCACACGCTTGACATAACCATTCATAGTTACGGTTATCACCATATCCTCTTGTGGAATTAGATCTTCAGCTTCAATGTCCGTATCTGATTCCTCTATTGAAGTTTTTCGCGGCACAGCAAATCTGTTCTTTATTTCTTGTAAATTGTTTTTTATTTCCTTCATCAACTTCTCTTCTGAGCCAAGAAAAGCGATATATTCTTTTATCAGGTTGATCATTGAACTTAGCTCAGCTTCTAATTTGTCTTTTTCAAGGCCTGTTAAACGCTGCAGTTTCATATCAAGGATAGCCTTAATTTGTAGCTCAGTTAATCTATACACTCCATCTTTCAAAAAGCTTGCGCTATCTGAAATCAACTCAATAATAGTGTTGATTTCATTCGAAGTTTTCCATTCTTTATTTAAAAGTTCTCTACTTGCTTCCGCAGGATCTTTTGCACCGCGGATGATTTTTATCACTTCATCTATGCTGAGGACCGCAATGTAGAGCCCTATATATATATGAGCTTTTTCTCTCGTTTTTCTTAGACGAAATTCTGTTCTCCTGATTAATACTTCTTTTCTAAAATCAACAAAAGCAGCTATGATTTCTTTTAATGACATCAAAGCAGGCTTGTTGTTGTTGAGGACTAAAGTGTTAACACTAAAACTACTTTTTAGTGGAGTTAGTCCCAATATTTGATTAAGTATAAAACTTGCTTCAGCATTTCTTCTGAGGTCAATTACTACTCTAATACCAGACTTATCGGACTCATCCCTAATTTCTGTTATGCCATCAATTCTTTTTTCTTTTACAAGTTCACCTATCTTCTCAATTAATTTTACTTTATTTACCTGGTAAGGTATTTCATCAATCACTATTGCTTGCCTATCTTGTGGCAGGTCTTCCATGTGAGTCTTGCCTTGCACAACAATTGATCCACGACCCGTTGCAAATGCTGATCTTATTCCAGACCTTCCAAGAATCGTTCCCCCAGTTGGGAAATCCGGCCCTGGCATCACTTCAAGTAACTCATCCAAAGTAACTTCAGGATTATCTACATATAATATACAAGCATCTATTATTTCTCCAAGATTATGAGAAGGAATATTGGTTGCCATACCAACTGCAACACCACTTGCACCGTTTACCAGTAGATTCGGAAACTCTGCAGGCAGCACAACAGGCTCTGTTTCATTTCCATCGTAGTTTGGCCTAAAATTAACAGTATCTTCGTCAATATCATTTAGTAAAAAGTGTGACACCTTCTGAAGCCTTGCTTCTGTGTATCGCATTGAAGCTGGTGGATCTCCGTCTATTGAACCAAAGTTACCTTGCCCATCAATAAGTGGTAAAAGAAGAGAGAAATCTTGAGCCATTCTAACCAAGGAATCGTAAATAGCTGCATCACCATGTGGGTGATATTTCCCCATTACATCCCCTACTATACGAGCTGCTTTTTTATATGGCTTACCGGCATCGAATCCAGCTCTCGACATTGCATATAATATGCGCCTATGAACAGGTTTAAATCCATCTCGCACGTCAGGTATAGCCCGGCTTATGATAACGCTCATTGCGTAGGAGAGATAAGAATCTTCCAGCTCTTTTACTATTGAGATTGGTACTATATTATCCTGCATTTTCTATACTTTGATCGAAGTAATTAATAATACTAACATTTAGTTAAGCAAATGGGCAATGACAGACTTGAACTGCCGACCTCCTCGGTGTAAACGAGATGCTCTACCAGCTGAGCTAATTGCCCCTTTAGATGTAATTCTATAGTTCAATATTATTATTGTAAACAAAAATAGCGATAAATTGTATCCGTTCAGCAGAGTGGCAAAATAGGTAGACAAGGTGATCTAAAAAGGTAATCATAGGGTAAATGTGAGGTAAGTCCTTACAATAAATGGTGTCATCCCAGTGCCCAGACACTGGGATCCAGGTTACTATATATGAAAAGTTATTATGTCTATATACTTGCAAGTGAACGAAATGGAACCCTGTATATAGGTATAACATCAAATTTAATTAAACGAATTTGGGAGCATAAAAGCAAAGCCATTTCCGGTTTCACGTCAAAGTACAATGTTAGTAAATTAGTCTACTCTGAGGAGTTTCAAGACATAAATTTAGCAATTAGTAAAGAAAAGCTTCTAAAAAGCTGGCAGAGAAAATGGAAAATAAACTTAATTGAAAAAACAAATCAAGAATGGAAAGATTTATATGATGAAATCGTATCTGGATTCCAGACTGGAATGACACCATTTGTTGCATAACTGTACGAACATTGTGATTTGGGCCTACCAGAAGGGCAATGCCTCTTATTCAAGTACCCTCTTCTTGTCATTCCAGTCTGGAATCCAGTTTTCCATATAATCTCATCAAAAATGTTTATTTTCTAGCTACTTTTATACTTATCAACTCAGTATGCTTACTTACAATTAAAATTCCTGGATCCCAGTGTCAAGCACTGGGATGACACCCTCCTGATGGGCCAAAATCACAATGTTCGTACAGTTATGCATTTGTTGTGCAAATTACCTTTGCAAACAAATGTTCGTACAGCTGTGCGTCACGCACTTTGCTTCAATATTTGCACATTAGCCACTCCCCTGAACAGATACGATAAATTAGATTTAGGTAAGCTATAAGCTTTTATGAAATCTTTGGGTGCATACTGTGGAGTTTTATAAATTTTAGTCTTGCTGTCACTTTGTATAAAGGTATTTTTTCACTCACATCTTTCGAAGTTGTAGCCATGTTCAACAACTTTAAGTAGAATATTGTAGCATTTTTAAAATCTGAAAGTTTATCTAGAATAACAGCTAAATTATAGGTATAAAAAATATTGTTTTCATCAAGGGAAATAGCAGTTATCATATACTCCTTACCTTTTACATAATCCTCCTTTTTCATATAAATCAGACCTAAATTTGCTAATAAAGGAGCATAATTTTTATGTATATCATACAATTTTAACATTTCACTCAACGCCAGATCAGGATCATGTTGTGAGATTATCGTCAGAAAATTTTTTAATATGTAAGGGTTACTAGGGTGTTCTTTTAACAGTCTTGTGTAAATCTCTACAGCTTTTTTGTATTCTTTATTAACGTAATAAATGTTCCCCAATCCAATTAAAGCATTTTTATGATAAGGAAACTTTGCGATAGTCTGATTAAGGAGAGAAATAGCTATCTCATTATCTCCTAACTCAAAAGAATCTTTTGCTTTTTTTAAAGTAGAGTATATGTCAAAACTCTTGCCAGAATTCTGCGCAATTTTGATATTAAATTTATCACTTTTTCTCTCAATAACATCAAGATCTTTATATTTTTTATCAGCTTTTATATGCTTGACAACACTATCAAAGGCCTTCTGTATCTCCAAATTTTCACTAGCATAGGTAACAGAAGACCTACATAAAATCACAATGCAAATTAACATGCAGACAAACATAGATCCTAGTGTTGTGGCATTGGCTGCAGCGTGTAACCAGTAAACCTTATTTTTTTGAGCTATGCGCAACACATTACAAATTTATAAATGCTAAATTACCTATCTCATACAATAATAAAGATATTATTAATTAGCGGGACGAACATGCTGTGTTGCCTTTTAGAACGCACTTATCTTTTGTCTTCTATATTTTGCTTTATTAGACTTCTTGCATAACCCAAACTTAAGTAGAAAAAAGGCAAATAGTTAATATAGCTCTAAGTTTACCGATGATAAGAACCGTCATTCAAGTAGCCCCTCCCTGCCATCTAAGTAGCCTTCTTCTCCTGTCATCCCAGCACCTTCTTCCTGTTATCTAAGTAGCTGACTACTTGGATCCAGAAAACTTAACTTTAAATAAGTGGCTGCATCTAGATTCCAGACTGGAATGACAAGGCTATAAGCGTCAACACTGGGTTAGCCCAAGCGAGACGTCATACCGCCACGAACCGTCATACCGCCGCGGTATCTCTAGATCCCGCTAACAAGCAGCGGGATGACGAGCTTATCGTCATTCCACCACAAACCGTCATACCGCCGCGGTATCTCTAGATCCCGCTAACACGTAGCGGAATGACGATTGTCAGGCTAGCTGTCATCCCAGTTTGGAATCCAGGAAAAAGAATGGTGTCATCCCAGTGCCCAGACACTGGGATCCAGGAAAGTTTGCTTGTTTACAAGCAAACTAGCATAGAAAGTGGTTACAACGTTTTCGATGAGATTATATGGAAAACTGGATTCCAGTGTCAAGCACTGGAATGACATCACAGGGGCACTGGAATGACACCTCTCTTGGGCTCTTTTAGCTATAAACATTAAGAAATTTACCAAATAAAAAAAAGGCAAAAGAAGCCCTGGGGTTATTATCCGCTTTAAAATATTGGCGTTTTTTATGTTTTAAACGCTTGACAAGCGAGATTCAGCCGCTTTTAATTGCAACTAACCTACGCTGCAAATGTTTAAGAAATTTACTAAGCAGAAAAAAAGACAAAGAATCCCCGAGTTAGCTAGTCCTTTACTATCTCTGTCGAGTATTGGCATTTTTTGATGTCTTGTAACGCTTTATAAGCGCGTTCAGCTTATTTAGATAAAAATCTAGATGTAGATGAAGTTTTGTAAAGACATACAGTATCTATATACTGCAAAAAATTGAACATAAGACGCCGATACATTAAGTAATCCTTACCTTTTAATCTGCAGATTGGCGAAAGCAAATACAATAGCTTCAGTTTCATGATAAGAGGGCTGGCAAGGCTTGTCAAGGAAGTTTTTTCGTTTCTACTGAATGACAATTGTGGTTTGGGAGGTGATGCAAGAAGTCTATTTCCACAAAAATGCTTCAATTTATCTTAACATTTTGTCAACTACCTTTGTAGGAATGACAATTTAAAAGGGCATCTTTACATATTCCATATGGCTGCCAGTTGCACCCTTCACATGCGTAATCAAATTTCTTTAAAGACATTTTCTCTCTAATCTTTTTTACTGCCTCATTCCAAGTTAAAGCCTCGCCAATTTTTATTCCTAAAATTTCCATATGCCTTCTATCTAGCTGTAAAACTTTAGCTTGTGTGGTGCATTCACCTTGTTTAGTCTGATTTGGACAAGCACTACAGATACTATCAAGGTTACCAACTACTTCGATTTGAGTGTTAGGATCACTAATTACTTTGCTTGCTATCTTTTTATAATTTTCTACAAAACCCTGAGAATACCCATATCCCCGAAACGCGAGGGTGCACATAAAATGATGAGGGCGAAATTTTATCATTTTTTCAAATATTGCAAAGCTGCTACAAGTAGAAAAATTTTTACCAAACCAGGAAGGATAAATGGTAAAACACCCACCATTATTGCTTGTTCCAGACCCAAGTAAACAGCAAGCCAACTGGTACCACATATAAAAATCATAGCTGTGCCAACTATACAACTAAAAGAATTGCGCGCGAGTAATTCACATTTAAGGCTTAAGAGTTCATTTACTTCGCCCATCACTATGACAGCAGCTAAACAGCCAATTAAATATCCACCTGTTGGTCTGAGAAAAATGTGATAACCACCAGAAAAATTCGCAAGAACAGGCAATCCTGCTGCACCAAGTGATAGATATGTAAGCACAGAATAGAATGCTGTTCTGCGGTTAAATTTAAGCCCAATAAGCATTACTCCTAAAGTTTGCAATGTGATAGGCACAGGCTGCAATGGTATGCTTATTTGAGCCATCAAGAATAAAAGTAAAACGCAAGACAATATTTCAGCCAGTGTTGATCTACTGCTAGATTGTGTTATAAACATACCTTCCCAATAAAAATAACTTATAAAATGTAATATATATAAGAGGTTTTGCAATTTAAATTTTGCTTATATTGTGCTACAATGAATTATTTATGCACTATTAAATTAAAAATGATAAGTAAACAAGATCTATTATCGTTGATGAAAGCAAGACACAGCGGACGTTCATACGATCCTACAAGAGCAATATCTCAGGAAGACATGGATATTTTAATGGAAGCTGTAAGGCTGACTCCCTCATGTTTTGGTGATGAACCTTGGAGATATGTGATATGCAACAAACAGAACAATCAAAGCGCATGGGAAAAGCTGCTAAATTGTCTTGATGAATCTAATCAAAAATGGGCAAAAGATGCACAAGTGTTAATCATATCTTTCAGTGCTAAAAATTTCCGCAAATCTGGTAAAGGAGAAAATCTTTGGGCTAATCACGACACTGGTGCAGCGAATTATGGACTTATGTTACAAGCTGCAGCTATGAACTTAATGGCCCATCAAATGGGTGGATTTGATAGAGATAAAATAGTGAAAGAGTTCAATATACCCAATGACTTTAACGTAATGTCAGTGATAGCGGTTGGTTACGAAGAAGAGGGTGCTGAAATCAAAGAGAAAAAAAGAAGGTCAGTAGAAGAAATATTTTTCTACGATGAGTGGCCAAAATTCTGAAAATTTTATCAAAATGCACGGTACTGGCAATAATTTTGTTATCATAGACTCACGTTCAGCAAATGATTTAAATTGGAACTATAAAAAAATTGCTAACCAAAACGGTTGCGATCAAGTCATAGTGATAACAAACTCCAGTTTAGCCGATTGCTTTATGCATATCTATAATGCTGATGGTAGCAAAGCTGAAATGTGCGGAAATGCAGCACGTTGCGTTGGATATTTGCTAATGTCAGAAAAAGGTGCTGAATACTCCATTATTGAGCTAACAAGCAAACGCATTTTAGAGTGTTTTAAAGTGGGTGATAAATCCATAAAGGTTAACATGGGTAAACCTTTGCTAAAATGGCATGAAATTCCCTTGTCTACTGAGTGTGACACTCTTCACTTACCTATAGAGCTTGAAATGCTAAAAGATCCTGTTGCAGTAAATATTGGCAATCCTCACATAGTTTTTTTTGTTGATAACATAAGTGAAATACCATTGCGAAATTTAGGACCAAAGCTAGAAAATCACGCATTATTTCCTCAGAAAATTAATGTTAGTATTGCACAAGTTGAAAAGTCTGGAGAAATAGCTTTAAGAGTTTGGGAAAGAGGTACAGGCATTACTGCATCGTGCGGTAGTGCAGCCTGTGCAGCACTTGTTGCATCCACACTACGTGGATATCTGGCTGCCCAACAGACTTCAGTAGATTTACCAGGAGGTAAGTTATTAATCGAATGGGCAAATAACGTATTCATGACCGGTGATATAGGATTTTTGTGATAATTGTTTTCACAATGCAAAAACCACTTAACAAACTTCGCCAGCCCCCTTATCATGATGCTGAAGGTATTCAGTTATCTTCATCTGTGCAGATTAAACAGCAAAAAAACAACGTAGTTGGCGTCTTATTTTTAATTTTTTGCACTATGTGCACCTTATGTCTTCACAATATTTCTGGGTTTTTACTTATATAAGCTGAAACGCGCTTATAAGTCGTTTAAGACAGTATAGTACGCCAATTTGAAGGATTAGAGAGTGAACACTAATTACCACGGGATTTCTTTTGCCTTTTTTTCTGCTTAGTAAATTTCTTAAACATTTTAGCTAAGGTTAGTTGCACTTAAAAGCAGCTAAATTGCAGTGTTTAAGACTTAAAAAACGCCAATACTGAAAATAGACAGTGACCAGGGTTTCTTTTGCCTTTTTTTTCGTTTGGTAAATTTCTTAACGTTTATAGCTAACATGAAGCTAAGTACGAACTTTGTTAAACACAACAAATGGTGTCATGCCAGTGCTTGACACTGGCATCCAGCCTTCCTGCAATCTCATCGAAAACGTTGTATTTCAACGTAAAACATCTATTTTTATGCTTATCAACTTAGCTGGATCCCAGTGTCAAGCACTGGGATGACATTATAGGGGCGCTGGCCTGACAATCGTCATCCCGCTACGTGTTAGCGGAATCTATGCTAAGAGATACCGCGAATGAATCGCGGTATGACGGTTCGCGGCGGTATAGTAATTCGTCATCCCGCTATGTGTTAGCGGGATCTAGAGATACCGCGGCGGTATGACGGTTCGCGGTGGCATGACGATAACCTCGTCATCCCGCTGCTTGTTAGAGGATGAGATACCGCGAATGAATCGCGGTGTGACGGTTCGCGGCGGTATAGTGATTCGTCATCCCGCTACGTGTTAGAGGATGAGATACCGCGGCGGTATGACGTAGAGTCAGCGTTAGCTATAACACAACACTTTTATACTCACCAAATCAGTTTGCTTGCTTACAAGCAAACTTTCCTGGATCCAAGTAGTCAAGGCACTGGGATGACATCATTCTTGGTCCCTTATATCACAACGTTCGTACAGTTGCGTTTTAGGTTAGGCACTGATGCATTACTTCCAAAACTTTTTTACCAATCACCGCAGGAGTCTCTGCAATTGCAATTCCAGCGCTCCGCATAACTTCTAGTTTTGCACCAGCACTTCCACCACTGGAAGAGATGATTGCTCCAGCGTGTCCCATACGTCTTCCTGGAGGTGCTGTTTGACCTGCTACAAAACCAACGATTGGCTTTTTAGTTTTTTCTGTTTTCACAAAATGTGATACATCTTCTTCTTCGTTTCCACCTATTTCACCAATAACTACAATACCATGAGTATCGTCATCTTTTAAAAAGAGCTCCATACAGTCGACAAATGTCATACCATGAATTGGATCTCCCCCAATTCCGATACACGTGGATTGACCAAGACCAACAGCGGTTGTTTGTGCTACTGCCTCGTAAGTCAAAGTTCCAGAGCGAGACATAATTCCTATGTGTCCACGCTTATGGATATGGCCAGGCATAATTCCTATTTTGCACTCTTCAGGCGTAATAATTCCCGGACAGTTGGGACCAACCAATCGACTTTTTGAATCAACAAGCGCGCGCTTAACTTTCACCATATCAAGTATAGGAATGCCCTCTGTAATACAAACTATCAATTCTATTTTTGCATCTATTGCTTCAAGTATTGCAGCAGCAGCAAATTTAGCAGGTACATATATTACCGTGGCATTCGCATCAGTTTTTTCTCTAGCTTCTGCTACAGTATTAAAAACCGGTAAATTAAGGTGAGTGCTACCACCCTTTCCAGGAGTTACACCGCCAACCATTTTCGTCCCGTAGTCAATAGCTTGCTCTGAATGAAACGTACCTTGTGCACCAGTAAAACCCTGGCATATTAATCTTGTATCTTTATTTACTAAAACGGACATGCTTTATTTTACCTCTTTTACTATCTTTTGCGCAGCTTCATCTAGCTCATCTGCAGCAATAATATTTAATCCTGACTCTTCTAAAATTTTTTTTCCTTCTTCAAAATTAGTACCTGATAATCTAACCACTAGAGGAACTTTAATGCTCATTTCTTTTGCAGCCGCAACAATTCCACTTGCGATAATATCGCAACGCATTATACCACCAAATATGTTAACCAAAATTCCTCTTACGTTGCTATCAGACAATATGATTTTAAATGCTTCAGTTACAGTTTCTTTACTCGCTCCACCACCAACATCCAAAAAGTTAGCAGGCTCTGCTCCGTAGTATTTTATTATATCCATTGTTGCCATAGCAAGACCTGCACCGTTTACCATGCAACCAATACTGCCATCCATTTTGATGTAACTGAGCCCATACTTTGAAGCCTCTATCTCTTCTTTCACTTCTTCATCATAATCACGAAGTTCCATAATTTCTGGGTGACGATATAAAGCATTATCATCGAAATTAATTTTCGCATCGAGCGCAATAAAATCTCCAGAACTTGTTTCAACCAGTGGATTAATTTCAATTTGGCTCGCATCAGTTGCAATAAACGCATCATATATATTTTTTGCAACATTTGTTATTTTTTCTATTTGTTCTGAACTCAAATTAAAGCTGCTGCTTAACTTGCTGCTATCAAAACTTGTAGCAAGATCAATATCAAATTTCACAATTTTTGCGGGAGAATTTTTCGCCACTTCTTCGATGTCCATTCCACCTTCTGAGGAAAATATGAATATTGGCCTACTGAGCTTCGGGTCAATTACCAGGCTTAGGTAATACTCTTTCTTAATGCTTGAGCCTTCTTCAATGTATACTCTTCTTACTTGCTGCCCGCTTGGCCCTGTTTGATGAGTAACTAAAGTCATACCAATCATGTCCTTTACAAACTGTTGAGCTTCTTCAGCTGACTTTGCTAGCTTTACGCCACCGGCTTTACCCCTACCACCTGCATGAATTTGAGCTTTAACTACAAACACGTCAGATTTTAATTGACTTACTTGAGTCTTTACTTCTTCCGCAGATGTAGCAACAAAACCTTTTGGCACTGGGACATTAAATTTATGCAAAACTTCTTTCGCTTGATATTCGTGAATATTCATAAAATAACCAATGATAAACTATTAACTTGAGTACAAACTACCAACCATAACGCTGCCTTCTGCACTCTTGTTGGTACCTCTTTTTTTTAGCTTCAGCTTTCTTTTTGGCTCTTTTTTCTGATTTTTTTTCATGATATTGTTTTTTCATTTTCAACCCTCTTCCTTCCTTTTGAATTGTTTTTTTCAATACTGGAAGAGCTCTGTCTACATCACCATAATGGACTGATACTTCTATCAAACTCTATACCTCCTTCGGTAATCATTTCAAAATCTATTTATAAATTAGAAAATTAACATTGTCAATTATTTTATAAACTTGAGCATTAAAATATAATATGCCATAATTTACATGATAAATGATGTCATTCCAGTGTCAGCTACTTGCTTACTGATGGAGATTGCTCTTATGTTACAGCGTTTTTACAATTATACTAACATCGGGGCGGAGAGATTTGAACTCCCGACCCTTTGGTCCCAAACCAAATGCGCTACCAGGCTGCGCTACGCCCCGACTTCTTTACTCAGAGTATCAATAACTCAGGCAAAATGCAAGATTCATTTGTTTACTTTAGAAAAAATATAATACGAGATTTAATATTATCTTAGAATATGTTTTTTATTAGCTCCTCTTTAACAACAGAGAAGGTACTAGGATGACACCATCTGGATGCAAATTTCCTTAAACGTTCGTATAACTCAAAACTTTACTTTAGATCAAACTGCTGTATAGTGACTTTATAGCTTCAATTTTGTAATGAACATACCTAGTATAGGAAATTGTGATCTTCACAATAAAACCGTCTTACTCAGAGTTGATTTCAATGTTCCTATAAAAGATGGAGAAATTCGTGACGTCACTCGTATTTTGAGAGCATTGCCTACTATTCAGTATTTAGTAAATGCGAGTGCAAAGATTATTATTATATCGCATTTCGGACGCCCAAAGGCCAGAGACAATAATCTGTCGCTAAAAAATGTAATTGACACTTTATCGCAGTTACTAAATAAAAAAGTGAAATTCATTGATGATTGCGTTGGTGAAAAAGTGCAAAAAGCAGTGAGTGCTATGGATGCAAGAGATATAATATTACTAGAGAATCTAAGATTTTATAAAGAGGAAGAGCAAAGTGACTCAAATTTTGCCAAACAACTAGCATCTCTAGCGGATATATATGTAAATGATGCATTTTCTTGCTCTCACAGAGCTCACGCTTCTATTTCACGCATTACAGAATTTTTACCCTCCTATGCAGGATTTTGCTTACAAGATGAGCTAAAGTATCTTGAAAAAGCTGTATCGTTTAAAGCTAAACCTATTACTGCGATAGTTGGGGGAGCTAAAATATCAACTAAGATAAAAATGCTTATAAAGCTAACAGAAAAGGTTGATTACCTAGTTCTAGGTGGTGCAATTGCTAATAATTTTTTGTCATTTAGCAAAGTAAATATAGGGAAATCTTTCTTTCAAAATGGTGTTGACAACCTTCTACATAATATTGTTGAAACAGCAAATAAAAACAATTGCAAAATAGTTGTGCCAGAAGACGTTCTGGTTGCAGTAAACTCTGATTACAGCACTAGTATTTCAAGAAAAACTGAGTCCATTTTGGACGGTGATATAATTTTGGATATCGGACCACAAACTTTGAGTACAATAAGCAGTATAATAGCAAGCAGTAAGACTCTGCTGTGGAATGGACCTATTGGTGTTTTTGAACATTCAGCTTTTGCAAGTGGTACAATAGGGGTAATGAAAGTCGTAAGTGACTTAACGCACAAAGGAAAGTTAACCAGCATAATAGGGGGAGGCGATAGTCTATCTGCAATAAGCGCTGCAGGCCTTACCGATAAGGATTTTACATGTGTTTCCACTGGTGGAGGAGCGTTTTTAAGTTGGCTGGGTGGCGATGAAATGCCGGGAGTTGCTGCTCTGCAAAAATGATTAGATTAAAACTTTTTTTAATTGTTTCTTATAAGATAGCTTTTTTGTGAACGTGATTATGTCGAAGACAGTTAAACTAATTTTGTGTTTAATAATACCAATAATAGGATTTATTTTTTATATTAAGGATCATTATTTTCACACCGGCTATGTAGAAGAAAATGTTAAGGTCAATTTTGAACCATTTTTTAGTTCACAACCAGCCACCGTTTCCAGAATTAACTGACTTCGATAGAGGAGTGTTGAAAGTTTGTGGAGATTGAGGAGCACATCCAGATAAAGAAGATTTCAAAATTTTACTTAGTTGTCCGCAGCATCAAGAAGTAGTGAAAGGAATATATGATGAGCTTGATCATCAAGTGATTACGCCAGATGCGGATTTGGAGTTATTTAAAGATGAACTGGCTAACATTTGGTTTACAAATAGTGGAAGTGAAAAAGAAACTATAGGGTTTGGACATATTTTTTGTGGTGAGCCAAACGATAAATTAGGTGGTATGCATTTTGTAGGTAAATATGTTGAAGCTCAAGAAGATAAATGGGCAGGTGCAATTTGGAATCCTATGCAATAAATCAGATATTAAGCCACCAGTTTATACATTTGGAATGAAATATTTAGGTAAGAATGGGGAAGTCATTCCGCTACGTGTTAGCGCCGCGGCGGTATGATGTAGGAAAACCTTAGCTATAGCTTTAGAACTCCCAAAAGGTCAGGAACATTGAATGACTTGACAGAAAGTTCAAAATAAATTACCCATATAAAATGTCCTTGAGTCATAATTTTTTATATGTTAGATGTGGTATCAATTGCTTCAGATCATGCTGGTTATGAATTAAAATCAGAAATAAAATCCTATCTGGAAACCCTAGGTTATAGAATGGTAGATCAAGGCTGTACTGCTAAGCAAAAGTGTGTAGATTACCCAGACTATGCTGTTAAAGTTGTAGAAGATATAACAAACAAAAAAGCAAATTATGGGATATTAATTTGTGGTACAGGTTTGGGCATGAGTACTGTGGCAAATCGTTTTGAAGGAATCTACGCTGCTTTATGTAACAGTGTTGAGATCGCAAAATTAGCTCGCGAGCATGGCAACGCAAATGTACTGTGTCTTGGTGCAGGATTTACTGCGAGTGGATTAGAAAAAGACATAGTCAAACAATTCCTCGAAACAGAATTTTCAAAAGAAAGCAGACATAAAAAACGCCTTGATAAACTCAGCAATATAACCTCTAAGAAAAAAAAAACAAAAACTTATAACGAAGATGAAATATCAAAATTCGCTAAAATAGCAGGCCAGTGGTGGGATGAGAACGGCAAATTCAAACCATTGCACATGATGAATCCTGTTAGAGTATCTTACATTATTGAGAAAATAAAAGAGTTAAAAAAATGCGATTTAAAAGAATTATCATTGCTTGATGTTGGATGCGGTGGTGGCATTTTGTCAGAGTCAATGGCACGCGTTGGCATTAACGTTGTGGGAATAGATGTATGTGAAGAAAACATCAAAGTAGCGCATTCACATGCGAAAAAAGTAGGGTTAAATATAGAATACACGCACACCAGCATTGAAGAGTTAAGCAATGACAAGAAGTACGACGTGGTTCTGCTGATGGAAGTAGTTGAGCATGTAGATAATTTAGAATTCTTTATGAGAAGAGCAATAGAACTGCTAAAACCGGAGGGGTTAATCTTTATATCCTCAATAAATAGAACTATCAAATCCTTCTGCCTTGCAATAATTGGTGCAGAGTACATATTAAATTGGCTGCCAAAAGGTACACATAACTGGAATAAATTTCTCAAGCCGTCAGAAATTGCAAATCACTTAAGAGAAAATAATGTAACGCTGCAAAACATGGCTGGCATGGAGTACAACGTGATAAAGCGTGAGTGGAATCTAACTAAAGGCGTGGATGTTAATTATATACTTTATGGAAACATTGTAGTTTGAGAAGGTTCTAATGTCATCCGAGTAGCTTGACTACTTGGATCCAGAAAAAAGAATGGTGTCATGAAAGTAGCTAACACTGGTTCCTTTATGACGATGTTATCCCATTTGGTGTCATTCCAGTCTGGAATCCAGCCTTTCCATAATCATCAAAACGTTGTATTTTAACGTAAAACAGCTATTTTTATGCTCACCAACTTAATAAAATTCCTGGATTCCAGCGTTACGCGCTGGAATGACAGCAGTCCTACGTCATACCGCCGCGGTATCTCTTAGCCGCTAACACGTAGCGGGATGACGATTGTTGGTGAACCTAAGTTACTTTAGCTATATATAAAAGGTTTAAGTGGTTGTATTGATGTATCTTTGTATTAGAAAACACCCAACAAGCAGAGTTGTAAGTGGGATAAACCACAAAATGTAAGTGCTAGGTGGTACGATTATAATTGAATTGCCGTAAGAATTTTTTAACTCTGAGATTATCTCTTCATCAGTGTATCCATCATTGATTTTTTTACGAATTGCTTCTCGCATATCATACGCAATCTGAGATCCAGATTCAGACAATGATTCGCCAGAACATATTGGACACCTTATTATTTCAAATAAACTGGTTGCTCGTTTTTCCATGCTTTTATCTCTGAGTTTATTATCCAGAGTAAAAGCGTTTACGCCTGAGTGGAATATCAATATGAAAAGTAAACTAACTACTGCTCTCATCCTTGGTTAATTGGGTTATTTTACCAAGTTGGTTCATAAAATCAGTAGTGGATAACTTTCCAATAAAGCTTGACCCTACATCATCATCGTACTTTATTGAAAATTGAATGCCATCATCAGTTGTTTTTTCTGATAAGGAAGACATTAATTTTTCAAACACATCTGAAGTTTTTGAGTCACCAATCATAAACGAGATTAATTCTTTATAATTTGATATGGCCACGTTGATTTTGTCTTTAAATGAAGACGTAACCAAATTATAATTTTGCACTCCACCATCTGCAGCAAGAGAAAAATTATTACTTTGAATTAAAAGTTTCTCTATGTTGAAATTAATTCTGGAAGCTGAGATGTGGTTTACAAATTCGTAATCAAATTTAGTGTCGATACTAAGGTAACTTTCAGGACTTGCAGTATTTTTATACCGATAAGTATAAGAATCAAATCCTAGTTTAGTATTTCCACTTGGTTCTTTATCGAGGTGAAATTGAATGTAATTGCTTTTATCATTCACTTCAGTTATAACACTTTGCTGATTTTCTAAAACATCACATTTTAATCCATAATCTTCGTAACGAAGTGTATCTATATAGTCTATCACGGTACTATTTTTGTTGAATTGCAGTGAAGATGGTAAATCGTTTAGTCTAACAACAAAGTGGCTGCTATCGTTTGTGTGGCATTTTATATTCTTTTTCTCATCACTATGAACAGTAATATCAACTTCATTACTTGGTGTATAAATATATACTGATTTATCAAATAATCTGTTTTTCACCAGTAGAGCTTTAGATGAAATACTCAATTGCTCATTGGAAAATTTTGGGTTTGTCACGTGGAAGATTAGATTAAAAGGAAATCCGCTAAAATCATATGAGATGTCAAATTTTTCGTCATTGATGTAGGATATTGTTTCAGCTAAAAGATTTTTTGTCTTCCATGCAGAAAGATACCAGAAACCGCTATATGCTGTTGGAACAAACAAGCATAAAGAGACGATAATATAGATAAAAACCTTACGCATAGCTAATCACTCCCTTGTTTATCCAGCGATATATTTCTTGTACCTCTTGGTATATTAACACACAAACCATCAATATCTTTTGTTATTTTAATTTGGCACCCTAGTCTTGATGTCTCTGTTAAGCCAAAAGCCAGATCTAACATATCGTTTTCCTCATCAGATATGGGGTTATGTGTTTCTACAGCATCATAGAATTTTGGGTCAACAATTACATGGCATGTAGAACAAGCAAGAGAGCCTTCACATGCACCTTCAAGCAGATCTGGATCACTTCTGTGGGCTAAATTAAGCAAAGTTTCTCCCTCTGCAGCTTCATAGCTTTTCTTACTCCCATCAGGTAAAATAAAAGTAACAGATGGCATATTATTCCTATTAAAATCCTTACTAATTTCTCTATATCCTACAGGTAATAACTAATATTTGCAAACTCTTTACAATTCCAGTACCTATTTCTTGTTATCCAAGTATCTCCTTTAGCATAGATCCCGCTAACAAGCAGCGGGATGACGATTGTCAGGGTGTCATCCCAGCGCCCCTATGATGTCATTCAAGTAGCTGACACTGGTTCCTTTATGATGATGTCATGCCAGTGCTTGACACTGGGATGGCTTTGTTGCATCGCACCTTATACTGGTAGTAATTTACGATAAATATCATGTAGCCATTTCAAATTTAGCCATACCAATTTCAGTAAATTGATTAAGCAAATAGCACTTAATCAGCAATTCTTTTTCGCGATTTACTTCGGATTTATTCCTAAAGCTGAATCCAAATATTTGCTTTAATCTTGAGAAAAACCCTTCAATATAAGATCTTTTCCCATAATTTACTTCTTTTTTCCATTCTTTCACGCCATCTTCACCGTATAATTTTATTAACCTAATAGCAGCATTTCTGTCAGACATATAATCTATTTCTGGATGTTCTGCCGCATTGTTTATTGGTGGAATTTTTGCCTTTATATCATATTCGTGACACAATTTGTAAAACTTGTGCCTATCATATGCCCTATCTGCATATAGTGCTTTTATGATATGCTGAAAATTAACTTCTTTAAGCAAATCGCAAGCTCCATAGTGATTAGAGTAGACACCGTTACTGTATTTTACAGCTATGGCTTTTTTGCTGTTTATATTCAACATTACATGCAATTTTCTTGTCTGTTCATAGCCACGATATTTTCTGTTAGCGCTATTTTCCTTGCTGTGACCAGGGGTATTGTTGTAAATGCTGATACCTGTACTATCTATAGCAATTTCGATGTCTTCCATATTATTTTTATCAATTCTGCAATCATTGATCTTAATATTAAGTTTCTTAAACCTTCTTGATGCTTGTGAATAGCTGATAACTGCTAAATCTCTTCCTATTTGTTGCATATATCCTTTTATAAACCCCACCGTTTGTCTTAAACCAATTCTAAAAAGATTGACAATTATATGCACCAAAATCACAACTTTATCACTGTAAATATAGTTGCCGCCTTGCATTTTTGGACTATTTTCATACCAATTTTCTATGGCTTCATTGATATAATGAAAAATATTTCCTCTTTCCTGGAGAAATTTGTTATATTCATTTTGGTTACTGACTTTCATTTTCTGTGGCATATTTTTTCTTCAACAGTTAAATGGTTATTTATAATGAATTTTGTCAGTAGCCACCAGATTTTTTCGGTTGCTATGCAACAAAGCCCACTGGGATCCAGAAGACTTAATTTCAACCAAGTGGCTGCATAATAAAGGCTGGATTCCAGTGTCAAGCACTGGCATGACAGCAGTCCTACGTCATACCGCCGCGGTATCTCTTAGCCGCTAACACGTAGCGGGATACTTAACCATCATCTACACCGTCATACCGCGATTCATTCGCGGTATCTCAAAGCATAGATCCCGCTAACAAGCAGCGGGATGACGATTGTCAGGGTGTCATCCCAGTGCTCCGACACTGATTTCCATCCAAGACGGTGTCATCCCAGTGCCCAGACACTGGGATGACATCATTTGTTGTGTTTAACAAAGTTTGCACTTAGCTTCATGTTAGTTATAAATATTAAGAAATTTACCAAATAGAAAAAAAGGCAAAAGAAGCCTCGTGGTTATTATCCGCTTTAAAATATTGGCGTTTTTTATGTTTTAAACGCTTGACAAGCGAGATTCAGCCGCTTTTAATTGCAACTAACCTATGCTGCAAATGTTTAAGAAATTTACTAAGCAGAAAAAAAGACAAAGAATCCCCGAGTTAGCTAGTCTTTTACTATCTCTGTCGAGTATTGGCATTTTTTGATGTCTTGTAACGCTTTATAAGCGCGTTCAGCTTATTTAGATAAAAATCTAGATGTAGATGAAGTTTTGTAAAGACATACAGTATCTATATACTGCAAAAAATTGAACATAAGACGCCGATACATTAAGTAATCCTTACCTTTTAATCTGCAGATTGGCGAAAGCAAATACAATAGCTTCAGTTTTATGATAAGGGGGCTGGCGGAGGGTGTTAAGCAAGTTTTTGTTTCTATTGAATGACAGTTGTAACCTATGCAAGAAGTCTGTTGTAGTTTGTACAATATCTTTATAAAATGGTTCGCATAAGTTATCTAGCAGTGCAACTAAACAAATATAAAAATCAAAACGTCGCGGTTTTTGGTCTTGGTAAAACTGGTTTATCCGCCATTAATGCTCTAATAAAGAGTGGTGCAAGAATATATGCATGGGATGATCATGAAGAGCAAATAGCAAATGCAAAAATGATGTATAAAAAATGTAATTTTATTCATCCCAAAGAATATAATTGGCAGGAGATCAGTGCATTGGTTTTAAGCCCTGGAGTGCCAATAGAGCCACATTGGATAGTAAAACTTGCAAGAAGTTTTGATTGCAAAATAAAATCAGACATTGAGCTATTTCTTGAAGCTAAAACTACAAACCAGAAGGTAATAGGCGTCACAGGAACAAATGGTAAATCAACCACTACATCACTAATAGGGCACATATTAAAATCTGCAGGGAAAAAAGTAGCTATTGGTGGAAATTTAGGCGTTCCTGTTTTGGATCTAGAAAGAGATGCAGAAATTTATGTAATTGAATTTTCCTCTTTTCAATTGGAGTTGATGAATGAAATTAACGTGGACATTTCAGTACTGCTTAATATTACACCAGACCACATAGATAGGCATGGAAGTATGGAGAATTACATAGCAGCTAAATTAAAACTGATAAACGGTAGTGAGATTGCTGTGATAGGATGTGACAATGAGATTACCGCTGATATATTCAACAAATTCACTGGAAACAAAATTCCAATCTCAGTAACATATTCCCCGATATCATTCCAGCCACCCTCTTTGTCATCCCAGTGCTTGACTACTCGGATCCAGAAGATCTCGTTAAAACTAGAGAGTCATAGCTTATCAGTAAGCGACGTGAAAATAAACCTAATATCCAACGCAGAAAACATAGCAGCCGCATATGCCGTATGTAAGCTACTTGGAGTAGATAGCAACACTATTATCAATGGAATCAAGTCCTTTTCAGGACTGAGGCATAGGAATGAACTGCTTGGCAAAATAAGAAATGTGTTTTTCGTGAACGATAGCAAAGCAACTAATGCAAAGTCGAGCGAAAAGGCGATCTTATCTTATGAAAACATAAATTGGATCGCTGGTGGAAGAAGCAAAAAAGGTGGAATAGAATCATTAAGCAAGCATTTCACAAGGATTGGAAAAGCTTTTCTTATTGGGGAATCAACCGAAGCCTTTGCAAATGTTATGGAGAATAAAGTAGATTTTGTAAAATGTTGCAATTTGAAAAACGCACTTAAACTAGCTTTTGAAGAGGCCTTAAATAGTGCAGAAGAAGTAACAATATTACTTTCTCCCGCGTGTGCTTCTTTTGATCAATGGAAAAATTTCGAGGAACGCGGCGAAGCATTTTGTAGAATGTTTGAAAATCTCAGGTACAATCACACATGCTGTTTAGTATAATGCTACTGTGGAACAAAAGTTAATAATAGATAAGCTAATTAGGGTTATTCCATTTGAAGGGATAAGCGATGAAACCCTATTAAAGGTGTGCACTGACCTTAATCTAGCTAATAGCTTTTGCAAATTTCAGAATGGAATATATAGCGCTTTGGAGCGCATAGCAGAGGACTTAAATAGCTCAATGGAAGCTGAACTAAGAAATTCTAATTTAGAAGATATGAAAGTGCGAGAGCGAGTAAAGTTAGCTATTCAAATACGCCTTTCAAACTACGCTAAGCTACCGAATTATAGAGAACTTTTAAAAAATGTTTTATCATTCTCCGTATCACCAAAAAATACATATTTTTCTAGTAAACTTTTATACAGAACTATTAGCGCGATTTGGTATGGCATTCATGACCAATCAACAGATTTTAACTACTATACAAAAAGAGCAATATTAGCTGGAGTGTACTTAAGTACGATACTTTTTTTTATCAATGATTATTCAGAAGATTTTGCGGATACTTTATCGTTTCTTGATAAACGTATCAACAATGTCATGACATTTCAAAAATTCAAAACTCGCTTAAAAGGAATCATAGGAAATTTTTTATAAGCTTTTCATCATACTGGTTATTCATATTTATATTCTCTTGTTTTTTTTGATCTTTATGTTAAAATAGCTTAATATTTATTAACGATAAAATGAAAGTTATTTATCATACCAATGGTAATATCAAGCCAGAAGAAAATACAAAACACGTGATAAACTTTTTTGGAGTACTTGGATGTATTAAGGTTAATGCTCGTAGTAAAAATCCACCTAAGGAGCAAGAAAGTAAGTTAGTTAAGCATTATTTTGACTATCCTTATTTTTCTAGAATTGTTAATCCAGAATTCTTTAAAAAAGAATTGAATAATGAAGAAAGAAAATTCAATAGGAGAATAGTATCACTATGGTTATGTTCTGCTATATTTTCTACTGCTTCTATTGTATCGTTATACTTGGCATACCAGAATCAAAAATCAAAAAAGGTACTTACAGGGTTAGCTTTTGCATCAGTAGTGCTATCAATTTTGGCTACCATATGTTTTATCGTATTTTGCCTATGGATGCTTTTTGACTTTGTTAAGAAAAGGTTCGTTGTACATAGAATCAAAAGCTTTTTGGAAAATGAAGTTAGCCCTGAGTGGATAAAGCGTTACAAAAAAGAACTTGTAGGTGACGATAAGGAAGTGGATGCAGAAGCTCACGATCAAGAGTTAGGAGAAAATAAAGATATAGAAGATATCGTGGAGTTTCTCTTGGAAAGCAGTTGTGTTAAAAATCAATAAAAAAAATGAAAAATATCGAAAAATTTTCAATTTAGTAGATTTATAAAAAATCAATATATTATGACTCTTAATTTAAATATTCTTAATCTAGTGTAGCTGTGGATAAGTACTTACAGTTTGTATAGCGTACTTATCCACAAGCTCTGCCATAAATTAGCTTAGATAGAAACAGACTGAGGACTATATTCCTCAGTAAAGACTCTATCGTCTCTGACCAAAGAGTTAGCAAGAATAAGCAGTTTTCTCATGGCAGCAGTGGAAGCAATTTTATATGGCTTTTTATATTGATTATATAATCTAGTAAAGAAAGGGTTGATATAAGAATTAACTTTTTGTGCACTGAGAATACACATGTGTAAAACCGTTCTAACTTGTGATCTACCGCCCTGAATACATCTCTTTCCTTTACTGAAACCACTGTCTCGATTAAAAGGTGCAAGTCCTGCAAGGCTAGATATTTGCTTTTCTTGAAGGGTTCCAAGTTCGGGCAAATAGCAAATCAAAGTAATGGCTGTGATTTTACTTACACCTGGTATGCTAGTTATTGATATATATTTTCTTTTAAGCTCTTGGTTTTGATCGATAAATGTAATCATTTCATCTTCTAAAGTTTTAATTTGATTACGTAAAATCGCGAGAAGCTCCTCTATTTGTTTGATTATAGATGTATCAGTTACCTGTTGGATTTGGGTTTTTTGTATTTTTGCTATTTCTACAAGTTGGTTTCTACGAGATAATTTTTGTTTCAAGCAATCAATATTACCATTATCAACTGTTAAAGGAGTAACACGCATATCTGTATTATTGATATAACGTGAAATGATACTGCAGTCTATTTTATCAGTTTTTGTAGTAATACTAAGGCTTTTAGCATAGTCTCTAACCCATCTAGGTTGAATGACGTACACCTCAAAACCATTGCTTAGTAAAGTATAGGCACATAATTTTTCGTATCCACCAGTTGCCTCAAGACCAACTTTGGTTACATTATGCAAACGTAAAAAGTCCAGCATTTCATCAATGGATTGTACATTGTTTTCAAATATTTTATAATGCTCAAGTGGGTGAATGTGGATATCTAATTTACTTTTGCTAACATCAATGCCAGCAATAATATTTGATGAATTCATAATTCCTCCATAATAATAACATATACTGCATTTTCCAGTCTTATATACGAGCCTAAAAGCTCAATCAGTTGTTCGGAACTTTCAGTATAAATTTAAGAGAAGAGAACCTTGCTTTCCAACGGTCCCTATGACCAAGAAAGGAAACGGTTCCTCTTCTCTATACATCTTTATATTACTGCTTTGTCACACTTACAAAGACTTAATTTCAACATATAAGAAAGAAAATTGTAGCGCTATATGAATTTCTAACAAACGGTGAAAAGTTAGTTCAAGCTGGAATGGCAATGGTAAACATGTTGCTTGTAAAAGGTGTGCATCCGAACGATATAATTTTGGATACTAACTCTCTTGGAGGAGGAATTGCAGCAGAAGTTTTAAAAAAGTTTGAAAAGCAAGGGATTTATTTAACGCTAATTCATAGTAATTCTTATAGCTCACTTAAGGATGCAACTAATAACTTTCCTCATGGGATAGGGAATTTTTTCATGAGACGGCTTCCTGCAAAATTCTTGAATTTTTGGTTTAATCGTTGCGGATTGGAATTTAATTCACGAGAGATTATAGAGAATACAAAATGCCCTGTATTAATTGCTGGCAGGAAAGGCGATACTGTAATTCCACAGGAAGCACAACTCGTTGGTAAACTTCCAGATTCATCCACATCTGACACATCTGAATGGTTTAGATGGAATATAGTACTTGAACACGATCCTCAAAACACGGAGTGTAAGAGCAAAAATATTCATGCTGATCATAAAGAACATTTAGTTTATCGTGAGGATAATGATGATATAACAAAATACACCAGTTACGAAGAAAAAGAAAATAAATTTATTGAAAAAGCACATAAATATTTGTTGAAAGGTGAATTTAATAGAAATTTTAAGCTAAAAGACTACTGTAAAAGTAGTATCTTTGGAAGCTTGACGAAAATAGAACTGAAACCCATCAATGAAAAGCATATACAAGTTTAAGTTGATAGAGAAAGAAAAATTATTCTTGCTATACCGTAGGTACGTTCCAAGATTATACTAAAGTTTTTATTGCACTCAAAACCTTCGTTTTTCCTAATCTCTAGAATTATCAATGCATCATCACTTAACCAGCCTGAGTGAGCTAGTCCATTCAACGTTGATTCAACTAGATTGCTATTGTAAGGTGGGTCTATAAAAACTACATCGCACTTTGAAATAGGTTGTGGCAATTTGTTAGCACTGCAACAAATTAGCGTGACATTGTCCGTAATTCCAAAATCTTCTGCTGTTTTTTTAGGCAGTTGCAAATTGTAATAGTCTGAATCTACCATGAATGCATGTTTAGCACCGCGAGAAAGTGCTTCAAATGAAAAAGAGCCACTTCCGCAAAATAAATCAAGTACATTCAAGTTATAAATAGGTTTTCTCGAAGAAAGTATACTAAATATTGCTTCTCGGACAATGCTCATAGTTGGCCGTGCAGCCAAATGCTTACCTGTAGTTATTTTTCTTCCGCGATATTTGCCTGCAATGATGCGTAGCATATTAAATAAGCTCCAAAATAATTAATTATTTATACTATATGATTAATGTCAATATGGCTTTAGCAGTTTAATAGAGAGAAGCTATCGAGCCGCTTGTAAGAAAAACACAAGACTCATCCGTTATCTTTTTCTGATTTGTCTGCTGCATTAATTGCTTGACCAATCTCATCTTGTAAATCACCATAACTATTTCCTTCATCGTGATTGATCCCTTCAATTCTGCTTTCTAATTCTAACTTAATTATGGTGTTGATTTTATCTATATCATCTAGGAAGCCTTGACATTCTTCATTACTATATTCCTCACCAGATGCCTTTTTTTCGATAAATAGACTTTTAAACTCTGCAAGATCAGAATTCTGATCGGTATTTAGTACAACATTTCTCTCTATGAAGCTAAGATCCGACAGCAGTAAGCTAACCTCCAACAGATCTTCACTTTTCACGCTTTTAAGGTCTTCAAGGCTTTCTAAAATACTAAACACCTTAAACCTTTCTTGTGCAATCTCTTTGTCTTCCTTATCAAATTCAGACAATAAACTATGATTATCTACAAATTTCTCACTCAAAGCTTTATTTAACCTAGTGAGGTCGATATTGTTGTCCGGTGTGTTATCTAATAGTAGATCTACTCTCGCCCTACGCGCATTTAAAATGTCGTCGTAGTCATTTAACTTTATGTTGCCATCATCGTCTTGCTGCAATTTATAATAATCAAGGCCTTTGAAATTTTTATTAGTCTTCATCTTCAATCCTCTTCTCCTTTTGCATCTGGTTTCCTCATTGGTTCCGGTAATTTCCTTTTGACCGGTTGATCAAGCTTGTCTTTTTCTGGTTCTCTCTTGCGTCCTATGGTGTAATCATGAAGCTTATTCAAGAAATCTTGCCTATGCGATTTTGCTCTACAGAGCAGATTACCTTGGTAACCATCTTTTTCTCCTGTACGGTGGCTAACTCCTATAGAATCAAGGCCATGCTCCCAAGTAAATTTCATAGCATCTTCTATTGTATAGCCCAAATGTGATCCTACATACCCTTTGTAATATTCTAAATATCTATCAATTCTTCTATGCGCAATATCTTCTTTATCAACTCCAAATGCCCTGTAGATCTTTTCCTCAAGCTTATCGACGTCATTTTTAGGTGATGTTGCAAACTTTGTTGCTTCAATAGTAGCACCTACAAATTTACGTGGCACATCAATAACGTGTTTCAGCACACCTCCGACTCTTGGTATCCTGCCTAGTAGATTAGCTGTACCTCCAGCTAGTTGATTAGGGAGCCCAGTAGCAAATTTACCTAGAGACTCAAGTCCTCCACCAATAGCACCTTGCAACATATGCTTAGGTAGAGAAATTAACCCCATTAAATTAGTTACTCCAGCCTTTTCAAAAAATTTAAGTAACGGTATCTGAGATAATATACCACCTCCCTGATACATACTAGATATATTGTAAACGCTGAATCCACCACCAGCTATACTTGAGCCCATTTGTTGTACGAACTCGCGTAAAGAGAACATTAAAAATGAAAGCAGGAATAATACAAAGATTTCCCCTGCATTGATTAAATAACCTCTCTGTATGTCTTGCACCCTTTGGTAATCGCTATTTTCTTGATAATTTTTGCAATCCTCACAATCTTTACATTTCTGACAGTATTCACTGTTGGGATCCCTATATAATTTGTGCAAATCCTGTAATTGGCAATGTGGCTCTCGTCTAATAACATCCTGCACCAAAGACTTTATCTCTCTTTTGAGATCTGGTCTTATGGTACCTTTTCTGTAGTCATCCACTATTTCCCTATAATTTTTACATTTTTCTTCATCTTGCTGAGATTGACAGTAAAGCTCTGTTATTTTACTATTCATACCACCTATCTTTTTGTCTATATTATTGATCAGTAATATAATGTCAGCCCTCTCTGATGCATGAGATAAACTATTTGTTAAGCGCACTAGATCTTTCTCACTACAGCCATTACTAACTACCATATCACTTTCCGCAATATAGTGGTCTGCTGGATTCTTTTTAGTACCAGGAATTGGGTTAAAGAAAGGATAATCTATATAACGAAACCCTTTTTCAATGTAATTCGGTGGAAGAGGGATATACCCAGCACCGCCAGTAAATTTTATTGTACCACCTTCTCTGCTTATCTTTTCTATACCTTCTATGTTCTTATCTACGTTCAGCGGAGAAGCTTCTCCAAGAGTGTAAGGTACGAAAATTTGCCCTGGGGTCCAACCAAAGTACTGCTTATCAACGATACAAAAACCACCAAACACCCATTTTGGAGCACATAACCTTACCTCAAACCATTTATTGTAGCATACAGTAAAACCTAACTGCCTATAAAAGGTATTCATTATAATGGAAGCCAGTAATGACAAGAGAGTAAATATCATAATCGACTGTAAACAAAAACTGATGCAGAATTTTATCCAACCTTCAAATAGACTTTTCAACGGTGAAAATAAAATAGAAATTAGAAACAGTGGCATGATGGCTATAAGAAAAGCTATACCCATAAAACCAGAGAGGAATATTATGTAAGCATATAAGCACAGCAAGAAATATAAAACTATCCCTATGAAAATTGCCGGTATCATAAGAAGGCTTGCCCACATTTGGTAATGTAAAAACGCTGCAAACTTTTTCCAAACAGAGTAAGCAAAAAACTTGTTGAACATGTTCTCCATAAAACCAAACAACTCATCAGTATTTGAATTAGGAGCAAAGTTAGTAATTATACTTATCAATTGTTCAAGACCTTTGATGAATAAAACGAGAAAATGATCATAGAAAAACCTAAAACTTCCAGGAGATATAAGCACTATTACTAGAGTGATTTTCATCATTCTGATGAGCATATCATGCTTAGTTTCTCGTATCATGCCAAAAAGATAAAGAAGCGATGAAATCATTACAAATAGAACAAGCAAGGAAAGAACAAAATTGTGAAAGCTCGTATTTTTTTCAGCTATATTTTCGAACATAGCTTGTGCAACTGCAGGATCATTGCTATTAAAATGTTTTTTGCAATTTTCGTTAATCAATAATACACATTTTAGATAGTTATAAATGTAATCAAAAAACCCAAAACTACTTGGCTGCTGCACTCCACTTAAGAACTCAAAAGAGTAGCCACCTACATTATCTAAGTAATATCTATCTAATATTTTTACATATATTTTCCATCCCTTTTCTAACTTCATCGTCTTACAATTCCTATCTTTTAATTTAGTGCTATCTCTGTCTAAAGTAAAAAGTCCATTGTCGCCCTCAGCTGTGGAATTATAACCTAGATGTACAGTAGGATATTGAGGATCGCGCATTAATTTTAGATTTTCGTTAGGATCATCTTTCCCCGTTTGAAACAAAAGATAAGCACCATGACCATTGGTAAACCAACATGGAGCACCACGTGATACTGTATTTGCGCTATCATCTTCATTAATGCACTTGCAATTTACAGTGCAACTTGCATTAGGATTACTTGAAAATTTTTCTATGCTAGGTTTATAATCATTACAAACTAAGTGAAAGTCAGGTAGACTATTATCGCCTGACTTGCCTTCAAATTTAGTTGCATATTTTAACTGCTCCAAGCTCTGCAAGTTATAACTGCCTTTAGATTCCTTCTTGTTATTATTACTCCAAGATGTCCATGCACCATTAACTCGCACTTTTAAACTATCTCCATTAGTTTCAAGTCCGGTATCTTCCCACTTCACCACTTGGTTATGGTGAAAACCATAATTAATTTCGCCAGTTTCAGGATCAACAACTTCTCCATTTCCTGGAATAAACGCATCTTGGTCGCTTGAAAAATGAGCGCTTACTGCAATAGGTTTAGGACCAAAATAGTCAGCAGATATGCACCTTGGAAAAGGCATATCATTCTTACTACAACCTGTGATCAGCATATAAGCTGCAAGAAGTAATACCCTAAACCAACATTTGCCTAAGCGTGATTGCATATCTAAACTTTTTCCAAATACAGAAATAAATTTCTAAAACTTTACTTAAAATATCTTTTTAATTAGTTACTCCATAACATCATTCATATCTTACTCCTCTCCATTCTTGTTTTTAGCTTCATGATCACTAGAATTACTTCTTATTATTTCATCAGGAATTTCTTGCTTGCCTGATTGTTTTTTAGGTCTATCAGAATCATCACCCGTTGTTCTATCAGAACTTCCTTTAGAATCTTCTTTTTTGTTTGATTGATTTGGTGTATCAGGCAATCTAGCCTCAATTTTTCCCCGATCTTTACTCATTTTCTGCTTGATACTCTGTATCATACTTTGGGTCTTATCATCAAGGCCAACGGTTGACAGTATAGCTTGTGATGCGCTACCGGCAACTTTGCTAACACTTTGAGCAACCCCAAAACCAGAGCCGAATAGTGCTTGTGCCATAGTTTCTGATATAGAAACAAAAGCTTCCATTGCATTAGCAATAATTAAGTACATAAATGCTTGGATCAGATCTATGGGCAACGCTGCAAAGTGCCCACCAGCCCTTTCTCCGGTACTTAATGCAACATCAACATTAGTGCCAGGACTGTATCCAAGAGGCAGTATTGATTTCATCAAGCACAGATCATACGATAAGAAATTTACGCTAATTAAACATTGATAGCATGCAGAAAAATTTGTGAGATTGTATAGAACTGAATACATCAACTGATTTAAAAGAGATAAAGATGAAAATAAAATAACTGGTTGTACTGCAACGTGAGCCAGCGTTTTTATCCAGTTATCAAACAAGGGTTTAGTCTGTTGAAATAAAATAAACACGATAAACAAAGGTGTTAATGACAGTAAAAACGCTACTAGAACAGTAGATATTACATATTTAAACGTAGCGCTAATAATGCATTTTAAAAACGCAAAAGTAGCGTAGAGTATTGCCAAAAATGCAATAAAGCCAAAAGGACCAGAGAGCATCAACGATAAAAACTTGAACCAAGTTTCTGCTGTGAATAATACTCCTGCTGTTAAGTCTAAGAATGCAAATTTCTCCTCCCCTTCCCCTATATAGCCAGAAAAGCTATTAACTAAATAAGTGCTACCATCTACAAAAAGTCTGGATAAAGTTGTACCAAAAAGTTCCCAGCTTCTATCGCTAAAGGCAAAAGCTATAAATGCTATCTTGAACATTCTTACAATGAAATCAAATTTACTTAGCTGTATTGTTCCAAGCATATAGCCAACGACAGTAAATATAACGTATAGAGTAAGCAAAGCTCTTACTCCTTGAAGAAGACCTCTTGCATATCCTTTGTATGAATCTTTAACGCTGTCACCAATTACTTCTTTTTTCATAAAACCAAATATCTCGTTTATATTTGATGAAATAAAATCATTAATTTTTCTTTTGACAAATAAAGTTACACTATACTTATTGTTTTCGTAATATTTGCCATTTTTGTCTGTAATGTCATCTTTCTCTACGTTGCTTACATCAATACCAAAATATATCTTCTTAGATTCTCCGTTCTGAAAGTGTTCTCCGCTTATTACATCTAATATGGTGTACTTACCTTTTCCGTCTACTCTTTCTCCTACCACTTTGAAATCATCAGTTCCCACACCATGCAAATCTTTAGGTGGGTTATCACCCAAATACACATACAGTTTTTCGCCATTAATATATTCACATGATCTAGTCACTTTAACATGGTACCCACCCCTATTAGCTCCATAATTACCATAATCTGCAATGGCAAGTATCACACTATTACCAGGTGTTATACCTTCTCCATCTATTAGATAATCATAATTTAATTTCAGAGAAAAATCCTCGAAATTATCACTAATTTGCGAACACACATTATCCTTTTTCTCTGGAAGACATTGAATACCTTTAGCGGTATTTTGATTGCCAAGATCACCAATTTTTGCAACAAGAGCCTCAGCCCATGAGATATCTTTTTCAGTGTTTGATGTAAAATCAACGTTAATCTGCATGGGACCCCCTTTATTTTCTTCTATCCTCTTAAGCTTATCTTCAACTTCTTTAAGGTGAGAATACATGTCACATTTATTTCCTTTATCATATTTGCTATACCTTATAGAAGAGACGCAATTCTTCTCTTCAGGAAAAGTAGCATTCCATATACCTTCTTTGTTGTAACATATATTCTGATAGTAACAGTTAAGCTCATAAGAGCTGTACTTTTTTATCTCGTTAAAATCGCAATTTTTTCCGTTGCATAGTCGTTCCAACCCTATTTTAGTAGAGTCGTACTTTCTTACCTTGTTAAAATCACAGTCTTTTCCATCACATAACTCATTCAATCCTATTTTAGCGCGGCGTAAATCGAGCAGTGAACCATATACCCATGGTTCGTTGTCTTTAATATGATATTGATTAAAATGCACCTTATTATCATATGGGGTATACCCATTGCCAACTAGCACTTTGCTTTCCTTTGCTTTTGTTTTATCAAGAGGTAAAAATTTTATTTTATTTCTCTTTCCATCCTTGCCCTCACAAAAAAATTCTTTTTTCTCGCTAACATTCAATATTTCCCTTGCTGGCACTTTTTCACCTCCTTCTTCAGCTCTATAACAATTGTCATCAAAACTGATGCCTTTCCCTCCTGGATTGTCATAATCAATTGTTATTTTTCTGGGAACTAAGCTAAAGCTTAACTTATCACCAGGACTTACTTTTATTCCAGTGTCTACATAACGTCTATTGCTGCCAAATCCTTTACCGCCGCACAATTCGTTTTCATTTACGCCTTTTTCATCAACGCCATAATTATTAGGCACATCGTTAATATTTGCAGCTTTACTATAATTTGGTTCTGAGCCATCAGCACAAAAGCTAGCTGGCACAAGTACTTTCCTTGGATTTTTACCTTCTTTAAGAGGGCAAAAATTTACTGATCCATCGAGGGTGAATTTGATTTCCTCACCCTTACTAATTACTTGACCAGAATCAACCCAATGAATTTTAACTTCTTCACCAGCTTTATGAACTGGAACATCCACGTTAACACTAGTGTTTCTGCTCTGCAACCCAGGTTCGACACAATCCATGTTACAACCAGTGATTGCAAGACACAGTATCAACAATAGTGATCTTTTACTTATCATTGCTGTCTTCCTTGTGGTATCTGAGGCGTTGACCTTTGAGTCCCTTGTGGTATTTGAGGTCTTGACGCACCTGACTGTTGAGAAGTACCTCCTCCTCTTCTTTGAACGCTTTGTTCGTCTAACCCTACTGTTCCCATTAAGCTTTGTTGATACTGTCTTCCAGGTTCGCTTATTACATAAACACTAAACAACGAGTCAGATATTGTCGAAGAAGCTTCAACTAAAGCTTTCATAGCGTGTCCCAAAATAACAAAAGCCATCATAGCGGTAATATTAGGTGTATATTTGGAAGCATAACCATAGAAGATACAAGGGTTGAAAATCTTTAGGTTAATACTAAGTATACACGTAGAGCAGACTTCAAAATCGAATACTGAATATATGATATAATCCATAACCTGACTTATCAGTGATATAAAAATTAAAAGGACCACTGGATGAATCGCAAATCTTGCTAAATTGCTAACCCAGCTGTGAAACATCTTCCTAGTATACGCAAATAAAAGACAAATAATAAAAATAGGTGCTAAAGAAAGCAATAACGCAACTATTGCTATAGATGTAATAAAAGAAAACAAGGCATTAAAAATAGATAAGCTCACTGTGATTAAACCCCAAATCACCAAGCAAAAAGATACAATGCCCAAAGGGCCAGAAAATATAAGAGACACTATTAACAATACTGAATGCGATGACAAGAACCTATTGAGCGGCAAATCAAGAAACTCAAAAACATTTGAAGTAGTGCCTCTAAAATTTGCTATTTCTATTAGTTGTTTTGGAGTGTTAATAAGCATAGAGAATGCATTGTTATAAAAAAAGTCCCAGCTATTATCCTGCAACAGCTGGACGATGATTCCTATCTTTACGCATACAATTAAAAATTCATATATAGAAATATGAGTTAATCCAAAAAAGTAGTAAAGGGTATATAAGGTTATGTATAATACTAACAGCGATATTATCGTGGATCTAATGGTGTTTGTTCTGCTTGATTTTATAAAACTTTCGTAAAGAGACTTTACAGGACTAGTATCAGGATGAATTGCGTTAGAGTCTTTATAACTAGAACCAAAAAATGCAGTTTTCACTTTTTCATCAAAGAAATTATATATTGCACTAAAAGTTCTTGTAGGTGGCTCTTTAGTTGTGAGGTTAATGCTAAACTGACCTTCATTTTTGTGATCGCAGCCATGGTCTCTTATTCCGTAATATATGGTACCTGTTTTGTCTCTTAACTTTTCTTTTAAGCTTTCCATGTATTGAACGTCATGAACTTTGCTAATATCCACAGATATATCCCCCTGATTTTCATCACCAGGCTGATGCTCAGGGAATTTATCAGAAACGCGTATGTATAAGTTGTTTTCCAGATTAGGAATCCTTGTTACTCTTATATTGAAACCACCTTTGTCATTTTTATCGTAGCAGTACTTGTCATTTCTACTACATAAACTGAAAGTTAATCTTGGTATTCGATAGTTATCTCTTATCTTGTGATCACAATTAGTGCATAAACCACCTCCTGGAATGTGTTCAAAATCTTCACCATCCATGTGAATTTTCAAAAGTGTAATGCCAGTTTTTATCTGTTTTTCTTTTAGTATTTTACTAATAGCTTCAACATCAGACCGGGATATCTCACCTTCTACACTATTGTATTCAATATATGCGCAACCTTTGTTTCCGCTGCCGGAAGGAAATTTACATATACGTCCACAGAGTAAATTTAAAATGTGCGTATCTATATTACTTGCACTGCTCTCTGAAAGCTTGCTGCAATCTATATTTTCTCCTTGTTTTATAGATTTGGCAATCTTTTCAATCTTTTCTCTACTATTCTCTTTAACTAATTTTGATGGGTCTGAACTCCAATACTCTTTTCCATTCAACCATTCTGGGGTACCCACAATATACTTATTAGGGCATATACCATCTTGAATACTACCTTGACATTCTTCACGATTTAAAACGTGTGCAAAATACTCCTCTTCTTGTTCGCTGCACTTTTCATCAATTTTCACATACCTGATTTTTGTCTCACTCTCTTTATCTTTACACACTTTACTTCCAATAACACTAAAGCTTATCGTATCGTCAGCTTTAAGTGCAAATGGTAATGTTACGTCATTTCTCCCAGGTCGAATTGCAAAATCTGCATACTGCTTAGGACAAAAATTAATCTTGCTAGGCACTATATTAATCTCTGTTACTCTTATTCTATCTGAGATATTAACACCGGAATCAACCCACTTCTGCTCTGTTGACACTATATCTAGTTTTTCACGCAAACCTGATAAATTTTCTGGCTTAATACAGTGATCCTCCCCGCATCCAGATAATAAAAAAAGCACCACAAAACTTATGCATAGCTTACCCAAGTTTTGGTTACTTAAACGTTTAAGCATCTGTTACTTACCTTAACTAGCATCACCGCCACCTTAGTTAATCTTTTCGCTGGAACCTTTACCACTATCTCCACCTCCTCCACCAGTACCTCTTGCCTTCTTGACAGCCGCAGCAGCAGCTTGACCAACACCTCCAGCAGCAGCTCTGGCAGCAGATAAAGCTTTGCCCACCATTTGTCCAGGTGTATGACCTGAGCCAAGTGCTGCTCTATGGTTACCAGCAAGTTCAGCAGCCATGCCAGGAAGAATGTTTAAAAAGTGGTAAAAGAGGAATAATACTAAACACAATTTTAATAATTCTCCGATGAGAGAGCTGCCAAACTCCATGTATGTAAAGTCGAATAGACCAAGTATGCTGCTCTTTTTAAAGCTATAATTTTGCATCATACATGCAAGAGTAGTTTCATTTTTATCACATTCCCCATCTTTCAATTTAAACCACTGTTTTTTCTTACTATATGAGATTTCTGCTTGTTTCTTTTCATATGACTTGTCCGGTTGTTCATTTTTATATGACTCGTCCAGTTCAAAATTTAAATTTTTAAAATAGATTTTATCACATGCTATGAACATAAAGGACAAAAACGCAAAAAGGATAACCGGGTATAAGCTATAGGTAATCAACTCTTTCACCCAGCCGTCAAAATATCCTTTGGTGTGTTGGAATAAAACCATAGGAATAAACAAAGGTGATAGAATAACAATTACACTTAAAGCAACTAGAGATAAAATAAATACATAGCACAGCCACAAAATAACCATCATCATCAGAACGGCCATAAATATACAGACAAGAGCTACTAAAATTTGTCCACCAGCGAAAATAATACCAATCACCGAACCTGCAACTAACAAGACAGGAGCAGCGCCAAGCAAGACCGCTAACGTTGCAACACCTCCAGTACCAATTTTGCCACCAATTCCATCTAAAGGGGCACCTAAATAAAATAAAATTCTGCAATCAAGCCTATCCCAAGGTGCAAGGTAGCTGTAAGATATTTTCTTCCCATGACGCATGTATTCATAATCCCTACCTGCTTCATAATTACATATACCTTTACTTTCAGATGATGCCTTCAATACTATTTCTGACAACCCATTAGAAAGTTTTGTCAAATACTCATAGCCCTGTTGCATGCCACTACCTGTTGCAAAGTAAATCACTAAAGCGAATTTAATGATCAACATGTACATTTCTTGTGGACTACGCACTCCGCCAGACATGGCTTTTATAGAAAACAGTATTAAAGCTAGAACCAAAACAGCAGTTACAGTGTTTTTCAACCTCTTTTGTGCTACAGATGAGAAACTGCCCTTGTTATGTCCATCTTTATCCTTAAGTGGGCTGCCACTTAAATCAATACCTGCAACTAAATTATCTAACGATTCCTTAATGCATTGCACTATCATAGAAGTCACGGGAATAGGAGCTAATGATTTACTCCCTGCCTGGTTATAACAAGCTTCAGAGACATACGAGCTAAAACAGCCAGCATTATCATAACCTACAAAAACTTTTCCTTCTTTTTCCTTATTTCTTATAGTAGTTTTATAGTCATCATTATTACCAATAGGAGCTTCTTCCTTTCCTATACCATCTTTATTTTTGAATATCATCACAGATTTTTCACACATAGGAGCAAGTGGGTCAGGTGGCAATTTCGTGCACCCCATATCAACCCCTTGCGGCCAAGGAGTCATTTCGATACCAAGCATTCTCACACTTGCTAACTCCACACACAATCTGCCCATTTTTCTCACTGCTTTGAATGTAGCTCCATGTATGGGTTTGCTCTGTCCTGCTTTGAGAACTCTACATTCCAGACCACCATCAACCTTCGAGGACCATGACCCATCTACGTATCCAGTGTCTTTCTCCCTGACATCAAAGTCTATGTATCCAGGTTTTCCTCTGGAATTAAAGTCTACCTTATTAAAAAGATTACCAAAAGTTAAAGGGTTTCGATGACATACTTCTATATATTCACTGTATTGCACACCATTTTTTGGCCAAAAATAATTCTTATATTCGTTATTCATAGTATCCGAGTTGTTAAAGTCTAAAATCTCTTTTTCTGTTTGTTTTCCATCTTTTCCTGATTTTCCTTGTAATGCAGAAAAATATTCGTCTTCTTTTTGATAATTTTTATCTGTGTAGACACTATAACCTGTATCTTTTAATTTAAAGTTTTTATATTTTCCATCATGGTCACGTGCAACTGGGTGTCTAACAAAACTATGTTCACAAACAACAAGTCCTCCTATAGCTTTCCAGACTCCAACAATTGCAGCTATCATTCCAACAATAACAAGAGCGGTAAACAAACCAGCAGAAGAAACGATCAAAACAATGCTAGTAAATATTGCACCAACAGCAATCGCTATTCCAGCAAGTGCTGCAGCTGTTTTAAAAGCTCCACAATCAGGATTAGAGGCACGACTAAAGCTGCCAGTAGAGTTAAATCTACTAACAAATTTCGTCTTGTCAGTACCACTTACTCCATCTGCAAGTACTGGATATGAGAGTAAGAAATCTATATTTAGTAAAAATATCGCAATTAATAGCAATGACAGCTTAGTCTTAAACATTTTTTACCTTCTGATAAAATATAGGCAACCATACTTTTGGGTTGTCCCCAACTTCATTTAATATATCGTGTAACAATAGAACACTTTCTGCACGTCCGGATAATACGTTGATTATATCATCCAGGTCTTTTAAGTCTATTCTAGCTACTACAGCATTAACTCCTTGTTTCACCAAAAAGAATCTAGTGCTTGGATCTGTATGCTTAATTAATATATATTCACGTTCAGTTAACATAAAAACATCCCGATAGACACTAGTAGCTTTCAGATTTGGTAAAAAAATCTGTGTCGCTGTTTGTTGTACAAGCGTATCGCTAATAGCACTTTTACTTGCATCCTCAACACTCTGAGTAGCAAAAATCACAAAAGCATTTAGTTTTCTCAGTACCTTCAACCAGTCTTTTATCTTGGGTGCAAAAACTGGATTATCTATTAATGCCCATGCCTCATCAAGAACGATAATAGATGGAGTGCCATCAAGAGATATACTAATCCTATGAAATAAATAAATCAATACTGGTCCAAGGGCAACAGGATCTTTGAGCAAGCTAGCCATCTCAAAACCAAATACTCTTGCTCGTGAAAAATCTAGCAAATCTTCTTTATTGTCAAATATTGCAGCATGAGAACCATTATCATGCCACATAGATATTGCCCCAGCTAGAGTATCAGGACCTGCAAGCCCTAAAAACGGTACGAGGTTTCTCAAGAACCTGTCTTCTTTTCTTAATTTAAAATTCCCTTCAATTGCATCATTAATTCGTGCAATATCTTCTGAAGTAAATTTATCATTATATACCGAAATTAAAGACTTTATCCACTCCATTAAAAATGTTCTATTATCAGAGGTGTCATCAAGTTGCAAAGGATTAAAATTTGTTTTAGTTCTTGGTTCTATTACAGTATAGATACCACTAAGTGCTCTCAAAAAAATCTCTGCACCGCGATCTTTATCAAAAAAGAATATCCTTGGAGAAAACTTCATCGCTTGGGCACACAAGAAATTCATTAAAACAGTTTTACCAGCACCAGTTGGGCCAATTATCATAGTGTGTCCAACATCCCTTATATGAAAGTTGAAAAAAAATGGAGTACCAGATGTTGTGTCAAAAATTGTAACGGCATCTCCCCAGTGGTTATTGAATTTATTACCAGTAGGATAATTATGTTGAGATGCAAATCCAGCCAAATTAAGGCTACTTATTGTAGCTTTTCTCACTATATAATCGAAATTACCAGGAATTTGCGCCCAAAATGCTGGTTCAAGGTTAACTCTCTCACGGATAGGGTAAACACCGCAATTAGAAAGCTCTGATTCTACCAACGACAGAGCGTTATCCAATGATTTAGGACTTTTTTCTATACATAAAATAGTCAGGTGATGTTGACCAAAGGCAATCTTACCACTCATTGCGTCATCAAGCGCTTGAGAAATTTCTGCTATTTGAGAAATAGCTTTATCTGCAGACTGTATCATTCGATTTTGCTGTATCTGCATTTTTCCAATTGCTATTTGCCTGTTTGTAAATTGAAAAGATTGCGTAATTATAAATTCGTAAGGAAGTTGTAAAAAAGAATCAAGCATTCCTGCAGAAGTATTATTTCCATACTCTTTTATACTAACTATTCCAGCATATTTACTCTCATTATGAGTCACAACCTGTATCATCTTACGGCCAAAGAATAATCTATGTACTGGTAAGTATCTTGATATTTCAGTTCTTAGCGGAAAAAGCGTATTTGTAACGAAGCCACAATTTACAATTCTAGATAGAAACTCCATTATTTCACAGAACAAACCACCTGGAGTTTCTTTTACTCCAAGGATTTTAGGCGAATAATTCCTAAGGCTTGTCACTACACGATTTGTCGTTTCCTCTAAATCTTCATATGTGGCACGCATATCACTTTCCCAAGCATGTTTTGAAGTTACATGCCCGAATTTTTTTAGTAGATGTGACAAAAATTCTACTCCTTTCGTGTCCGCTCTACGGATAATCGTAATGTATAGGTCATTAATAAATGATTGCCTTGTTGCGTGTTTTTCTCTCCATTTTAGATTTACGTGATTAGCGAAAAAATTCGGCAAACCTTGACTTGCAAATTCATCAGAAAAAATATTTTTCTTACGTCTGATAGTATGAAAATACAAACTAAATGCCGGAGATGAAATGCTTCTTAGCATCTGATTCCTGATGTTGTTCTGTATGACTAAATCCTCGTCATCAGCGGTTTCAAATGCAAAACCACTTAATTTTATAACCTTAACCAACCAATTTTCTTTTGTCATCAAGGTTGTGCTATTCCAATAGCAAGAATAAGGAATAAATTCAGCAGCGTGAACTTCCCTGTTCAGAGTAGATTTATTCTTCGATTGAATAGCCCTAAACCTCAGCATCACACAACGTTAAGCAATATCATAAGAATTGGCTCCATGATAAAAACGATTTAAACATTTCGAGCACTTTCCTAATTTTACCATAAATAATTCAATAAACAACGGTTCTTTTGCAGAAGCTATATAGCCAAGTCCATGTATACCTGGTAACATTAAGAGAATCACTCTCAAATCATTTGAATTAATGAAAATTAGCAGGCAAATCAGAACGTTTAATATTGCAAACATATAACTCACACCAAAGAGCATTGCAGGTCTTGTAAGACCTTTAAATAATTGATCTGTTTGTATACTACCTGTGGACATATCTTTAACCTTCTAATAATAGCTCTAACACTAATACTATATCATTATATTAAAAATCCATTGAAACTAGTAGCACTTTAAGTTAAGGTACATTATTTAACCCAGATAATGACAAGTTGGCCATTTCAAGAAGCAAAAAAAATATTGCAAGAGTTTCCTAATAAAAAAGAAATAATATTTGAAACTGGTTATGGACCCTCTGGTTTACCCCACATAGGAACCTTTGGAGAGGTTTTTCGCACTACAGTTGTTGTAAATGCATTAAAAAAAATAGCTCCTGGTATAAAAACCAAAATCATTGCAGTTTCAGATGATATGGATGGTTTACGAAAAATACCAGATAATGTGCCAAATCAAGAGATGCTAAGAGAGCACTTAAATAAACCATTGACTATGATACCTGATCCATTTGGCACTCATCAGAGTTATGGTCATCATATGAATTCATTGTTGTGTAAATTTCTTGATTTGTTTGAATTTGAATACGAATTTAGGAGTGCAACAGAGTGTTATAAATCTGGCGTTTACGATGAAAAACTTTTACTCTTGCTGAAAAATTATGATAAAGTGATGGACGTAATGCTTCCATCATTTCGGGAAGAAAGACAGCAGACTTATAGTCCATTCTTGCCAATATGCCCAAAAACTTCTCAAGTTTTACAAGTTCCAGTAATTGAAACAAATACAGATAAAGGAACAATCACGTATGAAGACCCAAACGGGGAAAAAATAGAAGTTCCGGTGACAAAAGGAAAATGTAAACTGCAATGGAAACCTGATTGGGGAATGAGGTGGGCCGCATTTGGAGTAAATTATGAAGCTCACGGAAAAGATTTAACTCCATCTGCTGTGCTTTCAAGTCAAATATGTGAAATACTTGGAAAAAAGCCACCACTTCTGTTTTGCTACGAGCTTTTCCTTGATAAAGAAGGAAAGAAAATATCAAAATCAAAAGGAAATGGCATTTCAATTGAAGAGTGGTTAACTTACGCACCAACAGAGAGCTTAGCATTGTACATTTTTCAGAGTCCTAAAAAAGCTAAACGTTTATATTTTGATGTGATACCAAAATCAACTGATGAGTATCTAGAGTTTGTTAAGCGTTATAATGAGAATAAAGAAAAGGATACAGACAGTAGACTTACTGCAGAATCGCCTATAATTTCAGAACCATTTGTTACCTCAGAGGCTTCTGTTATCCCAGACCCCTCTACTGTCATCCGAGTAGCGGACACTGGGATCCAGGAAGAAAAAATATGGATTCCAGTGTCAAGCACTGGAATGACACCTGACCGAGGTGCTAATTTTTCACTAGAACAACGATTAGACAATCCTGCATGGCATATCCACCAGGGCAAAGTTCCAAATATAGATACTTCAGGCATAAATTTCTCGCTACTTTTAAACCTAGCAGCAGCTTGTAACGCCGAAAACAAAGAGATCCTATGGGGTTTTATATCCTCTTATGCACCAAACGTTACACCAGAAAATAATAAAATGCTTGATAGACTTTCAGACTTTGCAGTAAAGTATTACCACGATTTTATCAAACCAACAAAATCATATAAAACTCCAAATGCAAAAGAGAAAGAAGCGTTACTAGATTTGAAGGACACTTTAGATTCTCTATCTATAACTGCTACTGCTGAAGAAATTCAATCTCAGGTATTTTCTATTGGAAAAAAATATGATTACACCAACTTACGTGATTGGTTTCAGCTATTATATGAAACGTTACTTGGCCAAAAAACCGGCCCAAGAATGGGATCCTTCATAAAGCTTTATGGAATAGATAATACGATTTCTCTCATAGGAAGCGCTACTAAATGTATACTTTAGAGTTTACCTTCTTTCATTTGAGCTCTTTAGTTTTAATAAGAATTCCTTGACACATTTTGCCAGCCCCCTTATCACTACTCCGCCAACAATGTTGCAAAAAACATAAAACTAGAGAAAACTATTTCTCGAAAACTTCTGTGTCCAAAAACAAAAGTGCCATTTATTTATAGCGCTAATAATCGATTAACCATCAGCTTCAATGAATGATATGAACATATTATTTCAAGGAAAGATAATGGGAAATAAGAGATTAGCTATACGGATTAGTTGTAGCTATGAGCCTAACCGGTTGGCAGAAAAGTATTTATCAGATGCTTATGAAAAGTCAGCATCAAAGGGAGAAAGTCAAAAAAACTTAAAGGATAAAAATGGGATTCAAGGAGGATCAAATGGTAACAGTGAGTTTATATGCAAGGGTTTCTTCAGGGAAACAAGCACAAGAAAATACAATAGCAAGTCAAGTTGCAGCTTTAGAGAAGCAAATTGGTATGGATGGGTACAAATTATTGAGTGAGTATAAATTTATTGATAACGGCTACAGTGTTAGTCCGTCCTAATCTAGAAAAATTACGTGATAAAGTAACAGAAGGTAAAATTAATAGATTCACTCTCCTGATCGTTTATCTAGAAAATATGCATATCAAATGGTATTACTTGAAGAATTTGAGAAAGCAGGAGCAGAAGCGGTTTTTTTAAATTATGAGATTAACGATAACCCAGAATCTCAATTGCTGTTACAAATGCAAGGTATGATAGCAGAATATGAACGAGCGAAAATTATGGAACGAAGTCGTCGTGGAAAGATTTATGCAGCTAATAAAGATTGTGTAAGCGTAATGGGAGGAGCTCCTTATGGCTATCGTTATATAGATAAACATATGGGAGGAGGACAAGCTTTATTTGAGATTAACGAAGAAGAAGCTGATATTGTTCGCAAAGTATTTTTGTGGGCAAGCAGGGAAAGAGCAAGTATTGGGGAAGTATGCCGTCGGCTAAATACTATGTCTATTATAACACGAACAGGAAAAAAGTGCTGGGATAGAAGTGTAATTTGGGGTATGTTAAAAAACCCTGCTTACAAAGGACAAGCAGCTTTTGGTAAAACAAAAGTAGGTGTAAAGTTACAACATATAAGACCACAAAAACATTCTTGTGAACAACCGAAAGATAATTACTCTACTTATTCTGTTGAAAAAGCAAATTGGATTTATGTTGAAGTGCCAAATATAGTGGACGAAGATGTGTTTGATATAGTTCAAGAACAATTAGCTGAGAATAGAAAAATAGCAAGGACAAGAGAAAGAGGAGCAAAGTATTTACTACAAGGTTTAATCGTATGTAAGCATTGTCGTTATGCATATTACGGAAGTTCTGTAAGAACCTGTTTAAAATCTCCTCAATAGAAGAGAAATGAAGGAAAGAACAACCATTTGTAAACTTGTGTTGAGTTTACGCTCGCAATTTTTCCATAACCGTCTACATTTTTCCAACCAAGCAAAAGACCGCTTGACAACCCATCTTTTTGGCAATACAGCAAAGGTATGTAATTCGCTTCGTTTTACTACCTCAACAGTTGCACCAATAGTTGCTTTTATTTGTGTTGCAAAATTTTCTCCTGTACAGCTAGCATCAACGAGTATATTTTTGACTTCAGAGAGGTTTTCTTTAGCATTTTCCACCATTTTCACAGCACTGCTACGATCAGTTGCTTCTGCCGTTGTTATATGAATTGCATGTGTTGTGTATCAACTGCGATATGACCCTGAAATCTTTTTACCTGCATCATAGCCCTTTCTTTCAGCAGTATCTGCGTTTTTGACGCTTTGAGCATCAATTATGCAGAAACTGGCTTTCTCTTTCCGACCACTGTTTTGTCGCAACCAATTTTTTTTAACCAACAAGCTTGGCTCCTTTCCTTTCTTATATGTTGAAATTAAGTCTTTATAAGTGTGACAAAGCAGTAATATAAAGATGTATAGAGAAGAGGAACCGTTTCCTTTCTTGGTCATAGGGACCGTTGGAAAGCAAGGTTCTCTTCTCTTAAATTTATACTGAAAGTTCCGAACAACTGATTGAGCTTTTAGGCTCGTATATAAGACTGGAAAATGCAGTATATGTTATTATTATGGAGGAATTATGAATTCATCAAATATTATTGCTGGCATTGATGTTAGCAAAAGTAAATTAGATATCCACATTCACCCACTTGAGCATTATAAAATATTTGAAAACAATGTACAATCCATTGATGAAATGCTGGACTTTTTACGTTTGCATAATGTAACCAAAGTTGGTCTTGAGGCAACTGGTGGATACGAAAAATTATGTGCCTATACTTTACTAAGCAATGGTTTTGAGGTGTACGTCATTCAACCTAGATGGGTTAGAGACTATGCTAAAAGCCTTAGTATTACTACAAAAACTGATAAAATAGACTGCAGTATCATTTCACGTTATATCAATAATACAGATATGCGTGTTACTCCTTTAACAGTTGATAATGGTAATATTGATTGCTTGAAACAAAAATTATCTCGTAGAAACCAACTTGTAGAAATAGCAAAAATACAAAAAACCCAAATCCAACAGGTAACTGATACATCTATAATCAAACAAATAGAGGAGCTTCTCGCGATTTTACGTAATCAAATTAAAACTTTAGAAGATGAAATGATTACATTTATCGATCAAAACCAAGAGCTTAAAAGAAAATATATATCAATAACTAGCATACCAGGTGTAAGTAAAATCACAGCCATTACTTTGATTTGCTATTTGCCCGAACTTGGAACCCTTCAAGAAAAGCAAATATCTAGCCTTGCAGGACTTGCACCTTTTAATCGAGACAGTGGTTTCAGTAAAGGAAAGAGATGTATTCAGGGCGGTAGATCACAAGTTAGAACGGTTTTACACATGTGTATTCTCAGTGCACAAAAAGTTAATTCTTATATCAACCCTTTCTTTACTAGATTATATAATCAATATAAAAAGCCATATAAAATTGCTTCCACTGCTGCCATGAGAAAACTGCTTATTTTTGCTAACTCTTTGGTCAGAGACGATAGAGTCTTTACTGAGGAATATAGTCCTCAGTCTGTTTCTATCTAAGCTAATTTATGGCAGAACTTGTGGATAAGTACGCTATACAAACTATAAGTACTTATCCACAGCTACACTAGATTAAGAATATTTAAATTAAGAGTCATAATATATTGATTTTTTATAAATCTACTAAATTGAAAATTTTTCGATATTTTTCATTTTTTTTATTGACTTTTAACACAACTGCTTTTTACTCCACATTTGAAAATAGTAATATATGTTTTCCCACCTTGGAAACTCTTTTGGCAACATTCTCCACTGACAACCACTTTTTAGCACGTATAACACTCCACAAAATACTTTGTATATATCAATTAATCTTGGTCTCGTTTTCTTTTTCCTACTTTCTAAAATTGGTTTGATTTTTTCAAATTGCTCACGACTTATGTCGCTTGGATACCTTTGACTCATTTATATACCTCATTATTTACCTGTTCCTACTTTAGCTCATCTCTTTGAGATTTTAAACAGGTTCTGAGAACAGTGATCAAACTCAACTTGAGCATTCCAGAGCTACACCGAAAACAGAGGAAAGAGGATCTTTGTCCAGCAGAGTAAGCAATGCCACATCAGTAGCGCATCTATCTTCTCAAATTAGCACCGAATATTAGCACTTGTCCAAACTAGGGGATGTTTTTTAAACATCCCCTAAATTCACATACAGGATTCTTTAATAAATCAATAGAATTGTATATCCTGTTTTAATATTTCCTTTACTAAATCCACAACTTTTTCATTTAATAATTTTGGTGTTAATGCTACCCTAAACCAACTAGCTATATTTACCTTGTATAATCTTGTTTCCCATATTGTTTATTCTATAAACAGGAATCGGTACAAAAACTTCTAGTGATATGCACCTTGTGGTAAGAAAAAATCAATACATTCACGATAAATTTACCTCATATCTGTGTTTTATATGTGGAAATTGGAATGGAAATTTATGTAGGCAAAGAAAAAAGAATAGCAAATGTGGTGACTCAACACTGGAGTGACATAAAAGGATCAGACAGAGATTGGCCAGAAAGGCACGAAATAGACACTGCAGAAATAATGGAGTCATGGCAGCATTGTTTTATCATTGAAGTCAAGGATCAAGGTTATATTTGTGAAAATGCAGGAGAAAAGGCTGTTGAATTCTATGGTTTTGAGAAAAAGATGCGCATTGATAATAAGTATGCAATTGATGCACCATTTCTGCGACTATATAAAATAGATGCAGTTATTGATAAACTTGATACTGTAATAGAGAGTAAATGCCCAATCAATGAAGAGGAAGAAAGTGAAAGTGTTAAAATGAGGCAAGTATTGTTGCCACTTGGGAATAAAGAAGGTATAACACATATATTGGGCGTAATTACATTTAAGCTCCTTTAATATACAATTTTAATTTGATTCTTTAATAAAATTATTTATACTACTACTTAATTACTATTAAAGAACTCAATAGTAGTATTTGTAAATTTATTTGGAATATGAAGAAAATAAAATTAAAAACCAAATCTTCTGTTAAAAAGCGCTTTCACCTTACAGCTAAGGGTAAAGTCATTTCTACTCAGTCAGGCAAAAGGCATGGCATGGTAAAGAGAAGTAAATCTAATATTCGTAATCAGCGCGGTACAACGATTCTTGGTAAATCTGATTCGCGTATAGTTAAGCTTTATATGCCTTATGGTATTTAACAAAATGGAGGTAAAATAAAATGGCTCGGGTAAAACGTGGAGTCACTACTCACGCTCGTCATAAAAAAATATTGAAACTGGCAAAGGGTTATAGAGGACGCGCAAAAAGTTGTTATAGAATTGCATTACAAAGAGTTGAAAAAGCACTGCAATATGCTTACAGAGACAGAAGAACCCGTAAACGTGATTTCCGTAGCTTATGGATAATACGTATTAATGCAGCAGCAAGAGAGCATGGGCTTACTTATGGTAGGTTTATGCATGGTCTTACACTTGCTGAAATTGATTTAAATAGAAAAATTCTTGCTGAGATGGCCGTTAATTATAAGGATGATTTTGCCAAATTAGTAGAAGCTGTAAGTGGTAAATTAGCGGAGAATTCTTAAAGCAAAAACACTTGAAAGCGTGAGAATTATTTTCATGGGGTCACCGGAATTCGCTGTTAGTACGCTAAACTTACTATTGAAATCACAGAATGAAATAGTAGCAGTATACACCAAGGCTCCAAAACCTTCAGGGCGTGGACAGAAGCCAACGAAATCTCCAGTACATGTTATCGCTGAAGAAAGTAACATAGAGGTATGTACTCCTATCTCTCTAAAGTTTTCGGCAGAGCAGGAAAAATTTAGAAATTTCAAACCAGACGTTGCAGTTGTAGCTGCGTATGGATTGATACTCCCAAGAGAAATTTTGAATATTCCAAAATATGGTTGTATTAATATTCATCCTTCATTATTACCAAGGTGGCGTGGTGCAGCTCCGATACAGCACACAATTTTAGCAGGAGATCAAGAAACCGGGGTTAGCATTATGCAATTGGGTGAAGGATTAGATTCCGGCCCTATTTTAAAACAGGAAAAATTTCTTATCGAAAAGAACGATAATTACAAGACATTGCACGATAAATTGTCTGAATTAGGCAGTGATTTACTGCTGGAAGTGCTAAACGAAATTGAAAAACAGGTTCCCTTAAAACAGAATAATAATGATGCATGTTACGCTGACAAAGTGGAAGACTATAAAATTTATGCAAGTGATGCTTGTGAAGTTGCTTATAGAAAGGTTAAAGCATTTTACCCAAAAGCGTTCATCAAGATAGAGAATAAACGTATCAGGATACTTGATGCTGACTTTGAAGCTCTCGCTTCAGAACAAGGTAAGATCGTTAATGATAATATGCACATAAGTTTAAAAGGTGGCACTTTAATTCCTAAAGTTGTACAAATGGAAGGGAGAAATCCTTGCAGTATTGAAGATTTTATTCGTGGCTTGAAATCAAGCATGGTAAAAAAATTTATAGAATAGACTACTTCAAAGAAGAGCTTAGTGTAGAAATGTAATAGCTAAATTTCCTTTTCTTAGATATAATCCTATAAAACTTTCTGTACAAAAATGAAAATACAAAGAGCTTTAATATCAGTATACGATAAAACGAATATAATTGATCTTGCATCGTTTTTAACGCAGCAACAAATAGAAATTCTTTCAACGGGAAATACTTATAAAGTGCTATCTAGTGCAGGAATAAAAACACAAGAGGTCTCAGATTACACACAATTTCCAGAGATACTGGGTGGTAGAGTGAAAACTTTACACCCTAAAATTCATGGAGGAATACTTTGTGATCGAGAAAAGCACAAAATGGAAATGCAAAATCTAGGTGTTGAGCCAATAGACCTGCTTATAACTAACCTATACCCATTTTGGGAGACAGTAAGTAGCGGCTCAAATGAAGAGCAAATCATAGAACAAATTGATATTGGTGGAGTGGCGTTAATCAGAGCTGCAGCAAAAAATTTTCATTTTACTTCAGTCATTTCCAGCATTCAAGACTATGAAGCACTGAAAGCTGAGATGATAGAAAATAACAATAAAACAACATTGGAATATAGAAAACATTTAGCAACCAAAGCATTTGCTCTCACTGCACACTACGATTCTAATATTCACAGTTGGTTTTTATCCCAGAGTAAAAATAATGAATTACCAGAGTTTTGTGCTCTATACGGGCATAAAGCACAAGTATTAAGGTATGGTGAAAATCCCCATCAAAAAGCTGCATTTTATAGTAATCAATTTACAAAATATCCGTTGGAAAAAATACATGGAAAAGAGCTGAGTTATAATAACATAGTAGATATAGAATCCGCACTTAACATAATTTCTGAGTTTAAAGAGCCTGCAGCAGTGATAATCAAGCACAATAACCCATGTGGCGTTGCTGTTGGTGATAATGCTTTGGAGGCATATGAAAAAGCTCTATCGTGTGATGAAGTAAGCAGTTTTGGCGGAATAGTCGCCTTAAATCGGGAGATAGATTTAAAGCTAGCAGAAAAATTAAACGAGATATTTTTGGAAGTAGTGATAACACCGTCAGTCAGCAATGAGGCACTAAAAATTTTACAAAGAAAGAAAAATTTAAGAGTGATTATTCATAAATCTTTCCAACAAAATGTGAAATACCAAATTAAAAATGTTGTTGGTGGGTTTTTGGTGCAAGAAAATAATAACCACACAATAAAAGCAGAAGAAATGAGCCAAGTAACAGAGCACACTGCAACAGACAAAGAAAAAAAAGATCTTATTTTTGCCTGGAAAATATGTAAACATGTAAAATCCAACGCAATAGTTATAGCAAAAGACGGTTGTGCTATTGGCATCGGTGCAGGACAAACAAGCAGAATAGATAGTGTTAACATTGCAGTGAAAAAAGCAGGTGAAAAATGTAAAGGTGCGGTGCTTGCTTCAGATGCATTTTTCCCATTCCCAGATAGCATAGTAGAAAGTACAAAACATGGGATTACAGCTATAATTCAGCCAGGTGGCTCGCTAAAAGATCAAGATGTGATAAAAGCTGCAAATGAAAATAAAATTGCTATGTTTTTCACTGGCGTTCGCAGTTTTTTCCATTAGGCTTTGTGTCTTATCCAAACTACACTGCTACAACTATACGAACATCGTCTACCATGCACGCTAACTATGGATTAGAAAAATAGTAAGAGAGGAGGGAAAAAGAGGGTAAACTCCAGTATTTTAGCAAGAAATAGGAGGTTACCCAATGAATAAGAATATAACAGAATTGTTCTGTTTTGTAGATGATTATTGTAAAATAATAGATGAAAATTTTGCCAACAGACTGTTGTCTAATGGTAAAAAACCTACCAGAGTGCCAGAAATAACGTATTCTGAAATTATCACAATAATTCTACTATACCAGCAATCTAGATACGAAAATTTTAAATCATTTTATCTATATTACTTAAAGTTGTTACATAAGTCGGACTTTCCAACACTACCTTCATATGATAGGTTTATTGCGTTAAAACCACGAGTTTTGTGGTATTTAGCAATGTTGCTACAGTGGTTAAGCAAAAACCACAGGCATTTCCTATATTGATTCAACTTCAATTGCAGTATGTCATAAAAAAAGAATCTAAAAACACAAAGTCTTTGCTAGAATTGCAAAAATAGGGAAAAACACTACTGGCTGGTTTTATGGCTTTAAATTACATATGGTAATCAATGAAATAGGTAAGGGGTTATTTTGACAAAGGGTAACGTTGACGATAGGAAACCAGTTCCAGACCTGACTAAAAAGTTAGCAGGTTTATTATTTGGAGATAAAGGTTATATTAAAAAAGATCTATTTTTTTGATAGAAATCTAAAGCTTGTTACCAAGGTGAAAAAAGGTATGAAAAATGCATTAATTCCTCTGAAAGAGAAGATTTTGTTACGGAAGAGATCGATTATCGAAACGGTCTTTGGTTACCTAAAAAATAGATTGGAAATTGAACATACTCGCCATAGATCTCCTGTTAGTTCACATTTTTTCCACGCTTATTTCATATTCCCTAAAACGGAAAAAACCTTCTATTTCCAGCACTTTCTTTACCGGCTAATCCATAGTTAGCGTTAGAGATACCGTGAATAAATCACGGTATGACGTAGAGCTCGCGTTAGCTATACTTTTATACTCACCAACTCAGTGTCTAATCTGGATCACAGTAGGCTTTGTTGCATCGCTAGCTATGATGGATTAAAGATAAAAAAGATGGAGAATATCAGTAGCTTATTATTCTGGTATTTATAACAAGAACGGTCAGTGAATACCTAAATTTGAGTAAAAGAAATTTCACTACCACTCACTAATCCGGCTAAAATTCAAGAATTTCAATGCTTTAGCTATTTTCAATAGAATTAAGTTTATTAATATAAATAATAAATTACTATTCTTAAATTTGATCAGATTGATTGCAAAAAAACAAGATTTTCAATAGGTTGCTTATAATCCTAGCTATAGTTAGCCTTTCATAAGTAGCGATGCAACAAAGCCATCCCAGTATCAAGCACTGGGATGACAGGAGAAGGAGGCTACTTGGATGACACCACTTTTGCTTCAATATTTGCGATGCCCCTGAACAGACAATGGCGTCAACTTAAGAACTTTCATTAGCAAACTCTCCTAAAGACATGATGGCGTTTGGGCTTATCTACCTTATTGCGGCTGTCCTGGTCGGATTTTAACTTTAGCGCGTATACTTGCTCTATCAAAAAGGGCTTGAAAGTTTTTTGGCGCAATAAGTACCTGATAGAGTTTCTGCCTCATTACACCAAATAAAACTGAAAAATTTATCAGCAATTTTATCTGGATTCCAAGGCCCTTGTGATATGAAGCGACAATATATTACACATGACTAAGTTTGCCCAAAATTCTTGTAATACAGCCTCTAAATTTACGCCAGAAAAATTCTCTAACTCTGCACCTATTTTGAGTCGTTTATAGCACTCTTCTATATGCCACCTTAACACATAAGCTTTGCTCCAAAGTCTCGGTCAAAAACTCTGTTTCCCCATTGGCTAATGTAAGCACTATTACTCTTACTTTTTGGCTTTTCGTTTTATTTTCTAGCACAAAATCTAATTCACCAGATGAACCATAGCTTGCTATAATTTCTTTTTTGCAAGCGAAAAATAAAGTCTACTTTCAATTCATAATGCTGCTGAATAAATTTTAATGAAGACGGTCGTAGATAAATAATTTGATTTAATGAACGCATTTGAGTAACGACTTCAGGTTTCTGCTAACGTTTGCTCAATAGGCTGTTTGGATGCTTAAATTCTTTAAAACCTGTATTTATATCTTGCTTTAGAAAAAGCTTGCTTTGAGGGTGGAACTTAATGAGCTCACATTCTATTCCTAAACTTTTCTTAATTAACTTTAAAATCATAGAAAATACTGTTGTAAAAGGAAGTTTTCTTGTTCGTGTAAAACTCAACACAATGGATTCTCTGAAAAGCTTTCGAGTATATTATATTTTTAATTTGTAGAATAAGATTTTTTCCTTTTTGCATGTTTCACCTAAAAAGGACATATTTTAGACTTCTTTGTTGAAATAAAACAGAAACAAAAGTGCTGTTTATTGCAGCTTTTGGGTAATTTAATGGTAAAAAATTTAGAGAGAAGTTTTATACACAATCACTGATATTTTCCCTTAAGTTGACGCCATTGGCTGAACGGATACCTTTAAATTGGCGCTGTAATAATTTGCTGACGCTTAGTTTAAGCGCGATTTGGCTGAATGTAGAAAAAATAAAAAAGACATGCAGCCGCTATAATTTTATGTAATCCGCCAATAAATACCCTGAGTTTTTTACTGAATTTTGTCATTGAGCCTGCAGGTCAAAAACAATGAGTCATAAATACCCTTAATACTACAATAAGGGGGCTGGCGGAGTTTGTCAAGTAAGTTTTTGTAGCTCTCATGGTTTTTGGATTCTAACTAACGTCATGCGCTGGAATAACACCATTGGTGGCAGACAGCTAAAGAAAAATATCAACTAGGTTTATAGTCTATTACTACTGTTTTTGCAATTTTGTCGTGAAGAAATTGTTTACGCTGGTCAAGGATTGCAAATAATATGATTAAGATTGATACAACTATGAATAGACTAGAAATATTGAATAGTGTGTAGCAGATTATAAAATATAATACTCCAAAAACTGCTGTTCTGCTTATTGCTTGTATTAGAGTGATTTTTTCAAGTGTATTTTCGTCTTTTACACGCATGCGAAGTAACAATTGTCCTGGAGTACCACCAAATTCTATTATCGTAAATACATAAAATATTAATTCCAATATCAACCCTATTACTTGTATAGTTACTGCTTTATCTAAAATCATTTCAGTTACATTGAGTGATAGAGAATATGCTAAAGTAAATCCAATGATAAATCCGATAACAAACCCCATTCCCTGTGCTAAAACATAATCGATTGCAAATGCAAAAATACGTCTTGTAATCCCTGCATAACTTACTTTAGTATCCATACTCTGCCCATGTTCTACTGTGACGTAACTAGTATAAAAATACGTTATTAAATAACCGTAAATATACTAATATGGGTAATATTAGCTGCTTGTGTCACTCTATCATTTGAATTAACATTAAATCATTTGTAGTTAGGAAAGTTATGTCAACACCAATCACAGTTGCGTATGGCGACGGTATCGGACCAGAGATTATGGAAGCGGTGCTGTCGATATTGCGCGAAGCAGAAGCAAAAATCTCAATAGATGTCATTGAAATAGGAGAGCGTGTTTATAGTAAGGAATGGTTTCATGGAATTTCTCCAAGTGGTTGGGAATCAATTGAAAGGACAAAAATATTATTAAAATCTCCAACAACAACTCCTCAAGGTAAAGGCCACAAGAGCTTAAATGTTGCACTCAGAAAAAATCTAGGGTTGTATACAAATATCAGACCATGCGTTTCATATCATCCTGTTATAGAAAATAAATTCGATAAGTTTGATATCGTAGTAATACGTGAAAATGAAGAGGACGTTTACACTGGAATAGAGCATAGGCTCACTGGTGACTTTTACCAATGCACTAAAATTATTACTAGATCTGGCTCAGAGAAGATATGCAGGTACGCTTTTGAATACGCGAAAAAACACAATAGAAAAAAAGTAACTTGCCTGACTAAAGATAACATCATGAAAATGACTGACGGAACTTTCCATGCAGCGTTTGATCGCATTGCAAAGGAATACCAGGACATAAAGGCAGAACATTATATAGTTGATATTGGAATGGCACGTGTTGCCACAGAACCGGAGAATTTCGATGTTATAGTAACTGAAAATCTATATGGTGATATATTATCGGACATTGTGGCACAAACTTCAGGGTCTGTAGGGCTTGCCGGAAGTAGTAACATTGGCAACGAATATGCGATGTTCGAAGCAGTGCACGGTTCTGCTCCTGATATTGCAGGAAAAAACATAGCCAATCCTTCTGGTCTTTTAAATGCTGCAGTGTATATGCTAATTTACATAGGTCAAGTGAGTACTGCAAAACTGGTTTACGATGCATGGCTCAAGACTTTGGAGGATGGAATACACACTGCCGATTTATATAAGGAGAGAAGGAGTAAACAGAAAGTTGGTACAAAAGAATTTGCAGAAGCTGTTATAGATAATCTAGGAAAGAAACCTGGAATATTACCTGAGCTTATAATCAGCAGTGGTTCGGATAGTAAAGTGAATAAAGTACAAGACAATTACGAGCAAGATTATAAAGTTAAAAAGCTAGTGGGTAGTGATATAACTCTCGCTTGGGACAAATCCAGTAATGTTGATCAAATAGTAGGATTATTTGAATCGAGTAATCCGCAAATTATAGCAATATACTCAAAAGGACTTGCGATCTGGCCAGGAAGTTCAAAATCTTCAAGTGACCAAATAACCTGTAGGTTTATCGCAAATAATGAAAAGCAAGCTATTACAAATAGTGATGTAAATAACTTGCTAATCAAACTCGAAGAAAATAGCTTTGATGTGGTGAGAATGGACAAATTGTATTTGTATGATGGGAAAGAGGGGTTCTTCGTTTAAATATTTAAAAGAGGTGTGGTAAATGAAATGGACTCAAAAAAAGTAGAATTGATATTTGAAAAATTTCAGCAATCAAATCCTACGCCAAAAATAGAGCTAAATTATACCAATCATTTTACGTTACTGATTGCGATAGTTTTATCAGCACGGACAACCGATGTAAGCGTTAATAAAATTACAAGAGAACTATTTAATATCGCTAATACGCCAGAAAAAATGCTGAGCTTGGGACAAAATGAGCTGAAAAAATGCATAAGCAGTATTGGTTTATATAATTCCAAAGCAAAAAACATAATCGGGCTCAGCAAAATATTGATTGAGCGGTACAATAGCAAAGTGCCTACTGATTTCGATGATTTGGTGTCTTTACCAGGGGTTGGGAGAAAGAGCGCTAATGTGTTCTTAAATTCGGGGCTTGGTATTCCAACATTGGCGGTTGATACTCATGTTTTTAGGGTGAGCAATAGAGTTGGACTTGTGAAAGAAAAAGATGTGTTTAAAACAGAGCAATCTCTTTTAAATGTAGTTCCAAAAGAATACCTGCTTTATGCTCATCACTGGCTAGTTTTGCATGGTAGATATGTTTGCAAAGCACAGAAACCTTCGTGTGAAACGTGTATAATTCATGATTTATGTGAATTTGAGTGCAAAAGGTATAAGGTCTAGTATTTCTTCTTTTGTCATCTAAGTAGCTCATAGAAATGCAAAAATTCCTTGACACCCTTTTGGATGGAAATCAGTGTCAGCTACTTTCATGACACCATCTGCTGTGCGGATTGCTTTCTAAAACAAACGTTTGTATAGTTATACATAGTGTACTACATATTGATTTTTATTATTAGCACAGATACGATAAAGCTTTAAGCACTGGATAATGAAGCAATTCGAGAACTTTTACATCACCACGCCAATATATTACGTAAACGATAAGCCGCATATCGGTCATGCATACACTTCTCTTTTGTGTGATGTTGTGGCAAGGTTCATGAAACTAGCTGGAAAAAATGTCAAATTTACCACCGGTACAGATGAACATGGACAAAAAATAGAAAAAGCAGCTAAAGCAAAGGAAATGCAGCCAAAAGAATTTACAGATGAAGTGAGCGTTTCATTTAAAGAATTGGCTATGTTTATGAATTTTGAGTATGACGATTTTATTCGCACTACGGAGGAGCGTCACAAAAAAGCAGTTATAGCTTTATGGAATAGACTTGAAGAGAGAGGACAAATATATTTGGATTCCTATTCGGGTTGGTATTCAGTTCGTGATGAAGCATTTTATCAGGAATCAGAACTGATAGATGGCAAAGCACCAACAGGTGCTGAGGTTGAGTGGGTAAAAGAAGAGAGCTACTTTTTTCGCTTGTCAAACTGGCAAAACAAATTACTGGAACTCTATAAAAATCAGCCAAATTTTATCTTTCCTGAGAGCAGAAAAAATGAAGTGGTATCGTTTGTAAGATCAGGACTCACTGATCTTTCAATCTCTCGTACTAGTTTTAACTGGGGAATAAAAGTACCAGGTAATGACAAGCACGTAATCTATGTCTGGATAGATGCATTAACCAATTATCTTACATCAATAGGTTTCCCTAGCACAGAAGATGAAGGATATAAGAAGTTTTGGGCAAGTGACAGCTCTTCCAACGTTCATGTAATCGGCAAAGACATATTACGCTTTCACGCTGTATATTGGCCAGCGATTCTCCTTGCAGCAGATTTGCCACTGCCAAAACAAATTGCAGTTCATGGTTGGTGGTTGAACGAGGGAGAAAAAATATCCAAGTCCCTTGGTAATGTCATAGATCCAATCGGCCTCGCTCAAGAGTTTGGTGTTGATCAACTACGCTATTTTCTCCTCAGGGAAGCAAGTTTTGGCCAGGATGGCAACTTTAGTAAGAAAAACATGATCAGCCGAATAAACTCAGAACTGGCAAACAACATAGGCAATTTAGTACAAAGAACAATTTCATTTTTACACAAGCAATGTTCTGGAATTGTACCGACAATCGATCAAAGCCTACTTAAAGGTGAAGAAAGTCTTCCAGGTTGCAAAGCTATACTCGATCAAGTGATGAGTCACCTATCAAAGTATGAATTTAACCAGATTATACTTCTAATTATCAATATCTCTTCTGAAGCCAACGCTTATATAGACAAAAGTGCACCCTGGATATTAAGCAAAACCGATAGAGTGCGTATGAACTTAGTAATCTACAAACTACTGGAATATATCAGGATAATTGGCACTTTATTGCAGCCAATTGTTCCCAAATCAGCAGAAACGATACTCGATCAACTGCAAATTCCAAAAGAGCAACGTGATTTAAAATCTCTGTGCGACGCGTGCGTAAGTTCAGGCATAACATTGCCTAAACCTACGCCGGTTTTTTTGAGGGTTGACATTTGAGTAGAGAGCATATAATATGCCCTCTACTATTTTGTTTTAAAGTGCCGGGCTGGTTGCAACAAACGATTGAGTTACGTTAACATCATCAAACGATGCTGACACAGGAGTGGTAGCATAATTATAAAAAACATAAGGCAAATAACTCGCAGCTACAACAGGTGTAATTTTTTTTGCTTGACCAACAAGCCAATTAACTGCACCTACCGCCTGATTTACATAACCATTAACTTTAGTTTCCTCTTTATATTGACCATCTTCAGTTTTAGTATTAGGATTCCCGATAGCTACACTATCTAAAACCTTTCCCTGCTTTTCCTCTTTAAATAGACTCCTGAGATCTGCATAATCTAAAACTTTTTGTTCTTTCTCTCTACGCTTCAGTTCATGATCTTTATTAGGATTAACAATAATTTTATTCTTAGCCTCTATTGCTTTCTCTTTCTTAGCCAACTGGTTTTCCAGGCTAGAAATCTTAATATCTTTCTCAGCCAGTTGAGTATCTTTCTCAGAAATGGTCTTGTTTTTGTTAATTGCTACAGCTGAAAGTGCAATAGTCGCAGCAGAAAATATGGCAAGGCCTACAAGGCCTGCAATAAGTGGAAGACTTGCATTAAAAACTGCAACTGCAATTAAGACACCAACTACTCCAGATGATACCAGAGCTAAAGTAGCCAAAGTACCAGCTACAAGATAAGGTGCGTTAGTTTTATTAAATATATTTTTCATTGTATACCTCACTAAAATAATTAATTTATTACTAAAGATTGTAGCACAAATAAAAAGATATGTCAATTTTATTAACAAATTAATGAATCGCAATGAGGTAAACCTTACCGTCATACCGCGATTCATTCGCGTTATCCCAGCCATAGATCCCGCTAACAAGTAGCGGGATGACAAGGGTAGATATTGACAAAAGATTACTGAAGGCTACAAACTATGCCTCTCCGTGTAATCTTTAAATGAACCTCTGTTAGAGTCAAAATATAGCTTCACACTGCCAATTGGTCCATTTCTCTGCTTTGCAATAATGAGCTCTGCAATGTTTCTAATTTTTTCCATTTTCTCTTGCCATTCCCGATGTTTATTATTCCCTTCATTCGGCTGTTTTCTTAGTTCATAATACTCTTCTCTATAGAGAAACATTACTATATCTGCGTCTTGCTCTATGCTTCCTGAATCACGTAAATCAGAAAGTTGTGGTTTTTTATCATCCCTCTGCTCAACAGAACGAGAGAGCTGAGATAGTGCAACAATGGGAATATTTAGCTCCTTTGCAATTGCTTTCAAACCCTGCGTCACTTCCGAGATTTCTTGCACTCTATTTTCATGACTCCTTTTTGTTGTTCCTCTGATTAGCTGCAAATAATCAATGAATACCACTTCTACATTATATAATTGATACAGCAAGCGTATTCTGGTGCGAAGGGCACTAATTGATAGCGCAGGGGTGTCATCTATGATAAAAGGCAGTTCAGATAATTCTGTACTAGCATTGATAAATTCATGCAATTCAAAATCACTAATTCTCCCGGTTAATGCCTTATAATAACTAATCCCTGAATCTATAGTGATCAGCCTTGCAGTTAATTGCTCTGCTGACATTTCAAGCGAGAAAAACGCTACATAGTGTTGTTTATCTGCTCTTTTTTGCAACATCTTACAAGCATTAAGTGCGATGTTTAGCGCCAATGCTGTTTTACCCATAGAAGGCCTTGCAGCTAGAATTAATAGGTCAGATTTCTGCAAACCACCAAGAAGCTGATTTAGATCTTGAAGTCCGGTTGTAACGCCCAGCGCTTCAGGATTATTTTTCAGCGTGCTGATCTTCTCAACTACGTCTTTAATTGAACTTGCAAGTTTTATATATGTTTTCTCACCTTGTTTTTTTATTGCTAAGTTGAACAATTTTGTCATTGCTTGTTCAATTTGCGCTTGTGCAGGATTTTCAATATCGTAGTTGTAGCTATCACCAACTATTTCTTGCCCGAGCTTAATTAAACATCTCCTTAAGTAAGTGTCACGGATTATTCTAGTCAAACTATAGATATCAAGTGCAATACTTGCTTTAGCTGCAAGCTTTGCTAAGTACTCTACCCCACCACATTCGGTAAATGCTTGGTCGTTCTCAAAAAACATTTTTAGGCTGAGTTCATTGGCAATTATGCCGTGTTTTCTGGTTTTGGATATTTGCGTAAAAATACTTTGATGTAATGGATCATAGAAATTTTCTGCTGTTATTGTGTCTTCAACTGCATCACAGATTCTATTATCACGGATCATTGCACCAATAAGCATTTGCTCGGCTTCTAAATTATGCGGTAATTTGCATATTTCCTTGTCTACACCTCTTGAACTGAGGAGACTAGCTAATTCATTCATTTTAAGTTTTGAGAGTAACTGTTGATTATTGTAGAATATTTAGTTTTGATTTGAAAGACATATAAAATTTGACTAATTTTGTGCTACCTATAGCATTAAAACTTAATGCCCCTGTGGTGGAATGGTAGACACGGCAGACTCAAAATCTGTTGCTTGCAAAAGCATGCTGGTTCAAGTCCGGCCAGGGGCACGTTAAATATTGGAAAGTGTATATATGTTACATAAATTTTTTGATCGTTTATTTTCTATTTTTTCTTCTATAAATGTTATTCAAAAGGTAAAGAAAGATGAAAATGGAATATGTTATGTAACGGGCCTCAGGCGCTATATATCAGTATTGCTTGATTTGATTATTATTGTCTTGTTCTTGCAGTTTTGCAGCCAAGCCTTAAATCAGCTCTTTATGAACTCAGAGGATAGCAAAATATTAAGTCAAATTGCTGCAAAATCCCAAATGCAAGCACCACTGTCTGCGGAAGAAAAGGCAATGCAGAGTAGACTTGGTAAACTGTGGATCCTAAATCAAATAGTCCAATGCATTATGCTCTTTTGCTATGTAACATATATGTGGGTAAGGTTTGCTGCCACACCTGGAAAACTATTACTTGGGCTTAGAGTTGTGGATGCACAAACTTTCGAAAAGATGACTCTAAGACAAGCAACAAAGAGATTTTTTTCCTTTATATTGTCAGTTGCACCATTATTCTTGGGCTTTTTATGGTCAAATTTCAACAAACGCTGTCAAACTTGGCACGACAAGATCGCAGGCACAGTAGTTGTCACGAGTAAAAGCCTTAGAAGGCAGAGCTAAAAACTACTTGACACCCTCCGCCAGCCCCCTTATCATAAAACTGAAGGTATTCAGTTATCTTCATCTGTGCAGATTAAACAGCAAAAAAACAACGTAGTTGGCGTCTTATTTTTAATTTTTTGCACTATGTGCACCTTATGTCTTCACAACATTTCTAGGTTTTTACCTATATAAGCTGAAACGCGCTTATAAGTCGTTTAAGACAGTATAGTACGCCAATTTGAAGGATTAGAGAGTGAACACTAATTACCACGGGGTTTCTTTTGCCTTTTTTTCTGCTTAGTAAATTTCTTAAACATTTTAGCTAAAGTTAGTTGCACTTAAAAGCAGCTAAATTGCAGCGTTTAAGGCTTAAAAAACGCCAAATACTGAAAATAGACAATGACCAGGGCTTCTTTTGCCTTTTTTTTGTTTAGTAAATTTCTTAACGTTTGTAGCTGAACGACAACCGTCATCCCAGTACCTTCTCTTGTCATCCCAGTGCCCAGACACTGGGATGGCTTTGTTGCATCGCTACTTATGAAAGGCTAACTATAGCTAGGATTATAAGCAACCTATTGAAAATCTTGTTTTTTTGCAATCAATCTGATCAAATTTAAGAATAGTAATTTATTATTTATATTAATAAACTTAATTCTATTGAAAATAGCTAAAGCATTGAAATTCTTGAATTTTAGCCAGATTAGTGAGTGGTAGTGAAATTTCTTTTACTCAAATTTAGGTATTCACTGACCGTTCTTGTTATAAATACCAGAATAATAAGCTACTGATATTCTCCATCTTTTTTATCTTTAATCCATCATAGCTAGCGATGCAACAAAGCCCACTGGGATCCAGGAATTTTATTAAGTTGGTAAGCATAAAAGTAGCCGTTTTATGCTAAAGTACAACGTTTTGATGATTATGAAAAAGCTGGATTCCAGTGGGCTTTGTTGCATCGCACCTTATACTGGTAGTAATTTACGATAAATATCATGTAGCCATTTCAAATTTAGCCATACCAATTTCAGTAAATTGATTAAGCAAATAGCACTTAATCAGCAATTCTTTTTCGCGATTTACTTCGGATTTATTCCTAAAGCTGAATCCAAATATTTGCTTTAATCTTGAGAAAAACCCTTCAATATAAGATCTTTTCCCATAATTTACTTCTTTTTTCCATTCTTTCACGCCATCTTCACCGTATAATTTTATTAACCTAATAGCAGCATTTCTGTCAGACATATAATCTATTTCTGGATGTTCTGCCGCATTGTTTATTGGTGGAATTTTTGCCTTTATATCATATTCGTGACACAATTTGTAAAACTTGTGCCTATCATATGCCCTATCTGCATATAGTGCTTTTATGACATGCTGAAAATTAACTTCTTTAAGCAAATCGCAAGCTCCATAGTGATCAGAGTAGACACCGTTACTGTATTTTACAGCTATGGCTTTTTTGCTGTTTATATTCAACATTACATGCAATTTTCTTGTCTGTTCATAGCCACGATATTTTCTGTTAGCGCTATTTTCCTTGCTGTGACCAGGGGTATTGTTGTAAATGCTGATACCTGTACTATCTATAGCAATTTCGATGTCTTCCATATTATTTTTATCAATTCTGCAATCATTGATCTTAATATTAAGTTTCTTAAACCTTCTTGATGCTTGTGAATAGCTGATAACTGCTAAATCTCTTCCTATTTGTTGCATATATCCTTTTATAAACCCCACCGTTTGTCTTAAACCAATTCTAAAAAGATTGACAATTATATGCACCAAAATCACAACTTTATCACTGTAAATATAGTTGCCGCCTTGCATTTTTGGACTATTTTCATACCAATTTTCTATGGCTTCATTGATATAATGAAAAATATTTCCTCTTTCCTGGAGAAATTTGTTATATTCATTTTGGTTACTGACTTTCATTTTCTGTGGCATATTTTTTCTTCAACAGTTAAATGGTTATTTATAATGAATTTTGTCAGTAGCCACCAGATTTTTTCGGTTGCTATGCAACAAAGCCATTCCAGTGTCAAGCACTGGAATGACACCCTCTTGGATGGAAATCAGCGTCAGCTACTGGGATGACACCTTTGGGCACTGCCGTCATAAAGGAACCAGTGCCTGCTACTCGGATGACAGATGGAATGGCACTGTCATTATAAAGTGAACCAGCGTCGCGCGCCGGGATGACGAAGAAAGAGCATAAGGCATTGTGTTTTACGTTGTGCATTTTATTAACCGACACTATAAACAACATCCTTACAATTATGAGATTGGACTACAACTTGCTCAAGCGTTAAGCTGCTGCGTTTAGCGTCTTTACTGTGGTTTTCTCCAAGAACCTCTGTTCTTTCTTGTTTTATTTCTTCAATGAATTTCTTGTTAACGCTTTCAGGATCAATCTTTTCCTGAGAATATATAAGGTTAGTGCAATTTGTTTTTCTATAATAATGCACGCCAGAACATATAATTAATAATGCAAATACACCTGAACCTATAAGTAATGATAATCCTATGTTATTAGTCAAAGGGTTTTGGTAAAATTTTTGTACGTTATTAACACCGCCTTCCGCATATAGCCATAAAGGAAACGCTATATTTGCAGCAACTACACCGGTCAGTAATGCAGTAAATAGTGGCCTATTGTTAATTACTGATTCTATTTTACTAGTTTTACTAATTACTTTTTTGTCAATGTTCATGAAGTCGTTTTCAGATTCCAAAGCATTAAATACAAAATTTGAATGAGTGTTATTGCTATATTCCAGTCTTACAGATTTTATAGCTTTATTTTTTGGCTGATGCTCCAACACATCAGCTAAAATTTCATTCGCATCTTCTTTTTGAATGTGATGTTCTTCAGTATTTCTAAACTGTTTTATTGCAAAAAATATTGGACTAATTGCAAGCAATGAAGCAAGTGCAATGACCGGTATAGTAATATAGTTTGGGCCGTTTGTAAAAAATGCAATAAATTTTTCTTTATCTTGTAAATATAATAAAGCTGCAGATGTGCTGAGTATAATAGCAGTTGCACCAAAAATTATAACGCTCTTCTGCTGCATGACATACTTTGCTCTTGGCAAGATTCTGTTTGTTTTTTTATTTGTTGTGCTACCTGTATCAGATTCATTATCTAGTGGCAAAGACTTTTCAGAGCCATCTGCGCTTGTGTATGATGGTGGTGAGCCAGTTGGAGGTATACTTGAGCTGTTAGTTCTTTGTAAATCTTCTAATGTTTCACTATTCCAAGGTAGACTAAATACTGTCTCTTTAGAAGGTGATCTTTGCATTCCTGAGCTTTGATCACCTACTCCACTGTCTAAACTCTTTTTCGAAGATTTTGTATCTGGGTCTATAGTTGCATAAATAGGTTCTTCTGATCCATTACCAACTGATCCTTCCATATTTAAGTTTGCTGTTTCTTTATCATCAGACTCGCCATCAAACGGACTTGTAGAGTGTGAAATTTCATTTTTATCGTTTGTTCGTGGCACTGTGCTTCTAGGTGCTGGTGTCGGCAGTACTTTCTTGCCATCTTCATCCTTTTTTGTATAAGAAGTTGGTGTGACATTATCTCCGTTTTCTAATCCATGCATATCTGCTCCAAAATTAATTACTATGCTGCATTGATTACGCTATAGTTATTAAGATGTAGTAAATACCAATTTACGGATAATTATTAATATAGAAATTGTCTATCAAAGATCCTTTCATTCAGAGGGTAATCTTTGTCAAAGAGCAAAGTTATTGTGTTTTCATGGTCTTTTTGTATTTTTATCTGTGATATATTATGAAACTCCTTGTAATCTGATACTACAAGTGCTGGACGGTTTTTTGTGTCGTTAATGTCAATTTGTACGATTGTATCGTTTGATATTAACGCTCCACTCCAATGCCTTGGGTAATAGCTATTGATAGAAGTGAGTGCAAGTAAGTTTGAATTTAGTGGTAAAATTGGGCCACCGGCAGAGAAGTTATATGCAGTGCTGCCTGTGGGGGTAGATAATATTACTCCGTCCCCTCTAAATTTTTCTACTTTTAACTTATCATTAATAGTAATATTCATCTCTACTATTTGATTCGCTTTTCTAAAAACGTATACTTCGTTTACTGCTATGTAATGATATCTCTTGCCACTTGTGTCTGTTGCTTCCATTTTTAGCAAAGTTAACTGAGTTGAAGTTGCATGCTCTATATGATCAATTAAATCTTCACTGCAACTAAAGCATTTATTCATCAAAAACCCAACATTGCCAGTGTTTACTCCGTATACGTGTGTGTTTTTGTTTTCTATAACGTAATTATGCAAGGTGCGTAGCATAAAGCCATCACCGCCAACAACTATCAGTAGATCAATTTCGGACTTATTTTCTTCTGTTATATTGATAAAATTAAGTTCCTTTAATAGTTTAGATACTTCCTGCGATTTTGGTGATTGAGAAGCAACATAGCCTATATTTTTGTATTTATGCATACTTCAGTAAACTCTCTAAAACTTAAAGAGGAGGAAAATTAGAAAATGCTTCCATATTTATCGTTAAACTTAGCTAATTTGCTAGTTTTACTTGCTGACCCGCTTGTCAAACTTCCAGTCCATGCAGGGTGAGTAAGAGGATCTCTATCAAGCTTTACCCTGTCTCCCTCCTTTCCATAAGTGGAACGAGTTTCAAACTCTTGACCGTCTGTCATAACTATAATAATTTTATGATAATTCATTGTTGCTTATAAACTTTTAGTCAGTTAATATTCTAGTGAACTTAATTCACTAAGTCAATCATTATTCTAAAATATTGACAAAAAATAGATAAAATGTTATACTTAATAGGGAATAAATAATAATTATCATGATTTTCGCTTTCCCTGGTCAGGGCTCTCAGTTTGTAGGAATGGGAAAGAGCTTATATAGTGAGTTTTCCGTTGCAAGACAAGTATTTAATGAAGTAGATAGCATATTGGGTAGAAAGCTGTCTCATTTAATCTTCAACCGTCCTATTGAAGAATTAACCATTACAGAAAACGCTCAGCCAGCTATAATGGCAGTGTCAATTGCAATGCTACGCGTTATCGAGCATGTGTTTGGCAAATCTCTTTTTGCTAATCACAATGTTAAATATGTTTGTGGGCATTCAGTTGGCGAGTATACAGCGCTGTGTGCTGCAGGAGCGTTAACGCTTGAGTCTGCAGTCAAGCTGCTAAAAGTTCGCAGCGAAGCAATGCATGAAGCTTCACTGAAATGTAAAGGCGGAATGGTTGCGTTGCTTGGAGCAGAGATAAATGAAGTGGAAGACATATTAAGATCAGCCAAAATTGACGGAATTTGTGAAATTGCAAACGATAATGGCGGTGGGCAGGTAGTGGTAAGTGGTACTGCAGAAGTCCTTGAGATATTACCTGATTTATTCAAAAACTCGAGTGTGAGGAAATTGATTAAATTACAGGTTAGTGGACCTTTTCATTCATCTCTTATGAAACCTGCTGATGAAAAAGTTTTGGAATTTTTGAAGGGTATTAAAATGACTCGCCCTATAGTTCCTTTGATATCAAATGTTACAGCTAAAGAGGAGAGTGATCCCAAAGTTATAAAAACTTTGCTTGCTAAGCAAATTATAAGCAGAGTGAGATGGAGAGAAATGGTTTTACATATGGCGCGTTGTGGTATTAACAAGTTCGTTGAAATTGGCCCTAATAAAGTTTTATCTAATTTAGTCAAAAGGATTGACCAATCTATCAGTACAAAAAGTATAGATAGTATTGGTGATATTGACAGCTTCTTTAATGAATCATTAGTACTAACAGCGAAAAATTTAAAGTTGGGTTAAGTTAAACACATCTGTTTGCCAGCGCGTGACGCACAACTGTACGAACATTCATTCTTGAAGGTAAACTGCACAGCAAATGGTGTCATTCCAGTGCTTGACACTGGAATCCAGCCTTGCCGTAATCTCATCAAGAACGTTGTGTTTTAACATAAGATCAGCCACTTTTATGCTTACCAACTTAGTGCCCAATCAAAATTCCTGGATCCCAGTGGGCTTTGTTGCATCGCACCTTATACTGGTAGTAATTTACGATAAATATCATGTAGCCATTTCAAATTTAGCCATACCAATTTCAGTAAATTGATTAAGCAAATAGCACTTAATCAGCAATTCTTTTTCGCGATTTACTTCGGATTTATTCCTAAAGCTGAATCCAAATATTTGCTTTAATCTTGAGAAAAACCCTTCAATATAAGATCTTTTCCCATAATTTACTTCTTTTTTCCATTCTTTCACGCCATCTTCACCGTATAATTTTATTAACCTAATAGCAGCATTTCTGTCAGACATATAATCTATTTCTGGATGTTCTGCCGCATTGTTTATTGGTGGAATTTTTGCCTTTATATCATATTCGTGACACAATTTGTAAAACTTGTGCCTATCATATGCCCTATCTGCATATAGTGCTTTTATGATATGCTGAAAATTAACTTCTTTAAGCAAATCGCAAGCTCCATAGTGATCAGAGTAGACACCGTTACTGTATTTTACAGCTATAGCTTTTTTGCTGTTTATATTCAACATTACATGCAATTTTCTTGTCTGTTCATAGCCATGATATTTTCTGTTAGCGCTATTTTCCTTGCTGTGACCAGGGGTATTGTTGTAAATGCTGATACCTGTACTATCTATAGCAATTTCGATGTCTTCCATATTATTTTTATCAATTCTGCAATCATTGATCTTAATATTAAGTTTCTTAAACCTTCTTGATGCTTGTGAATAGCTGATAACTGCTAAATCTCTTCCTATTTGTTGCATATATCCTTTTATAAACCCCACCGTTTGTCTTAAACCAATTCTAAAAAGATTGACAATTATATGCACCAAAATCACAACTTTATCACTGTAAATATAGTTGCCGCCTTGCATTTTTGGACTATTTTCATACCAATTTTCTATGGCTTCATTGATATAATGAAAAATATTTCCTCTTTCCTGGAGAAATTTGTTATATTCATTTTGGTTACTGACTTTCATTTTCTGTGGCATATTTTTTCTTCAACAGTTAAATGGTTATTTATAATGAATTTTGTCAGTAGCCACCAGATTTTTTCGGTTGCTATGCAACAAAGCCCACTGGGATCCAGGAAAAAGAATGGTGTCATCCGAGTAGCTTGACACTGGCATGGCTTTGTTGCATCGCTAGCTATGATGGATTAAAGATAAAAAAGATGGAGAATATCAGTAGCTTATTATTCTGGTATTTATAACAAGAACGGTCAGTGAATACCTAAATTTAAGTAAAAGAAATTTCACTACCACTCACTAATCCGGCTAAAATTCAAGAATTTCAATGCTTTAGCTATTTTCAATAGAATTAAATTTATTAATGTAAATAATAAATTACTATTCTTAAATTTGATCAGATTGATTGCAAAAAAACAAGATTTTCAATAGGTTGCTTATAATCCTAACTATAGTTAGCCTTTCATAAGTAGCGATGCAACAAAGCCCACTGGCATCCAGGAAACTTAATTGCAAGTAATGCATTGAGTTTGGTGAGTATGGGTTTTGCGTTATAGAATGAAGCACTTTTGGTGAATTTGTAAAGAAAGCTGGATCCCAGTGTCAAGCACTGGGATGACAAGAAAGGGAGCACTGGAATTTTTATTTCAGTATTGTACATTAGCCATGCATCTGAACAGATACGAGCTTTCTGCTTTTTTTGGGTAAGGTCAGTCAAAAAGGTTTTACAACAACCATAATAACTATAACTATTATCAATACTGTAACTGCTTCATTTAAAACACGAAAATAAACGTGTTTTTTTTCATTTGAACCCATTGCAAAATCTTTTCTGTATTTTGCAAGCAGTCCATGAATAGCAAACATAAAAAATAATGCTAGTGCTTTCACATGAAACCACCCTTCACGATATGCTTCTCTTATAATCATTAATGTCATTCCCAAACCAAGTGAGAAAAGCATTGCAGGGTTTATGATATATCTAAGTAGCCTCTTTTCCATTGTTTGAAGCAAGCTATCATTTTCCGATCCCGGTTTTACAGTTGCGTGGTAGACATAAAGCCTGGGTAAATAAAGCATACCTGCCATCCACATAATGACGGAGATAATGTGAAAAGCTTCAAGCCAGTGGTAGTAATCCATTGAGATTTATTACAAAATGTTAAAAATTTCTGATATTATTTTAGTTTAATGAAAAAGAAATCGATATGAAAGCAGAAAATTTCACTAAAGAACAGATAATTGGATTCTACAGGAAAATGCTACTCATACGCAGATTTGAGGAAAAAGCAGGACAATTATATGGGATGGGATTAATAGGCGGGTTCTGTCACCTATCAATAGGACAGGAAGCAGTTGCAGTTGGAACTCAAGCTGCATCAAAATTAGGTGACGCTTTTATCACAAGTTATAGAGACCATGGCTTAATGCTCGCATGTGATTCTGATCCAAATGTTGTAATGGCAGAACTCACTGGCAAAGAAACAGGATGCTCGAAAGGTAAAGGTGGTTCGATGCACGTATTTGACGTTGAAAAAAAATTCTTCGGTGGACATGGAATAGTGGGAGCACAAGTTCCAATTGGCACAGGAATAGCATTTGCTAATAAATATAAGAAAAAAGATAACGTGGTATTCACGTATTTTGGTGACGGTGCTGCAAATCAAGGACAAGTATATGAATCATTTAATATGGCAGCTTTGTGGAAGTTGCCTGTGGTTTACATCATAGAAAATAATGAATACGCAATGGGAACCTCCGTGCAAAGATCAACTTTAGTAACAGAGTTATATAAAAGAGGAGAAAGTTTTGGTATTTCTGGAAAACAAGTTGATGGAATGGATTTTTTCTCTGTTTATGCGGCTACAAGCGAAGCAGCGGAACACACATGCAGCGGAAAAGGGCCTATCCTGCTTGAAATGAAGACATATCGATATCGCGGCCATTCGATGTCAGATCCTGCTACTTATCGCTTAAAAGAAGAAGTTGAAGATATGAAGCAAAATCATGACCCTATAGGCACTTTAAAGAAATACATGATAGATAATAAAATTGCTTCAGAAGAAGAATGCAAAGTAATTGATAAGGAAATACGTGACTTAGTGAAAAAATCAGAGGATTTTGCCAAAAATAGTAAAGAACCAAGCGTTGATGAGTTATATACTGATGTTTATAAATTTGTTAGCTAATTTTTTTATCCAGAACTGTACGAACATTGTAATAGTAAACGATGTCATCCAAGTAGCTCCTTCTCCCATCATCCAAGTGCCCTCCTTTTTTTGTCATCCCAGTGCCCAGACTACTTGGATCCAGGAAAAAGAATGGTGTCATCCAAGTAGCCTCCCCCCCTGTCATCCCAGTGCTTGACACTGGGATGGCTTTGTTGCATCGCTAGCTATGATGGATTAAAGATAAAAAAGATGGAGAATATCAGTAGCTTATTATTCTGGTATTTATAACAAGAACGGTCAGTGAATACCTAAATTTGAGTAAAAGAAATTTCACTACCACTCACTAATCCGGCTAAAATTCAAGAATTTCAATGCTTTAGCTATTTTCAATAGAATTAAGTTTATTAATATAAATAATAAATTACTATTCTTAAATTTGATCAGATTGATTGCAAAAAAACAAGATTTTCAATAGGTTGCTTATAATCCTAGCTATAGTTAGCCTTTCATAAGTAGCGATGCAACAAAGCCCACTGGGATCCAGAAGACTTAATTTTAACCAAGTGACTGCATAATAAAGGCTAGATCCCAGTGTCTGGGCACTGGGATGACAAAAAAAGGAGCACTGAAATGACAGCAGTCCTACGTCATACCGCGATTCATTCGCGGTATCTCTTAGCCGCTAACAAGTAGCGGGATGACGGTTGTCAGGCTAGCCTGTCATCCCAGTGCCCTGACTACTTGGATCCAGGAAAAAGAATGATGTCATCCAAGTAGCCTCCCTCCCCTATCATCCCAGTGTCCCTATGATGTCATCCCAGTGCTTGACACTGGGATCTAGCAAGCTTTGCTTGCAAACAAGTCTAATACGCGTCGCGTTTTATGCCAAAACACAATTGGAGTTACATGCAAAATAGATCCCAGACTGGGATGACAAAAAAAGGAGCACTGGAATGACAGCAGTCCTACGTCATACCTCGATTCATTCGCGGTATCTCTTAGCCGCTAACAAGCAGCAGGATGACGGTTGTCGTTTAGCTATAAATGTTTAAGAAATTTACCAAACGAAAAAAAAGGCAAAAGAAGCCCCGTGGTTATTATCCGCTTTAAAATATTGGCGTTTTTTATGTTTTAAACGCTTGACAAGCAAGATTTAGCTGCTTTTAATTGCAACTAACTTACGCTGCAAATGTTTAAGAAATTTACCAAGTAGAAAAAAAGACAAAGAATCCCCGAGTTAGCTAGTCTTTTACTATCTCTGTCGAGTATTGGCATTTTTTGATGTCTTGTAACGCTTTATAAGCGCGTTCAGCTTATTTAGATAAAAATCTAGATGTAGATGAAGTTTTGTAAAGACATACAGTATCTATATACTGCAAAAAATTGAACATAAGACGCCGATACATTAAGTAATCCTTACCTTTTAATCTGCAGATTGGCGAAAGCAAATACAATAGCTTCAGTTTCATGATAAGGGGGCTGGCGAAGGGTGTCAAGCAAGTTTTTATAGCTCTCATGGTTTTTGCTGGAATGATACTAGTTGTTACTCAAACAACAGTTATGCAAGAGATCTAAGCTAACAATGGACCACTAGATATATTACTAACTACGTTGACCTGATTCAATATTTTATTAGTGGGATTGAAATAATTTTCTATAAATTCCTTATATATAGCTGTTAACTTGTGTATATCGTCTACTAATACGCATTCATTTGTCTGATGTGCGGTTTTGTTGATTATACCAAATTCAATCACTGGACAAACATCTTTGATAAACGCAGCATCAGATGTGCCACCACTTGTGCTCAGCACAGCATCAATACTGGTAACTTTATTTATCGCATCAAGCATAATATCAGTATTTCTATCGGGAGTAGAGAGGAAAACATCCCTGCTGCTATGCATAGAAAGTTTATAATCGTTAGTTACACTGGAGCATATTTCATCAATCAGCTTATATAAGCTGTCAGGTGTTTGTGTATTGTTATATCGAATGTTAAAACGTGTAGTTGCTGAACCAGGTATTAGATTGCTAGTATTACTTCCAACATCGATAGTAGTAACTTCGCAATGTGAAGGCTGAAAATATTTATTACCATGATCAAAAGTAGTATTTTTTACCTTACTCAATATCGATATTACCTTATATATTGGATTATCTGCTAGGTCTGGGTAGGCAACGTGCCCTTGTTTTCCATGGCAAATTAATTCAAATGTTACAGAACCTCTTCTGCCTATTTTTATGGTATCACCTAATTTCTCACTACTGGTTGGTTCGCCAACCACACAAAAATCTATCTTTTTCTGCTTACTTTTCATCCATTCCAAAACTGCCTTTGTTCCATATTCTTCCGTGCTTTCTTCAGCACTGGTAATCAATGCACTTATCGAACCATTAAATTGAAACTTCTCTGCAATCAAATTTACCATAGCAGCAATAAATGCAGCTACTCCGCTTTTCATATCAGCAGCCCCTCTTCCATATAACATTCCATCTCTAACTTCTGGATTAAATGGACCAAATGCCCAATCTTTTAATTGACCTGGTGGCACAACATCAACATGCCCAGCAAAGCACAAATTTGGTACTCCATTTATATATTTCGCATAAAGATTTTTAACTTTATCACCAAACTCTAAAATTTCACAGTCAAAGCCACTTTTCTTGAAGATTGTTGCTATATGCTCTATTGCCCCGCCGTCCCTTGGTGTTATACTCTCAAAAGAGATCAATTTCTTAGTTAGCTCTACAGGGTCAATTTTCATGTCAACCTTAAAATAATTATATTGCTATATTGTAAACACTCTATGCACTATTTAAAACAAATATTACATCAAACCGAACAAACTTTTCTAAGAGAAGTAATAACAGATTACCACCTTGCTGATGATATCTATGAAATATGCACACGACACGGAAATGACATCTTTCTAGTTGTAGATGAAAATACAGCAAAACTTTTAAACAAAAACGTATTTAATAAAATTCCTAACTTAATTATTCCGGGTAACTCCACTCCACCTGTCATCCCAATGTCAGCTACTCGGATGACACCAAGCAGAGCTGCCTCTCTTGAAACCGTAAATCTAGTTAGAAACAAAGCAAAAGATAATGACTTAATAGTTGCATTTGGTAGCGGCACCGTTAACGATATCTGCAAATATGCAAGCTACCTCGAGAAAAAAGATTATATATCGTTCCCAACAGCCGCTTCCATGAATGGATATACATCCGCAAATGCTTCAATATTAGTAAATGGATATAAAAAATCGTTCAAAGCACATCTTCCAAGAGCGATATATATAGATATAGACATACTTACCAATGCACCACTGCGCCTCACATTAAGCGGATTTGCAGATTTCATTTGCCGTTCAACAGTTCAGGCTGACTGGCTACTATCTCATTTGTTGCTTGGCACAGAATACAATGAATTACCTTTTACACTTGTTCGCGATTTGGAGCAAATTTTGCTAAGAGAGTATACGGCGCTTACTAAAAGAAGTAGAAAAGTGGTCCTATTACTTATGAAAGTTCTATTAATTTCAGGACTTGGAATGGTAATATCAAAAGGCAGCTATTCTGCAAGCCAAGGAGAGCATATGATAGCTCACGCAATGGAAATGGTAACAAGAGATCATTCCTCACTACATGGCGAAAAAATTGCTGTTACGACGATTACCATGGCTAATTTGCAGGAAAAGATATTATCAATACAAAACCCGATTATCAAACCGACCACTTTAGATGTAAAACATATAACTCAGTGCTTTGATAATATCGAATTTGTAAGAACTTTTGAACAGAAGCAAATTATGCAGCAAAAAATCCAAGAGATTATTTGTAAAGAATGGCATAATATTTCCAGTTTAATTAAGCAAAATTTACTACCTGCAAAACACCTGCAAAAAATATTTGAAGATCTATCAATTCCACACTTACCAGAGCACCTCAGTTGGAATAAAGAACAATATTGTAAAGTGGTCGATCTTGCGTTTGCAACAAGGGATAGATTCACCTTTCTTGACTTAGCTAACTGCATAGAAGAAAGTTAAGTTTTGTAGTGAAATTCTGTCATTTAAAGAGATCATAGGCCAAAAGCTAAACCCTTTTCACAATCTCTTATCCATTGTCCTCTAAACTGTACACCTGAGTGGATACACAACTGAACGTAACCATTCCAAGTAGCTGACACTGGGTCGCACTACTTCACCAATAGCACTATCTTGCTAAACATAGTTTAGTTCGAGTGGCTGAGGAGGGACTTGAACCCCCGACCAAGAGATTATGATCCTCCTGCTCTACCAACTGAGCTACTCAGCCTAATTGAAAACCTTGCTATATATGTGACCTACATGTTTTGTATAATATTTCAAATCAAACAAAGATTCAAGTTTTTCCGAGTGAATAACCTTAAGTAAGGATTTATCTTGTTTCAATTCGGCCAGAAAATCACTGTTGTTTTGTTTCACTTTCATTGCATTGCTCTGAACAATTTTATACGCCTCTTCCCTCGCCAAACCACTATTTACTAACTCAAGCAATACATGCTGTGAGAAAACTAAACCTTTTGAAGAATTTAAGTTCTTCTCAATGTTTTCCTTATTGATCACCAATTTATCTATCAAATCTGTTAATCGCACTAAAGCAAAATCCATTGTTATACAAGCATCAGGAGCAATGCATCTTTCCACAGACGAGTGTGATATATCACGTTCGTGCCACAATGCAACATTTTCTAACGCAGGAAAAACATAACTGCGTATTAAACGTGAGAGTCCAGTCAGATTTTCACTTAAAATAGGATTGCATTTGTGTGGCATAGCAGAGCTTCCCTTCTGCCCAATGGAAAAATGCTCAGAAATTTCGCCGATTTCAGTTCTTTGCAAATGACGAATTTCAATTGCAATATTTTCTATTGAGCTTGCAATCACTCCCAAAACTGAAAAGAACATGGCATGTCTATCACGAGGAATGACTTGAGACGATATGGTTTCAGGTATGAGTCCCATTTCTTTCGCTACATACTCTTCAACAAACGGATCAACATTTGCAAAATTACCTACTGCACCTGATATTTTACAAATTGAGATCTCTTTTTGCGCGCTAATTAATCTCTGATAATTGCGTTTAAATTCAGCATAAAATCTAGCAAATTTTAATCCAAGAGTTGTTGGTTCTGCATGCATTCCATGACTACGCCCAACACAAACAATATCTTTATAGTCCTCAGCTTTTTTTTTCAATACTGCAAGTATATTTTTTAAATTCTCGAGTAAAATATCACATGACTCTTTCAACTGCACCGCAAGGCATGTATCCAAAACATCAGAACTTGTCATTCCATAATGAAGATAACGAACATCAATTCCCGCTTTTTCAGCAACATACGTCAGAAAAGCTATAACATCGTGTTTTACAATGGATTCAATTTCGTTGATACGTTCAATATCAAATTCAATAGCATCAGAGAGCTTCTGAGCAATATCCTTAGGGACAATTCCTAGCTTTGCTTGAGCTTCGCACGCTAATTTTTCTATTTTGAGCCATATATTAAATTTGTTATTTTCTTCCCAAATCGCAGACATCTCTTTATGACTATAACGAGGGATCATTAAATGACCCCCGTCTTATCTTTGAACATGCTAGATCCCAGTGTCACGCACTGGGGTGACACCAGCTTAGCCATGGCAGACATTTCTTTACGGCTATAGTGTAGGATCATTTTTGATTTCTTCCAATCATTGTATAATCACTGTAATTCTGAAAGCAGTTTACATAGCAAATGGTGTCCAGTGTCAGCTACTTGGATGACACGAGGGAAACAGTGGGATAGTTGACATATTTTATTCACTGCTATTCGTTATTTGTATCTTCTTGCTCAACTGCTTCATCTTCTTGTTGCTCAGACTTCTGATTTTGCAATTTTACTTGCCTTAGCTCATTTGCATCTGTTTCGGATTTCACGACGTATATAGTAATTGGTACTACTACTTCACTATGTAATTCTACGTTTACTTGGTATTCACCCAAGTTTTTGATGCTTATTCCACCAAAAGATAAACTACGATGATCTATCGCACGTCCTTCTTGTAGTAAAACTTTCGCAATTTCACGTGTTGTTACAGAACCAAAAATTTTACCATCCTCTGAAGCTTGCTTTGTCAATACCACAAACTTATCATGTAGTGACAATACAAGCTCTTTTGCTACATTTAATCTTTTTATATTCTCTTCTTCCAGTAATAAACGTTGCTCCTCTAGCTTTGTTAAATTTTCCTTGGTAGCTTTCACCGCTTTTCTTTGTGGAAAAAGAAAATTACGTGCATAACCTGGTTTAACTTTTACAACTTCACCAAGCTTACCTAAAGTCCTTATATTTTCCTTTAAAATTATCAACATAAATTACCTAAACTTTTTTAGTACAGTAAGGAACAAGAGCCAAAAAACGTGCCCTTATGACCGCTAAGCGTAACTTCCTTTGTTTTTTTGCACATACGCCTGTTAATCTTCTAGGTAATATCCTACCATAGTCAGAGGTAAACTTGGATAATAAATCTGTATTCTTATAATCTATGTCTTCATCTTTAGACGCAGCAAGAGGGCAAACTTTAGAACGCCTAAAGCCAGTCCTATTATTTACAGATACGTAAGAATTATTAAAACTATTTCGTCTTTTCATCATTATGCGTTTTGCTCCTCAATTTGTTTATTCATCATATAAGATTTACCTTCAAAAAATTTATCAACCTGCACAGACAAGTGGCGAATAACGTTCTCATTAAGTTTCATTCTACGCACAAATTCATCCAGAATGCTTGCAGTAGAACTTATACACATTATACAATAATGACCGCTCTTCATCTTATTTATTGGATATGCAAAATCCAAAAGACCCCAATGTTCATACTTGATTAATCCTGATGCTTCAATGTTTTCCAAAAGCATTTCCAATGCTTTGCTCGATTGAGTTGGACCGTTTATTCTAAAATCTTTCAAAATATCTTGAAAAATCTTTATTAGATGTTCTGAAATATTTCTCTTCAAAGCATTTACTGCATTATGGATAAACGCACTTTTAGTAATTTGCTCACTGCCTCCTAGAAATTTTATAAAATCTTGCGTTATTCCTAAATCTTTTAGGTCATCTTTCAACTCTTTATCGATTTTTGACTTCACTTCTTTCAAATTTGAAAGATCTTTTTCCAATTCAACCCATAAAATTTTTGTAAGATCTTCCAAGAAATCAGAGTAAGCAACTAGACCTTCTTTAATGTTTTCAGCACGCGTTTCTAACTCTTGTTTTGTAAGCGTGCTATTTTGCCTTTCCATAAGACTCTTAATCTTCTGGAAAATAACATCTGCTTTAATATTCTTCAATGAAACAGCTAGCTCTTGGACCATCTCCTCTACTTCTTGCTGTAATAATCCTTGTTGTGCTATAAAAATAAATTCATAAAGATTCACTATATCTTCCTTTAATACCGATTAAATATTTCATTATATAAAGCTTTTTTATATAAGCAAGTTATTTGTATTAATTTCTACGCCTTTAATCCAGCTTAAGTTAGATATTTCATAAACAACTTGAGGAGCAATTGAGTATGCACCTGGTAATAAGATGCTCACTTTATGTTTTTCGAGAAGAAGTTTTAGCATTATTTTGGTTCTGCCTTCATCTTTTAATATTGTGTTTAATTCCATAGCGGCTTTTTGCGAATCCGTGCACTCAGTGGTGAGAACTAATTCTTTTATTGTAGAAGTGATTCTTTTTGTAAACTCAGATATATCCTTGCCTGCTAATCTTGTCGTATTTTCCGAAGCTTCAAGATCAATTATCACAAATGTTCCTGGTGAAAATAAATCTCTTTTTTCTTCTATTATTTCATTATTATAGAATGCTATTTCAGAAACGTTATGGGGATCAGAAAGTGTGAGTATAACAAACCTTCCACGCTCTGAGGTTCTCATACGTGCATTTAATATTACCCCAGCAGTTTTTGCTGTTCTATTTTCTCCGATAAACCCAATATTTAACTTTTCCAGAAGAGTTCTAAATTTTTCAAGTGGATGATTAGTTAAATAAAATCCTAGTGAAAATAACTCATGCTCTAATTTTTCCTCTTCATCAAAATCTTCCACATTCTCAAATTTCGGTTTGAGGACATCAAGACTACCAAACAAAGCAGCTTGACTTGATTCTCTATCCTGTTTGTTTTTATTTGCAAAGTAAATCAGTGTGTCCATTGACTCATATAGCTGCTTTTTGTTCTTATGCACGCTATCGAATGCTCCGGATTTAATCAGGCTTTCTAGTGCTCTCTTATTTATTATATGACCTGAATTTTGAATGAATTCCCATATGTCCTTACAAGCGCTTGAACGTACGTTCACTATTCCCTCCGCTATAGAAAAACCAACATTCCTCAAGGCAGCAATACCATAACGTATGCGTTCGTTCTCTATTGAGAATTCAGCTTTAGATTTGTTTATATCAGGTGGAAGAACGGTAACGCCACTAAACTTTGCTGCATGATAAAATAAATTCAGTTTATCTCTATCATCAATATTCAGATTCATTAGTGCTGTAAAAAATTCTAATGGATAATTAGCTTTAAGGTAAGCCGTTTGATAAGATATCACCGCATATGCTGCAGCATGAGATTTATTGAACCCATAACCAGCAAATTTTGCAACAAGGTCAAAGATATAACTTGCCCTGTCGTAATCAACGCCATTCTTCGTTGCTCCTTGGATGAAAAGTTCACGTTGTTTATCCATCTCTTCCTTGATTTTCTTACCCATAGCACGTCTCAGCAAATCTGCTTCCGCTAAGCTATACCCGGAAAGAATACGGGCTATTTCCATCACTTGTTCTTGGTAAATTATTACCCCAAATGTCTCTTTTAATACTTCCTCAAGTAACGGATGAATATAATCTGGCTTTTCAAGTCCATGTTTTCTTGCAACATAAGTTGGAATGTTATCCATAGGTCCTGGACGATAAAGAGAGATTAAAGCGATGATGTCCTCGATGCAGTCTGGTTTTAACTTGATTAAAGCTTCTCTCATTCCCGAACTTTCAAGCTGGAACACTCCAATTGAATCACCGCTAGAGAGCATCTCATAGGTTTCTTGATCATTCAAAGAAACTGAAGAAATATCGATCTTTTTTTCATCATGATTAATTAAACGACACACATGATCTATTAGCGTTAGCGTACCAAGTCCAAGAAAATCAAATTTTATTAGCCCAGCTTTCTCCACATATTTCATGCTGTATTGAGTGATTGGCAGAGCCGAATTTGGATCATAATACACGGGAACAAAATTTTCTAATTTTTGATCGCATATTACAATTCCAGCAGCATGAGTTGAAACGTGACGATATATTCCTTCAAGCTTAAGAGATATATCAAGAAGCTTTGCAATTACCTCATCACTATCCCGTTCTTTCTGCAGGTTTTGATCAAACTCTATCGCTTGTGATAAAGTTACAGGATTTACTGGATTAAATGGAACCATTTTAGATATTTTATCCACTTGAGAGTAAGGCATTTGTAATACTCTACCAACATCACGTAATACTGCCCTTGCCTGCAATTTACCAAAAGTGATTATTTGAGCAACATAACCGTATTTTTTCTGAACATAATCAATAACCAGGTCTCTTTTCTCTTGGCAGAAATCGATATCAAAGTCAGGCATTGATACACGATCGGGATTTAAAAATCTTTCAAATATTAGGCCAAACTTTATTGGATCAAGGTCTGTAATCTGTAAGCTCCAAGCAACAATTGATCCAGCACCAGAGCCTCTTCCTGGACCAACTGGAATGCCATTTACTTTGCTCCAGCGGATAAAGTCAGAAACTATTAGAAAGTAACCAGCATAGTTCATTGAAGTGATTACACTTAGTTCATAATCTAACCTGTCGTAGTATTGCTTGAAATCGATATCATGTTGTGTGTCATCATCTGGTTTGGTGTCATTCCAGCGCGTGACGCTGGAATCTCTCTGGATCCCAGTATCAAGTACTGGGATGACAGTGGAGGGTGTTCTGGTGACAGAAGAGGATTTTGCAATACGCAGCTTCAATCCTGCAACTGCCTGCTCCCTCAGTTCTTCATTCTCAGTTTTATTTTCTCGACAAGGAAATTTAGGCAAGATAGGCTGCCTGCTTCTTGGCATGTAAGAGCACCGCTTAGCTATCACTAAAGTGTTATGAATTGCTTCGGGAATGTCGCTAAACAGCTCCTCCATTTCTGCCACAGATTTGAAGTAATGCTCGGTAGTTAACTTCTTTCTGTTATTCTCCAGGGCATAACTCCCCTCCGATATGCACGTTAATATGTCATAAGCTTCATAGTCAGACCTATTTGGAAAAAACACATCGTTCGTTGCAACCAGTGGTATATTGCGCTGATAAGCAAAGTCTATCAAAGCTTCTTCAAGCTCTAGCTCTTTATTCAATCCATGACGCTGCAATTCAACATATAAATGACCATTGAATGCTGAAAGCAGTTTTTCAACCGTTTCTTTATCTTGCCCCAACAATAGTTGAGCCAAACATCCACCGGTTAAAGCGATCAGACCCGTACTTAAATTCAATAGCTCATCAAAATCAACGTAAGGAATATCGCTGTTATTCTTGCGCTTTTTAAAAGACTCACTCACCAAAGTGACTAAATTAGTGTACCCTTGCTCATTTTTTGCAAGCAATAATATAGGTAAATTTTGTTCTGAATGTTTAACTATAATATTGCATCCTATTATTAGCTGTATTTCCCTACTTGCTGCATATTCTGAAAACTCAAGCGAGCCAAACAAGTTACCTGAATCAGTAATTGCAACCGCTGGCATTTTATTTCGCAAACAAAGGCCGATCAGCTCCTCAATTTTAACCGAGCTTTCAAGCAGCGAATAAACACTATGAACACGTAAGTGTATGAACATAAAAAACTTTAGATCAACAAAAAAGGATAACATTAATTTACCCATGAGAACATAATTTTCATGAGAACAAAAGCCTATAAGATTTCTCAAATCTAAGGTTAAAATACAAAAAACTTACTTGACAAACTCCGCCAGCTCCCTTATCATGAAACTGAAGGTATTCAGTTATCTTCATCTGTGCAGATTAAACAGTAAAAAAACAACGTAGTTGGCGTCTTATTTTTAATTTTTTGCACTATGTGCACCTTATGTCTTCACAATATTTCTGGGTTTTTACCCATATAAGCTGAAACGCGCTTATAAGTCGTTTAAGACAGTATAGTACGCCAATTTGAAGGATTAGAGAGTGAACACTAATTACCACGGGGTTTCTTTTGCCTTTTTTTCTACTTAGTAAATTTCTTAAACATTTTAGCTAAGGTTAGTTGCACTTAAAAGCAGCTAAATTGCAGTGTTTAAGACTTAAAAAACGCCAATACTGAAAATAGACAATGACCAGGGTTTCTTTTGCCTTTTTTTTCATTTGGTAAATTTCTTAATGTTTATAGCTAAAAGAGCCCAAGAGAGGTGTCATTCCAGTGCCCCTGTGATGTCATTCCAGTGCTTGACACTGGAATGGCTTTGTTGCATCGCACCTTATACTGGTAGTAATTTACGATAAATATCATGTAGCCATTTCAAATTTAGCCATACCAATTTCAGTAAATTGATTAAGCAAATAGCACTTAATCAGCAATTCTTTTTCGCGATTTACTTCGGATTTATTCCTAAAGCTGAATCCAAATATTTGCTTTAATCTTGAGAAAAACCCTTCAATATAAGATCTTTTCCCATAATTTACTTCTTTTTTCCATTCTTTCACGCCATCTTCACCGTATAACTTTATTAACCTAATAGCAGCATTTCTGTCAGACATATAATCTATTTCTGGATGTTCTGCCGCATTGTTTATTGGTGGAATTTTTGCCTTTATATCATATTCGTGACACAATTTGTAAAACTTGTGCCTATCATATGCCCTATCTGCATATAGTGCTTTTATGACATGCTGAAAATTAACTTCTTTAAGCAAATCGCAAGCTCCATAGTGATCAGAGTAGACACCGTTACTGTATTTTACAGCTATGGCTTTTTTGCTGTTTATATTCAACATTACATGCAATTTTCTTGTCTGTTCATAGCCACGATATTTTCTGTTAGCGCTATTTTCCTTGCTGTGACCAGGGGTATTGTTGTAAATGCTGATACCTGTACTATCTATAGCAATTTCGATGTCTTCCATATTATTTTTATCAATTCTGCAATCATTGATCTTAATATTAAGTTTCTTAAACCTTCTTGATGCTTGTGAATAGCTGATAACTGCTAAATCTCTTCCTATTTGTTGCATATATCCTTTTATAAACCCCACCGTTTGTCTTAAACCAATTCTAAAAAGATTGACAATTATATGCACCAAAATCACAACTTTATCACTGTAAATATAGTTGCCGCCTTGCATTTTTGGACTATTTTCATACCAATTTTCTATGGCTTCATTGATATAATGAAAAATATTTCCTCTTTCCTGGAGAAATTTGTTATATTCATTTTGGTTACTGACTTTCATTTTCTGTGGCATATTTTTTCTTCAACAGTTAAATGGTTATTTATAATGAATTTTGTCAGTAGCCACCAGATTTTTTCGATTGCTATGCAACAAAGCCATCCAGGTAGCTCTTTTTCCATTGGTCAGTAGCAAGGAACACTTTGTTTAGGTCTTGAGTGCGGATTAAGTATTCTTTGTCTTTAGGGTAAACCTCCTGCGCCCAAGCAAATAACTCAAAATAGCGTGCAAATAATTCAGATGCACGTGATTTTGCAGTTTGATAAGCCTGTATCTCCTTAAATATAATTTGGCCGATAATTTTCTGCACAAGAATATTTGCTTGCTTTAGGTTCTGCTCGACATCTTGATAAACTTTATGGAGAAATTCCTGTTCCAAGCTTAAGTTCAGTTCATTTTCAACCATATGTGAAAGTTCATGCACTATAATGTATGGGTTTGACTTCCTCAGTACAATAACATATTTATTTACACCGGAAGACCTGATTGTCTTACACACTCCCTCTTCCATATCCACTAATCCCTCTTGGTATATTTCAAATGAGAGCCTATTTTGCTTTATTAGTGATAAAGTGAGGTTTAATGTGTTTCTAAACTTTTCAAATTGATAGAGATATTCGACATACCGTATTGCATTTTCACTGCTTCCTACTTTAGTCGCTTGTTTTATTAAATTCCTGATTAGCATATCTATTATTTAAAGGAATTTTTTTTATACTCAAGAGCTATAAAGTGTTTTTAGGAAGCCTGATTGCAGACATAACTAATGAAGATCACATAACTGCATGAACATTTGTTTTTAACGAAACGAATGGTGTCATTCCAGCGCGTGACGCTGGAATCCAGAAATTCCTACTGTACGCTGGGTTGGTGAGCATAGAAAATAGCTAATCTTATGCTCAAATAAACGTTTTTGATGGGATTGCATGGAAGGCTGGATCCCAGTAGGCTTTGTTGCATAGCAACCGAAAAAATCTGGTGGCTACTGACAAAATTCATTATAAATAACCATTTAACTGTTGAAGAAAAAATATGCCACAGAAAATGAAAGTCAGTAACCAAAATGAATATAACAAATTTCTCCAGGAAAGAGGAAATATTTTTCATTATATCAATGAAGCCATAGAAAATTGGTATGAAAATAGTCCAAAAATGCAAGGCGGCAACTATATTTACAGTGATAAAGTTGTGATTTTGGTGCATATAATTGTCAATCTTTTTAGAATTGGTTTAAGACAAACGGTGGGGTTTATAAAAGGATATATGCAACAAATAGGAAGAGATTTAGCAGTTATCAGCTATTCACAAGCATCAAGAAGGTTTAAGAAACTTAATATTAAGATCAATGATTGCAGAATTGATAAAAATAATATGGAAGACATCGAAATTGCTATAGATAGTACAGGTATCAGCATTTACAACAATACCCCTGGTCACAGCAAGGAAAATAGCGCTAACAGAAAATATCGTGGCTATGAACAGACAAGAAAATTGCATGTAATGTTGAATATAAACAGCAAAAAAGCCATAGCTGTAAAATACAGTAACGGTGTCTACTCTGATCACTATGGAGCTTGCGATTTGCTTAAAGAAGTTAATTTTCAGCATGTCATAAAAGCACTATATGCAGATAGGGCATATGATAGGCACAAGTTTTACAAATTGTGTCACGAATATGATATAAAGGCAAAAATTCCACCAATAAACAATGCGGCAGAACATCCAGAAATAGATTATATGTCTGACAGAAATGCTGCTATTAGGTTAATAAAATTATACGGTGAAGATGGCGTGAAAGAATGGAAAAAAGAAGTAAATTATGGGAAAAGATCTTATATTGAAGGGTTTTTCTCAAGATTAAAGCAAATATTTGGATTCAGCTTTAGGAATAAATCCGAAGTAAATCGCGAAAAAGAATTGCTGATTAAGTGCTATTTGCTTAATCAATTTACTGAAATTGGTATGGCTAAATTTGAAATGGCTACATGATATTTATCGTAAATTACTACCAGTATAAGGTGCGATGCAACAAAGCCATCCCAGTACCGAAGCACTGGGATGACACCCTTTCCGGTGGCTAAGTGTTAAAGCCATGTTGTGCAGATTAGCTTAGTAGAGGAGCTTTCCCATTAGAGTCAGCAGCTTCAGACTTTGCGTCACTAAACTTACTTGCCACTTTATCAACAGCCCAAGTCAGTGGTGTAATAATAAGTGCTGCAGCCCAGATGACGGCTGAAATAATGTAAGACAAGACTAAACTTAAGAACTTAGCGCAGGTTTCACCATGTTGTTCTGCTTTGTTCTGCAAATTATTGGTATACCCTAAAAGAGATTTTGGACCATCTGTTCCCTTTAAATGTGAAATTAATTTTACTGGCAAATACGTTAAATATGCAACCCCTGTATAAAGTACAAGTAATAAATTTGCAAAGCCATGATAAAGTCCATTATGTTTCGTACCGCAGACTTTTTTCTCTCTTTTTCCCAAAGTTGTTGTTGAAGTATCGGCATCTTTATTTACCCCTACGAGCATATCCTTCACTGGTCCCACAACACTATCGATATGATGAACAGACTTATAGAAACAGTTTTGTGGAACTTGACTGTTATTTTTTTCTACAGCAGGAACAGTTCCGTGTTGAGCATATTGCTTAAAATTCTCATATGAATACTTAAGGTTTTCACATAAACTTGACATATTAGCCTCCTAAAAAAACTATATAATAAAAAATGTAATTATTATTAACATTACTGTACTAGTATAACTTATTTTAGAACAATTGCAATAATATGAATATTTTAACCAAATTATATGTTGCACAAAAGCATATATTGCTCTAACATCGCAGTAGGTTAGAAATTGAGGAGGTTGAATGAATTTTACTTTACCTGAATTACCATACGGTAAAACAGCTTTGGAGCCTTACATATCTGCAAAAACCTTAGATTTTCATTATGATAAGCACCATAAAGGATATTTAAATAAACTCAACGAGCTGGTTGAAAATACGGATTATCAACATGTGAAAATTGAGGAATTAATAACAAAAGTGCATGGTAATAGCGACAACTTGCCTATATTTAATAACGCAGCACAAGTTTGGAATCACACTTTTTATTGGAACTCAATGAAAAAAAATGGTGGTGGTAAGCCTAAAGATAGTAGTCTTTTAGCAAAAAAAATTCAGGACGATATCGGTGGCTTTGATAAATTTTATGAAGAATTCTCCAATTATGGAGTAAGCCAGTTTGGTAGTGGATGGGTGTGGTTAGTGCTTGAAAAAGGAAAGCTCAAAATCACCAAAACTCCAAATGCAGATTTGCCATTAACTTATGGTCAAGTGCCATTACTCACTATGGATGTGTGGGAGCACGCATACTATTTAGATTGTCAAAATCGTAGAATTGACTACATAAAAGTTTTCCTTGACCATTTGATTAATTGGGATTTTGCAGAAGAAAATTTAAAAAAGAATACATAAGATGAATACACCTCAGGTAACGAAATTAGATAATGGTCTGCGCATAATAACTGAGCAAGTGCGTGATGTTGACTCTGTAGCTTTAAGTATACGAGTTGGTGTTGGCAGTAGAGCGGAAAGTGCAAATCAAAATGGAATATCCCATTTTCTAGAACACATGGCTTTCAAAGGAACGAAGACAAGAACTGCGTTTGAAATTGCAAAAGCTTTTGACGACATAGGTGGGGTTTTCAACGCCAGCACTGGTAGGGAAAGCACCACCTATTATGCAAAAGTCCTCAAGAAAGACATAAAAACTGGTATTGATATATTAATAGATATATTGATGAATTCTACGTTTCCAGAAGATGAATTGGAACGTGAGAAGGGTGTTGTAATACAAGAGATTTTTCAAACTAATGATTCACCAAGTGACATTGTTTTCGATAAATATTTTGAGGCAGCTTATAAAGATCAACCATTTGGTAAGTCAATCTTAGGTACGCAAGATACGGTAAAGTCATTTACTAGGGAAAATCTAAATAACTACATAAACGAACATTACTTTGGCGAGAATATGCTATTTGCCGTTGCAGGAAATGTTGAACATGAAGAAGTTGTTGGATTAACCAAAGATTTTCTCTCAAAGATTCATTCTAAAAAGCTGAAAAAAAGCCAAAATGCGACGAGCTACACTGGTGGTGAGTATTTAGAACATCGTAAATTAGATCAGGTGCACTTGCTAATTGGTCTACCTAGCGTTTCTCGTTATGACGATAAATATCACACGTTTCAAGTGCTTGATTCTATATTAGGGAGCGGAATGTCATCACGTCTGTTCCAGGAAGTAAGGGAAAAGCAGGGATTAGCTTACTCTGTTTATTCATTTAATTCCAGCTACACTGATACAGGGATGTTTTCCATTTTTGCTGGTACAGACAGTAGTAACTTAGATAAGCTTTTAAAATCTATAATGACAGAGTTGAAGAAGTTGTCTACAGATGATCTGAAGGAAGAAGAAGTAAATAGAGTGAAAGAGCGAGTAAAATCCCAAATTTTAATGTCGCGCGAAGGTGTTAGCTCACGTGCTGAAACATTGGGACACTACTACGGTAACTATAATAGGTACATCAGTAAAAATGAATTAATAGAAAAAATTAGTGCAGTTACCACTGCTAACGTAAAAAAAGCAGCAGAAGAATTGTTATCTCAGCATGAAAAAACCACTCTAGCTGCAATTGGAGAAATTAAGTCACTGCCAAGTTACGATAAAGTGGTTTCTATGCTTAAAGCTTAGTGTATTCTGTTATATTGATTTGGCTGCTTTACAATAGATCTTCATAATTTATAGCTAAAGTGACTTAAGTTTACCGATAATTTGAAAAACAAAAATTCGTCATTCCGCTACTTGTTAGCGCCGCGGCGGTATGACGTAGGAAAACCTTTCTTGGGTTAGCTATAGCACAGTGATTAAAGAAGCGTAAAGTTGAAACAATGTGCTATGAACTACACATATAAGCAATTATATGTATTAAACAAGAGCCTGACATTAGTTTTAATTCTTCTGTCAGTTAACTCTTGTCTTTTATACATGAATCACTTACCTATTTCAGTCCTACCTGCATTTCTGCTTTGTATAACCTTTTCCATATGATTTTTAGGAGGTAATGGTGGTGTTCTGCTTGCAGGATTCAAGTTTGTATTTTTCTTTTGCCGATCAGCGTTCAATGCCTCTTCACGAGTCTGAAATATAGGCTCCCCATCATTATAGTTCGAGTTTATGTCTTTCTTTTGCGGAGGATAGTTCAATGCCTCTTTACGAGTCTGGAATATAGGCTCTCCATCATTATAGTTTGAGTTTATATTTTCCTTTTGCGAACCAGCGTTCAATAATTTCGATATCTCTCGCCCTAGCTGATCACCTTTATAATTATTGTTAAGATCTTTGATTTTCTCCTCACCCAATTCCATTATTCGAATTAGAGAGGTATCAATAAAATCCGTTTTTATTTTGTCAATATCTATCGATTTATTACCATAAATCGTAATTTCACTTTTACCTTTTTCACTATTCACATCATAGCCTTGCTCTTTAACTCCTGTTATTACTTCCTTCTTTAGTAATCTATGAATAGTATTTATTATTTTTTGACCACAATCTTGAAAAAAATCTCTGATTGTATCAAATGCCTTTGATAAGGAGATGGTTTCAGTATGTGCGTATTTTTTACCTAGTGGTGGCTCTTCAGCATTCTGGTGTATAGATTCTATTTGCTGAGGGTCAAGCATCATTGCATGACGTTTTGAGCGTGTTGGGTTTGCTTGTGTTTCAGATGACAACATGCCCTTAATATCTTGTTTTTTATTCTCACCATCAGCAACCATACCATCACTTGATTTCCTTTTTTTAGGAAGTAATTGTGGTGGCTCCTCATTATTCTGGGATACTGCATTTAAATTCTTAAGTTTAGGAGGTAATTGTGGTGACTCTTCTTTCCTAGGACTGATAAACTCTTGTACTCTTTCTAGATAACCAACATTTTTGTCCTCTTTAGGCACTCGCGCACCTTCAAATTTGATTTTTTGTATCTCTTCAATACTCAGCCCATTTTCTTTAAGCCATCCCCTTCTTTTACTCATTGATGCAACAAACTCATTAATCTTCTGAATATTTTTTACATCATCATCAACTAACATTACATTTTTTGGCAACTCACCATGTTTATCCTTGTACTCCACAATTGCCTTACAGATATGCAAATTCTTTCCAACTTTACTTTGTTGTTCTTTATCACCTTTTAACTCATTATCATAATTTTCTGGAAATCTACCAAATACAGAAATACTGTCTGCTTGTTCTTTAGATAAGCCCAAATGATTTTCTACAACCCTTTTACAGCATCCGGATATTTTGTATATGATGCAATATTAACTTCTATTCCACCTGAAAGTGCAGATTGTAATGTAGATTTCAACCTCTCTTCATTTTTCATTCCACCTGTATTTTTTAGAAAATCTTTTATATTGTGATCAGTCACTGCATTTTTCGCAGCAGAATTATAATCACTTTTTTCAATTCCGGAGTGTCTACCAGAGAAAACAGCATGCATGTGTCCATTAGTGATAGTGTTATCAAAATCAAATATTAATAGGGTATTATTTCCTTTAGCCATATCTTCACCTCTAATCCTTACAAATCATATGGGTAGAGACTAACATTAATAGATTAATTATTTATTATAACCTTTCTAATTAATAGTGTGATAAATAAAGTAAATATAACAAGAAGTAAAAATCAACAGCATAAAGAAAAGACTTAAAGAGAGGCCAAATCAAAGTGCAATGGTATTTCACTAATCCAATTATTTTTCTCTTGATCTAGCCTATCATCTAATATTGCCTGTCTTATTGATTCCATTAACTTATTCATGAAGAAAACGTTATGAATGGTAACGAGCGTGTAAGCCAGGAGCTCTTTAGCTTTCAGTAAATGGTGTATATAAGCTCTTGAATGTTTTCTGCAGGTAAAACATAAACAGTCACTTTCAATTGGGTTATTGTCCAGCTCAAATTGTTGATTCCGCAAATTAATATGCTCTTTGCACTTTGAAGAAATAGAATCTCTATTTTTTACTTTAATAAGCGCACCACCATGCCTTGCCAAACGAGTTGGATGCACACAATCAAACGTGTCAATTCCAAGACTTACTCCATGAAAGATGTCCACAATTCCACCAATACCAAGCAAATGAGTAGGCCTGTCTTTTTTTAGGTGGTCCATAGTGAAAGAAACTACATCGTACATCTGCTCTTTACTTTGACCAAGTGATCCACCTATTGCTTGACCAAAAAATGGCAAATCGTTGATAAAATCACAACTTTCTCTACGTAAATCTTGATACACTCCGCCTTGACTAATTCCATACAGTGCCTGCTTGCCATTATTGTTTTTTTCAAATTCATTTAAAGAACGTTCAGCCCATCTGTGACTCATGAGCATTGATTTTGCTGTGTATTCTTTGCTGACGTGGAATGGAGTGCATTCATCTAAAACTAGGATTAAATCTGCACCTAATTTCTGTTGAATTTGTATAGATTTTTCAGGAGTTAAGCAATAAGTTTTACCATTAATGTAAGAACGGAAAATTGCCCCATCCTCATTAATTTTGATCAAAGTTTTTTGTTTTTTTCTTATTCCTTTTATCTCTTCCGAAACTGATCCGTGGCCTAAGCTAAATATCTGATATCCACCTGAGTCAGTTAGCATTGGCCCATTCCATCCCATCATCTTGTGCAAACCACCAAGTTTTGCAACAGTATTCTCTCCTGGTTGAAGCATTAGGTGATAGGTGTTGGAAAGTATTATCTGAGTACCTGCTTCACTAATTCTTTCAATATCTGCAGCTTTAATTGCAGCTTTTGTTGCACAGAATATAAAAGCGGGGGTTTCTACGCTTCCATTTGGAGTTTTAATTGTTCCAACTCTTGCAGAACCTGATTGCTTGATTATCTTAAATGCAAACTCTTCTTTCATCTATTTGCCTGAAAGTTCTGTTATGATGTTTTCTACTTTCTCAGGAGTAAGATTTTCATAGAAGTCATTATTGATCTGCATAACAGGAGCATTAACGCATGCACCAAGACATTCAACCTCTTTTAAAGTGAACAAATTATCTTTAGTAGTCTCACCGATATTGATTCCAAGTTTCTCTTTAAAGGTATTTAAAACTTTTTCGCTACTGCATAACCAGCAAGGGGTTGTTCTACAAATTTGTATTAGATATTTACCTACTGGTTTTAAATTATACATGGTGTAGAAATTTGCCACTTCATATACACGAATATGTGGCATATGGAGCATATCAGCAACATAACGCATAGCAGATTCAGGAACCCATCCACATTGCTCTTGAACCAGATATAGTAAAGGCATAACAGCACTACCTTCTCTACCTTTGGGATACATCTCTATAAACTTTTCCGCTTTCTTAAGGTTTTCTGATGTAAAACTAAACTGCTTTTCTTTTTCTGTCATTCGTGAGACTCATGTGAATTTCAACAGATTATATCTGAAGGGCTAATAATTGCAATTGTTGGTTTTTTAAGAGATAGCGTTCTACAGTATCATGCTATCTATAGAGTGGTATTGCTTATCCACCCAGTTTGCGAATTCTTTACTGCTACTCATTTTTCATATTTCGCTCTGCGGATTATAAAGACGTTAATTTTTTAATTTTAGTTAAAATTTTCATTGACATTAACACACAGGGGTAATCATAATAGCATTTTATTAATATTTTAAATAAAATTATGTCTATATTAAGAAGATTACTCGGGATCAACTCAAATACACCGGAAGTTAAAGAAGCGATAGGTTTTAACCCAGCAAACGTAGGGTTAATTGAAGGAGATGGAATCGCTTATGGACTCAGCTATCAAGATAATGGTAATGGGAGCAGTAAAGTAAAATTACTTATTAGTCCATCATATCAATCAAAAACATACGAATGGGATACTGGTATCAGTGTAGCAAATGAATTCAAAGATCAATTATCTCTCACATTAATAGAAGATTCAGCTGAAATAGATAAAGTTGGAGTTATCTTTCCTGAAGAGGGAATTGGCGAAGAAGGAGAAAAATACGTTAAAGGTTTGTCTTTTAACACTTACGGAATCAAGCAATCAATCAACGTACCTTCAGTTGAACATTTAGATAAAAGGAAATTACAAAAGAATATTAATAATGATAATCCTGCAAATGAAGGCAATAGTTACTTTCAACCAAAAGCAGTGAAAGTTGGTAATGGTGATGTAATTGTAATCGCTCATAACTTAAAGGATCAAACTTTAGTTTCTTGGTATTTAAAATCAGATGGAAGTGGAAAATTTAAAGCATTAGCTGGAAAAAACCGTATCACAGAAAGAAAATTATTGGAATTTGGTAACCCAGGGCAACTGGCATTAGATGGAAACACGATGCTTTATTCGCAAGTGAGGAAAAACATTGTTGGGAATCAAGAAGTAAGAACAAATATTTTTAAGTTCGATATGGCTAAAGTGGTTGAGGATCTGAAGAATAGAAAGGGAATCGACGAATGTTTGCTTGGTAAGAAAAAATGTCAAATAGATACAGTGTCATCTATTACTTCTAATGCAGGTGAAATAAATTTTCTACAGTATGTGAAGCGAATCAAAGGCAATGATCTAGTTGCCTTTCTTGCAGAAGACCGGTTGTCTGATAAACAAACGTTACATTTAATAAGTCTTGTTAAGAATGGATCAAAATCGAACTTTACTGTTTGCGAATTTGCAGATTCTATAGAGCAATTGTACGTTAAAGACAATGGTCAAGACAGTTTTATTGTAACTGCAGTAAGTGGAGAAAACATCGCAATTTTCAATCATCAAAGATTTGAAAAACCTTCTAAGGTAACAATAATACCGGCAAGTAGCATCAAAACTCTCAGCGATTTTGTTAATATCATTAACGGTCGATTAACACCTGATATCATTTCTAGTAGTACCGTGGCTCCTATAACTGTTACAGAGACGGTTGTGACTTCTAAGAAAACGCCGACTGCTGCAATTACTAGCACAACAGAAACCGACACTGTAAAGACTACCAAATTAACAACAGAAGCATCAACTACCGTTGCACCTACTTCTACAATAAGTAAACCTTCAACAGAGTCAACAACTCAAACAAGTACAGTAACAGTGGAGCCAACAACAGAAGCCGTTGCACCTACTTCTACAATGAATAAACCTTCAGCGGAGTCAACGACTCAAACAAGTACAGTAACAGTGAAGCCAACAACAGTAGCAAAAACAACTACTACTTCACAAACGACCATGGTTGCTACAACGTCAACTAGTGCGCCGATAGTAACTTCGGAAACTGGGACAAGTACTGTAAAACCTACAGCAGCGACTGTTGCGTCGACTTCTACAGCAAGCAGTACTACGATGAGTAAGCCTTTAACAGAGTTAACAACTAAAATAAGCACGGCATCTACGTCATCAGAGCCAACAACAGTAGCTGAAACTATTGCCACCTCACAAGTGACTGTGATTACTACAATGCCAACTAATGCGCCAACAACAAACTCAGAGAGAACTACACAAACAGTGTCTACTATGCCGAGTACTAGAACAAGGGAGTTGACAACTCCTATGTTCACTACAACTTTATTTTCTCAAACTACTTCTTCACCACAGCCTACTCAACTTGCTATAGGGTCTAATAGGGCAGGAATGATAGGGGGATCTTTGGTTGGAGCAATAGGTATTGTTGGAATTATAGGATTTATAGCATATAGATATGTTAAGGGTCGTAATGCTGCTCCTGTGTTAGAACTAACTGATTTGGGTTATAGAAGGCGATCATCTTCAAGTAGCGATGAAGAAATTTTTACCACTGGTGACAGAATGCGAACTATGGATCGATCTGAAACAGTGCTAGACAGTATATCAGTAGAAAATAGTAGTCGATCAAGAAGTAGCTCATCGTCTTCAGCAAGCTCTTGACTGACTGAAGCGGAGTCTAAGAGTGAAAGAAGCTTATCTTGGGATAGCGATGATGTGCCGGAATATCACCTTTAGCTATTTGTCTGAATGTTTTTAATATGTAAACTGTTAGGAAATTGTCTTTTGCTTTTGTGATTTTCATGTTAAAGTATAATTCCTGGGTGAAATAAGTAGCTGCTGTTATGTGATAAACATAGCAGAGGAAAGTCCGGGCTCCAAGGAAAAATAGTGACGGGTAATGCCCGCCGGAGGTAACTCCAGTTATAGGGCTACAGAAAATTACCGCCTAAAATATTCTTAGGTAAGGGTGAAAAGGTGTGGTAAGAGCACACCATGGCAATGGTAACATTGGTAGTCGAGTAACCAACACTAGGAGCAAGATTAAATAGAAGTAGATTTTATGTTTTCCTCATATCTACTCGGGTAAATCGCATGAGGTAAATGGTAACATTTACTCCAGATAAATAGCTACATAAACAGAACTTGGCTTATATTTCACCTAGGCGTCACATGATACGTGCGATATAAGCCATGCTATATTTAAATGTGTAGGCATTTCATGCGTTGTCCTTCACTTGTTCTGCTTGATAGCCATCACTACTTTCGCCTACATTAACATTAGAATATTCTTCATCATCAATATACTCTTTCAGAACATACCCTCTGCCCCAAACGGTTTCTATGTGGCTTTTTCCATCATTTGCACTTTCAAGTTTCTTACGTAATTTGCACATAAAAACATCAACTATCTTGTTATCTGAAGGTTCATCCAAGCCATTGTAAAGATGATTTAAGAACATTTCTTTTGTTAGTACTGTTCCTTTACGCAGTGCTAGCAATTCTATCATAGAATACTCTTTATTAGTAAGGTGAACCGTTTTACCTTTCACCTCAACAATCCTGTGATCAAAATTGATATTTATATTACCAATCTTTATCACCGATTCAGGATGGCCTTTAGTACGACGCACTATGGCCTTAATTCGAGCTAATAACTCGCTTTTATGAAATGGCTTGGTTAAGTAATCATCGGCACCATACCCGAGTCCTTTAGCTTTGTGATTGACAGCGGATATACATGAAAGTATTAAGACAGGAACTTTGATTTTTGCACTTCTTAGTCTTAACAATATATCATATCCGTCAATATCACCAGGCAAGTGTATATCTAAAATAACTAGGTCATAGTAATCTCCGTTTGAGGAAACCATGTTATTGTTATAATCTTGTGCAGAAGTAACAACATCACAGAAGTGTCCATCAGAAGTTAAGGCGTTAACCACAGTCTTTGCACTTACTTGATCATCTTCAATTAATAATATACGCATATTTTACACCCCATAAATAATTTATAATTTTAGTAATATATATAACTAAGGAAAGTAATAAATCAAATTTTTATTAACAAATGATTAAAATTACACTTATTAATTAATAGTAAATATATTGTTCCAAAGTTATATAAATAGATCTAAAATATAATAGACATACCATGATAGTAATAGTATTTTTAGTAAATATTGAATTAAAGTTACTATTATTAAAAGAATACTTCGGTTAATAAATATTTAACTATTCTATATGCCTGTGTTATATTTTTAATTTACTTATCCTACTATTTTAAAGTATAAGTAATACTTTCAGGAATATTGTGTGGCAATATCAATTTTAGGTGCTGGTGCATGGGGTACAGCAATCGCAATTTCATTAGGTAGTAAGAAAGATGTGATTTTGTGGACTCGCAATGAAACTACATTTGAATCAATCAACGGGAAAAGAGAAAGTGACAAGCTACCCGGTTGTCGAATTTCTGATAATGTGTCAGTAAAACTGGCTATTGAAGACACAATTAATGCTTCAGTAACAATCCTCGCTGTTCCCACTCAGTCTCTGAGGGAGGTATGTCAGCAATTGCATAATTGTAATCTGAAAAAAGATGTAGCAATAATTTTAGCTTGTAAGGGAATAGAAAAGTCTACATTAAAATTACCTAGTGAAATAGTAAATGAAGTTTTACCTAACAATCCTATTGCTATTTTTTCAGGCCCTAGTTTTGCTATAGAAGTTGCAAAAAAATTGCCCTATTCAATGGTTCTTGCGTGCCGAAATAACATATTGGGTTCAAAGCTAATATCAGAACTACAGCAAGAAAATGTTAAATTACGCCTTAGTAGTGATGTTATAGGGATACAGGTTTGTGCAGCGTTAAAGAACGTTTTTGCTATAGCGTGTGGGATTGTTCTAGGTAGTAAACTTGGGTTTAATGCTCATGCAGCATTGATTACGAAAAATATGAGCGAAATTAAGGCTTTATACTCAGCAAAAGTTGGTAACGGTAATGTGGATATAAATACACTACTTGGGCCGGCATGTCTGGGTGATCTAATTATGACATGCACATCCTTGAATTCAAGAAACCTATCTTTTGGGTTTAAAATAGGTAATAGTGACAATGGCTTTAATGTTCAGCAGATTTTGTCAGAAGACAAGTCAGTGATTGAAGGTTTTAGCACTGCTGAGCCCATATTTAATTTAGCAGGAAAGCTAAAGATAAAAATGCCTATATGTGAAGCGGTCTATAGATTATTGTATGAAAGCGCCTCTATAGAGGATACTATTTCTGTTCTTGTAAATTAGTTTTGTACTTTGGTGTATTGTGAAATTTTTATATAAATTGATATCAACATGGTGGCTGTCTGGCACAGTAAAAAAAATGCCAGGTACCGTAGGCAGCTTAGCTTCTTATCCAATTGTTCCTGTAATACTGAGTGACAGAATTTTAGGTGCAGCAATTATTTTTTTTTTATTTTTGATTGGACTATGGTCTATAGGCAATTATATAAAACACTACGAGACTTCATGTGATCCAAAAGAGGTAGTAATTGACGAAGTAGTTGGTCAATTGCTGACAATACTTTTAGTTTCGATATTGTTAAGCCAAGAGATGAATTGCTCTTCATTGTTGTTGTGCTTTTTTTCTTTTAGGTTTTTTGATATAATAAAAACGTGGCCTATAAATTTGATCGATAAAAATACCAAAGGTCCTTTAGGTGTTATGCTAGATGACATTATAGCTGCAATTTTAGCCTGTGTTCTTATAGGAGCCTTTTATTGTTTATTGTTGATGTATGCAGGATAAAAAAATTTATTATTCAAGCTTAATTGTTCAAAATCTAAAGGATTATATACTGTACACAGCGAATTTATCTGAGTGGGAAGTACACGATGAATTTGATAACGTTACATTTACAATAAATGGTACCAGGGAGTCATTATTTAATTTTGTGTTCTGTGGAGATCAATGTACCGAGCTTTCTATACAAAAAACTCTAGATTATCTCAGAACAAGAGATATAGAAGCAACATGGGTAATAAATTCACATATGAAAGTAAGAGATATTTTAGAAAAGTGTGAAATAAAACACGTTAGCACACCAAAAAAAGCTTTACTTAATATGAAAAATTACTTTTTACCTGCTGATGTTATTCCAAACTTGAGGTTAAATGCTGTAAATGGTAGCGACCTCTTAGAACAGTTAGATTTACACACTTCTAAAATTTTTTATCATGGCGTTGGAATTGTCAGCACATTTTTTCGCGGATTATCAAATTATGATGATAAAAACTCAAGATTAAGATTTTTTCTTGTAACACTAAATAGTGAAATTATTGGGACATGCGGTCTTTATGTTCAAGACAGCGTAGCTGGTTTTTATAGTGATGGAGTTTTACCAATTTACAGGAATCGTGGAATAGGTACCCAAATGGTTTTAGAAAGAATAAAGATAGCTAAGCAGCTTGAATGCAAATATATAGTAGCACATTGTATGAAATCTTCTGTGAACCTTTATAAGAGATTGGGCTTTCAAATGTTAGGCAATCTTTACTTATATACCTCTTCAGCATAATTCTGAGCGGTTACAAATTTTTACATTTGTTTTAAAAGTGCTATGTTTTTTTTGTATGAAGTGGTTTTAATATTGATTCTAATATTATTCTTTCTCTCTTATTCTAAATTAAAAATTAGTAATAAGATTAAGAACTTACAGCATCAAAATGTTATCATAAATAATTTAATTGATACTGTGAATGATGGGTTTTATATTTGGGATGCAAAAAAGCGTATAGAAAAGTTCTCTCCCAACTTACTAATTTTGCTTAATACTGTTTTTTACTCGTTTAATGAGTTTGTGAATTTTTTTGAGCAATCAGAAAGCTTAATTAAAAATTTTGTTGAGGCAAAGGAAATAAATAAATCTTTTACTCTAGATTTAAAGTCAAAGGACAGTGAGGTTTATTGCATATGTTACGGCAGAAGCATAATAGATGATTCTACCAATGTGATAGGTGTGCTGTTATGGATAAGGAATGTCTCAGACTATAAGATAAAAGCTAACGGACTTGAGTTAGAAAATAGTAAGCTTACACAAGAAGTGGAGAGCTATAAAAATGTTTTCAACTCTTTACCATTTCCAATACTAAAATATAACAAGAATAGAAAGGTGGAATTTTATAATTTGTTTTATGATAAGTATGTAGATGGTTCTAAGAAATTTGCTATTACCAGTAGCGCTCATAGCACAAAACCAGGAAGGCATGTCGTAACTTACAAGAACGAACCTAAGGTTTTCGATTTTGTTAAAATTCCAATACAAGGTTCTGGTAGCATAGTAATGTATGGGAAAGATGTTAGTGATGCAGAGAAATTATATACTGAATTAAACAGTTATTTAGCTACACAGAAAAATTTGCTTGAGAGGTTGTCGGTTGCTATAGTAATATATAGTAAGAATCAAAAGCTAAAATTTTATAATAATGCTTTCATAAAAACCTTTCAATTTGACCCAAAATTTTTGGCATCTTACCCAACTTATCATGAAGTTATGCTTTACCTCTTCGAATCTAAAAAGCTTTTAGAAAAAGAGGATTTTCAAACTATTAGTAACCAAAGACATGAGTTATTCAAAAAATTATTTGAATCGTATGATGATACGATGCATTTCACGAATGGAAAAGCGTTCAGGGTATTAACAATACCCTACACTTCGGAAGGTTTGCTGTTCTCTTACGAAGAATGCAAAAGATAATACTTAAACTCCTTCTCTCTCTACCATGAGCTGTTTTACTTTCGCTATTGCTCTTGCTGGATTAAGTCCTTTAGGACAAGTTTTTGTGCAATTCATTATTGTATGACAACGATACAACTTGAATGGGTCGTTTAAAACATCAAGTCTTTCACCTGTCTTATTATCACGGCTGTCAGCAATCCATCTGTAGGCTTGTAATAGTATTGCTGGTCCTAAAAATTTATCACTATTCCACCAGTAGCTTGGGCAACCAGTCGAACAGCAAGCACATAATATACAGTCGGACAAGCCATCTAATTTTTTTCTATCTTCAGAAGATTGAGAGTATTCTTTATTTGGTAGGGCAGGCTTATCTGCTTGTAACCAAGGTTTAATTGATTTGTATTGCTCATAAAATTGGCTCAAGTCTGAGACTAGGTCCTTTATCACATACATGTGAGGTAATGGATATATTTTTACGTCACCTTTTATATCGTGTATAGATCTAGTACATGCAAGAGTATTGGTTCCGTCAATATTCATGGCACAAGATCCACATATGCCTTCTCTACAAGAACGTCTGAAAGTTAAAGTCGAATCTATTTCATCCTTTATTTTTATTAATGCGTCAAGTACCATAGGGCCACAACTATCCATATCAATAAAAAATATGTCTATTCTAGGGTTTTTCTCGTCATCAGCAGACCAACGGTAAATTTGAAATCTTCTGATGTTTTTTGCTCTAGCAGGAATAGGATAAATTTTGCCCTTTTGATTAATTTTAGAATTCTTTGGCAAAGAAAACTGAACCATATCACTTACCTTTTATTGTTTATAGCTAAAACCCTTTGTAGATAACATATTTTATTATCATCTACTATATTTTTATTAAATTCCTTTTAAATCGTGCACATATTGTAGTCAAGCGAAGCTAAAATCTCTCTTTCTAGATTTTTCATTATAATTTCTTCATCTTTTTTTTGGTGATCATAACCAAGTAAATGCAGTAATCCATGCACTAACATGTGTGTAATGTGAGCAAGAGTGGGTATACAATACTCATGCGATTCTCTTTTTATTGTGTCTATTGAAATTGCTATGTCTCCTAAATCGCACTCATTAGACAATTGTTCATACGGAAATGATAGTACGTTAGTTGGTTTATCCATTTCTCTAAATTTTAAATTAAGTTGATGTAGCAAGTCATCATCAGCCAGAGCTATTGATATATTTGGTTTATAGTGGTCTATTTTTAATTCTTTTAGAGAAGTATTGATGACACCTAATACAAAATCTTTAGGATTTTCTATGATGCTGCACCATTTCTTGTCAAGAATATTTACTTCTAACATTCACTCATTCTTATTATTTCATTCCATTCAATTTCCGAAACTGGAGAAACTGATAAACGTGGTTGTTTTAATATAGCCATATTTTTCAAAAGTGGGTTTTGTTTTATATTATTTAACGTTACTTGGTTATTTAAAGGGTTCAAAAACTTTACATTCACTAATCCGAACTTGGGATCATTAACATGATAATACTCTTTAAATACTTCAACGATTCCAAGTATTGCTTTCTCTTTACCTGTATGATAAAAAAACGCAAGATCGCTTACTTTCATAATTTTCATGTAATTTTGAGCTTGATAATTGTGCACACCATCCCACTCAACTACCTGCTCCTTTTCCATTTTTTGCCATGAATATTCACTTGGCTCTGACTTGAGTAGCCAAAGTTGCATTATTTTTTTCTTCTTAAGTAAGCTGGTATATCATAGATATTGCTGCCCCACTTAGCTCCTTCGCTTACCTGTTCAGTTAGTTTTGTTTCCAGTGTTTTGTCTTGCGTACTTTCACTGTGACTATAGGGCCACTTAAATTTCTCTTTCTCTGAGTCTTCGCTCTGACTTATAGGTGAAGTTTCTGATTTATTATTGCGACCATCAATGCCAGTTGCAAGAACAGAAACTCTAACTCTTCCCTCCATCGCTTGATCAAAAGTAGCACCAAATATTATATTTGCATTTTCATCTACTTCTTCACGCACTCTATTGGCTGCAGCATCAACTTCAAACAGAGTCATATCTCCGCCACCAGTAATGTTAATTAATATTCCTTGCGCACCTTTCATTGATACATTATCAAGTAATGGATTGGATATTGCAGCTTCCGCAGCACTAATTGCTCTATCTTCTCCTTCTGCCTCTCCGGTGCCGATCATCGCTTTGCCCATCTCGCTCATTATTGTTTCTATATCAGCGAAGTCAAGATTAATAAGCCCTGGCATGACCATCAAGTCAGTTACTCCTCTGATGCCAATGTGCAGAACATTATCAGCAAGTTTAAATGCATCAGAAAATGTAGTTTTTTCATTTGCAATTCTAAATAAATTCTGATTTGGAATGACAATAAGTGTATCCACGTATTGTTGCAATTCTTCAAGTCCAAACTCTGCAGTGCGCATACGGCGCACACCTTCAAAACCGAACGGTTTAGTTACAACTCCAACAGTCAATATCTTTTTTTCTTTTGGCGCTCTATCCTTAACTGCGGCTCTTGCTTCTCTGGCTGCTTTTGCAATTACCGGTGCTGCACCGGTTCCAGTACCACCGCCCATTCCTGCTGTGATGAAAAGCATATGACTATCTTTTATATGCTCCATAATCTCATCAATTGATTCTTCTGCTGCACCTTTGCCAACATCAGGCAAAGCACCAGCACCAAGACCCTTGGTTAAGTTAATACCCAGTTGAATTTTTTTATCACACAAAGACTTTTCTAGTGCTTGAGCATCGGTATTTGCGACAACAAAATTCACTCCTTGCAAATTGGATTGGATCATGTTATTCACAGCATTTCCACCAGCACCACCCACTCCCACAACGGTAATCCTTGGGTGTAATATAGGTAACTCTGGTAAACTAAGGTCAATTGACATTTAAATTACTCAAATATTAGCGAATTCACTTGATAATAAGTTACCGCTTTTTTAATAATATGCAAATACTTTTCACTTCTATAGGCGTAAACAGTAAACGGGATTTACTTATTCTTAATATTTATACTAATAAGTGCTATTTTATAATTACTAGATTTTTGGATGATATTACTTCAAAAAAATAGAAAGTGTTTATAAAAAGGGACAGAAACCTATCCCTTTTTGTTTTGTTGAAGTTATTATGCAGTTTTTCCTTCTCCTTTCCATGCTTCAACCACAACATCTTTTAATTTTGAGGCAACTTGATATGTTCCATAAAGAACAGCAACTGCAGCAATTGCCATTATGGCACCTGCAACTATCTGATCAGCAACACATGTTCCGATAAATCCAGGTAATGAAGCAGCTATTGCTTGATTTGTCCCAACAAAGTAGCTGGCAGTCTTAGCAAGAAACCCAGAAGCTTCTGCTGCACTAACAAAGCCTGCTTTCATATGCATTGCTGTAAAGACAACACTTGCAACTGCAAGCGAAAATAATGCTGTTCTTAACTTATTATCCTTAATATACTGACCAAGCCCACCAGCAGCACCTGTAACTCCCCAGTGTTCCTTATCAGGTTGTTTATATCCCTCTGAAATAGCGTGAAAAACACTATGTTCTTGTTCGTAATTATATTCTGTTAATGCCATAACTCTACTCCTTAAATAGAATGTTAAAATTTCATTAAGAGCAGTATATAATGAAACAAATTGTCTGTCAAGTAAACTAATTTTTTAATATACCCTTATTCTGTAATTCAACGCTTCAGCAATGTGTGCTCTTTTTACTTTTTCAGTTTTTGCAAGATCTGCAATGGTTCTTGCAACTTTTAATACGCGTGTGTAGCCTCGATTGGAAATGTAATTTTCTTTCAGTACGTATTTTAGCAATTCTAACCCTGCCTGATCTGGTTCAGTAAATTTATTAAATGCTTCACCGCTTACTTCTGCGTTACAACGAACATTCAATTTACTATAACGCTCAGTTTGAATTTTTCTCGCTGCTATCACTCTTTCTCTCATGATCTTAGTACTTTCTCCCTCCACAGAGATTTCAGGAGAGAGTATGCTAACGTTTGGCATTTCAATGCATATGTCTATTCTATCAAGCAATGGTCCTGATATTTTGTTTTTGTAATCTGTGCCACACTTTGGAGCTTTGTTGCACGATCTGCTTGCATCACCTAAATAACCGCACCTGCAAGGGTTCATTGCAGCTATCAGTTGAAAATTGGCTGGATAAGTAATGTGAGCATTTGCCCTTGCAACGGTAACTTTTCTATCTTCAAGTGGTTGGCGCAGAGAATCAAGCACAAGTCTTGGAAATTCTGGCAACTCATCAAGGAATAACACGCCATTATGAGCCATGGTAATTTCTCCGGGTTTTGCATTCTTTCCTCCCCCTATCATTGCTGGCATAGAGCATGAATGATGAGGCTCACGAAAGGGACGCGCTACTTTGAATATTTCATTACCAGTTTTTGTTATGCTGGAAATAATATTAACATCAATCATCTCCTGTTCGGTCAAATCAGGCAGCAATCCTATAAAGCGCTTAGCAAGCATTGACTTTCCAGTACCAGGAGGGCCAACAAGAAGCATATTGTGTCCACCTGCTGCTGCAATTTCAGCTGCTCTTTTTGCAACAACTTGGCCTTTGATATCCTTCATATCGGGAATCAATCTTTTTTCTTTGGGTGCATCACTATAATTAAAAATTACTAGCTGAATTAATTGTTTACCCTTAAAGTGTCTGATAATATCAGTTAATTTCTCTATAGCTAGAATTGAAACATTCTTTACCCATAAAGCCTCTACTCCATTTCCCCTTGGGCAAATTACTCCTTTATTTGTCTGTTTTGCATTGATTACTGTTGGCAGCACACCTGAAACTGGAATAACTCTGCCATCAAGGGCAAGCTCACCCATAATGATATAAGACTGAACTTTTTCAACTGGTATCACATTCATTACAACAAGTAGTCCAATAGCAATAGCCAAGTTATAATGACTGCCTTCTTTCAGCAAATCCGCAGGGGAGAGATTAACTGTAATTCTTTTTGGAGGTAGTAGTAGATTGATTGAATTTAACGCTGCTCTGATGCGCTCTTTGGATTCTGCAACAGTTTTATCCGGTAATCCAACAATATTAAAAGCTGGAATACCATTTGCCATATGAATTTGTGCATTGACATTTACTGTGCTAATTCCCTGAAGCGCAACGGTATTTATATTTGCAATCATAATATATTATATAAAATTGTTAATATAATATATTAAAGAAGTGATGAAGTAAAGGCTACAGCAATTAAAGATGGCTTAACTTAGCAAAAAAGTGCATAGTATCCTATCGCTTTGCTGATTACAAAATGTTTATAAGGATAATAACTTTTCTTTTGCTATACTCAAGCGCGGTTTTCTGTGGTGATTGTAATTTTAATTTACCATACTGTGGGCTTAGTTGTAATCTGGATCTATCATATAGAAATTTAAGTAATATAAAAAAATTGTTGAATAACGACGATAAGTTTGTTGTGCTTACGTTTGATGATGGACCGTCTAACAATAGAGTAAACGATATTATTAATGTTCTGGAAAGCTATGAAGCAAAAGCAACATTTTTTGTGCTTGGTGAACGTATAAATGAAAAAACGTCTGAAATAGTAAAGAAAATTCATGAATCAGGTCATGAGTTAGGCAATCACTCTTGGTCGCATAGGAAGTTGACATCACTTTCAAGTGAGGAACAATTGCAAGAATTGGAAAAGACAAATACAGCAATTAAAAATGTAATAAAACAAGATGTAAAATGGTTTCGTCCGCCATATGGATGTCATGACGATAATCTAATTGAAAATACTGATCAATTAAATATGTATTCAATATTATGGACAGTTGATTCGCTAGATTGGCAAGGTGATAAACCAGAAGCTTTAGTTGAAAGAGTTTTAAGTAATGTACATAATGGAGCAGTTATACTGTTTCATGATCACAATAACAGATCAAACACAATTGAAGCTTTACCTCATATTATTAAAATACTAAAAAAATCAGGTTACAAATTTGTTACCTTAAGTGAGTGGGAAAAAAGGGTTTGTAATACGGTAAAAGCCAGAAGTGTAACAATAAAAGAGGGGGGAAAAGTGCGTTTTGAAGGAATGTTATGTGGACAAAAAACAAAGTCTTTAACCGCAGAGCATTCATATTAGGCGGTATTCAGCTTACCATTTCCGCTGTTTTTAGCTATAGGTTATATAATTTACAAGTACGAAACAGACAAAAATACGAAACGCTGTCTAATAACAATAGGGTACGAATCACCACTATTATGCCTCAGCGAGGCAAAATTTTAGATAGGAATAGCATTGAACTTGCGATAAACAAAATTTCGTATGTTGTTTTGTTTGATGGTTCTGGTAAGGAAGTTGATTTGCAAACATTATCAGAAGTCGAGTCTAAAATAGCAAAATCGTCAGAAACAAAAGTAACTGCTCTTTATAAACGTTATTACCCGTTTGGTTCAATATGTTCTCATGTAATTGGATATACAAAAAGACAGCAAGGTATAAACGAAGTAGGAATCAGCGGTATTGAATATACATATGATCATATATTGAAAGGCAAGCCAGGAAAATCTGAGCAGGAAATAAATTCTAAAAAACGCGTCATAAAAGAATTATCAAGCATACCACAACAAGACGGACAAGATGTACAACTGACAATTGATATTAATCTGCAAGAGAAAATCGCAGAGGTATTTAAAGATCACCAGGGCTCCGCAGTGGTAATTAATGTAAATAATGGAGAAATTTTAGCATTATATAATTCACCTTCTTACGATAATAATCTTTTTGCTAGCAGATTATCAAATGAGACTTGGGAAAGCTTGAATACTCCTTCATTACCACTTGTGAATCGTGCATTGTCGTATAAAATTCCACCTGGTTCAATATTTAAAGTAATAGTTGCGCTTGCGGGTTTAAAAGACGGGATAATCACACCAGAAGAGAAATTCTCGTGTAAGGGCTATATGAAAATAGGTGAGCGGAAATTTCGTTGCCTGAAAAGCAAAGTCCATGGATATGTATCTTTAAATGAGGCAATGGCATTATCATGCAACACTTACTTTTATAACATAGGAAAAAAAATAAGTGTAGACTCTCTAGTAGAAATGGCCAGAAAATTTGGTATTGGAAGTGGGCCAATGATTGGAACGTTTAAAGAAGAAGCTCCAGGATTGTTGCCCGATAGAGATTGGCGCGCACGAAAGCTATATTCGCAGTGGTATTTAGGTGACACTATCAACCTAGTTATAGGACAAGGGTATATACTTACAACACCACTGCAGCTTGCAGTTCTTTCGGCAAGGCTTGCAACAGGAAAAGAGGTAATTCCCCGCATTGAGATGAGTAAACCCATACAAGATTTTTCCGATATTGATGTGAATCGTGAGCATCTTAGCATAGTTCGAAAAGCTATGTTTGACGTGGTGAATTCTAAAACTGGAACCTATAAAAAAGGGCTAAGCGGTATACAAATTGCCGGCAAAACCGGTACACCAGAAATAAACTCTAAGGGCGAAAGTCATAAGTTATTTATCGCTTATGGCCCTTACCATAACCCGCGCTACGCAATCTCTGTATTTATAGAACACGGCAAAGCCCCACGCCAAGATGTTGCTATAGCTAATGAGATATTTCAGTATATGCTTGAAACTATGAGTATTAGACTTCCTGCATAACCATATAACAAACTTTTATTGGGAATAGAAACGAAAAAACTTACTTGACACCCTTTGCCAGCCCCCTTATCATGAAACTGAAGGTATTCAGTTATCTTCATCTGTGCAGATTAAACAGCAAGAAAACAACGTAGTTGGCGTCTTATTTTTAATTTTTTGCACTATGTGCACCTTATGTCTTCACAACATTTCTAGGTTTTTACCTATATAAGCTGAAACGCGCTTATAAGTCGTTTAAGACAGTATAGTACGCCAATTTGAAGGATTAGAGAGTGAACACTAATTACCACGGGGTTTCTTTTGCCTTTTTTTCTGCTTAGTAAATTTCTTAAACATTTTAGCTAAGGTTAGTTGCATTTAAAAGCAGCTAAATTGCAGTATTTAAGACTTAAAAAACGCCAATACTGAAAATAGACAATGACCAGGGTTTCTTTTGCCTTTTTTTTTGTTTGGTAAATTTCTTAAACATTTATGGCTAAACGACAACCGTCATCCCGCTGCTTGTTAGCGGGATCTCTTGTTAGCGGCTGAGATACCGCGAATGAATCGCGGTATGACGGTTAAGTAGGGTGTCATTCCAGTCTGGGCACTGGGATGACAAAAAAGAGGCTACTTGGATGACACCCTGACAATCGTCATCCCGCTACGTGTTAGCGGAATCTATGCTAAGAGATACCGCAAATAAATCGCGGTATGACGATTCGTGGCGGGATGACGGTTCGCGGTGGCATGACGTAGGACTGCTGTCATTCCAGTCTGGAATCCAGCTTTTGATCGAAAATGTTGTATAGTGCACAATCAATTTTTCTGGATTCCAATGTCTGGGCACTGCCGTCTTGGATAGAAACCAGTGTCAGCTACTTGAATGACGAGAAAGGAGCTACTTGGATGACAAGAAAGTGGGCACTGTGACCTTACCCAGAAAAAGTAGAGAGAAAGTTAAGACGATTTTGTCATGAGAATGATGCATCAAATTGTGCAGGAATGTAATAGTTAATAGTAGAATGTCTACGTTGTTTGTTGTAAAAGATTTCTATGTATTCAAATATGGCAGTTCTAGTTTGTTGAGCAGAATGTTGAGAAGTATCAATAAGCAGCTCCCTTTTGAGTGAACTGAAGAAGCTTTCTGCAACAGAATTATCGTAACAACAGCCCTTATGGCTCATGCTGGAAATGATGTTTTTTGTATTCAATAGAAATTGGTAATTTTGAGAGGTATACTGTGACCCTTGATCGCTATGTAACAGTAGGTTTTCAGGGGGTTTGCGTTTGTTAACAGCCATAAGCAAAGAATCCACAATTAATTGTTTTGTCATTGTATGACTCATTAACTACCATGCGTGAGAATTATTGCTGCCAACAACCTTCCTTGGTTTTTATATAAGTAATCCCATACTTTATTTGGTTGCTCAGTGATAAAATTTTGATCTAATATATTAGGAGCAATAACCATATTATTTGGTTGTTTTTTAGTTTTAAATCTTCGTCTAAGTTTGGCTATAATGTCATTTTCCTGCATAACATTTTGCACTGTTTTGATGTTATAATTTTTGCCTAAAGCTTTTATGGATTTTAGGGGCTCCATATCTGCATTTAGATGCTTTTTTTGAATCTCTGCTAGAAGTCCTTCCCTTGCTAATTCTTTATTGCTTTTTTCTTTAGCAATCCATTTATAATAACCACCAGCACAAAACCCTGCATAGTTCCTGTATTTTATAGCAATTTCTATGCTCTTTTATAAAAGAATATTTTACTCTTTTTCTTTGGCAAAATATCCCAGGGCTTTTTTTAAAATGTCTCTTTCTCTTCTTACTCTTGCTAACTCTTTTTTTAGATCAAATCTTTCTTTGTCATAAGGAGCTAGTTTTCCTTTGCCTGGAAATGCGTATGCTCCAGACATTTTTCCATCATATTTTCTTACCCATTTACTTAACATACTGCCATCTATACCTAGATCTTTTGCTATTTTTGTACTTGTTTGACCTGTTTCTTTAACCAGCTTAACAGCTTCCAATTTAAATTCTGCTGTATATTCTCTTCTATTTGTCATATTACACCTCTTTGAAAAAACGTTTTATTTTACTCCAAAAACGTCTTAACTTTCTCTCTACTTTTTCTGGGTAAGGTCACTATTCAAGACCCTGATATTGCTGCTAAAAAGCAAAGTATTGTTGACGTTCTCTGTAGAGATGAAAATGGGGTGCAAGTGATCGTCGAGATGCAAGTTGCTAAAACTAAAGGATTTGAAAAACGTGCTCAATACTATGCTGCTAAAGCTTACTCAAGGCAAGCTGATAAAGGTGACCAGTATCATAACCTTAAGGAAATTATCTTCATTGCTATAGCAGATTGTGTACTGTTTCCTAATAAATCTGAGTACAAATCAAAGCATACTATTCGAGATGAAGACACTAATGAGCATGATCTAAAAGATTTCTATTTTATATTTATTGAGTTGCCAAAATTTCCAAAGAATAAGGAAGATCAGTTGGAAAATATAGTTAAAAAATGGGTTTATTTTTTTCGATATGCAGATGAGACTAGTGAAGAAGAGCTGGAAAAAATAATAGGTAGTGATGTAATAATTAAAAAGGCCTATGAAGAGCTAAATAGATTTAACTGGTCAGAAAAAGAATTTATTGCCTATGAACAGAAAATAAAACGTATTCTTGATGAACAGGCTGTCCTTGCTCAAAAGCTTGATGATGCTACTGAAAAAGGTAGAGAAGAAGGCATCCTAATCGGACGTGAAAAAGGCAGAGAAGAGGGCGAAAAACAGGCTAAAATAGCAGTGGCTAAAAACCTACTTAAAGCTGGCGTATCTATCAACTTGATAGCTGAATCTACTGGTCTTCCTCAAGCTGAAATTGCACAACTCAAGGAAGAAATATCACAGTGATCTTTGTAGCTGCTTGTCTGCTGTTGGATCATTTAAACAGGTTCTAGGTTTATCATCTGCTTTTCCTGGCAACTGACTCTCTGACCGGCTAATATTAACAAGGGAAACAGCAGCAAGTATAGAATTAATTGTTCCTTTAACCAACTGTTCTAATAAAGGCTTGCGTGTTTGCTCTGCTTTTTCAACTTCACGTTTTGAACCTATAAAAGGAATTACTTTGGTTGCTTGTACCACTTCTTCTACATTCTTGCCATTTTTCAAGTTATCGAGATATTCCCTAGCTGTCATACTTATTTCTTTTTTATCTATTAGATCCTGAAACTTTTTGCTACTTAAATTCATATCAGCATTGATAAGTAACGATACACCACCTTTTACATCAATTTTAGTTCCAAAGTCATATAGCTGAATTCTAGATAATTCTTGACCATTAATCTTAATAAGACCAAGCTTCTTATCCTGCTCTGCTAGAAGTTGACGCTCTGTTTTTATTTCTTTTGTCAGAACTTGCTTATCTTCATCAGGTAGTTGATTATTAGCTCTAGCAACATCAAAGTGTTCAACAAGTAAGCCCTTTTCTTCTACTTTATAGCCAGCAAATTCCACTGCTTTTTCTGCAACTTCCATAAGCTGATCAACACTTTTTAACCCAGAAACAAATGCTACATTGCTATCAAAATAAGCATAATTACTACCAGTTCTATAAATAGCAACAACATGATTGCTTGTTACTAAATGAATAGCAAAATTACCTTTAATTTCAGCTATATCACTTGATAAATCACTGAATGTTTTGTAGACCTTATTATGCATTAAGTTTGAAGGTAGACTATTTGCAGCAGAATCTAACTGCCTTTCAAAATTGTTAAGCAATTTACTAAAAGCAAAAACTTCTCTTTCTTCCCTTTTAGATATTTGTTTACCCTGCACTATACGCTCATAAATTTCAGCCGAAGTTTCTAAATTACTTAAAAATGATTTGTTATTCTGTAAGGATAAAGCTTGAGATAAGCTACGTGTAATTGCAGTACACTTACCATTAATTTTAACATTCCTTGCTTCAAAAGAAGGCAAATAAAGACCTTGTTTTATTGATTTAATTAATGCACTTTGGAAATTATGTGATACAAATTGTGATAAATGTAAATATGCTTTTTGTTGTTCTTGACAAAATTGTATTGAACACCCAGGACTATCATCGTAACCGTACTCCCTTCTCACATGTTACGTTCTCTGGTAGTAGTGAAGAGATCCGGGTTGTGCCCCTCCTGCCGCTGCTTCCAATCTTCTCCGTCGCTCTCCGTCATATACTGGCGCTGGAGCATTTGCCGCAGCTACCACTCCTCCTACTACCAACCCTGTTACAGCTAGTGGCACTACTCCTATTGCACACACTCCCGCAATTAGTCCTCCTACTATCACTCCCCCTACCGTCATTTGTGCTGCTACTGCTAAACGAGACTCACCTCCTAAAAGTTCTCCAACTCCCGGATTAATTTCTATTTCAGCCCAACGTAATGCTGTTCTACCATTATTATCTACAGCATTAGTAGCAGCTCCATTATCAATCAAAAGCTTTGCAACTTCTCGTTGACCCTTTTTAGCAGTCCAATGTAATGCTGTCATACCATTATTATCTACAGCATTAATATTAGCTCCCCTATTAAGGCATTTTTTGACCTCACTAAGATTACCTTGACCTGCAGCATCAAGTAATTTCTGATCAATTTCTCTGATAAACCCTCCAAATAATACTAGCCTTTACTTTACACAACAAAGTTGTCACTAAATCATGTAAACTTGTTACCTGTAGCACAAATATTTTTGATTGCAACAAGTTTTTTTTGGAATCGTTATATCAGCTACTAACACGAATTCTGGATTAAAGGGGAATAGAAAAGGCAGGAAAGTAGGGTAAACTCAACAATTACAAAGAAAATAGATGAAGTTATGCCTGGAAGATATAACTTAGAAAGATAACAGAAAAGAAACCTTATTTAGTTATCTTAAACTAGTTATCCTTTCTCTTTTGAAGAAAAGCATTCACTAACTTTTTCAACTATAGGTGATATAATATGCTTATTCACTTTTTCAACTATTGGGTCAATAACATAATTTGTTACAAAAGCTCCTGCAATAAATGCAGAGACCCCTATCACTGCACCTGTTAAAGCTGTGGATCCAGCTCCAATCATTGCACCTGGAAAAATAGCAGCTGCAGCTGCAGCAAGACCAACTCCGATTGTAACGCTTGCAAGTGCTATAGTACCGAGACAAATAGGAGAGATTTTAAGATCTTTCTCCTCAATAGGATCTTTTTTACAACAAATAAGACAAATTGCAAGCAGCGCTGGAGCTATGGAGCCAATAATTCCTCCTATTACTAAAGGTGATAAAGCTGTAAAACTCAATCCCAAACCTACAAGCGCTCCCATTGCTGATGCTACACCACAAAATTTTAAAAGTGCTTCAATGTTTTCATTCATACGACCTCCTGAAATTTAATTGATAACAATAACTTTTTTGAGGATTAAAGGTTCCTCTATTGATATAATATAAATTAATTAGATAATCAAGCTAATTAATTCTCAAATGATTTTGGAAACAAGAGCGGGAAAATGGGTTCGCACTGCTATTAAGTTAAGGAAAAAGTGATAAACTGACCTTGTTAGGAAAAATAGCAAAAAAGTTAAGAATATTTTTTACAAAAAGGACAGTATCAATAAAAAGGATCTCATTCTGTTTGAAGTATAAAATTATCATAAATTTTTCTGTTATTTCCAAATAAATTACTGTTGATTTCTTAAAAGTATTAATAAAAACTTAAATAATCCGACCACTCTCAGCAACCAAAACCAAATTTCGTGAGAAGTGTTTTTTTTGGAATCAGTTGGTCTACCGCTTGTTCTGTGCGAACTTTACTATATAATAATTTTATCATACCACAAAACCAGCCATTTTAGCCTACTTTTGTCTTATTTACATATGAATTAAGTTGCTTAGCTTTGTTGCAACAATTTTATGTTTTTATTTTCATAACCCTATTTTTACGCAACGCGTTCTCACAAATATACGTACTATTTTCACGTTTTTGAAGAAAGTAAATATTTAATTTTTTTGCGACGCTAATAAACTTGTGTTTTTATAAAAAGTAATTTTTTGATATTTTCTATGGTAGAAAGGATATATAAAATAATATTTACAAATTTAAACCTTTCACACTATAGAAACTCCAAAACTCTTATTTCCTCCAAGAAGGTCCTGCAACTGGAGATTCAATCTCTATATCCTTCAACGCACTGAGAGGTAATTCTCCATTTTTTAGCTGCAATAGTAAGCGTTCATAAGCTTCATTTTTTGCTTCTGCATCTTGAGCTTTTGCTTCTGCATCTTGAGCTTTTATTTCTGCTTTCTTTCTTTCCTTTATTACTACCAATAATTCCTTTTTATCTACCTTTTTCTTGTTTTTTTGTAACTCTTCATATTTTTCTTCTTCAGTTTTAAACCTATTCTTTAAATCTTCATATTGTACATTTAAATTCTCAATATCTTCTCGTTGCTTAGCTGACTTACACTCGCTTTTTAAGTGTTTATATTCATGACATATGTTTATATATTCACCTGCTAAACCTTTTTGACTATCAGTATTGTAATCCAAGACAAGACACAATTTAGTTCCTAACTTAACCATTCCTGACACTAATTCATCCTTTCCTTTCATAAAATAGTATCTTGATACTTCCTTATAACTTGCAGGTTTTTCTGTTTCCTTAGATAGGTAAACCAGTAGATTTTCCATTATTTCTTTCTCTTCTTTTAATTCTAACAACTTTTCTTGATATAACCTTAGCCTTCTTTCATCTACAAAAGTATTAAGTTTCTCTTGCTTTATTTTCCTTTTGCACCTATCTATATGATCTTGATTCCACTCATAGCGAACTTTCCATTTTTCTGCAAAATCTACCTTGCCTGCACATACATCCTTTAAATAGCTAATTTCTCTCTCATATCTCTCTATCATTGGATCATACAATGGTACAAAATACTCTACTAATGATTTCATTCTTTCCTTTTTTTCTTTCAGACACTTTTCTCTTTCTTTAATTCCCCTCTCATCATTTTCTATCTCATTATCCAGATCCTCTATTTCCTCTTCTTTTATTCTCCTGTAGTTTTCTTCTATGTCTTCCAGCTGCTTCTTTTTCTCTCCATGCAACAGTTTATTTTGTCTTAACACAATGTATTCTCTTGCTAACTCCCTATATTCAACTAATATTTTATCTTTTTCATTCAAAATACCTGCTTTTTCGCTTCTATAATTTTCCATTTTAAATGAACATGGTGACCTTTGCCAATTAAACCTTTCATCCAAAAGGCTATATCCAAAATCAGCACCCTCTGGCCCAATTTTAGAGAGAAGATGATTATAAACTGCTAGCGCTTTTTTTCCTCTGTCTTCTAAGATGTGGTGTAAATTCCTCTCTTATCTCTTTTATTTTTCCTATTCGCCAAGTTAGGAATTCATCTAACTGACACGAAGTGTAGAAACAATCAGTATATTTTTCAAAATCCTCAAGTATTATAAATATCGGATTGTTAATATTCTCATTAATCAATGTAAAAATCTCTTTGGCTTTTTCGTGCTTATTCCTATCTGGGTGATATTGAAATAGCATTTTCTTTAGCACATACACTAACTCAATATTATAATCACCCACCAACTCTAATAAACCGAGCGATTTTAAAACTTCTCCTAAAGTTGCCTTTTCGTAATCTATTCCGCTTAATATTCTGTACAAATTTTCAACGCTTTCGTCTTCAGATATTGCTCTATTTTCATAATCAGAAGGAACAACTTTCCAAAAAAACTTCTTCGTTTCATTAAATAGAATACTATACCTATACTGTTCTTCTTCATCGATCTTTATGCTAGTATATTCTCTAAGACGAGATACATGTACTTCAAATTCATCATTAGCTATCTCCCCACTACGTAATGCCTCTACATATTCCAAAAATCTTTTTCTTATCTCTTTATGATTCACAAGTGTTGTTGCAAGAAGGTGCTCTTTATACTCTTTAAAGGCTTCGCTACTGATACCATGTAAATATGTTACATGCATCTCAAACTCTGAAACATCTACTAACCCTCTTATTGACTTAACATAACCTGAATACCCTTCATTCCTTGGATGACTCAACATAACTTTCTCACTATACATTTCAACATATTCTTTAATTCTATTTGCAAAACATAAGTCAAGTAAACCTGGCCACCAAGAATACCCAGCATACCAAGAAATGGCAGACAATACTGCCCAACCCGATAGAGCTAATAATTTCTTTTGCCCATTGAGCTGAATACATAAAACCAGCGACCCTAACCAAAAAGAAAAAATTAATGCTCCTGCTTGCCAAGCAATAATCCTCCTTCTGCTTGCATAATAGGATACATCACCATGTAGGAAAGGTGCTATCTTTTGCTTGCCAAACTCATCAAATAACTTACCTACTTCTACGTAACTACTTGGAACATAATCACTTTGCCACTCAAGTTTTTTGTATAGAACATCTTTTAGCTTTTTACGTTCTAAAAACTTTATAAACTCCTTTGTTCTCATACCTGCCAAGAAGGACCTGCAACTGGAGATTCAATCTCTATATCCTTCAACGCACTGAGAGGTAATTCTCCATTTTTTAGCTGCAATAGTAAGCGTTCATAAGCTTCATTTTTTGCTTCTGCATCTTGAGCTTTTGCTTCTGCTTTCTTCCTTTCCCCCTTCTCTTCTTCTGCTGTATTACCTTTATCCTTAGCTACTACAGTTTGACCAGTGCTTTTACATGGTTGATCTGGCTGACTAAGTTCATCCATATATCTCATTCTATTACATATGATATCTCCAGCAAGTTCACTAAATTTAATAGATTTTGTATTGAAACAAGATGCACTCTCACTACTAACCTTCTGTGCATTTTCAAACGCTGACAAAACACTTGATAAATTAACCCACTTTTCCTTATTCTTTTTTATATTTGCTATTTCTGCCTCTATCTCCTTACACCTTTCCTTAAATATGTCACTTCCTGCTACTACAGAGTGTTGTAAACACTCTAAAAAAACTTCAAACATTTTTGTTGCTCTGCCTAAGTCTTCTTGTGCTATCTCTAACTCATTCTGAGCATTTCGTCTTGCATTCCATGGTCTACCTACATCAACTGCAGTATAAGCTAAACAAGCACCAACATACAAAGCAGCATATACTAAACTATACCATGGTATAACAACCATAGGAACTAGTGCAGCCCATTTCCATGAAGGTTTTGTGTATTCTTCTTTCTTAGAGTTGAACTTCTCTTGTAATTCATATAGAACTTTTTGTTTTTGCATGACTTGCTCTTTGATAATCAACTTACCTTTATCACATTCTACTAAAGAATCTGCAGCTTTTTTGGTTACAGTATTGTCAGGTGAGGCGTCACTAATTTCCGCAAGAGTAAATATATCTTCCACTTTAAACTCTTTAAAGTTTTCTACTGACTGTGAAGATCCTTCTACAACAAACTCATTCAATGTTTGAATATCTAGGTTTAAGCGTAAACTTGCTTTAATTGATGGCATATCGCTATATAACTTTCTGATCACTAAAAAACCTGGTTTCTTTAGGATCTTCTCATCTAATCTTTCCCTCACTTTAATTTTTGTTTTATCTTTGTTTTCTTTTTCTAAATTAATATTAGCGCCATTGCATATCAATAACAGTGCACTATCTTGTTTTCCTTGGCTAACTGCTTCTAAAAGCATGTCATTTAGAACATCTTGTTCTGCTTTCATAACTTTATCTGGCTTAATTTTGTTAATTATTAGCTCAAGTATTTCTTTAAACTTGTTGTCACATTTGTTGATTTCTTCCTTTAATCTTGCATTTACTTCTTCTACAAGGGACTGGTAGTCTAACTTACAGCTGTCTACCAATTGATCCATCATTATATCTTGTAGATAATCAAATTGCTCTTTGCTGCATCTATCGCTAATAATCTCTTTTAAAAGACGTGATATAACTTCCAGAGTAAACCGATCTCTTAGTTTTCCATAAAAAAAGATGCTCTTCTTATATCCTTAGGAAAACCTTCATGTAATACGTGACCTTTTTTCTCTTGAGCTTCTTTTCCCACCACACTTATCAGTTCATTATACCACTCTCTCAAAAAAGAACGATCTTTTACTTTTCCTAAAGAGTTCTTATATTTAATAATTTCTCCTTCTTGCTCTATAATTCTTCTTCTAAGAACACTTAATTCTTCACTAATTTCCTTTTTTTGCTCCAAACTTCCAAAAGAATTTCTCTCTATAATCCTTTTCACAAGGTTTTTTGATTTATGAACAAATGTGTCATACATTTCAATTATTTGCCTTGTATCCATAGAGCATAGGCTACTTATTTCAGTATTACGTATATAACTAATAAGGTCCTGATCTGAAATTGATGAGCACATATAATCAGTATTACAAATAGAATCATAACTTTTATCCCCTTTATTAGTTATAGGAAGTAACATATTCATTAATAATTCCTTTCTTACATCTTTACTGATATCTGAAACTAACTTAGAATGTAAATTTGAATTTGTATTATCACTAATGCATAATGCTCTACTTTGCTCTTCTATATCCTCCATTATCATATTATCTTTATACTGCTTTAAACACCTTTCTTGTACTTTGTACTCACCATGAAGTCTTGTATTCATGATATTAATTTTAGTAATTATGAAACTCGAGTAGTATTGTAAAAGCCCAATCGGATTGCGAATACCAATGAATGCTTGTAGTAGTTTTAGATCTTCTGTTCTAATTATACTCTCTACTTGTTCTTCAAATGACTTATCAAAAAAACTTGGCATATTACCTCTCTAGTGATAAATTAAGCATACCTTAACTATCATCAGATTACAAGTCAATAACTTTTTTTTTGCATAAATTTTTAATTAATTTTGAGTTAAAACTTGACCATTTGTTGAAGGCATTCACCATTGTGGTTCCGTATAGAAGAAATTATCTTGTTTATATTGCCTTCAAAGGAGGATGAGCAGTAATCGATTGTTCCTCTACTTTCTCGAGCTTGGTGTTGGGATTTATGATATTGTACAGCGCAAAACCTATACACGCTAATCCAACTATCCACCCAATCACCGCTATAGCATACATTTTCAATATATAAGCTACAACACTACTGACTAGTAATGCTGCACCAACACTACCAGCCAGAATTGCTTGCGTTATTAATGGTTTTTCTCTTTTATCTGTAGCATTATCATCAAAACGAGGTTTGGGAGATAGGTCATTGGAAGCATTTGACTCTTGTTCATCAGTCTTCACTGAAGTTTGCTGAACTTTTTCGCTGTTTTCACATATAGGCTGAAAACCTTCACTACTTTTATTGACATCTTCGCATAATCTGGTGTCAGTATCAATTACAGGTTTATGCTTCACATCAAAACTACATACTTCAGTTACCATTTCACATGCGTTAGCCGGTGTCTCGATATTACCGATTATAGAAGCAGTATCCTGGATCAGACTCACACTTTCAGCTTTGCCTGTTACAACCTGCTGCTCTATGGTTGTTTTCTCATTAAGAACATCTTCCAAAGGTTTCTTGGCTTCTGCTAAATCTGCACTGCTAAAAACGTTTGGCTCTTGTATAGCAGCTTCTTTTGCGGCAGTGCTATTTTGAATTTTTTAGCAATACTTTTCCATATTTTTTTCGGTGTTTTCACGATGTTTCTCCTTACTGTTAAAATTTGTTGACTTAATTGTGGTAGTTAAAATAACAACCCGGCTCAGTTGCCTACCACATAAACTTGGTTCAATCAAAGGTGTCTTGCTATTTTTTCCTCGTAAAAATTTAGCTTATCTTTTACATCTAAACAGCATTAACACGATTTGGCTTTTTGTAGATGAGTAATTCTCTAGGGATTATCCTATTGAATTCTATGATATTATTTTTTGTAACATTGTTATACACGTCATGATAAGGGGGCTGGCAAAGGGTGTCAAGTAAGTTTTTTCGTTTCTGCAGGCTACTTGGATAACGGCTACAATGTTTGTACAATTGTACGTCATGCGCTGGAATCCGTTTTAGCCCTTATCTATATCTCAGTTCCACCAACAGTTATTGCGTCGACTTTGAGTGTCGGCTGACCAACTCCAACGGGTACATTTTGTCCATCTTTTGAGCATGTGCCAACACCAGGATCCAACTTTAGATCATTACCAACCATAGATACTTTTTTCAACACTGTTGGACCGTCACCAATTAGTGTTGCTCCTTTGACTGGCTGTGTAATTTTACCATTTTCTATTAGGTAAGCTTCCGAAGATGAAAAAACAAATTTTCCTGACGTTATATCAACTTGCCCACCACCGAAATTTACTGCATATAGACCTTTCTTTACGCTAGATATTATTTCCTCCGGTGTATGTTTTCCAGGCAGCATATAGGTGTTTGTCATGCGCGGCATAATAACTTCTTTATAACTTTCTCTTCTACCATTACCGGTTGGATTTACACCCATGAGTTTAGCGTTCATATGATCCTGCATGTATCCTTTGAGGATCCCATTCTCTATCAATATATTATAACTGGGTGGAGTGCCTTCATCGTCTACGCTGATAGAGCCACGCAAATTAGGCAGAGTTCCGTCATCAACTACTGTGATGTCACTAGCCGCTACTTGTTTACCCACAGAATTTGAAAATGCTGAAACTTTTTTACGATTGAAGTCGCCCTCAAGTCCATGACCCACGGCTTCGTGTAACAATATTCCTGGCCAGCCTGGACCTAAAACGACTGTCATTTCTCCGGCTGGAGTTGGAATTGCTTCAAGATTTACCAGTGCTTGTTCTAACGCTTGGTTTGCAACTTCTTTCCACTTTTTCTCAGAAATAAACTTACTATAAGAGTCCCTTCCACCATGCCCTGCAGAACCTCTTTCGGTACGACCATCTTTTTCTACAATGACTAGCACATTGAAACGTACCAGAGGCCTGATATCGCTTAATCTGTGATCACCTTTTATTATTTGTACGACTTGCCATTCTCCACTTAAAGTTATTTTTACTTGCTTCACGCAGTTATTTTTGGACCTTACATACTCATTAACCTCATTGAGTAGTTTAATCTTTGAATTCAGATCCATTTCATTTATGGGGTTAATCCTCGAATATAGGCTTGTCGTCTCTTCGTTTAAATTTATTGAGTTTGTCTTGTTTAAAGACACTGAGCTTTTTACCATAGAAGCAGCATTACTAATTTCTTTTTCGCTAATCTCAGAAGAACAAACGAAAGATGTACTATCCTCACAAAAAGACCTTAAACCAAATCCCCTTCTAGTATTCAAGTCCATGTGTTTTAATATGTTATCCTCAAAAAGCAGGGACTCCGACTGGCAAAATTCTAGAAACAGCTCACCACCATCGCTATTGCTCAAAGCGCTATTGACTATTTTATATACGTTATTAATATTAACATTGTTTTGAGCGAAAAATATTTGATCTAGATTTGGCATTACCTTTGAACTAAAAATTATTTAAGTATATTATTTAACTTTAACATAGTAAACTATAAAAAGCCCGGGTGGCGGAATTGGTAGACGCGCTAGCTTCAGGTGCTAGTAACTTTTTAAGTTGTGGAAGTTCAAGTCTTCTCTCGGGCACTCTTAGCTTCCATATTGCTTGTTGAATTAATTAATGCTACAATATACGTATTAGGTAATATTTATGCTATGTATGGTGAAAAAGATAAGTTAGCCTACAGAAAGAAGGTACGAACTTACTCGAAACGCTTAGTTACTGCGCTATCTACTGTCCTTTTTATTGGATATATAGCAATATTAGTCTTTAATATTTCTGGGCTAAGTGTACATTTTGCCGCTCTTAGTATCACACTAAGTGCAATTTCACTTGGCTTAAATTTATGGTCACGTACTGATCACTTTCGAAAATGTGAGCTTAATAAGCAGCTTGGTGTAGAAAACTCTCCTGGACAAGAAAAATTAACGAAGATCTATCTTGATATAGTATCCAGTGTTTCATTTCTAATAGGAGGTATTGCATCTATGTCGCTTTTTGAGTCTTCTGTTATCTATTTTGTTTCTACACCTTTTTTTATTTTAGGTTGTGCTATTATGGCAACTAATATCATTCGGACTTTGATCAGCAAACCACAGGCAGAAAAACCTACTGATAACCTCTCTCCAACCGCAAAAGCAGTTTAAGTGTTAACAAGTTAACTTATTTGACTTGTATAGGAATATTAGCTATAATACTAATAGTTTAATAATAAAAGAGGTTAGTATATGGATTTTTCAAACAGTCACCCAGATTTTTTTGAGGATAATGCTCATTATGTAATATCTGAATATAATAAGGATAATCCAGATCTGATAGATCGTAGTGCATATGTAGTAGAACGTGATGAATATGAGAATTTGGTATTCAAAAACTTATATACATATATATGTTCCGATGGAAACGTACATAAAGATATAATGCTTAATCCAAAATCTTTACAAATAGAAGAGAGGATAGAAGATAGCAGAATCAAAAAGTGTTATACAAATAACTATAAGATAGATAATGGAACTTTATCTTTAGATGAGAGAGAATTAGTATTCAATATAACTCCAGGTGAATGGAATGATTCAACAGAGTTCAGTGTAATTAGCATTAAAAAAGTATAAGTGAATTTAAAGCTTAGTGGTAAATAGGGGACTGAGTATCCTTATTTCAACATCAATTACTTGAATAGTTGCTCAAGCCATCAAAATAAAAATTTTTATTCAGTAATTTGTGTATAAAGGGTACTATTTTACTAGTAGTGAAATAAATCAGAATGAAGTCTATTTTATTAACGAGGCCTTTATTGGATTCGTTCAATACAAGAAATATATTGAGAAAGTATGGATACAAAGTTTTTATAGAACCAGTATTCACAATAAAGTACTTAAATCCTGATATATCTGCGTACGAATTTGACGTTGTGATATCTACAAGTAAAAACAGTGTAAAGGCTTTTAGTCAAATATGCAAAGTGGATGACTTTCCGATTATTACAGTTGGTAATTCAACCATGCAGGCTGCAAAAAATTTGGGATTTTCTGATATAATCTCAGCAGACAGCAACGTTGATGGTCTGATATCATTCATAAAAGCTCACTATTCAAGTGCAATAAAGTTCTTATATATAAGAGGACAAGAAGTATCATGTGACCTAAAAAAGAGATTATCTGAAGAAGATTTTAACGTAAGAGAAGTTGTACTCTATAAAACAATTATTAAAAGGAGTCTAACTAATAGGTGTAAAAATTTACTGTTGGATAGTAAAATTGATAGTGTTGCTTTTTTTTCCTCACAGACAGCAAGGGTATTTTGTTCATTAGTTCTAAAAAGTGGGCTATCTCATGTGATGAATAATACAGTTGCATATACCATGAGTAAAAACATTGCTGATAGTTTAAAGTTAATCAAATGGAAAAAAATTATAACATCGAGGTTGCCTACTGGGGAGAGTTTAATTGATATAATTAATAAGGACTGTTGATGCTAAAGATTGCAACTTGGAATGTAAACTCCATACGTAAAAGAGTTAACCAACTTTGTAGTTTTATAGTTGATAGTCAGATAGATATAGTTTTGCTGCAAGAGATAAAATGTACAGAAGAGCAATTTCCTTATGCAGAGATAGAAAAGTTAGGATATGAATATGCTATCTATGGACAAGTTGCAAGAAACGGCGTTTGTGTTTTATCTAAATATCCGATACTGGAAAAATTAAAAATTGATGTTGTAGAGAGTCATCAAGAAGCACGTTATATAGAGTGTGTGATAAAGCATACCAATAGTAAGATAAGGGTAGGAAGTGTATACGTTCCAAACGGTCAAAGCCCGGACTCTCACGCATTTGAATATAAACTCAAGTTTTTTGATAACCTATATGAAAGGATGAGCACTTTGTTAAAGAATGAAGAGTTAACTATTATAGCTGGCGATTATAATGTTGCACCGGATGAAATTGATGTCTTTGATTCAAATTTATTGAATGGCCAAGTGTGCTTTCATATAAAAGAACGTGAGAAGTTAAGAGCAGTCTTGAATCTTGGGTTTAAAGACGCGTTTAGAATATCTCACCCAAATTTGCAACAATTTACTTGGTGGCATTATCAAGGCAATTCACTCAGAAATAATCAAGGAATGCGAATAGATTATATGCTGTTATCACCACAAGCTGTAGATAAATTGGAAACATGCTACATAGATGATAGATTGCGTAAGCTAGAAAATCCGTCTGACCATACTCCTGTTGTATGTGCTATAGAATAATAGTAGACCTCTTACACAACTCACTTTTTGGCAAACCTAGGTCTTACTTGATTGCTGCTCTATGGTCTCTTCCCTTCGTTTGTTTTCCTTTCCTGCCCAAGATCGATCTTGCTGCTCACTCTTTTCGTTTCCCCTGTTGTTTTCCTGGGAAATTTGCTCAGGAACAGGTTGTTGTTCACTCTTTTCTTTTTCTTGGGAAATTTGTTCAGAAACAGAGGTGCCTTTCTCAACTCCTGTAACTGGGGTTTTTAAAATATCATCAATGCCCTCGAGAATTTTTCCATTCAGTTTTGCTCTCTTTTCTGTATCATCTTTATCTTGTGAGCTAGGGTCATACAAAGTACCTTTTTTGTTATTTGAAAAAAGAACTCCCACTCCTCCTTTTATAGCAAATATTGCACCAATAGCAGCAACAACTACCGCAAGTGTAGTAGGACCAAAAATTGATATTGAAGCAATGGAAAAAAGAATAGGAAGAAAGATCTTACGTAAGAACGTTGTTACCATCTCTTCATCACTGAGTGGTGGTTCATCTTCCTCTTTTTTGTCTTTACCGAAAAATGGCACCTTCTCTAATAATCCGTCTTTAATAGAGCCAAGAGCGTTTTTAGGATCTACCTTTACTCCAAGCGGCCACCCGAGAAGCTTTATTAGTGAATCTTTAGCTTCTGTACCCCGTATATCAGCTACACACTTGGTTATTATTTGTTGTATTTTATCATTATTGAATTTCTCTTCTCTAGCTAAGCCTTGCTCTCTAATTTCTTTAAATACAGAAAGTAAAAACTGACAGAAATTCTCTTCACTTAGTAACTTTATATCTTCTTGATTAATATTATTGAATATACCTTCATGATTTTTTGATATAAAAGTAAAAATTTTCTTTTCATTTCCATTCTGTAATCGCTCTAATCGTTTATTTAATGACTCCAGATCACTCTGTAATTTTTGTTTTTCTTGATCTGAAAGTTCTTCTTTCAATTTTTGTTTCTTCTTTTCTATTTCCTGTTTCGTTTGCTTTTCTAGATTTTCTAAAGTATCTAGGAAAGCACGATAGATTAACTGATGTTCCTCTTTTTCAAAAGTTTTCTCATCTTTGTTAGTTACCTGAGTAAATAGCCTTTGTTTTTTTTCTGGTAAAGTTCGTTTTATATCTGGCATAACTGACCTATTTGCATTTACCTATGTCTTAATTGTAGCATATTTTTCATATTAATTCAAATAATCTATACTCTTAGAATTCACGATGTTTAAGTCATAATTAAGAGAATTTAGACCCCAGTTGTCGCCAATTTTTACCTCCACTTCAAGTGGTATAGAAATTTCTATTGCATTTTCCATTACGTCTTTCATAAGTTTTGCTGTTTCTTGCACCTTTTCGTCTTCTACTTCAACCAGTAGTTCATCGTGAACCTGGAGGATTATTTTACCTACTTTCAATTGGTCAAAAAGCTGAATCATCGCACGTTTTATTATATCAGCAGCGGTGCCTTGCAGTGGTGCATTTATTGCTGCCCTTTCTGCAAATTGTCTTACATAAGGAATTGTATTGTTTATGTCTCTTACAAAGCATCTCCTGCCAAACAAAGTTTCTACATAACCATGCAATCTCGCGATAGACACTGCTTTTTCCATATAGACTTTTATTTCTGGGTAACAGGAAAAATAGTAATTAATGTATTCAGCAGCTTCCGCAATGGTAATTCCAAGCCGTTTTGCAAGGCCAAACGGACTAATGCCATATATAATTCCAAAATTAATGGATTTTGCTTTGCGTCTTAATTGCTCATCTATTTCTTGCACTCCAAAAACTTGCCTTGCGGTGATATCGTGAATATCTTGTCCGTTTGCAAAAGCTTCTTTAAATGCTGCAACGTTTGCAACGTGTGCCAAGAGTCTCAATTCTATTTGTGAATAGTCGGCAGAAATTATCTTATGTCCTTTTGGCGCAATAAATGCTTGTCTAATGAGATTTCCTTCTTCGCTTCTGATAGGAATGTTCTGTAAATTAGGATTGCTGGAGCTCAGCCTTCCAGTTGCAGTTGCAGTCGTTGAAAAGCTTGTGTGTATTCTACCATCAATGGGATCAACTTGCTTTATTAACGCATCAGTGTAGGTGCCTTTTAATTTACTTAAATGTCGCCAATTTAAGATTTTACTTGCGATTTCCGCTCCTTCTGCTTCAAGCGCCTCTAGAACCTCAGAATTGGTGCTATACGACCCATATTTTGACTTTTTCTTTTTATTAAGCCCCATTTTATTAAATAAGACATCACTTAATTGTTTTGGCGAAGCAATATTAAATCTTTCCTCTGCTAAGTTATATATCTCACTTTCAAGTACAGCAATTACCTGCTGAAATTTATCGGACAATTCCTGTAATTTTTGTATGTTCAGTAATATTCCATTTTTCTCCATATTAAATATCACTTTCATAAGTGGCTTATCGAAGCGCTCGTAAATTGTGAACAATTTTTCCTGAAATAACCTTTGCTTTAGCTTTTCATGAATTGCTATTAAAGTTTTTGCCGAGAAAATTTCTGCATTTTCACTCAAATTATGTGCAACTATGTTTGGAATACCGTGATCATGCTTTCCTGTATCCAAGCTATACGACATTATCATCAAATCATCAACTGATTCTAGCACTTTCTCTACTGCAGGGAAGATTTTCCTGATCTCTTTAATGTTATGTATTATTTTAAGCACCCCATTTGAGAGTAAAGTTGAGTTAATTGTAATGAGTGCATCTTGTATGCTGTCTTGCTCTATATAAAAAATATTACTTTCGCTATAAGATAGACTTAATACATTGTTTTCAAGGTGGTAATGAATTACAATTTTGCCTTCATATCTACAATGCTCCAAAAATTTCTCTAACTCTTCACTACTATATTCTGTTTTCTTTTCTGTGCTAGATCCATTGTAAGAAAAAAGCTTTTCCATTTTACCTATTAAGGAATTGAATTCATACTTCTTTAAAAAGGATAATAGTTTCTCCATATTTGGAGAATGGACTTCATATTTTGCAATATCATGTTGAATGTCTACTTTTTCGCATAGTGATAAAAGTTCTCTTGAAATTAGTGCTTTTTCCTTATGTTCGGTAAGAATATTACGAATCCTCGTTTGCTCAATGTTATCAATGTTCTCTATAATATTATTCAATGAATCAAATTCATCTAGTAATTTAGCTGCAGTCTTCGGCCCTATTCCTGGAACGCCTGGAATGTTATCGGATGCATCACCAGTTAGAGAAAATAAATCAAGAAGCTTGTTTGAATTTACACCAAATTTTTCTATTACTTGTTTTTCATCTATGTATATATTGTTAATGGGATCGAATATTAAAATATTGTGATTCAAGAGTTGAAACAAATCTTTATCTGACGAAACGACTACCACCTTAAAGTCTTGATGGTTGGCATACTTTGCAGCCAGTGTTGCAATTATGTCATCTGCTTCATAACCTTCAATTTCTTCATAGCTGAGGTTAAAAGCTTCTACCGCTTCCCTCAGTATGGTGAACTGTGGAATTAGATCCTCAGGAGGCGTTACTCTGTTTGCTTTGTACTCAGGATATAAATCGTGCCTAAAATTCTTTTTTCCTGCATCAAGTGCTATAATTAAGTAGTCTGAATGGGCAATGTACTTAAGAACCATATTCAGAAAGCCATATACACCACCTATTGGCATTCCTGTTGTGGTAATTAAGTGAGGTAGTACATAGTAAGCTCTGAAAAGAAAACCATAGCCATCGATGATTGTGAAAGTTTTTTCTTTCATTGTAGATATTTATGCGTGCTTTTGATGGTCCACTATTTAGCTGCGAAAATCAAGTTTTTGTTTTTCTGCTTTTGAGCGTTGTAAGAAATTTTACCGAAAATAGCATTTATGTATGGTTATACCAATTAGACTTCTTGCATAACCATATAACATTGGGAATAGAAACGAAAAACTTCCTTGACAAACTCCGCCAGCCCTCTTATCATGAGACTGAAGGTATTCAGTTATCTTCATCTGTGCAGATTAAACAGCAAAAAAACAACATAGTTGGCGTCTTATTTTTAATTTTTTGCACTATGTGCACCTTATGTCTTCACAACATTTTTAGGTTTTTACCTATATAAGCTGAAACGCGCTTATAAAGCGTTTAAGACAGTATAGAACGCCGATTTGCAGGATTAGAGAGTGACAACTAGCTAACACGGGATTTCTTTTGCCTTTTTTTCTGCTTAGTAAGTTTCTTAACGTTTATAATTTAGGTTAGTTGCATTTAAAAGCAGCTGAGTCGCGGTTATTAAACGTTTAAAACATAAAAAAACGCCAATACTGAAAATAGACAATGACCAGGGCTTCTTTTGCCTTTTTTTTCGTTTGGTAAATTTCTTAATATTTATAACTAAACGACAACCGTCATCCCGCTGCTTGTTAGCTGATGAGATACCGCGGCGGTATGACGGTTCGCGGCGGCATGACATAGGACTGCTGTCGTCCCGCTACGTGTTAGCGGCTAAGAGATATCGCGGCGGTATGACATAGGGAAACCTTGCTTGGGCCAGCTATAGATTACCTGATCTCACCATCTTTCCAATCACTTTATACATAATTCTCGGATTTTGAAAACTTACTTTGAGTGAATTGCTCATATTCTTCATCCTCTAGTTCTTCAAAAATCTCTGGATGTTGGTCACCTAGACGAACAATTATTGAAATGAGCTCTTTGTTTGTTTTTTTAAGTAAAAACCTTTCAAGGAGAGTTTGTTTATCAACATATCCCAGGCACATAGATGATCGATACTCCTTTCTGTCAAGATCAATCAAAGTAAAACCCGTTGCAGCCATATGCTTACATGGACCAAAGTAACAGAATGCAGGGCAGGAACATGTTCCACTGAAAAGAGGACCATCGTGCTTTAGTGTTACCTGATATTTACTTGACCCAACCACCTTTGATTTAGCGTGAGATTCATCAACAGATATGATCTGCACCTTTCCTTTGTTAAAATAATCTCTTCCGCTAGAGAGGTAGGGTTCTTTGATAAGACCTGTGATATCTTTATAATACAGTCTCATTTTTGCCTCCTTATTTCATATATAAAGCCCTCAATTTTCTAATATATCCTTTCTTCCATAAAAATTTATTAACCCACCACGACTTTTATATGGCGTTTCTTTCCTGCAGACAGTTTTATAAATGACCGACCTTTGAAGCTCTCGGAATTTATTATGTAGTTAACGTCGGTTATAATATTATCATTAACTTTGCACCCATTGCCCTGTATTAAACGCTTTGCAGCACCTTTGGACAATTCAAAACCAGCATCGTGTAACAGGTCTACTAAGGATGTGCCGCTTGCAACTTGTTCTTTTTTTATGATGTAATCAGGAAGTAGTGAGCTATCTTCATTTTCAAAAGCAGAAACTGCAGCAGATCGTGCAAGTTCTGCTTCTTTATTACCATGACATATTTTTGTCACTTCTGTTGCCAAAACTTTTTTTGCTTCATTTATTTCTTGATCCTTTAAAGATTCTAGTTTTCTAATCTCATCAATTGGCACATCAGTGAGCAATCTTAAAAAACGTCCAACATCTTGATCATCAACGTTGCGAAAATATTGCCAGTAGTCGTAAGGTTTTAGCATATCGCCATCGAGCCATATTGCTCCACTTTCAGTTTTGCCCATTTTTTTTCCTTGTGCATTTAATAAAAGAGGCGTAGTAAGGCCAAACAGCTCAGGTAAATTCAACTTTTTTCCAAGCTCAATTCCGTTTACTATATTTCCCCACTGGTCTGACCCTCCAATCTGCAGACGACAATCATATTTTTTGTTTAATTCAGTAAAGTCGTAAGCTTGCAATAGCATGTAATTGAATTCCAGAAAGCTTAAGGTTTGCTCTCTATCTAGCCTGGTTTTCACACTATCAAAACTTAGCATACGATTTACAGAAAAATAAGCTCCTATATCACGCAAAAAATCTATGTATTTTATGTTATCCAACCAATCTGCGTTATTTACTATCATTGCACCAGTCTTGCTGTCATTAAAAGACACCATTTTCTCTAATATTCTCCTTATATTGGATGTATTTTGATTGATGTTCTCTACGGGCAAGATGCTTCTTGCTTTATCTTTGAAGGATGGGTCACCAATTTTTGTTGTGCCGCCTCCAAGTAAGACTATCGGCTTATAACCAAATTTTTGCAGGTGGCGGAACATCATAATATGCATTAGATGACCAATATGAAGACTTGGTGCTGTGCAATCAAACCCAATGTATGCGACTATATGATTATTTTCGGATAATAGCTGATCTAACCCTTCAATATTTGTACATTGGTATAGGTATCCTCTTTCTTGGATAAAATTTAAAAACTCGGACTTGTGTTTCATAATCTTTTTAGTATGTTATTTTATATGTGAACATTGTCATTGAAGATATCGATGATGATGTCATTCCAGCGCGTGACGCTGGAATCCAGTTTTTCATGCAATTTCATCAAAAGCGTTGTATAGTGTGCTCGTTTATAATTAAGTTTTCTGGATCCCAGTGTCAAGCACTGGGATGACACCTTTTCTTGGGGAGCTATCCTAAAGGTGCGATACTTATACAGTTGTACTTGAATGGCCCAGGCAATCAATTCCACAGTTCTTCTATTTTATAATACTCCCTTACTTCTGACCTGAATATGTGAACCATTATGCCTTGAAAATTCAAGACCACCCAATTGCCTTCATCCATACCTTCTACATCTATTTTATCATGTCGCTCGAGACTTTTTATTACGTGTTCAGCTAACGCTTTCACATGGCGACTTGAATCACCAGATGCAATAATCATATATTTTGCAATAATGGTTCTATTCTGCACATCGAAAGTAACTATATCGTGACCTTTATTTTGATCTATTATACTTACAATCATGCTTTTTATTGATTCTGTATCACTGGATACATTAGTCATCATCTTAAATTATTTAATTTGCTTATAATTATACACTCAAAATCTCTAAATATGAACTTGTATCTTTATGATGTAAGGTATTAGAGCTAAAATATCTTGCAGGGAAGGGTGAAGCCGGATGTGAACTAACGCCAATAAGGCCGAAATTAGATTTTGCTCTCCTTCCAATAGAGTTAAAAGACTGAACAGTATCTTTGAAATTATATCCCGTATTTACAAGAACTCTCAATTTTGTTTATAGTCTTGGAGGCGGTTTTATGCAAACAAATGCTATTTTAGTTATAGATATTGCTAAACAAAAATTTGATGCTTGTTTGTTGGTAGGCAGCAAAAAACGACATAAAGTTTTTCATAATAACCAAGATGGTTTTGAAAAGCTTGTGACTTGGTGCAATAATCATGGAGCAGAGCTTATTCATCTGTGTCTTGAAGCAACAGGTTGTTATAGTGAAAAATTTTATGTATGACCTGGGACATAATGTAAGTGCCAGCCCAAATCAAAGCTTTTGGCAAAAGTGAGCTACTTAGAAATAAAACAGATAGATCAGATGCTGCTATGATCGCTAGGTTTTGTATTGCTTTTCCTTGTAAAAATTTGGCTTATCTTTATATCAGCTCATTCAAACAGCATTAACATGACTTATGCCTTTTTTTGGATATAGAAATTTTCTAGGAATTGTCTTCTTGAATTCTATGGTATTTTGTTTAACATTGAAACAAGATTCCAGTGTCAAGCACTGGAATGACAGGAGAAGGGGCTACTTAGATGACAGGAGAAGAGGCTACTTAGATCCTGGAGGGAAGCGTGCGTGCAATTATTGTGCATGAATTTAAATGGCACAACTTATGACAATTATCTTCGCACCACAACGTTTGTGAGACTCAGTGTTTAGATTTACTTCGCCTATTCAGCTAATTTTTATTACAATTATAACAAAATAATTTTGATTTTAATGAAAACTGTATATGTATGTCAATCCTGTGGTCACAGCACTGGTAGGTGGGTAGGGAAGTGTATTGCATGTGACAATTGGGATACAGTTGTTGAGGAAATAGCAGTAAAAACGAGCAAAAGAAGTATATCTGCGCCAATTTTAATAAAGACGTTATCGGGTAGCGAAATTATCATTCCAAGTCGTTTTCTAACAGGAGTAGAAGAATTAGACAGAGTTTTTGGTGGAGGTATCGTTCAAGGTGCTAGCATTTTAATTGGTGGCGAACCTGGTATTGGAAAATCCACCCTTTTGCTTAGAATTGCAGCTAATGTTGTGCAACTTTCCTCTTTTGAATGTCTTTATGTATCTGGCGAGGAATCTTTAGAGCAAGTGAGTCTCAGAGCAAAGCGTCTTAAGATAAATGAACCTAAAATTAAGCTTTTATCTACAGTGTCTTTAACTGATGTAGTAGCAACAATAAAGGAAAATAAAAGTATTAAGTTCCTAGTAATTGACTCTATACAAACAATGTATGATAGCAGAATTACATCAGCACCAGGAACTGTAACTCAGGTTCGCACTTGCGCTCATGAATTAACTATTCTTGCGAAACAATATGGTGTTTCTCTTTTAATAGTTGGTCATATAACTAAGGATGGACAAATAGCTGGACCTAAAACTTTGGAGCATATGGTGGATACGGTATTATATTTTGAAGGTGAAAATAGCAATCAATACCGCATTTTGCGTACTATTAAAAATAGATTTGGCCCTGCAAATGAAATTGGTGTTTTTGAGATGTCTGAAGCTGGACTTGTGCCTGTTGATAACCCATCATCATTGTTTCTGATGGCCCATGACAGAGAAGTAGTTGGCAGCGCCGTATTTGCAGGAATTGAAGGTTCAAGACCAATTTTAATGGAAGTTCAAGCGTTGATAGCAGGGACTAATATGGCAACCCCAAGAAGGGCAGTAGTTGGGTGGGATATTAATAGATTGGCTATGATCATCGCGGTGCTAAATGCTCGTTGCAAAATGTTTTTGCATGATAAAGAAGTGTACCTAAACATCGCGGGAGGATTGAAAATACAGGAACCATCGGCTGATCTTGCTGTTGCTGCTTCCCTTATTTCAAGTGTAGTAAATTTACCGCTGCCAACTTCTTCAATAATCTGCGGTGAAGTTGCACTTTCAGGAGAAATTAGGAATGTCTCGCATGCTGACTTGAGGCTGAAAGAAGCACAAAAGTTAGGATTCAAAAAAGCAATTATGCCTAAAAATGGCAATTATTCTTCTCATGATATTGAGATAATCAAGCTTGGTCACGTAAGGGAATTAAGAGAAGTCTTTAATTACAATTAAATAACGCTTCAGCAAATTCTTTACTAGTAAACTCCTTTAAGTCCTCTATACTTTCACCAATTCCTATAGCATGTAACTTTACCTTATAAGCTTCTGCAAGTCCAATTACTACTCCGCCCTTAGCAGTGCCATCTAGCTTTGTTATGATTAACCCTGTAACACTAACCATCTTACTAAATGCCTCTAATTGGCTATAAGCATTTTGGCCGGTAGTTGCATCAAGAACTAAAATAACGTCATGAGGGGCAGTGTCATCCAATTTCTTTATCGTTCTATATATTTTTGATAACTCCTCCATAAGGTTCACATTATTTTGTAGCCTGCCTGCTGTGTCAATTAGAACAACATCAACGTTATCTTTTATAGCTTGACTCACAGCTCTATATGCCACACTTGCAGAGTCGCTACCGTACTCTCCAGTAACAATAGAACAATCAGAACGTTCTGCCCAAATATTTAATTGCTCACTAGCAGCCGCTCTAAATGTGTCGCATGCAACAAGCATAACGGACTTTCCCATCTCCTTATATTTATATGCGAGCTTACCTATAGTTGTGGTTTTACCATTACCATTTACTCCACATACCATTATTATATGTGGTTTTCTGTTTAAAATTAACGGTTGCACGACAGGGTTTAATATAGCTTCTATTTCGTTCATTAACTGCTGTGTGATAACGTTATGCTCAACTTCTGATTCGAATTTGATACTTGCGAGCTTATCAATAAGCAGTCTAGAAGTTTTATGACCAATATCCATGCTAATTAGCAATTCTTCTAGCTCGTCTAAAAGCGACTGATCTAATTTTTTTTTGCCAGAAAAAATACTTTTCACCCCGTCGCTAAAGCGAGAAGAAGTTTTTAACAGGCCTTTATAAAGGTTACCAAATAAACTCAAGAGAATACTCCTTTTAAATTACAAACTTAATTACAATATAGAGAATGACATGCACTACGTGAATTTGTAAAGTAAATATACTCATTTTCGTAATATTTTGTAAGTAAAATATACACAAAACTAGTGTATTTCACTTTAGTTTTTAACCTAAATATGTTATAATGTAGAATAGCGGTTCACAGGTAATTTTATGAGTTATAATGAGAAAATATTAGATCATTACGAAAATCCAAGGAATGTTGGCTCTCTGGATAAAAATGATCCAAGTGTTGGTACTGGTTTAGTTGGTGCACCATCGTGCGGTGATGTAATGAAATTGCAGATAAAGGTCAATGACAAAGGTGTTATTGAAGATGCAAAATTTAAAACTTTTGGTTGTGGTTCTGCCATTGCTTCAAGTTCCTTGTTAACAGAGATGATAAAGGGAAGAACCATCAGTGACGTTACACAGATAAAGAATACTCAAATAGTGGAAGAGTTGTCTTTACCTCCAGTGAAGATACACTGTTCGGTACTTGCTGAAGATGCTATAAAGGCTGCTATTCATGACTATCAAAGTAAACAAAAGAATTAAGAAGCTACGAACATGGGTGAATATCAAGAAGTAGGCGGAGGTGAAACTGTAAAAAAGAATAAAAAACTTATCACTATAACTGCGGAAGCAGTAGAAAGGATAAGGTATTTATTGGATCAAAAAAAGCATGCTAACCTTGAGAAATCAGAAGAAGCAATAGGAATAAGAGTGCTAATTAAACAAAAAGGATGTTCTGGTTTAAAATATGATATTGAATATGCATATGATACTCGTCCTTTAGAGTCGATAATTGAGGAAACCTGTAGTGATGACCAAAAAGTTAAAGTGTTGATCGATCCAAAATCCGTCATGTTTATTCTTGGTTCTGAAATGGATTATGTAGAGGAAAAATTCTCATCTGGTTTTGTTTTCAAAAATCCCAATGAAAAAGGAAAATGTGGTTGTGGAGGGAGTTTTCATGTCTAGCAGCTATTTTGCATTGTTTAAAATTGAACCAACTTTCAATATCAGCTTTGATGAGTTAGAGAAAAAATATATTGAGCTAAGCAAGACTGATATAAATGAAAAGCAGTCCAAAAATATGGAAAATATCAACAAAGCTTATCAAGTGCTAAAGTCACCACTAGAACGTGCCGAGCATTTATTGAATCTTTTTAATGTAAAAAATCAAAAGGATCATCTGAATTCTGAAATATTAAATGAATCAATGGAGGTAAGAGAGTACTTACTAGACTGCAACGACCTGCAATTTGCAAGTAGGATGGTTGATGAAAAAATAAAAGGTTGCATTAAAAACCTAATTAACACTTTTGCTGTAAAGAATTTTGATGGAGCTGCTACACAAGTCTTAAGATTGAAATATTTATATAAGTCATTTGAGGAGGTGAAAAAGAATGCAACCAATTCAAATTTCTGAACCAAATTCAAGTGAAGTAGTTTTTGGTATAGATCTTGGTACTACCAATTCTTTAATTGCCATGGTAAATAAAGCTGGCAATGCAGAAATATTTAAAGATGAGCAAGGAAGAGAGCTACTGCCTTCTGTTATTTCATATGAAGATAATACATTGAAAACTGGCTGTAACGTCGGTCGAAATGCAATCTACTCAATAAAGCGTTTAATGGGTAAAAGTGTTGAAGAATTAAATAAAGAAGGCCTCAATTTTGAAATAGATAACGAAAGTGAAAAAGTTATTAGAGTAAAATGCGCAGAGGAAAAGTATCTTACTCCTGTTGAGATTTCTGCTGAGATATTAAAAGCTTTATGTGAGAGGGTAAAAAAGTCTAAGGGGCTGGAAGTAAAAAAAGCAGTGATTACTGTGCCAGCTTACTTTGACGATTCAGCACGTAACGCAACTAAATATGCAGCAAAATTAGCTGGAATAGAAGTTCTTCGCCTCGTTAACGAGCCAACCGCTGCAGCGCTTTCTTACTCTATTGAAAAGAACAATAACAGTGGAATATATGCAGTTTATGACCTTGGTGGTGGAACATTTGATATTTCGATATTGAAATTGCATCAAAGAGTGTTTCAAGTTCTTGCGGTTGGTGGTGACACCAAACTCGGCGGTGATGATTTTGATCATCTTCTGAGTTCAATTGTGCTTAATAAGTATAGAGAAAAGACTGGAGAAACCCCTAAGCAACTAAATTCCTTACTTATCGAATCACGCTCTGTGAAAGAGTACCTAAGCAATCACACTATGGGTATCTTCGAATTTAATGTTAACGGCAAGTCATTTAAATGCGAAATTACTAGAGAAGAATTCGAGCCGGCAATAAGTCCTTTAGTTAATAGGACTATCAATATAGTCACTCGTACTATAAGTGATATAGATCTTAAAATTGATGATATAAAAGGAGTAATTTTAGTTGGTGGTGCAACTAGAACACCATTGGTTCAAAATTCACTAGTCAAACTCTTTGGAAATAAAGTACTGAATGACGTGGATCCAGATAAAGCAGTTGCCATTGGGGCAGCCCTGCAGGCTCACGATTTAACTTCGAGCTCAAAAGATAGGAATATTCTCCTGGATGTTCTACCTTTATCACTTGGCATAGAAACTATGGGAGGCATAGTTGAAAAAATCATACCAAGAAATACGCCACTACCAGTTTCAGAAACAAAAGAGTTTACAACTTATGTTGATGGGCAAACAGCAATGAAAATTCACGTTTGTCAGGGAGAACGTGAAATGATAGAGGATAACAAATCTCTAGCGCAGTTTGAACTAAAAGGTATACCGCCACTGCCTGCAGGTTCTGCAAGAATTGAAATAGAATTCACAGTTAACGTTGACGGAATCTTGACTGTTACTGCAAGAGAAAAAGCTACTGGAATTGAGCAGACAGTTGAAGTAAATTCAAGTTTTGGCTTGAGTGAAGCTGATATTCAAAATATGGTTGACCAGTCAATAAACAGCTTTGATGAAGATATGAAGGCTCGTTCCCTTGCAGGCGCTAAAATTAATGGAAATAAACTCATACACTTGGTTGAAAACAATAATAACTTTTCCACTGATCAAAAGTTGAAAAACCTATTACAAAACGCAAAAGACGCTTTACAAGGCAATGACTTGAATGAAATTAACAACGCTATCGCCGAGTTAGAAAATTCCTCTTTAGAGTTGTGTGAATTAACAAATAGGTAGAAAAAGCTTACACAACCTTGTGCAATACCCTATTTAATCTCAGAGCAACAGGTAACCTGAAATTAAATGGTAACCAATCGATCTTTCCCAATTTAAACGATAAACCAACTATGCTTACACGCCCAATGATATTTTCCATTGGTACAAAACCAACTTCAGGAAACCTACTATCTAAAGAATTATTTCTATTGTCTCCCATAACAAAAAATTGATCGTTAGGTACATAATAAACCGGAGTGTTATATGATAGCTTATTAGAAATGTTATCTATCAAAATCTCATGCTCCTTGCCACTTAAAAGCGTTTCTATATATCTTGGTATGTTACGATTTGACTCATAATCAAAAAAACTTTCAATTTGCCTTCGCTCTACTTTCTGATCATTTAGGTATAATTCTCCCTCTATCATTTGCACTTTGTCGCCCGGTGTTCCTATTACCCGCTTAACAAATCGGATACTGTCGTTTTTTGTGGGTTTGAAAACTACTATGTCGCCACGCTTTGGAGGGGTGTAAAAAATCCTGCCGCTAAAAATGTTTGGAGAAAATGGAAAGGAGTGTTTACTGTAACCATATGAGTATTTACTAGTAAAAATGTAATCCCCTTCAAGTAGGGTGCTTTTCATTGAACCAGAAGGTATATGAAATGGCTCGAATAAAAAACTACGTATTGATAGCGCAATTAGTAGTAAAAAAAACAATGAAGATAAAAATCTTCCCGTTCTTATCACCCAGTTTTTGCTTAGTCCTTCCAACTTTGTTTTTCTTATAAATTAAGCTTATTATAATACATAAATTAAAAAATGGTAATATGAAATTTTACTTGTGAATGTTATTCCTCTATTCAAAACAATTTTGAAAAGGCGGTTCATTTCTTTCAACGGTGTCATCCAAGTAGCGTGACACATAACTGTACGAACATTGCAATTTGCAGGTAGGCAGATGAAAGTAGCTGACACTAGAATCCAGCCTTCCTGCAATCTCATCGAAAACGTTGTTTTTTAACAACCACTTTTTATGCTAGTTTGCTTGTAAGCAAGCAAACTGATTTGGCGAGTATAAAAGTATAGCTAACGCGAGCTCTACGTCATACCGCCACGGTATCTCTTAGCATAGATCTCGCTAACAAGTAGCAACTGTTCAGCCAATGGCGTCAACTTAAGGGAAAATATCAGTGATTGTGTATAAAACTTCTCTCTAAATTTTTTACCATTAAATTACCCAAAAGCTGCAATAAACAGCACTTTTGTTTCTGTTTTATTTCAACAAAGAAGTCTAAAATATGTCCTTTTTAGGTGAAACATGCAAAAAGGAAAAAATCTTATTCTACAAATTAAAAATATAATATACTCGAAAGCTTTTCAGAGAATCCATTGTGTTGAGTTTTACACGAACAAGAAAACTTCCTTTTACGACAGTATTTTCTATGATTTTAAAGTTAATTAAGAAAAGTTTAGGAATAGAATGTGAGCTCATTAAGTTCCACCCTCAAAGCAAGCTTTTTCTAAAGCAAGATATAAATACAGGTTTTAAAGAATTTAAGCATCCAAACAGCCTATCAAGATGAGCCTGAGCTGGAGAGGCTATAGGTTTATTGCAGCAGATGGTTCTGGTATTCAACTCTGAAGAAATCGTATCCGAGTTTGAACCAAATGGAACAACAAGCACCGCTAGCAATTTGTTCGTTGATTTGTGTACTTTGCTAATTTGTAGTGCTCGTCTTGCAGCTTGGGAGCAAACGTTGGCAGAGGAGAACGACTCACTCCCCCTTTCGATGTTCACTTCCCTTTTCGACACGTTCATCAGTGGTTCACTCACGTTCGTCTTTCTGATCCACACCTTCCAGCTTATATGCTGATTTTTCCTTAACACTTATGACCCTATCTCTTGAATAGAGCCACTTAAGGTGGCTGCTCCTGAAAACCGATTTCGAAGGACCTTCCTTCATCTTCAATAAAACAAACATTACTTTGTTTGTTACTGCAGCACACCATCATTCTTAGGGTCGAGAAATTTAGAAAGAGCCATTGCTAAAATGCTTAGAAAAGATTAATAATTATACACACAGTTATTCAACCATATTTTTGACTTACAATTTTGAATATTTGCTCTTAACCTGACACATATGGCTTTTTGAATACTCCCAATGAACATATTTATAAATAAATATTTACTCTTCTTTTTTATTGTTTTTAGGTTTTTCTTAATCAACCATTTCTCCACCGATCTCTTTTATTTTTAGTATCAACGACTCTGGTACATACATGTCAATTACTTCTTCTGCTGTCACAAATAAAGTCTGATAAGAGTGTGAATTTATTATCCAATTAGGCAATATGTCTTCTGCTTTTATTTCAGAATGTTCCTCTTTTTTGTCATATACTGTGTAGCAATATAAGTGCACAGCAAAAAATAATATATAAGAGAGCAATATTCCTTTAAGCACTCCGAGAAAGATTCCAGTAACTCTATCGATAAACCCCAACCTTATGGGCGATAATATGTACATTAGCCAGTTATTTATTATCATCAATATAAGATTAAGTATAATAAATACAGAAATTGTAGAGAGTATGTTTAACGTAACTTTAGAATCAAAATATTTACTATAATTTAGAGTGAAAAAATCATAGTGATTAGCTGTCAGAAAAACTGATAAAAATAGAAACATTAGTGCGCATAGCTCTTTTATAAAGCCTCTAGTTATCGAGATTATTACACATAGAACAACAATGAAGATAATTAGACTATCGAAAAGCATATTTTATATCTATATGGTTTTCAAGATATAATAGTTATAAATAACGAGGTTGTAAAATTAATTGTATTTATGCTGCATCAGTTGATCTAAATACCTAGCGATCATGTCAATTTCTAAATTCAGATAATCATTTACTTTGTTGTACTGAAAAGTTGTATTTTCCCATGTATAGGGAGTGATATTTACTGTAAATTCCTGATTAATAACTGAGTTCACTGTGAGAGAAACCCCATCTAGTGTAACAGAGCCTTTTTTTGCAACAAATTTAATTAATTCTTGTGGGCATGATAGCTTGATTTCATGAGAATCTAAATTTCGCTCAATTGTTAAAATTTTTACTATCCCGTCAACATGACCCTGAACTAGGTGGCCATCGATCTTATCACTTAATCTCATTGCTTGTTCGAGATTTATTTTTTTGCCTATCTTCCACGTATTTAAGTTAGAAACCTTCATAGTTTCTTGAGACGTTTGGACTGTAAATGTATCGCTCATTATATCAACAACAGTTAAACACACACCAGAGCAAGCTATTGAGTCTCCTTTATTTATAGAGGGTAAGTTTTGTGTTTTGATATGGAAAATTTGATCAGAGTTGGAGTGAGTGGTAGTATCAGTTATAGTCCCGATATCCGTGATAATTCCTTTAAACATGTGGTGAAAATAAATAATTTTACCATGAAAAATTTTTTACAACAACTTATTTCTATTTTGTTATAGCTAAAGTAATTCTGGTTTACCGACGATTTAAAAAACGACAAATTCGTCATTCCGCTACTTGTTAGCGGCTAAGAGATACCGCGGCGGTTGTAAGTTAAAAATATGTTATAAAAGAAACACCTTGGTTACACTTTGTCAACGTCGTTACGCAAATGAGAGCTCAAGAAAAATGCAGACTAGAAGCACCGGCATGTAAAGGAAAGTTGTCAAAAAACTGGCCTGACCTTACCCAGAAAAAGTAGAGAGAAAGTTAAGACGATTTTGTCATGAGAATGATGCATCAAATTGTGCAGGAATGTAATAGTTAATAGTAGAATGTCTACGTTGTTTGTTATAAAAGATTTCTATGTATTCAAATATGGCAGTTCTAGTTTGTTGAGCAGAATGTTGAGAAGTATCAATAAGCAGCTCCCTTTTGAGTGAACTGAAGAAGCTTTCTGCAACAGAATTATCGTAACAACAGCCCTTATGGCTCATGCTGGAAATGATGTTTTTTGTATTCAATAGAAATTGGTAATTTTGAGAGGTATACTGTGACCCTTGATCGCTATGTAACAGTAGGTTTTCAGGGGGTTTGCGTTTGTTAACAGCCATAAGCAAAGAATCCACAATTAATTGTTTTGTCATTGTATGACTCATTAACTACCATGCGTGAGAATTATTGCTGCCAACAACCTTCCTTGGTTTTTATATAAGTAATCCCATACTTTATTTGGTTGCTCAGTGATAAAATTTTGATCTAATATATTAGGAGCAATAACCATATTATTTGGTTGTTTTTTAGTTTTAAATCTTCGTCTAAGTTTGGCTATAATGTCATTTTCCTGCATAACATTTTGCACTGTTTTGATGTTATAATTTTTGCCTAAAGCTTTTATGGATTTTAGGGGCTCCATATCTGCATTTAGATGCTTTTTTTGAATCTCTGCTAGAAGTCCTTCCCTTGCTAATTCTTTATTGCTTTTTTCTTTAGCAATCCATTTATAATAACCACCAGCACAAAACCCTGCATAGTTCCTGTATTTTATAGCAATTTCTATGCTCTTTTATAAAAGAATATTTTACTCTTTTTCTTTGGCAAAATATCCCAGGGCTTTTTTTAAAATGTCTCTTTCTCTTCTTACTCTTGCTAACTCTTTTTTTAGATCAAATCTTTCTTTGTCATAAGGAGCTAGTTTTCCTTTGCCTGGAAATGCGTATGCTCCAGACATTTTTCCATCATATTTTCTTACCCATTTACTTAACATACTGCCATCTATACCTAGATCTTTTGCTATTTTTGTACTTGTTTGACCTGTTTCTTTAACCAGCTTAACAGCTTCCAATTTAAATTCTGCTGTATATTCTCTTCTATTTGTCATATTACACCTCTTTGAAAAAACGTTTTATTTTACTCCAAAAACGTCTTAACTTTCTCTCTACTTTTTCTGGGTAAGGTCAGTCAGTTCTTTCCATCCAAGAATCATTTTATTGGCTTGCCTTAATATCTCAACAGAAGGCAAGTCTTCTGTGCTGAGTGGTAGGCGGACAGTTTGATGTTCTATAAGACCAATATCATGCAAAAGTGCTTTAGTGGGTATTGGGTTGCTGGCAATAAATAGAGCTTTGCAAGCTTGTTGCCAGATATCTGTTGAACTTTTTATGTCATTTCCTGTCATTTGAGGAGTTGTTTTTTTTCTAGTTACGTGCTGGAATGACAGTAGGCATTGCTTAACATATTCATGTGCTACATGTGGCCAAACATTGGAAGCAACGGAAACCAGACCAGCTGCACCATAAGCGGCCATATCGGATATCATATTATCATCTCCGCAAAAGACCTCAATATTTGGAGCAACTTTCTTATACTGAGCTAAAGTATCAACGGTGCCACTTGAATCTTTGATAGCCCAAAATTTTTCGTGGCTGGATAAGTTGCGTACAGTTTCAGCGTGAAGACTCACTCCTGCTCTCGATGGAATATTGTAAAACATAGCCGGCACATGTGCTTTCTCAAGCAGCTTTTCAAACCATAAAGTCTGCCCCATAATTCCGGGCTTTGCATAAATGGGAGTTGTCATTAGATAGCCGTGAATAGGCATACCCTTGCAAAAATCAAGCCATTCAAGAGTCTGATATAGATTCACTCCTGGTACACCAATTATAATTTTCGTATTTAATTTTAGCTTACATACAAATTCAACTAATGTATGCTTTTCAGAATCAGTGAGCGATAGGCTTTCACCGGTGCTACCCAGCAACACTACACCATTTTCAGCTTTAACTTGCATTGTCAGTAAACGCTGCAAACTGCTATAATCTATGCTATCCCCATTGCAATTAAATGGAGTAACACAAGCAGTCCATAAAAATGTAGATTTCAATTTAAATTGTTAAAATGGTATTTCATCGTCGATTAGTTCATCTTTTATATCGTTGTCAAAACTTTCGTGCTTATTTTTTTGTTCTGTTTCATTTTGCTTGTATTCACTCGGCTTGTAATCGGAATTTGGTCGCGAATCCAAGAGAGTAAGAGCACTATTAAAATTATATAAAACCACCTCTGTTGTGTATCTTTCACTACCGTTTTGGTCAGTCCATTTTCTAGTTCTCAAAGAACCTTCAACATAAACTTTACTGCCTTTACGTGCAAAATCTTTGACGACTTTTACTAATCCTTCACTAAAAATTACGATATTATGCCATTCTGTCTTTTCAGAGCGCATACCGGAAAGTTTGTCAGTCCAACTTTCGGATGTGGCTATTGAAAAATTTGCCATCTCTTTTCCATTTTGTGTAGTCCTAATTTCAGGATCTTTTCCTAAATTACCAACTAGTATGACTTTGTTTATGGTACCACCAGACATAATTATGCTCTAAATAAATCCCTTTATTATCTTATATGAAAGTACTATTGTCAAATTTAATTAAAAGTGCGCTTGGAGGGATTCGAACCCACGGCCTTTGCCTCCGGAGGGCAACGCTCTATCCAACTGAGCTACAAGCGCATGTATAGACCCGCGGTATCTCATCAGCTAACAAGCAGCGGGATGACGGTTCTTCAAATTGTCGGTAAACCTAAGTCACTTTGGCTATATACTAAATTATTTAATAGATAAGCTATCCAAGTCAAATTTTTGTTTTGGATAAAGCGTAAACATAATACTCTCATGTCCAAGATATACATTTTGAGAATCATTCGCATGCTTTTTTATTGCTTTTTGATCTACGGCCCATATAAAAGTCACACAATTTTCAGTGACTGAGTGCACTTTTAAATCCTTAGTATTTATAAACAGCTTTCCATTTACCCATATTTTCCATGTATCGGGAGAAAGATATAAAATTGAGTCTAAACTCACTACCTTACAGTTGAAATTATCTGATACCTCCTCTTTTGCAGCTCTTGAAGACCGTAAATTGAACTTTTCCATTTCATTGACCATTCTATTAACTGGCTCTTCATCAAAAAAAATGCTTTTTACGTTACTATATTGTGACAAAACGTCAAAGTCACTTTCCACTGCTTCTCTTATTATATCGTCCCGATCTGTATAGCTTAGTTTTTGATTGTTAATAAAGAAACACTCTTTTGCACGCAAATTTGCTATATCAATAAAATCATCGATTTCTTGATTGCCAACTTTAAGAACACTTTCAAAATATCTTTTTTCTATCATCATTCCATACTGAGAATGATGACAAACCATTTCATCATTACCTTGTTTTTCTATATATACGCATAAATTTCCACTATTTAATCCTAATATTTTATGCTCAATAAAATCTTCATTGCCAATATATTGTCGGCAAGAATACTCCTTACAAATTTCTATGCTTTCTATGATATCTTCACAACTGCAATATGCATTAACATTGGAAATGAGTAGCGTAAAAATAAAAAACAGCTTTATATTCATTATCTTATCTACTTAATATAGTATACCAATCAAAGACTATATTAGCTCTCACTATCTCTATCATATTACCATTCAAAATCTGATTCATAGTTGCAGCATCAATATTTCTCTGCTTGTTTAAAATAAGAGATTTGATCATAACATAACCAGGCAGATTTGGAATAGACTGTAGAAATAAAAAAATATGCTTATCGCTGATTGAGCTTAAATTTAGGGCCACTTCACTTTTTATTACTTTTGTGCGTTCACTTTTGTTGTGGAGCTCAACTTCTTCGGGTATAGAAATTGATATTTCAGGTTCTAATATATAGTACTTTTTATATAATTTGCTAAGCTCGAAATTTAAATTTGCAATGTATCTGCTACTGTGTAAATTTGAAGAAGAAATTTTTTTCCATAAATCTAGGTTTTTATTTAGAACAACTTCCTTTTTTTGAATTCCAGTAATCTGTAAATTAATAGAACGTATTTTATCAATCGCAATTTGGTTTTTATTATAAACCTTTTCGTTATAGATAACAACATATGTTAATAACCCTATTAATCCAACAGATAATAACAAATACGATATAAACTGAATTGTAGCTTTTCTTTTTAATTGAGAGATAGTCATTAATCTACATTGCCTCTCCTATTTCAACATCAATAGATAGATTTTGCCCTTTAGCAGCAGGTAAGTTAGAAATATTAATGTCATAGGTACGAAAATTATCGTTTAAATTTTTTCGTAGTTTCTCGTATTGATAGGAAATATTTTCACCGGATCGAAAATTAAACCTTAAAGTTGTAGTAATATAACTTTTTGCCTCATTATAATTCCATTCAAATGATCGAAGTTCTATACCTGGTACTTTTAACTTTTCTACATACTTAACTTGTGTAAGAGGAGAGTATTCTATTTTTGATAAAATATTATTGATATTAATAAAATCATAAATTTCATCTATTTTTTTTACATTATAGCTTTGGCTAAGTTTTGTTAATTGGTTATTTAAGGTGCTCTGCTTTGCGGATAAATTATCAGCGACATTGAAATTTGAATACAAATTTAGCAAACAAAGGATGTTAATTACAACTAAAACCAAAGCAAAGTATAGAAAAATTTGAGGAGAGTTTAAATAAAGGTAATTGAATAGATAAAATTCTTTAGTTTCCTTTGTATTAAAAATAGCTGTTGGCTTATTCTTAAAGCTATGAAACAAAATTATAGTATCGCAAAAGTTATCTTTTTCACTTATAGCTAGTTCTGCTCCTAATAATTTGCCTAACTCATATGGAGTTAATATGTTCACACTGTTCTCTGAAAAATTTATGACTGATAAACTAGCTTTAATATCTTCTGACACTATGATGCAAAGGTCGATAGGGTTATTTTTTTCAAACCCAAACTTAGTTAAGGATCGAATAGTATCTTGCACTTCCTGATATATTCCACCAGCAATAATTCCTGGTAAATTATCATTAGTAAATGATGTTAAACGCGTAAATACCATTTTATTCTCTTTAAGAACCACTTGTCTATAGCCTCCCGTTTTAGTTGCAGCAACTATAATTTTCCAATTATTAGGATCTTTATGTAGAATCTTTTTTGTTATATTACTTATTTCTATAGGAAACATTAATATTCCCTTAAAGTTGGAGCCTATCTCAATAAACACATTCAACCAATATTCTACTAAATGCTTTGCTTTTGATGAAACAAGAAGATAGCACCAGTTTTGATTGAATTTGTTTGGCTTCTCAACCAAAAAAACTGAACTTATGTCATTATTACGAGAAAAATGCTCCATCTTTGTTTTTGCTGATAGATAGGCACTAATCTTGTTTGCCCTTGTAATAAACTGTAGCGAGTAATTTTGATCTGCATGATTAAGCACCAGGTATAAAGGTGCTTTTTTGTCTGATGAAAGACATGAAATTAAATCGGAAACTGCTTTATCGTTTTTGCCCTTAACAAAATACCTTTTATTTAAAGTATTATTTTTAAAATATAGTAACATTATGCCTTCTTCTCCAATAGAAAGCATAAACTTACTTTTGGATTTTGAACTAAACATATTAACAAAGCATATACTTATCTAGAATTAAAAAGGCAATTTATTGAAATTCATTAAACGTTAGAGGGAAATATTGTTATAAATTTTCGCAGCAACATTATTTATATTATAATTTTTTTATAAAACCACTACTAATATTAAGTTATTTAAACAATAGATTAAGAAAGTTCATTAATTAGAAATATACACTATAGCTAACCCAAGAAAGGTTTCTCTACGTCATACCGCCGCGGCGCATAAGTGTTAAAAGTGCTATAAGTGGCATTATATAAGGTGGTTAACGGCATAAATTTCAATGGTAATAAAATAAATTAAAAAAGCGCCTTTTTGCCTGTGGTTAGAAGGTTTAAGCGAATTTTCGACGTGGTTTATCTGCTTTCCCAACAACGAAGGTTGATATCAAGAGGAGATTTACATACCATTAATCACCTTGTGTGATTGCACTTTCAACACTTATGCGCCGCGGCGCTAACGAGTAGCGGAATGACGAATTTGTTGTTTTTCAAATTGTAGGTAAACCTAAGCCACTTTAGCTATATCTGCCGATTAACTTTAATTAATAGGAGTTATTAATCTATTTACTATTCTTGTAATATTATTTCTAATGGTAAAGAAATATATATTTCTCTGGAACAGTTGTTATTTCAGATACAGAATTTAGTGTAAGTAAGCTAACCATTTGCTGAAGAGCGCTCATCTTCTGTGGTATTTGATGATGGAGCAACTAATTTGCTCAAAATCTCATCTTTTGGTCCCATAGCGTAAATGACACCATCTGACATGAGGATCACCTTATCAACTACGGACAATAACGGTAGCTTGTGAGTGATGATAACAGTAGTAGTATTTTGTTTTCTTGCAATGCCAATTGCATTAATTAAGCATGCCTCTCCATTGCTATCTAAGTTAGCGTTTGGTTCATCAAGTACTAAAAGTTTTATGTGACCATAAAAAGCTCTGGCAAGTCCAAGAAGCTGTTTTTGGCCGCCAGAGAGCGTTACTCCTCCAGGACCTCCTATTGTTGTATCATATCCATTTGGTAAGCTTAGTATTAGTTCATGTATTCCTGCAATTTTTGCTGCTTTGATTATTTCTTCAGGATTTGGATCTGGCCTCATGCGAGCAATATTAGCTTTGACACTAGTGTTAAATAACTCAATATCCTGAGGTAAGTAGCCAACATAATTACCAAAATTTTCTCGATTCCAAGTATATACATCAGCGCCATCTAGTCTGACTACACCAGATATTGGCTTCCATACACCAACAGTTAATTTTGCGATAGTGGATTTACCAGAAGCACTTGCACCAATAACACCAACTACATCTCCAGGATCTATAATGAATGATATTCCTTTTACTGTCGGCTTATTGCTTCCATAAGGAGTAAAAAATACTCTATCAAATTCCAATTTTCCTTCAGGTTCTGGTAGAGCCATCGTTTGCTCTCTTTTTGGCGATGTTAATATAAGTCTTTGTAGCCTTCCATATGACATTCTAGCCTGATTTAAAAACTTCCAAGTATGAACCGCAGCGTCAAATGGTGCTAATACTCTACCCATTAAAATTGAAGCAGCGATGATGCTACCAGCAGTCTTATGAGCTGTGATTGCAAGTAATGCACCTGTTCCAATTACTGATATTTGCAGAGTTGAGCGCAAAAACTTAGTGATTCCAGTAATTACATTAGAGCGATTTTGTGCTTTAATTTGCATTGCTCGATTCTGATCATTTCGTTTACACCAATCAGAGACTATGAATTCTGACATGCCCATAGCTTCAACCACTTCTGCATTTCTTGTTGCAACATCTATAGCATTGATATTCCGTATAGTTTCTTCGTTGGTTTCTTGTAATATTCGTTTAGTGGCAAGTTCATTCCATATTGCCATAGAGACTAATATAATAATTCCAGTAATAGCTATAAACCCCGTGGAGGTATGTATCATGAAAATCACAACAAGGTAAATTAACGACCATGGAGTATCAAACAGTGAGAATATACCATTTCCTGTAATGAAATTTTTTATCACTCCGAGATCTCGTATTGCTTCACCACTTGAAGTTGAGCTCTGCACTGACGTTAGCCTGATTGACCTTACTATCAGATCTGGTGTTGCAGTTTTATCGATCCAATCACCTATTTTTGCCATGGCTAAATATCGACAAGTTTCAAGCATTGCAGAACATGCAAATGCAGATAAAGTGATAATTGTCAGCATAGTTAGTGTTGATACACTTTCGCTCGATATCACCCGATCAAGCACTTGAGAGGTATAAAGTGGTAGGAATAACATTAATAAATTGATTCCCGCACTAAACCAAAAGATAAACCAAAATGCACTTTTGCATTTTTCTAGGCAAACATATAGAGTACTTTGCTTCAATTCTTTTTTTATTGATGGCGTAATTTCCACAATCTTCCTCTTAATTTGATTACATGCACCATATACAATTTTTATTACAAGAATATTAATAATGGCAGTTAGCTTACTTTAAGTGAGTAAAATATTAATATATGTGAATAGGAAATATAAACAAAGAAGTATAGTTAATATTTCCTTCATTACCTAATTCAAAATTGAGAGTTTTTAATAACTCTCCAACTCCCACTTTGGCCTTGGTGCAAAATTGAGAGAATCGATATAGTTTTTCCTTAACATTTCAATTCCTGCCCATCCAACCATCACTGCATTATCTGTACATAGGTTATTAGGGGGAAAAAATATATTTAAGTTTGTGTGTTTTTTCAATTTTTCTCTCAAGAAATTATTTGCTGCAACTCCGCCGGTAATCACAAAGTCATTGATTTTGATATTTAAAGATTCGGCCATAATAATCGCATTACTAACCCTGTCCAGCAGTATGTCACTAATACACTCTTGAAATGAAGCACATACATCACACACATTTTGCTCGCTTATTTCGAGTTTCTGCACTAAGTTTTTTACTGCTGTCTTGATTCCAGAAAACGAAAAATTACATCCAGAACGTTTTATCATTGCCCTTGGCAGTTTAAATCTTGCACCATTGCCTTTTTTAGCTAACTTTTCAATTAATGGTCCTCCGGGATAGCTTAAACCCAGCATCTTAGCAACTTTATCAAATGCTTCTCCTAACGAGTCATCGAGTGTCTTCCCGAGTTTAATATATTTACCTACATCCTGTGCAATTAAAAATTGACAGTGACCACCTGATATTAGTAGGACTAAAAATGGAAATTTTACCTCATGCAGTAACCTAATAACCAATGCATGCGCTTCTAAGTGATTCACTGCAATAAACGGTTTTTGTGCTACATGCGCAATTGCTTTAGCCATCATTGTACCAACTATTAGTCCACCTATGAGTCCTGGTCCTGATGTTGCTGCAATCGCGTCCAAATCGCGAAAATTGAGGTTAGATTTTTCTACAGCGCTTTTTATTAGACCACTTAAATGCTCCATATGAGCACGTGACGCTATCTCAGGGATTACGCCACCGCGTTTTTTGTGTTCTGCTTGGGAGAGAATTTCGTGAGCAAGGACTTGCTTGTCACTATTTACAATCGCTACTGCAGTTTCGTCGCAGCTTGTTTCAACAGCTAAAATGGTTTTCATGTATATTCGAACACTTTATTATAAAAACTATACCTTGAAACGCTGTAAAAGTTAACTGCAAAGTTAACTGCTATAGCTAAAGTGACCTTACCCAGAAAAAGTGGAGAGAAAGTTGGTACGTTTTTATAATAAAAAAATGTTTTTATAGAGAGGTACAATATTTCAAATGGAAGAGAATATACAGCAGAGTTGAAAGAAGAAGCTGTAAAGCTTTTTAAAGAAAGAGGAGAAACAATTTCGAAAGTAGCAAAAGATCTAGGTATAAGCTCTAACGTATTAGGTAAGTGGATAAAAAAATATAACGAAAAGAAGTCAGTAGCAAATGCTTTTCCAGGTAGGGGTAATGTAGCTCCTTACGACAAAGAAAGATTTGATTTAAAGAAAGAGTTAGCAAGAGTAACAAGAGAGAGAGACATTTTAAAAAAAGCCCTGGGCAGTCAAAAAGAGTAAAATATTTTTTTATAAAAGAACATAGCAACTGCTATAAAGTACGGGAATTATGTAGGATTTTGAATGTATCTGCTAGTGGCTACTATAAGCGGGCTGCGAGGGAAATAAGCAATAGAGAATTAGCAAATAAAAGCAGATATTCAAAAAAAGCTTCTAAATGTAGATATGGAGCTCGTAAAATTCATGCTGAATTAAAGGCTTTGGGTAAAAGTTGCAACTTGAAAACAGTGCAAAGTATTATGCAGAAAAATGGTATTCAGGCTATATTGAGAAGAAAATTTAAAATTAAGAAACAACAAACGGACAGTAGAGTCGTAATATTAGACCAAAACTTTATTGTCGATCAACCAAATAAAGTATGGGATTACTTATATAAAAACCAAAGAAGGATGGCTATATTTGGCAGCAGTAATCGACCTATACTCACGTATGGTGATTGGCTGGTCAATGAGTAGTTCAATGAATAAATAATTGGTCATGGACTCTGTATTAATGGCCGTTAATAAACGTAAACCTGCCAAAAACCTACTGTTACATAGTGATCAAGGTTCACAATATACTTCACAAGGTTATCAATATCTCTTAGCCATAAAGAATATAGATGAGCCATAAAGGTTGTTGTTACGACAATTCTGTTGTAGAAAAGTTCTCTAAAAAGGGAGTTACCAATAGACACTTCTAAGCACTCTAAACAGCATATTAAAACTGCTATATTTGAATATATAGAAATTTTTTATAACAAACAACGTCACTATTAACTATTGCATCCCTGAACATTTTGATTCATCATTCTTTTTATAAAAAAACATTCTCAACTTTCTCTCCACTTTTTCTGGGTAAGGTCAGTTTAGCTATAGGCAGCAATTTTCTGTATTTACTTTAAATTGAAGAAAGCTCAAATAAGTGAACGGTTACAAAATTCCCTAATGGTCTTAAATAAAACTTCCAGTGAATGATTGTCAGACATGTTATGCTCTGCTGATTTTATTAAGTGTACTTCAACATCAGTTGACTTGATTTTTTCAGCTAAATTCAATGAAGTTTGATAAGGAACATCTTTATCATTAATGCTATGCAATAAGCGCACAGGACAGTTTATATCTATTGTCTCTTTGTTTAAAAGAAGGTTCTTTCTGCCATCTTCGATCAAATTTTTAGTTATTTTGTATGTACAATGCTCTGAAGTAAAATCTATTACACCTTTAGAATCTAGTTCTTCTTTTTGCTTGCCTGACAATTGCTTGAATATCAAATCTTCAGTGAAATCGGGAGCAGACGATATGCCGATTAATGCTGCAATTTTTTCTGAAAACTGAAGGGCAGTGAGCAGCATCAGCCATCCTCCCATACTTGAACCTATAACTATTTGTTTACCACTAGTTAATTCACTTATCACTTTAGCACAATTTTTTTGCCAATCACTTATTGTATAATCGGCAAAATTACCACTTGAGTTACCGTGACCAAAGTAATCAAATAGCACAAGTGCTACGTCATTTTCTTGGCAAAATTTGTAAATAGCAGTTGCTTTAGTTCCATTCATATTTGATGCAAATCCACCGAAAAAAACTACAGAAGCTTTCTTTCCTTGTAGCTTTCGATATGCTATGTGACCATTATTTCCATCAAACAATTTACAATAATCCATACTACTTTGGCAAAGCAACCGGACTATCGCTCATCGAACGCAAATAGCTGACTAGATCTGCAATTTCTTGTGGATTGGAAATACCTGCAAATGCCATACGTGTACCTTTTATATAGGCTTTTGGGTTCTTTAAAAAGGCAAATAGCTCCTCATACCCCCATTTTCCACCTTTTTCAAGCACTGCTTTTGAGTAATTGAATGAGTTGCCAAGATGGGCCTTTTTGTTTCCAATTACGTTCCATAAATTTGGTCCTACTTTATTCATTCCACTTTTCTCAAAACTATGGCAAGCTATACATTTTTTCGCTGCTGATTTACCTTTCTCAAAGCTAGCATTCTGCATGAGCGCTCCAATATCAAGCGCCACTTGCTCGATTTTTTGCTGAGATTCATTGCTGCCAGCAGCTACTATCGTTTGGTGTTCAATCTTATATTCCTCTGGACTATACAGCATATCAACTACGTTGCTGACTATCATAATGATTAGCCCAGAAAGTAAAATCGATGCTGCAATCTTATTAAGCTCCATAGTTAATTTTTATCAATTAATGTTGCTTAAATTATGCAAATATTTTCGCAAATAGCAACCAATTACCTTGAAGCTCGCTAAAGATGAGAGTCTCTAGCTACAAATATTAAGAAATTTACCAAACGAAAAAAAAGGCAAAAGAAACCCCAGCTAATATCTATTTAAAAACATTGGCGTTTTTTTATGTTTTAAACGTCTAATAACCGCGACTCAGTTGCTTTTTAATGCAACTAACCTTTAGTCATAAATGTTTAGGAAATTTACTAAGCAGAAAAAAAGGCAAAAGATATTCCGTGTTAGCTAGTTGTCACTCTCTAATCCTGCAAATTGGCGTTCTATACTGTCTTAAACGCTATATAAGCGCGTTTCAGCTTATATAGCTAGAAATGTTGTGAAGACATAAGGTGCGCATAGTGCAAGAAATTAAAAATAAGACGCCAATTACGTAATACTGTTGTCGTTTAATCTGCACAGATTGAAGATAAATGAATACCTTCAGTACCATGATAGGGGGGCTGGCGAAATGTGTCAAGTAAGTTTTTCGTTTCTGCGGGCTACTTGAATAACGGCTACAATGTTTGTACAATTGTGCGTCACGCGCTGCCGAACACTGATTTTTATATGGTTATACAAGAAAAATTAAGGCTTAAAAGGAATTTTAAGTATCAGGACTCAAGGTTTTTATTCCTTCTTAATAAAACATAAAAAGCTCCTTTACCATCATGTTTTTTCGTAGCTTGCTGGTAGTATAGAACCATATGCTGGATTTTAGTATCATTTAACCACTTATTTAAGTTACTCTTTATAGTGTCTGTTTTATTTGTTGCACTGCCGTATCCCGTAATTACCAATAAACATCTATTTCCTGCTCGATAATTTTTGATAATAAAATCTATCAATTTACAGTAAGCATCTTCTATATTATAGCCATGCAAATCGAGCTTATCGCTTATAAAATATTTACCCCTATCAATCTTTGATTTTGTGTTGTAGTCAAGACAAAATGATGAATTACCATTATTGGTATTAAGAAAATTCCCTTGTAAGTCGGAGGTACCTTTATCAACCATAGACTTTATATTTACTTTATGATCAACTTTCAAAGTAACTTTTCTACATTCTATTGGCTTAACATTTTTTTGCCAATCCAACTCATCGTCCGACATAAACGCATTAATCGAATTGTATAATTTTACAACAATATCTAAACATAGTAAAATGTTGCTTATTCTATAAAAACCCGATTTTCAATAATACGATGAAATCGTCAAAAACTAATGAGAATTTTTGGCTGTATGGAAAGCACACCTGCATGTCAGCACTGAAGAATAAAAATAGGCGGTGTATAGAACTGTTAGCAACAGAAAATTTCTATAGAGAACACGAAAAAGAAATTAGGCAATGTGTAGACAGTAAGGGCATTAAAGTTCGATTAGTAGAAAACAAAATACTTAATGACGTTTTACCCAAAGGTGCTAACCATCAAGGAATTGCTTTAAATGTTGCCCCTATTCTTTATAACTTAAGCATTGAAGAAATAGCTGAAAGCTCGAACGATAGCTCTACCATAGTCATTTTAGATCAAGTCACTGACACGCACAATATTGGGTCGATTTTAAGAACTTCAGCTTGTTTTAATGTCAACGCATTGGTTTTACCACATAACCATTCACCGAGTGAAAATGCATCTATTGCAAAAGCAGCAAGTGGGGCATTAGATATTGTCCCGCTAATATACGTTACAAATATAGTAAAAACTATGCAGTATTTAAAAGAGGTCGGCTACTGGTGTTACGGGTTTGATTGCAATGCTAAAGAAAATATAGATGAAATAAAGAGCTTTGAGAAAAAAAGAGTAATTATTTTTGGTTCCGAAGAGAAAGGAATGCGGAGGTTAGTTAAAGAAAATTGTGATTATCTTTTAAAAATCCCACTGTCAAACGTAATTGACAGCTTAAATGTTTCAAATGCAGCAGCAATAGGCCTATATTCTATTTATATTAAAACAAATGCCAGCGCATAGCTGTTTATAATAAAAATACTTGATAAAAATGTGGTTTTATATTATAATGTGTTAAATAATAGACAAAAGGAGTTATATTATGTCTTACATGAGAAATGAACAGGATATTCGCTCTCAAGGCGCTTATTATAGTGCTGGGCTTAGAAGTTACCTAACTAAAGTATATAACTACATGGCTTTAGCTTTAGGCGTTACAGGGCTTGTTGCGTTTCTAACGGTATTTTCTGGTCTTTTTCAGGTAATTCATTCTAACCCTGTTCTGTCGCTTGTGATAATATTCTCTCCAGCTGCATTGGTGATCTATATGCGGTATAGAATTCAACACCTAAGTGCTCAGTCTGCCGTTACTATATTTTTCTCGTTCTCAGTGTTAATGGGGCTTTCCTTATCTTATATTTTTATAGTTTATACTGCAGAAAATATAGCAAGAGCATTTTTCATTACATCAATTATGTTTGGCTCTATGGCTTTATATGGTAATACCACAAAAAGAGATCTTACAAGTATGGGCTCTTTCTTGATTATGGGAGTCTTGGGGATAATTATAGCATCCGTAGTAAATTTATTCCTTGGAAGTAGTCCTCTCTACTTTGCAATATCGTTCATATCAGTAATAGTCTTTACCTTAATGACTGCGTATGATGCTCAAAGAATCAAGGACGTTTATTATAAATATAACGACGGATCAGAAGTCGCTACTACTAAATTGGCAATACTGGGTGCAACTGATCTTTATTTTAACTTTATTAACATATTTCTCAATCTACTCAGGTTACTTAACTTGTTCAATAATAGGGACTAGATGTTTTCCTTTTTAAGGAAAGGTAGTAAGAATTCTATAGTTTTCTTTTTAATATCTTTAGTCGTGTTGATGCTATGTCTTACATATGCATCGGTGCCACTATATAGCATTTTCTGTAAAGCTACCGGGTATGGTGGCACAACAAGAAAAGTAACTAATGCAACAATAAGTGCAACTGACCAAAAAATCAGGGTTCACTTCAATGCTGATATAATGTCCGATCTACCTTGGGAATTTAAATCAGAAACTAACTACGTTGATGTAAACATAGGAGAACAAAGTTTAGCGTTTTATTACGCAAAAAATCTATCTGATCAGTCTTCATTTGGTATGGCAGTATATAACGTTACGCCTTTCAAAGCAGGTAAGTATTTCAATAAAGTTGCATGCTTTTGTTTTGAAGAGCAAATGTTGCTACCAAAACAAAAAGCTGCTATGCCCGTATCTTTCTATATAGATCCTGAGATAATGCTTGATAGTAATACAAAAGATTTGAGCGAAATAACACTATCATACACGTTTTTTAAGCTTAAGTAACAAACTTTTTCCTATTGTCATCCAAAGCTGAAAGAAGGTATCCGTTCAGGATAGCGGCAAGGTAGTATAACCATAGAGTAAAAGTGAGTTTACAACAAATGGTGTCATCCCAGTGCTTGACACTGGGATGGCTTTGTTGCATCGCACCTTATACTGGTAGTAATTTACGATAAATATCATGTAGCCATTTCAAATTTAGCCATACCAATTTCAGTAAATTGATTAAGCAAATAGCACTTAATCAGCAATTCTTTTTCGCGATTTACTTCGGATTTATTCCTAAAGCTGAATCCAAATATTTGCTTTAATCTTGAGAAAAACCCTTCAATATAAGATCTTTTCCCATAATTTACTTCTTTTTTCCATTCTTTCACGCCATCTTCACCGTATAACTTTATTAACCTAATAGCAGCATTTCTGTCAGACATATAATCTATTTCTGGATGTTCTGCCGCATTGTTTATTGGTGGAATTTTTGCCTTTATATCATATTCGTGACACAATTTGTAAAACTTGTGCCTATCATATGCCCTATCTGCATATAGTGCTTTTATGATATGCTGAAAATTAACTTCTTTAAGCAAATCGCAAGCTCCATAGTGATCAGAGTAGACACCGTTACTGTATTTTACAGCTATGGCTTTTTTGCTGTTTATATTCAACATTACATGCAATTTTCTTGTCTGTTCATAGCCACGATATTTTCTGTTAGCGCTATTTTCCTTGCTGTGACCAGGGGTATTGTTGTAAATGCTGATACCTGTACTATCTATAGCAATTTCGATGTCTTCCATATTATTTTTATCAATTCTGCAATCATTGATCTTAATATTAAGTTTCTTAAACCTTCTTGATGCTTGTGAATAGCTGATAACTGCTAAATCTCTTCCTATTTGTTGCATATATCCTTTTATAAACCCCACCGTTTGTCTTAAACCAATTCTAAAAAGATTGACAATTATATGCACCAAAATCACAACTTTATCACTGTAAATATAGTTGCCGCCTTGCATTTTTGGACTATTTTCATACCAATTTTCTATGGCTTCATTGATATAATGAAAAATATTTCCTCTTTCCTGGAGAAATTTGTTATATTCATTTTGGTTACTGACTTTCATTTTCTGTGGCATATTTTTTCTTCAACAGTTAAATGGTTATTTATAATGAATTTTGTCAGTAGCCACCAGATTTTTTCGATTGCTATGCAACAAAGCCCACTGGGATCCAGGTTACTATATATGAAAAGTTATTATGTTTATATACTTGCAAGCGAACGAAATGGAACCCTGTATATAGGTATAACATCAAATTTAATTAAACGAATTTGGGAGCATAAAAGCAAAGCCATTTCCGGTTTCACGTCAAAGTACAATGTTAGTAATTTAGTCTACTTTGAGGAGTTTCAAGACATAAATTTAGCAATTAGTAAAGAAAAGCTTCTAAAAAGCTGGCAGAGAAAATGGAAAATAAACTTAATTGAAAAAACAAATCAAGAATGGAAAGATTTATATGATGAAATCGTATCTGGATTCCAGCGTCACGCGCTGGAATGACAGGAGGTAACGCAAGAAGTCTATTGATTGTGGAAACAATAACTTTGCAAAATATTAATTGTTAGATAACATAATGAAAGTTTTTATCTTACATTCATCATGGTTAGAGCTATACAAATTAAAAAAACTGGGGGACCAGAAGTATTAGAATTTGTAGATAAGAATATAGGTGAGCCAAAAGGCGAGGAAGTTTTAGTACGTCACACAACTATTGGCTTAAATCGTTATGATTTAGAGCACAGAAAAGGTACGCGCAAAATTAAAAATTTACCATCAGTGCTTGGGGTAGAAGCAGTGGGAGTTATTGAAAAGCTTGGTAAAAAAATCAGTGATGGATTGAAGGTTGGAGATAGAGTTGGATATTGCACAGCTCCTCCAGGGGCATATTGTGAAAAGCGCGTTATACACCAGAAATATCTGATAAAAATTCCAGATGACATATCTGATGAAGTTGCTGCTGCAGTGCTGTTTAAAGGTATGACAGCTCACTATTTAGTTAATCAATCTTATAAAATTAGGCCTGGTGCTTTCGTGCTAGTTCATGGGGCTAATGGTGGTTTAGGACAAATAATATGCCAATGGGCAAAGGATAAAAAAGGTGTAGTGATAGGCTCTGTAAGCTCTGATGAAAAAATGAAGACAGCTTTACAAAGTGGCTGCACATACGCAATAAACTACAATGATAAAGACTTCGTTTCTAAAATTATGGAGATTACGCAAAACAGAGGAGTAGGTGCAGTGTATGACCCCATAGGTTACGCTACAAGCAAGCTCTCTTTTGAATCTTTAGGCAGGTTCGGCATATACGTTTCCTATGGGCAGATATCAGGTAACGCTCCTATTAGTTTTTCTTTACTTAGTTCACGTTCGTTATTTGCAACTGGAACCTCAATATACCATTATAAGCATGATAGATTCACATTAGTGCTTACCACAATGGAAATCTTCGAGATGATAAGAAAAAAACTTTTAACTGTACGGATCAATAAAAAATATAAATTTGATGAAATAATTCAAGCCCATCGCGATATGGAAAATAGAAAAGCGAGTGGATTAAATATTATCAAAATTTCTTAAGTAATTAGTAATTTAAACTAACCATTCATTAAATTATATCAACTAGAATCTCATATATTTAATTCTCCTTTTGGGGAAATTAAAAGCATATAGCTAAACTGACTTAGGCTTACCGACAACCGTCATCCCGCTACGTGTTAGCGGAATCTATGCTGAGATACCGCGAATAGACTTCTTGCATAACCCAAATTAAGTAGAAAAAGGTATCATCCGAGTAGCTGACACTGGTTCCTTTATGACGGCAGTAGCCCCTTCTCCTGTCATCCCAGTGCCCAGACACTGGGATGGCTTTGTTGCATCGCACCTTATACTGGTAGTAATTTACGATAAATATCATGTAGCCATTTCAAATTTAGCCATACCAATTTCAGTAAATTGATTAAGCAAATAGCACTTAATCAGCAATTCTTTTTCGCGATTTACTTCGGATTTATTCCTAAAGCTGAATCCAAATATTTGCTTTAATCTTGAGAAAAACCCTTCAATATAAGATCTTTTCCCATAATTTACTTCTTTTTTCCATTCTTTCACGCCATCTTCACCGTATAATTTTATTAACCTAATAGCAGCATTTCTGTCAGACATATAATCTATTTCTGGATGTTCTGCCGCATTGTTTATTGGTGGAATTTTTGCCTTTATATCATATTCGTGACACAATTTGTAAAACTTGTGCCTATCATATGCCCTATCTGCATATAGTGCTTTTATGACATGCTGAAAATTAACTTCTTTAAGCAAATCGCAAGCTCCATAGTGATCAGAGTAGACACCGTTACTGTATTTTACAGCTATGGCTTTTTTGCTGTTTATATTCAACATTACATGCAATTTTCTTGTCTGTTCATAGCCACGATATTTTCTGTTAGCGCTATTTTCCTTGCTGTGACCAGGGGTATTGTTGTAAATGCTGATACCTGTACTATCTATAGCAATTTCGATGTCTTCCATATTATTTTTATCAATTCTGCAATCATTGATCTTAATATTAAGTTTCTTAAACCTTCTTGATGCTTGTGAATAGCTGATAACTGCTAAATCTCTTCCTATTTGTTGCATATATCCTTTTATAAACCCCACCGTTTGTCTTAAACCAATTCTAAAAAGATTGACAATTATATGCACCAAAATCACAACTTTATCACTGTAAATATAGTTGCCGCCTTGCATTTTTGGACTATTTTCATACCAATTTTCTATGGCTTCATTGATATAATGAAAAATATTTCCTCTTTCCTGGAGAAATTTGTTATATTCATTTTGGTTACTGACTTTCATTTTCTGTGGCATATTTTTTCTTCAACAGTTAAATGGTTATTTATAATGAATTTTGTCAGTAGCCACCAGATTTTTTCGGTTGCTATGCAACAAAGCCATTCCAGACTGGAATTACACCGTCTTGGATGGAAACCAGTGTCAGCTACTTGCATGACACCATCATAAGGTGAAACTGGATCCCAGTGGGCTTTGTTGCATCGCTAGCTATGATGGATTAAAGATAAAAAAGATGGAGAATATCAGTAGCTTATTATTCTGGTATTTATAACAAGAACGGTCAGTGAATACCTAAATTTGAGTAAAAGAAATTTCACTACCACTCACTAATCCGGCTAAAATTCAAGAATTTCAATGCTTTAGCTATTTTCAATAGAATTAAGTTTATTAATATAAATAATAAATTACTATTCTTAAATTTGATCAGATTGATTGCAAAAAAACAAGATTTTCAATAGGTTGCTTATAATCCTAACTATAGTTAGCCTTTCATAAGTAGCGATGCAACAAAGCCCACTGGGATCCAGTTTCACCTTATGATGGTGTCATGCAAGTAGCTGACACTTATTTCCATCCAAAAGGGTGTCATTCCAGTCTGGAATCCAGAAAAAAGAATGGTGTCATCCCAGTGCCCAGACACTGGGATGGCTTTGTTGCATAGCAACCGAAAAAATCTGGTGGCTACTGACAAAATTCATTATAAATAACCATTTAACTGTTGAAGAAAAAATATGCCACAGAAAATGAAAGTCAGTAACCAAAACGAATATAACAAATTCCTTGAAAAAAGGGGAAATATTTTTCGTTACATCGATGAAGCTATCGAAAATTGGTATGAAAATAGTCCAAAAATGCAGGGCGGCAACTATATTTACAGTGATAAAGTCGTAATTTTGGTACATATAATTGTCAATCTTTTTAGAATTGGTTTAAGACAAACGGTGGGGTTTATAAAAGGATATCTGCAACAAATAGGAAAAAATTTGGCAGTTATCAGCTATTCACAAGCATCAAGAAGGTTTAAAAAACTTAATATTAAGATAAATGATTGCAGGGTTGATAAAAGCAACATGGAAAATATTGAAATTATCATAGATAGCACAAATATCAGCATTTACAGTAACACTCCTGGCCACAGTAAGGAAAACAGTGCAGATAGAAAGTACCGAAGCTACGAGCAAGTAAGAAAGTTACATGTTATGTTAAGTGTGAATAGTAAAAAAGCTATAGCTGCAAGATACAGTAATGGCGTCTACTCTGACCACTATGGAGCTTGCGATTTGCTTGAAGAAGTTAATTTTCAGCACAAAATAAAAGCATTATATGCAGATAGGGCATACGATAGGCACAAACTTTATAAATTGTGTAAGAAATACGATATAAAGACAAAAGTTCTACCAAAAAAGGATGCAGCAGAACATTCAAAAATAGATTATATGTCTGACAGAAATGCTGCTATTAGGTTAATAAAATTATATGGACAAGATGGTGTAAAAGAGTGGAAAAAGGAAGCAATTTATGGAAAGAGATCTTACATAGAAGGATTTTTCTCAAGGTTGAAGCAAGTATTTGGATTTAGCTTTAGGAATAAATCTGAAGTAAATCGTGAAAAAGAATTACTAATTAAGTGCTATTTGCTCAACAAATTCACTGATATTGGTATGGCTAAATTTGAAATCATTACATAAATTTGTCGTAAACCATCACTGCTTAAGGTGCTATGCAACAAAGCCCACTGGGATCCAGGAATTTTATTAAGTTGGTAAGCATAAAAATAGATGTTTTACGTTAAAATACAACGTTTTCGATGAGATTATATGGAAAATTGGATCCCAGTGTCAAGCACTGGGATGACAAAAAAAGGAGCACTGGAATGACATTCTCCTAGTAGAGATCGCTTTTGTAATTGCAACATTCGTGCAATCTTTAGCCATAAACATTAAGAAATTTACCAAACAAAAAAAAAGGCAAAAGAAGCCCTAGTCATTGTCTACTTTCAGTATTGGCGTTTTTTAAGTCTTAAACACTGCAATTTAGCTGCTTTTAAATGCAACTCACCTTTGTTTAAATGTTTAAGAAATTTACTAAGCAGAAAAAAAGGCAAAAGAAACTCCGTGGTAATTAGTGTTCACTCCCTAATCCTGCAAATTGGCGTACTATACTGTCTTAAACGACTTATAAGCGCGTTTCAGCTTATATAGGTAAAAACCTAGAAATGTTGTGAAGACATAAGGTGCACATAGTGCAAAAAATTAAAAATAAGACGCCAACTACGTTATTTTCTTGCTGTTTAATCTGCACAAATGAAGATAACTGAATACCTTCAGTTTCATGATAAAGGGGCTGGCGAAGGGTGGCAAGCAAGTTTTTTCGTTTCTATAGCTACTTGGATAGGTTATTTGGACAATAGAGAATTTTACAAAAATCTATTTTTAACTTACACTGCAATTTTAAACCTACAACTTATGTACAACAGGCTTATAGTCAAATCTTTTTCAGTATTATGCATCTGTTTATTTGCTTTATACATAACACTGCCAAATTTCTTTGATAATAAGCTTTTTATTTCGAAAAAAAGAATAAACTTAGGCCTTGACCTGAAAGGAGGGGCATCTTTGCTTCTAAACATAGACTTAGACTTCTATTTTAAGGAAAAGCTAGGCATGCTAGCTGATGAGATAAAAGAGACGTTGCTAACAAAAAATATTGAATCTAACGTACAAAATAGCGTTGTAACTTTAAATAATATTGATGACTATAAAAAAGCATCTGTGTTGATTAATGCGATAAATCCAAATTTAGAGCTAAATAGAAAAGATTCTTCAATTCTCATTTCGTATAAACCCCATTATAAAAATTCTTTGATCAGTGAAGTAGCTGCAGAATCAATAAACAATGTCCAGCGGCGTTTGGACAAACTTGGCACAAAGGAAGTCAGCGTTCAAAAACAAGGGCAGAATAAAATATTAGTGCAGGTGCCTGGAGTAGAAGACACCGAACAGATAAAATCTCTGCTTGGCAAAACTGCTAAGCTAGCTTTTCATTTGGCAAACACTAACATAGCCAAGGTGCAGGATATAGATTACGAAACTACTGTCATGCTCAAGGATTCCTTAGGCAATTCTTATCCAATATTCCGCAAAACTGAAATAGGTGGTGATGCACTGATTAATGCATCAGTTAGATTTGGTCACTTAGGTAAACCAACAGTGCATTTTAAATTTGACAGCATAGCGAGTAAAAGATTCGCGAAAATCACTAAAGAAAATGTGGGAAAACCTTTTGCAATTGTTCTGGATAACACAGTTTTAACAGTACCTACAATACGTGAGCCAATTTTAAATGGAGAGGGAGAAATTAGCGGTAATTTTACTGAAAAACAAGCAAGCGAACTTGCAATACTTTTAAAATCTGGAGCACTGCCAGCGCCACTTAAAATAATTGAAGAAAAAAACATTGGCCCAAGCCTTGGAGAAGAATCAATAAAGGCAGGGGAAATGGCAGCAACAATCTCTATTATAGCCGTGGCTTTATTTATAATTATCACTCACGGCAAATTAGGTGTATTGGCCTCTATTGCGCTTTTTTCTAATGTAATTCTTATATTATCAATTCTCACTCTGCTTGAAGCAACTCTAACTTTACCTGGAATTGCCGGTATTGCACTCACTGTCGGTATGGCGGTGGATGCAAATGTTTTAATATTTGAGCGAATTCGTGAGGAAATCAAATCTGGCAAGAGAGTGGAACGTGCTATTGAAGAAGGGTTTAAAAACGCTATAAAGACAATACTGGATTCAAATATCACTACATTAATTGCTGCAGGAATAATGTTCATTATTGGCAGCGGAGCAATTAGAGGCTTTTCTGTCACTTTATCAATAGGAATTTTATGTTCGATGTTTTCTGCAATCACAGTCACAAAACTCCTGATAGAGTTGTGTATGAACCCGAAGGAACTAGCGCTTTGTTAGTCAACCACCTTCATTCCCACAACGTTATATCCTGAATCGACGTGCAAAATTTCTCCAGTAGTGCCACTACTTAAGTCGCTTAATAAGTATAACGCTGCCTTGCCAACATCCTCTATTGTAACATTGCGTCTGAGCGGAGAATTATTTCTATTCCATTCTGATATGAAGTGAAAATCGCTTATTCCAGAAGATGCTAAAGTTCTGATTGGACCAGCGGAAATTGCATTTACTCTGATATTTTGTGGCCCGAGATCACATGCTATATATTTTACACTTGCTTCAAGTGCTGCTTTACATAAACCCATAACGTTATAATTTGGCATAACTTTTTCAGCGCCATAATAAGATAAAGTAAGTAAACTACCACCACCTGACATCATTTTTTCAGCCCTTTGCGCTAAAGCAGTAAAAGAATAGCACGATATATGCATTGCATTGAGGAAGTTATTCAGTGAAGTATTGACATATTTGCCATTTAACTCATTTTTATCGGAAAACGCTATTGCATGCACCAAAAAGTCAAGAGTACCCCATTTTTTCTCTATTATTTCAAAAGCGTTATCTATGATTTTTTCATTTGAAACGTCACAGTGTAATATTAGCTCCACATTTAATTCATCTGCTATTGGTGATAGTTTTTCTTTTATTATTTCATTCTGGTAGGTGATTGCAAGTTCTGCTCCGTGCTCTGAGAGAGTTTTTGCTATACCGCATGCTATCGATCTCTTATTTATTATTCCGGTTATTAATCCCTTTTTGCCTTGTAATAGATTTGTTGTCATAGAACTATCTGTTTTTTTATAATTTGGAATATTAACTAGGCAAAGTCAAGATATCACTATGTTTTAAAACATTTTTTGCAGTAACTTGAAGTCTAATACCACTGTTAACAAAAGGGCAGCGATGAGAGTTTCTAGCAGCCGTCTATCTTAGACTGCTCCTTATTAAAAAAATAAAGTTTTATTAATTAAATAATATAGTTAATACTTTCATTGATTTAACACATTATTAAAATAGTGTTAAGCTATGTGCATTAAATAATTAGTGAGGCTTCAATGCTAAGTGACATTATAAAACAATCTAGTGGCTGGGATACGAAAGCACTAGCTGAGATATTTAGTAACAAAAAATTTCTTAGGTCAGTTGATGGTGATAAAGAAAAGTACCTAGCAGATCTGATTTCAAAGGATTATGAAAAAAGAAATATAACTCTGCCAAGAGAAATAATACCTGATAGTGTTACTCTGGATGCTTTGTATTTTACTCATAAAAAAGATCCTTTAACTCTACCTATTTTATTAAGATATTTCACTCATAAAAATTTACTTCAAGAAGCCAAAGATGACTTGGATAAACTAAATCAAAAGTTGCAAGGTGCAATGGATAAAGATTTAAAAGATCTGCAAGATAAGAAAGCGAAATTACAAGCAAATGAAACTGATTTAAATGATAAAAAAATACAAGGTAAAGAGGCTAAAGCACTTGCTTATGATATACAGAAAATAAATGCAGAAATAACAGAAGCTTCATCTGAGATCGAGAAAATCAAGTCATATAAAAAGGATATTGAAACCCTTTTTAAGGGTGGCAAGGTAGAATTAAGCTCTTATCCACAAAAATACTCTTTCATACTAGAAAGGGAGCTTACAAAAGTGATGGAAGAGAAGTTAGCGCATTATATTAAGGATAACACTAATATTGAGAAAACATATTCAAGCCTTAATAGTAAAAGAAAAAAGATTATAATGTTAAAAAATATACAAGACTTCTCTGCACTTATCTCTTTTGTCCCTCTATTTGTGTCACTTATGGCAGAATTAATGATTGATCCAGCCACCATTTCATTAACCAGTTGTTGTATATACTTCTTGGTAATTCCGCTCTCAATCTCTGCTACATTCCTTGCAATAGCAGGTGCGGCTTACTTAATGCTGAGACACTATGAGCAAAGTTTTGTAAAAGAAATGCAAGACTTCATAGAAGGACCAAAGTATGTAGATAAAGCAACTAATACTGAAGATGTGAAGAAGTTAGAACAAGAAGAAACAGGAGTAGGCGATTATGGTAAAAAACCTTCAGCACCACCATACGATGGACCTAAGCAGCCAGGATTGTACCCAGATCTTTCAGAAGCACAACCACCATCATACGAAGAAGCTTGCGGCACTATTGTGCAATTGGAAGATTCAGGACCAAGCAGTAATCTTGATTCTGCTGAGCAGCTAAAACCTGGTACAGATCTTTTAGGGAGTCTTTCAGAACAACAAAACGCAAAATTGGGTCCTGTTCTACTTCCATCTAATACAATGTAATAAAGGGGTATAACTCAGAGCTAGAGGTTATGATTGTAATAAAGACATAAAAAAAACGGACAAGTCAAGCAAAGTTACAAATGTAATTTTGCTTGACTATCCATTTATTACCACCTAAAGCAGCTAACAAAGCCATCCCATATGACATTTTACTTATATCTAATCAAGCATATTAATAAGTAAGTAAATTTTAATGTAATTTTATTATACTTATAGATGTATCATATAAAATGAAAATATGGATGATTTCATAACTGCAAGAAGGAAAGATGATGCTGTGGTATCTATTTGTCAGGATAATAAGAAAAAAACCGTGTTAATTTCGGGGCTCAATCAAGTTGCAAGGGATTTGCTAAAATATGAAGAGGAGAATTTGCTTAACAAGCCATTAATTAATATCTTAAGCACAAGAGCAGCCGGCAACGTGAAGAATTATTTAGAGTATACCGAAAATGGACACGATTTACTTGATATATTACCTAAAGTGATAGATTTTTCCTTAATTGATGCTAAAGGAGAAGATATCAGGACAAAAGTAAAAGTTTTCCGCACTGCACAATTTGCCAGTAATAAAATAAATTATGAGCTATTAATACGTGATATCAGTTTGTCCCATAAATTAGGAATCTTTAGAGATGAATACCTAATGGGTAAAAAATATAAAAACCATGACTTATTCGATATACCGGGCAATGAGTCCACTATTCTAGAGTTATACGTTATATTGAATTTCGCCTTTCAACATCAAATTAATGCAGCTATAGGAATAATTGGCTTAAATAGTAGCTGTAGCGAGACAAATGATGCACTGAAAGTTGTCATAGAACATTTTTATAAAAATTGCCGTAGTGATGATTTTCTAGGGTATATTGATGAGAATAAAATGCTTTTTGTTTTGATTAACTGCGATGTAAAAAGTACATCTAAAATAATTAATCGTATACATTTTGCCATTAATAAGCAGTTATTAAAGCGAAAATTACCAAGTGTATCAATAATTTATGGGAATATAGCTCAAAAACAGGCAGCAAAATCTACGTAAAAACCAGCGGCGCCTTCTGGTCTTTTTAAAAAATATGTAAGCTAATGATATAGCTAGCACAGCTCTACGTCATACCGCGATTTATTCCACAACTGTACGAACGTTATGATATAAAAGTAATTTTTCTAAGAGAGGTATTATTCCAGTCTGGAATCCAGCTTTCCATCCAAGAGCCAGTGCCTCTTTCTTCTCATCCCAGTGTCAGCTACTTGGATAACACCCTCCTGGTAGCACAACGTTCGTACAGTTATGGATTTATTCGCGGTATCTCAGCATAGATTCTGCTAACACGTAGCGGAATGACGAGGTTGTAGGTGTTATCCAAGTAGCTGACACTGGGTCTAGAAAGCTTAGTTAATATATGTGAAGTTGTTTTTTATTTATATTGAGTTTAAACTTAAATTTTTACAAAAATTTAAGTTTATTTATGAAGTTAAGGTACTACCTGATAGCACTGCTTTCGTTATTATTTTCACAGAATAGTGCTAGCTCTAGAACAATTCTGGATAAGGAAATATTTTATGCAGAACTAGATGGAAAAGTAGATCTGAGATCCGGCTACGCTTTCAACAGAGATTCTTTCAATGCTAAGGCTAAGGATAAAACTTCAAGTTATTCATACTTGCGCTTTCTTTATTTACAGCAAGTTTATCAAAATACTCAAATGGGGTTTAATGTTAAGGCAGGAGTTTCTGGTATTGCAAACCTAAAAGCGTTAGACATAGAAAAGTTAGACATGGAGGAAGGGTATTTCATCATTAAAAATCAGGGACTTGGATCAATTGAATATGGTAAAAGAAGTTTAGTTAGTCAGGGCATGTTAATTAACACTTCAAAAATTTATACAGCTGCTGGAGGAGTAAATGGTCATTGGACAAACTATGCAAATTTGCGTGGTGATCATAAAAAAGATGGTGACCCTGGATATGATAAAGACAAGGTATTTTGGGTAAAACCCAACATTTACAGTAATTATAATGGACTCGAACTAGGGTTAAAACAATCATCAATTAACTACATCTCCCCTGAAATCTATAACTTTCAACTCGGATTCAGCTATGTTCCAGGAAAAAATAACTTACAGTACAGCAATTTAATTGCTGCTGGCCTTTCCTATAAAAACAGCTTGTCAGATGATATAGGTTTTACTACTGCTTTGACTGGTGAATTTGCAAGAGAAAATTTAACTGATTGCTCAGATGGAACTTCTAAAAATTATGAATGCCGTAATCAATTACTAAACTGGAATTTTGGTTTAAAGCTAAAATTGTTCGATCTTGATTGCATTTTTTCGTATGGTAATGGTGGTGAATCTGGTGAGAGGCGTAATCCTGAAATAAATAATACGTATTATATGAATGCAGGTATCGCTTACTATTCTGATTCTTACAAATCGAGCTTAACATATTTCAATAGTGGCAGGGATATTGCAGGCAAAGGCACAAACGAGTTAACATCATATGCTTTAAGCCTTGAAAATTCTCTTTTTTTAGGTACTTCATACTATTTCGATATTGTAAAATTTAGTACCAAAGAACCTACAATAGAAAATAACAACTCTGGTTATGTGCTCTTGGCTGGGTTGAAATTAAGTTTTTAATGAGGTTGCATTGCCTCCTGTCATCCCAGCACTCTTTTCTGTCATCCAAGTAGCGGATGACCTTATCCAGAAGGTATGAATTAGGTATTGCTTGGTTGGAAGCAAGAGAAGATAATCACTTTTCAGAGTGGATAGGTGGCAGGTTGGCACTTTTTCTGGGTAAGATCAAGTATGCATTATCTCACATAATAATATAATATTTCGTTCATAAATCAACGTTTTTAACATGCAGCAAGAACATTTCCGTTGTAATTAAGGTTCTTAAGATGTATATTAATTAAGTCTTGTTTTCAATAAGTAATGAAAGTAATAATTGTCATGATAATGTTATTGTGTAGCAGTTACACAATGGCAAGCGAGCGAATAAGTCTAGTGGATAAAAAACTATCTCAAGGGTATGTAGCTCCAGTGCTTACAGAAGATAGCGTTATTTTATCAGACAAGCACGGCGCTTTATATTCCTTTGATATTGATAACTCAAAGGCTATGAATTGGAAATTACACCTCTCACACAGAAAAAAAATTAGTAACATGAGCCTATTGCGTCACAGAGGAAACGTTTTCTTTATAGTGGATAACGTTCTACACACAATAGATGCAAAAACCGGCGAGATTCAGTGGGAAAAAGAATTGAGAGCTCCAGTAAGAGGAAAAGCAGCAGTAATAAATAATAAATTGGTAGTATTGACTATTGATAATTATCTGTACGTGTTTGATATAAAAGATGGCAGCTCCGTTTGGACTTATCAAAACGGTATCAATGAGGTTCGAGGTTTGTATTCCATATCGCCAACAATTTTTAACGATAAAATAATAGCACCATTTTCAAATGGTGAGTTAATAGCTTTCAATGAAGACGGTAAAAAATTGTGGAGCCAAAAATTGGCTACAAACCTTTTGGATACACAGCTCACAGATGTAACTACTACACCGAGAGTGTTTGGCGATACTTTAATAGCTACAAACAATTCCTATATTTATGGTATTGACGTGAGATCAGGAAATATTTTATGGTCAAAGTCACTGCAAGTAAAAAGTGTATCAGACATTGAGTCATATTACAGTCCTCTTATTCCTCCAAAGAAGCAAAAAGAAGGCGGAAGAATTTTTATAGTTACTAAAGACGATAAAATAATTGGCCTGGATATAAAAAATGGAGAAACGGTCTGGACATCTGATTTAATAGAAAATATGCAATTGTTTGCTCCAATTATGCATGCCCATACACTGTGGGTGACAAGCAATAAAGGTTCAATGTTTGCTTTTCCGGGATCTGAAAGTGCAGGAAAGGTAGTCAAAGTACCTGGTAATGTGTTTCACACTCCAGTGTTTACTCGCAATAAGATATATGTAACAACTGAGAAGAATGGTGTTTATTCTTTAGAAAATAGGTTTGTTCTTTATGATTGATTATGATTTAATTGTTATAGGTGGTGGTCCAGGTGGTTATAAGTGTGCTATCACTGCTGCAAAACTTGGATTGAAAGTTGCCTGCATAGATAAAAATAGCATTTTTGGTGGTACGTGCTTGCGAGTTGGGTGCATACCCTCCAAAGCACTACTTCATTCTTCCTATCAGTATGCTCACACGAAAAATGATCTGTCGAAGCTTGGCATAAAAATTAAGGACGCAAGTTTCGATTTAAAAGAAATGCTAGGCTATAAGGACGCCAGAGTTCAGGAACTTGGAAAAGGTATAGAATATCTGTTTAACCTTCACAAAATCACTAAAATCAATGGGCTTGGGAAAATTACTTCTTTTGACCAAGGTAATCCTGAAGTTTTAGCTGAAGGTAAGGTGCTGAAGACAAAAAATATAGTAATTGCAACCGGTTCTGACGTTATTTCTTTGCCAGGAATTAATATCGATGAGAAAGACATTATTTCGTCTACTGGTGCATTATCTTTAACTGAAGTACCAAAAAAACTTGTCGTAATCGGAGCCGGGGCAATAGGGCTTGAAATGTCTTCTGTATGGAGGAGGCTAGGGTCTGAAGTCACTGTAGTAGAATTTTTTGATAGAATCGCTGCAGCAATGGATGGAGAATTAAGTAAGTCTCTACTTTCTAGTCTACAAAAACAAGGAATAAAATTTTTACTTAGCACTAAAGTCGAGGAGATAAAACAAAGTAGCAACTCTTTGAGTGTGAAAGTTTGCTCTGTAAAAGATAATCAAACAAACACTATAGAGGCGGATAAGGTATTGGTGGCAGCAGGACGCAAACCATGCACTGAGAATCTTGGTATTGATGAAAAAATAGAAAAAGATAATCGCGGTTTCGTTCAAGTTAACAACAGATATGAAACTAATGTGAAAGGAATATTTGCTATTGGTGATGTGATCGGTGGAGCAATGCTTGCTCATAAGGCAGAAGAAGAAGGAGTGGCAGTTGCAGAGATAATAGCAGGACAGTCACCTCACGTTGATTATGAAATTATACCATCTGTCATTTACACTCACCCTGCGGTTTCTTCAATCGGTAAAACTGAAGAGGAGTTGAAAAGTGTTGGCCGTAAGTACAAAATTGGTAAATGTCAATTTGCTGCAAACGGCAGAGCAAAAATCACTGATGATGCTGAAGGATTCGTGAAAGTGCTGACTTGTAGCAGAGCAGATACAATACTAGGTGTGCATATCATAGGAGCATACGCTGACACGCTAATAAACGAAGCAGCGGTTGCAATGGCATATGGCGCAGCAGCAGAGGATATATACAGAATTTGTCACTCTCATCCTGATATAAATGAAGCCTTTCGAGATGCGTGCATCGATGCTTTCTTTAAAAAATAATTGTGGACCTCGGTTCAATCATTGAAAAATGGTATGAGTGGCTGAGGTGCAACAGATCTTATTCACCAAACACTTTGGAGTCATACATGAGGGACTTGAAGGATCTTATAAGTTTCCTAAATACTCACATTGGCGGAGAAGTAAATGTTGGTACTCTGAAAAATTTAAGCATACCTGAGTTAAGAAGTTGGCTTACCTCTCGTTACGCAAGAGGTGTGAATGCAAGATCTAACGCTCGTGCATTGTCAGTAATCAGAAATTTTTTCAAGTACATAAAAAACAACTACAATATAGACAATGAAGCTATATTTTCCTTATCAAGGCCAATTCAGAGAAGAACTCTGCCCAAAGCATTATCAATACCTAATATAAAAGCTTTAATAGATTTCTTCTTGCATAACCATTATTTACATGGGATTCACTCTCCTTTGTCATTCCAGCGCGTGACGCTGGAATCCAGAAAAAAAGAAGAACCAGTGTCACGTACTGGGATGACAGGAGGCAACGCAAAAACTTTGGTGAAAGAAATGAAACTATCTGACTTGGGCGAATCTTGGGTGGTAAAAAGAGAAATTGCGATTATCGTCCTGCTATATGGTACAGGCTTAAGAATCAGTGAAGCGTTGAACCTTAGGGTTAGTGATATTAACAATGAAAGTTTAATAGTAACAGGTAAGGGAGATAAACAAAGGCAGGTATTCATTCTCCCAGTAGTAAAAAAATGTATACAAGAATATGTAAAAGCCTGTCCTTACCTTGATGAAGCACAACATCTTTTTGTGGGAGTAAGAGGAAAAAAATTGGGAAGAACTTATGTGGCTAATCGTTTGCAGAAAATAAGGAGAATGTTAAATTTACCAGAAATTTTATCTCCACATGCATTTCGTCATAGTTTTGCTACTCATTTGCTTCAGGAAGATATTGACATAAGATCAATACAACAACTGCTTGGTCATTCGAGTCTTGAGACCACTCAAGTTTACACTCACCTCAATTATCAAGATGTTTTTAATATGTATAAGAATTTTCAGCAGAGTTTGGAGAAAAAGTCAAAACCCTTGTAACTTGAGGATTGTCTGTGGCACTACCAGGTCCTATATCTCGTTCATCCGCTTTACATAAATAATATCCTACTAAAAAAAGAACCAGTGCAACTGCTGTAAGACAAGCACCTATTACTGGATAATCGTATAAAACTGCTAAACATGTACCAACAGCAAACGCTCCAGACAACATAAAAGAAGCAGAAGCGTAGTTGCTTTGTTTTCTACCAGGAGAAATTGCTTGCGAGGGTTTTTCGTTTTTATTACTACGGAGCAGTCTATTTTCTGATGAAAGCCTATCTCTTTCTTCCCTTACTTGTTTCAAATCTCTTCTTAATTGTAAAATTTCGACAGTGTCGTCTGCTCTTCCATGTACAATTCTTTTAAATTCAATTAATTCACTTTGCTGAGCCGATTTTTCCCGCTTTACTTGTATTAAATTTTCTTCTAATTGTGAAATTTTGCTAGTTTTATTCGCTAGCTCTTGCTCTTTCTCTACAAGTTGAGCTTCTTTTCTTTCAAGTTCATCTCTAAAGTTTTCGAGCTGCTGCAACTCTCGAGCAATGAATTCGTCGTTTATTACTGGTTGAACATTATGTGTACTTGCTACAGGTTGCTCTGCACTTGCAGGAAATTTTTCATTTAGACAATTTTTAACGGACTCAGTTGGCTCACTAGCATCTCTCAATGCAGCAGTAACAATTGCACGATTTATGAAACAATTATCTTCTATTAATTTTTTTACATCATCTAAATCTTTTCTATTAATAGTATCGGTTAATCGCTCTTTAATAGCTTGTTCAATTATTTGCTTCACCCATCGATTTTGCTCTATAGCTTGTATTGGCTTTATTTGACTAAAATCTAGGTCTTTATGTTTTAAAAGTTTAGTCAATACTTCTTCGTTATCTTGTGTTATTCCTTGTAAACATATTAATCTCAGGGGTGTTTCTATTTCTCCATTTTGGTTTCTTTTCCAGCAATTAGGGTTAAGCTCTTGACCCAACAGTGTTTTTGCTCGGCTAATATCTTCCTTAAAAAGAGCATCTAATAATTGTCTTCCTCTTTGTGCTTTTTGTATTTCTATTACCAAATGTTCAGCACGATTTTGCCTAGCATACTCACTAGGACTTTGATATTTCTTATTGGTTATATTAGTGTTTATGTTTGGGTGACTAAGCAAAAGTTGTAACGTTTTCTTTTGTTGAAAGCACATTGCTAGGTGTAAAGCTGTATCGTCATTACTTTTTTCACAAATATTAACATCTATTCTCTGGTGCAGTAGAAGTAACCTAATCATATTCTGATATTCTTTTTTAAAGCCTGCAGACAAATTAGTAACTATGGACACCAAAGGTGTCATGCCTTCTTTATCAAACGCATTAACATCCGCACCCTCTGCCAGAGCTTGTTTAAAACCTTCTAGGTTTTCATCATCAATAGCCTCAAATAACTTTTGTGTTGGTTCATCTAGAGTTCTCTGATATCTGTAACCATTAGTATTTGTCCTATTCTCTCCATAAAGCATATTAAACCTACCTAATAATTTACTAATATAATTATGAAAAAGAAAAGGAAAATTGCAAGCGATTTATCTATAGCTAACCCAAGAAAGGTGTCATACCGCCGCGGTATCTCAGCATAGATTCCGCTAACAAGTAGCGGAATGACGAATTTTTATTTTTAAAATTATCGGTGAACTTAAGTCACTTTAGCTATAAAATCCTAATTCTGAGTTAATTAATTACGACTCTAAAAACTTCTCTGCATCAAGTGCAGCCATGCACCCTGTTCCTGCGGCAACTACTGCCTGGCGATACACCTTATCTTGAACATCACCTGCAGCAAACACCCCTGCCCTACTAGTTAAAGTTGTTCCAGGTTTCGTAATTATATAACCCTGCTCATCCATTTCAACAAAGCCTTTAAAAATACCCGTATTTGGTGCATGCCCAATTGCAATAAACACTCCATCCACTTCTAACTCTTGAGCTTCCGTTGATTTAACTATAATACCAGTAACTTTTTTCGGATTTTCTTCTCCAAGAATCTGCTCTACGGTATGGTTCCACATTACTTTTATTTTATCATTTTTAAAGAGCCTATCTTGCATTACTTTTTCCGCTCTCAATTTATCACGCCTGTGTATTAATATCACTTCTTTGGCAAATCGAGTTAAAAATATTGCTTCTTCAACAGCAGTATTTCCACCACCAATCACGGCTACAACTTTATTCCTAAAAAATGCACCATCACAAGTTGCACAAGCTGAAACTCCGTAACCTTGAAATTCCTTTTCACTCTCCAAACCAAGCCATTTTGCTTGCGCACCGGATGCAATTATAATTGCATCCGAGTAGTAGTCATTGATATTACCAGAAGATCTAAATCTATACTCATTAGAATCCTCAAGTTGTTCAACGCTTTTTATCTCATCATCTATTATTTTTGCTCCAACCTTCTCTGCATGCAACCTCATCTGCTCCATTAGTTCTGGACCCTGTATTGAAACAAAACCAGGATAGTTTTCAACATCTGTAGTAATTGTAAGCTGACCACCAGGCTGCATTCCCGTTACTACAATTGGCTCTAAGTTTGCACGTGCTGCATATATAGCAGCAGCATAACCCGCTGCCCCGGATCCAATAATAAGAACTTTTGTACTAAATCTATAATTCTTCACTGTATGAGTTTAGATAATCAGCTACTCCTTCATCGCTTGCCTGCATTGCTGGCTTACCTTTCTTCCACCCTGCTGGACATACTTCACCATGCTCCTCATTATGTTTAATTGCATCAACGATTCTAACGAATTCATCGATATTACGCCCTAAAGGCAAATCATTTATCGATTGATGACGTACAATAAATTTATCATCAATAACGAAAGTTGCTCTCAGCGCAATTGAGTCATCATATAAGACCCCATAGTCTCTTGATATAGACTTTTTGATATCAGACACTAAAGTGTAGCTAACCTCTCCAATACCACCATCATTAACTGGAGTGTTTCGCCATTTATAATGTGAGAACTTTGAATCTACACTTACCCCTATAACTTCAACACCACGTTTTGAAAAATCCTCTATTTTATTACTAAATGATATCAACTCAGTTGGACAGACAAAGGTAAAATCAAGTGGATAGAAAAAAAGGACAGCATACTTATTTTTTATGCGCTTACTCAGACAGAAATCATCAACAATTTCTCCGCCGGAGAGAACGGCTGGAGCAGTAAAATCGATAGCAGACTTTGTTACAAGATTCATAATTGACCTATTCTTTTAAAACAACTCTAATTTTACACCTTGATGAACCTATATGCAAGTTTTCTTTGGTTTTAGTCCTATAAAAACTTCCTAAAATAGCTCTTCTTTTTTACCGATAAGATACAATCTAGTTTCACTTTATGATGGTGTCATCCTGCTGCTCCTTTCTTGTCATCCCGCTAACAAGCAGCGGGATGACGAGCTTATCGTCATTCCACCACAAACCGTCATACCGCCGCGGTATCTCATCCGCTAACAAAGCGGGATGACGAGCTTATCGCCATTCCACCACAAACCGTCATACCGCCGCAGTATCTTTTAGCATAGATCCCGCTAACAAGCAGCGGGATGACGATTGTCAGGCTAGCTGTCATCCCAGTTTGGAATCCAGGAAAAAGAATGGTGTCATCCCAGTGCCCAGACACTGGGATGGCTTTGTTGCATAGCAACCGAAAAAATCTGGTGGCTACTGACAAAATTCATTATAAATAACCATTTAACTGTTGAAGAAAAAATATGCCACAGAAAATGAAAGTCAGTAACCAAAATGAATATAACAAATTTCTCCAGGAAAGAGGAAATATTTTTCATTATATCAATGAAGTCATAGAAAATTGGTATGAAAATAGTCCAAAAATGCAAGGCGGCAACTATATTTACAGTGATAAAATTGTGATTTTGGTGCATATAATTGTCAATCTTTTTAGAATTGGTTTAAGACAAACGGTGGGGTTTATAAAAGGATATATGCAACAAATAGGAAGAGATTTAGCAGTTATCAGCTATTCACAAGCATCAAGAAGGTTTAAGAAACTTAATATTAAGATCAATGATTGCAGAATTGATAAAAATAATATGGAAGACATCGAAATTGCTATAGATAGTACAGGTATCAGCATTTACAACAATACCCCTGGTCACAGCAAGGAAAATAGCGCTAACAGAAAATATCGTGGCTATGAACAGACAAGAAAATTGCATGTAATGTTGAATATAAACAGCAAAAAAGCCATAGCTGTAAAATACAGTAACGGTGTCTACTCTGATCACTATGGAGCTTGCGATTTGCTTAAAGAAGTTAATTTTCAGCATATCATAAAAGCACTATATGCAGATAGGGCATATGATAGGCACAAGTTTTACAAATTGTGTCACGAATATGATATAAAGGCAAAAATTCCACCAATAAACAATGCGGCAGAACATCCAGAAATAGATTATATGTCTGACAGAAATGCTGCTATTAGGTTAATAAAATTATACGGTGAAGATGGCGTGAAAGAATGGAAAAAAGAAGTAAATTATGGGAAAAGATCTTATATTGAAGGGTTTTTCTCAAGATTAAAGCAAATATTTGGATTCAGCTTTAGGAATAAATCCGAAGTAAATCGCGAAAAAGAATTGCTGATTAAGTGCTATTTGCTTAATCAATTTACTGAAATTGGTATGGCTAAATTTGAAATGGCTACATGATATTTATCGTAAATTACTACCAGTATAAGGTGCGATGCAACAAAGCCCACTGGGATCCAGGAAAGTTTGCTTGTTTACAAGCAAACTAGCATAGAAAGTGGTTACAACGTTTTCGATGAGATTATATGGAAAACTGGATTCCAGTGTCAAGCACTGGAATGACATCACAGGGGCACTGGAATGACACCTCTCTTGGGCTCTTTTAGCTATAAACATTAAGAAATTTACCAAGTAAAAAAAAGGCAAAAGAAACCCTGGTCATTGTCTATTTTCAGTATTGGCGTTTTTTAAGCCTTAAACACTGCAATTTAGCTGCTTTTAAATGCAACTCACCTTAGTTTAAATATTTAAGAAATTTACTAAGCAGAAAAAAAGGCAAAAGAAATCCCGTGTTAGCTAGTTGTCACTCTCTAATCCTGCAAATTGGCGTACTATACTGTCTTAAATGACTTATAAGCGCGTTTCAGCTTATATAGGTAAAAACCCAGAAATGTTGTGAAGACATAAGGTGCACATAGTGCAAAAAATTAAAAATAAGACGCCAACTACGTTGTTTTCTTGCTGTTTAATCTGCACAGATGAAGATAACTGAATACCTTCAGTTTCATGATAAGGGGGGTGGCGAGGTTTGTCAAGGAAGTTTCTATATAACATTTTCTAAAATAAATAGACTTCTCGCATCCAATTTCGGCAGCGCGTGACACACAACTGCAATGACAAGGTGTTGCAAGATAAACATCATATTCACACGAAATACTTGACTTCACTTGTACTAAGAAGCATTTTATATATGTTGTGTGCCCGTAGCTCAGCTGGATAGAGCAACAGCCTTCTAAGCTGTGGGTCGTAGGTTCGAATCCCACCGGGCACACTCTTCTATCAATACTTTCTATAAATCTTCAAGTATTCTGGCACCACATTTTCAATTGCTAATGGTCGAACCTTCATTGTTTCAAGGTCAGCTGACTTTTCGATTGAGCTATTCATCATAACTTTCACCTGATCTTGAGTAAGCACAGGGTTCGTATCTCCGGTTATTGGTTTTAGCAGCATAGAAATAATTTTATTTTCTAAAAAGAAAGCTATTAACTTTGCCATTGGAAAAGATACATTGATCAACAAACACTTTCTGTTAGTAACATTCAGAATAAACTTCAATAAGCTTTTGAAAGAGTAAACCTTTGGTCCACCCATGTTATAAATTTTCTTGTCTTGCTTATTAAAACTGATAATACGATATACCACTTCAGCTAAGTCTGTTACACATATGGGCTGAAATTTAGTCGTTCCATTGCCAATTAGTGGTAAGCAGTTGTGTTAAAAGTCAATAAAAAAAATGAAAAATATCGAAAAATTTTCAATTTAGTAGATTTATAAAAAATCAATATATTATGACTCTTAATTTAAATATTCTTAATCTAGTGTAGCTGTGGATAAGTACTTATAGTTTGTATAGCGTACTTATCCACAAGCTCTGCCATAAATTAGCTTAGATAGAAACAGACTGAGGACTATATTCCTCAGTAAAGACTCTATCGTCTCTGACCAAAGAGTTAGCAAGAATAAGCAGTTTTCTCATGGCAGCAGTGGAAGCAATTTTATATGGCTTTTTATATTGATTATATAATCTAGTAAAGAAAGGGTTGATATAAGAATTAACTTTTTGTGCACTGAGAATACACATGTGTAAAACCGTTCTAACTTGTGATCTACTGCCCTGAATACATCTCTTTCCTTTACTGAAACCACTGTCTCGATTAAAAGGTGCAAGTCCTGCAAGGCTAGATATTTGCTTTTCTTGAAGGGTTCCAAGTTCGGGCAAATAGCAAATCAAAGTAATGGCTGTGATTTTACTTACACCTGGTATGCTAGTTATTGATATATATTTTCTTTTAAGCTCTTGGTTTTGATCGATAAATGTAATCATTTCATCTTCTAAAGTTTTAATTTGATTACGTAAAATCGCGAGAAGCTCCTCTATTTGTTTAATTATAGATGTATCAGTTACCTGTTGGATTTGGGTTTTTTGTATTTTTGCTATTTCTACAAGTTGGTTTCTACGAGATAATTTTTGTTTCAAGCAATCAATATTACCATTATCAACTGTTAAAGGAGTAACACGCATATCTGTATTATTGATATAACGTGAAATGATACTGCAGTCTATTTTATCAGTTTTTGTAGTAATACCAAGGCTTTTAGCATAGTCTCTAACCCATCTAGGTTGAATGACGTATACCTCAAAACCATTGCTTAGTAAAGTATAGGCACATAATTTTTCGTATCCACCAGTTGCCTCAAGGCCAACTTTGGTTACATTATGCAAACGTAAAAAGTCCAGCATTTCATCAATGGATTGTACATTGTTTTCAAATATTTTATAATGCTCAAGTGGGTGAATGTGGATATCTAATTTACTTTTGCTAACATCAATGCCAGCAATAATATTTGATGAATTCATAATTCCTCCATAATAATAACATATACTGCATTTTCCAGTCTTATATACGAGCCTAAAAGCTCAATCAGTTGTTCGGAACTTTCAGTATAAATTTAAGAGAAGAGAACCTTGCTTTCCAACGGTCCCTATGACCAAGAAAGGAAACGGTTCCTCTTCTCTATACATCTTTATATTACTGCTTTGTCACACTTATAAAGACTTAATTTCAACATATAAGAATGGAAGCGCAAGCAGAGGCAGAATCTTTAGGCGGAATTGTGAGTTCAAGTGTATCAAATAAAACGGACTTCTTGGTTGTCGGCGAAAAACCTGGGTCAAAGTATCACAAAGCTGTGGAACTAGGTGTTAAAATTTTAACTGAGAAAGAATGGCTTTTTCATCATAAAAGAAACACTTAGACCAGTCCAGAATGGACTTTATATTTATTTGTGTATAACTTCAACTTTATTTACCTAGGAACTTCATCAGAAGATAAACTAGTTGTTCGCAATATAATATCAATAAGAACACCTGCCTTAACTAGATCCTTTGCAACCCTGATTTTTTCTGTTTTTTTAACTTTTTCTTTGCCAGTCTGCATTCCTTCAGATAAAAATTTTACTAATTCATCTAATATACTCTCTTGATCTTCAGTTTTTCTGTACTCACTTAGGAAACCCAGTAGTTTATTTTCTTCTTTACTATCCTCATCTTTTCTTGTTTTAGGCAGCAGAGCTTTTATGTTAACTGATAATGCCTCTGCTATTTCATACAATTTGTCAAATGAAACAGCAGTGTATCCTCTTTCGTATTCGTGCATTTCCTTAGGTGTTAAACCAACTTTATCCGCTAAATCTTTCTGAGTATATATCCTTATCAACCTCCATTCTTTTATTCTCTGCCCTATTTTGTAGTATATAGAATCAGTACAAATTTCTTTTTCTGCATTATCATATTCGTAAGTAGATAAACCAGATACTTGGTAGATAATCTCAACAGATATTCCTTCTTTAACTAGATTCTTTGCTACTTCTATCCTTGCTTCTTCTTGATTAATTTTTTCACTAAGACAGGCAGATTTAATCAATGGACGTGCTATTCTGCGTAATCCCTGGTCCTGAATTCTTCCATATATTCCTGTTAGATAGAGTATTTCTTCATCCTCATCTTCACAATAACTGTCTTTCCTTACTACTACTGGTTCAGGTAGTAGATCTGTAACACTAACTGATAATTCCTTTGCTATTGCATATGATATATCAATTGGAATAAGAATATATCCTAGTTCATAGTTGTTTATTTCTTGGTGTGTTAACCCGATCTTGCTTGCTAACTCTGCCTGAGTATATTCTTGCATTAACCTGCAATTTTCTACTTTTTGTCCTATCTCGTAGCTTATAGAACTAACTGAGTTAAAGTCGCTTTTTCTTACAGAAACAAACATACATTTACAGAAACAAAACTTATACCATAGAGCTTTATCAAAAGCTAGCATTTTCTATCCCAATCTTTTGCTGCCCATCAAAACTTTCACGCAATTTGATCAGCAGATAAACCTATTGTTTGCAAAATAGTATCAATAGAAATTCCCCCTTTAACTAAATCCTTTGCAACTTTGATCCTCTCTGCTTTTCTAACTTTTTCTTCGCAAATCCGTATGCCTTCAAACAAAGTTTTCATTAGCGCATAACGTAATTCTTGATTCTCAATTTTTTTGTATTCTTCAATTAAACTCGGTAGCTCATTTTCTACCTCGCCTCCTGTTGATTCAGGTAGTAGATCTATAATACTAATTGATAATGCTTCTGCTATGTCATATAATTTGTCAAGTGGAATAGTAGTTCGTCCTTGCTCATATTTGCCTATTTTATGACGTGTTATGCCGATTTTCTTTGCTAAATCTTCCTGAGAGTACTCTCGTACCAGCCTCCATTCTTTTATCTTTTTCCCTATTTTGTAGTGTATAGAACCATTGGTACATTCATTAGCGGATAAGCCGATTGTTTTTGAGACGATATCAACAGAAATTCCTGCTTTGACTAGATTCTTTGCTATTTCCATTCTCTCTGCTTTTCTACTACTTTTTTCACTAAGCTGGGCAGATTTAGTTAATAAATAAAATATCTTGCGTAATTCTTGATCATTAATCGTTTTATAATTTCTTACTAAATTTAATATTTCTTCTCCCTCGTCTTCAAGACAACTTTTTGATACTCTTTGTATAGGAATGAGATCTGTAATACTGACTGATAATGCCTCTGTTATGGCATATAGTTTTTCAATCGAAATTCTACGAGTTCCTTTTTCATATTGTAGTACTACCTGACGTGTTGTACCGATTTTCTTCGCCAAATCCTCCTGAGTATACCCTCGCTCCAACCTCCACCTTTTTACTTTTTGTCCTACTTTATAGTCTAGTATGCTAGCGGTCACTCTCTTTACACAGAAATAACCATATATATAAGATTTTTTACTATAGCTCAATTTTATTAAGATCCATGGCAGGAGAAAAACATGAAAGAAACACTCTGGATCTTAGTAAAATTTTGTTGTAAAGTTGGCTGTAAATGAAGAAGGGAAGAAAACCTCCCTTCCTCGTTGTTTAACGTTGCTTAAAGGTTTCTTGACTACCTCCACGTATCCTATCTGTCCACAAAGACGAAGACAATGCTTCACTAACTGCCTCTCTTTCTTCTATGGCCTTATTTTCACCCAAGATGCCACGCCCCGGGAAATTTCCTCTCTTTACCGCCTCTTCAACTGTCATTCCACCAAAGAGGCAATCTTTCCCTACTACTTCTCCTCTTCTTTGTAGCTCATCCCACATTTCCCTATCTGCTACTCTCACTTGTACTTGACCGTAATTTTTTGCATCGTGGTATACTACAACTCCTAGCCCACCAATGCTTGTAGAAAATGTTATCTCAAAGGTGCCTGACACACCTATATAGTCTCTTTTACCTCCTTTCTCGCTTTCGACTTCTATTGTGCTATCGCCCATTTTTATGATACTACTTCTGTTTAAGCCCTCTAGTACTTTTGCCACCTCTACTGTGCTACCCTCAGAAAATTCCGTAATACATGTTTTGTTGTCTATCTCTACACCTATTACGTTTCCTCCTCGAACAGCATTTTCACCAATTTTTCTCTGTTCCCCAAGTTGCTTATCTATCTGTGGCTGAACCTCTGGTTGCAGTTCTTTATAAATTTCATCTACCAGTTTATTCTGCAACAGATTGTCATGAAACTCTGCTCCTCTCAGTATTAATTTACTCATTATCTTTTTCTGATCACCTTTTTTGAACTTGTGAAAATGCATACCCAGTATTACATACTCAGCAAAGCTCCTTTCTCCTTCATGACATGCATTTATTCTTATGCCAGCAGATAGAGCTTGATCCACAACCTTATGCATCTCTTTTGGGCTGCCTGCTTTTACCACTGCACTTTTAAACCAGCTCAACTTTTTATTTTCGCTTGCACCTGGCTTTATTTTTTGCAATAAGACAAATGGATTTGCTTGATCACCCAAAGGTTTTGTGCCATAAATAAGATCAAGTCCTTTCCCAAAGTTGATTGACTTTTCACGAGCATCTCTACTAGGGGAAGGCATCGCTCCTCCAGGCTTCTTAGCCTTATTAATTTTGCTCACAAAGTTAGACTGTTGTATATCATTACAACTTACACCCTCAAGAGCACTTAATATTTCGTCCGGTAATTTGCTAAGATCAATGTTGAACTTACGAGTATTACCAACCACTGTAATTTTTTTATTAGTCATATTAGCCTCCGCTATTGAAAATACTTTCTAAGTGTACAACGAGCTTTATTACTTTATTATTAACTCAATGTAAACTCTTCTGCTCATTGTAGATGATAATGAGCAGATTTGTCAACGTTTGTATTCAACTAAAAGCTCTCTAGAGGAAAAGTTTAGAGCAGCCTCACTATTCTCTCCTTGGGCTATAACAGTCCTTTTTCCTTAAAACTACAATAGTCCGCACTTGCAACGATAATGTGATCAAACAATCTAATTCCTATAGTACTACACGCTGAAGCTAATTTTTTAATTGCTGCTTCGTCTTCATTAGATGGCTCTGCACTCCCTTCTATGTGGTTGTGCGACATTACTATTAATGTTGCATTTTTTAGCAATGCTTTTTTTGTTATTTCCTTTATGTACACTGGTGCCTTATCCACTGTACCAGTAAACACTTCCTCTCCTTTTAAACAGTACTTTTGATCCAAATATAGTATTTTTACCTTTTCCTTCTCTGAACAGCCAATACTCACCCTTAAATATTTTACGATGGTTTCCAGGTTATCCATTACAGGGCCTTCCTTTAACTCTTCTCTTGGTGCCCTCTTCGACGCTTCCCTAAGGCATAATATTACTGCTACTGTAGAGTCGGTTACTCCTTCTATAACTCTCAAGTCATCTACTTCCTGACCTAAAATTCCTCTTATTCCAAAACTATCTGTTAGTCTTTTAGCAATAATGCGAGCCTCGGCACTGTCATGCACTGAACTTAGAAACGTTTCTACTATTTCATGATTTAGCAAAGCACGTCCTTCGCTTTCCAATGCTCTAAACTCTATTTCTTCTCTACGATCTTTACTTTTATTGTTATTATTCATATAATATACCCTTCACTAATAATAAATTTTTTTTAAATATTTACTGCTGTTTTCTTAGCAGTATTGGCATAAAACCATCCATTTTGGCGGGAGTCAAGTCAATTTTTTCGATTTTTTTATTTATTTTTTATGGAAAGATAGAAAATATTAATAGTTAATTTCTTTATTTTAAACTTGCTCCGGAAGAGATGCCTATTGTTTGCAAAATAACATCAATAGAAATTCCTTCCTTCACCAGATCTTTTGCAACTTTGATCCTTTCTGCTTTTCTAACTTTTTCTTCGCAAATCCGTATGCCTTCAAACAAAGTGTTTATCAGCGCATGGCGTAATTCTCGATTCTCAATTTTTTTGTATTCTTCTATTAAACTCGGTAGCTCATTTTCTACCTCATCTTCTGTTGATCCAGGTAGTAGATCTACAATACTAATTGATAATGCTTCTGCTATGTCATATAATTTGTAAAGTGGAATAGTAGTTCGTCCTTGCTCATATTTGCCTATTTTATGACGTGTTATGCCGATTTTCTTTGCTAAATCTTCCTGAGAGTACTCTCGTACCAGCCTCCATTCTTTTATCTTTTTCCCTATTTTGTAGTGTATAGAACCATTGGTACATTCATTAGCGGATAAGCCGATTGTTTTTGAGACGATATCAACAGAAATTCCTGCTTTGACTAGATTCTTTGCTATTTCCATTCTCTCTGCTTTTCTACTACTTTTTTCACTAAGCTGGGCAGATTTAGTTAATAAATAAAATATCTTGCGTAATTCTTGATCATTAATTGTTTTATAATTTCTTACTAAATTTAATATTTCTTCTCCCTCGTCTTCAAGACAACTTTTTGATACTCTTTGTATAGGAATGAGATCTGTAATACTGACTGATAATGCCTCTGTTATGGCATATAGTTTTTCAATCGAAATTCTACGAGTTCCTTTTTCATATTGTAGTACTACCTGACGTGTTGTACCGATTTTCTTCGCCAAATCCTCCTGAGTATACTCTCGCTCCAACCTCCAACTTTTTACTTTTTGTCCTACTTTGTAGTCTAAAGAATTGGGGTTGCTACTCTTTTTCACAGCCTGCCACTTTGCCCATTCGTATACTAATGTCTTCTACTAGAATTGTTGCTTAAATAATTTCTCCCTTTCGCTTATTATTTGGTCGCTTTTGTCCTCAACCCCTCTCATCTCTCTTTCTCGTTCCTCTATAATAAACTTCATAACCTCATCTGAATATTTGCTCTTTCCACTTGCTAGTTCTGATTTTAACCTTCTTACTTTATATTCCAATTCTACAAACCTTTCTTGTCTCATTAGTAGTTCTATCATCTGATTTACTTGTAAGCGTAATTCCCCTTCTTCTAGAGCTCCTGCTATTTTGATCAGTAATAACTCATCTATTTTATAATTTACTTCAGATTGGGCTATAAATAAGTTAATCATTGCTCGTACATCAACAGGCTCGGCTACTAATATGTTAACATTGCTACACACAAAACGTTTTAAACTTATATTTTTTTCTAGATAATTTTTCATATCCTGCGATAATTTTTCCTTTAATTCTTCATATGTTCCTGACAGCAACATCTCTAATTCTTTAAAAAATTCAATCTCAATATCACCCGACACAAGAATCATTAGCAGATGTTTTACTAACTCTCTATCATCTGATTTGATTGCCTGATAAATTGCTTTTTCTCTATTCTCTTTCAAATCATAAAGTTCTGATGAATCACTAAGGCTAAATAAATAGTTTGTAGCTTCTCCAGAAGCATAGGCAATATTAATTTCTCTTAGTGGATGACCATCATTAAACTTTTCTAGTAACTTACTATCAATAGTTTCTTCTATCGCAACAGCCACTTTACTCAACTTCTTTAGCTGATCTATACCGTCTCTTGAATCTCTAGGTGTATTTTTAACTTCATTTAGCACCTTGCTATAAAGACTTTGCTTTTCCTCACTGCTTAATAATGCACAATGCTCCTTTAGCTGCTTGGAAGCTTTAGATAGAAGTTGTACTAACATATCTGCCTACGTTTTGTTGAAAATGCTCATGCTATATTATAGAATTTTTAATTGAAAGTAAACTTGTAGACTCGTATCTAAAATAGGTATCTTTGAGACTGCTAAACTCATTATATTCATTTGCTGGGCTTTAAAGGCACTTTATAGAAAAGTTGATAAAAAGATGAAAACTACATTTAAAGTATGAAATGCGATTCTAAGCCCACCTCTGAAGGTCATTTTTTCTCGAAGCTTAAAAAAACAAGATTTCAATATAAAAACGTTGAATATTTCTTCAGAATTGTGTATAATTATTAATGCTTTTTAGGTTAATTTCTCATGGCTCTTTCAAAATTTCTCAATGTGCGAAATGATTATGCATTTAAGAGAATATTTGGTACTGAAAAGAACAAAGACATTCTTATTCACTTTCTTAATGATATATTAGATCTTACTGATGACAACCAGATTAAAGATGTCTCCTTTCTCAGTCCCATTCAAGACCCTGTTATTGCCTCTCAAAAGCAAAGTATTGTTGATGTTCTCTGTGTTGATTCTACAGGGGTCAAAACCATCATTGAGATGCAAGTCGCTAAAACAAGGGGCTTTGAAAAACGTGCCCAATACTACGCTGCCAAAGCTTATTCAAGTCAAGCTGATGTAGGTGACCAGTATCATGATCTTAAAGGGGTTATCTTTATTGCTATTGCTGATTTTATCCTATTTCCTAATAAGCTGGCTTATAAGTCTGATCACGTTACTTTTGATAAGATGACCTTTGAACATGATCTCAAAGACTTTAGTTTCACTTTCGTAGAGCTACCAAAGTTTAATAAGACAAAAGAAGATCCATTAGAAAATATTGTTGAAAAATGGATCTATTTTTTTAAGCACGCAGATGAAACGAGCGAAGAGGATCTAAAAAAAATAATAGGTAGTGATGTAATTATTGGTAGGGCTTATGATGAGTTAAATCAATATAATTGGAGTAAAGAAGAACGTTTTGCATATGATCAAGCTAAGAAACGTACCGATGATTATTTATCTACCCTTGAAGAAAAACTTCATGAAGGCATCCTCATAGGCAAAGAAAAAGGCATCCTAATCGGACATGAAAAAGGCAGAAAAGCAGAGAAAATTGAGGTCGCAAAGAATCTACTAAAAGCAGGTGTTTCTATTGATATTATAGCTCAAACTACTGGTCTTACAGTTAACGAAGTCAAAGACTTAAGCTAATTCTATCTTTGGGTGTGATGAACATCTTTGTACTAGATGAAAACCCAGCAATTGCGGCGCAAATGTTATGTGATAAGCATATAGTAAAAATGCCATTAGAAACTGCTCAGTTATTAAGTAATGTTTTTTCAATAGCATTAAAAGTGCCAAATCCTTTTGTCAATATCATAAATCAAAATATAGAAGTTCCATATAAACTTACTCACAACCACCACCCTTGTTCTCTGTGGGCTAGACACTCAAAAGGAAACTTTAATTGGTTGATAAAGCATGGAAAAGAATTGTGCATAGAGTATAGCTTGCGATACAAAAGAACGCATAAATCCGAAGAAATAGTAGATTGGTGTGATAGTAATAAGGATTTGCTAATTTTTCAATCAGCAGATATACAAACTTTTATACAAGCACTGCCTGATCGCTATAAATGTAGTAGTCCCATAAAAGCCTATAGAGAATATTACCTAAAAGAAAAGATGAGGTTTGCTAAGTGGGAAAAAGGTAGAGAAGCACCAGGTTGGATAATCTGCTACACAATACCACAGCTAATATAGCTCATAAATAAAGAAGCCATCCAAATCGGACATGAAAAAAGCAGGGAAGAGGGCGAAAAACAGGCTAAAATAGCTGTGGCTAAAAATTCACTTAAGGCGGATGTTTTTATTGATGTTATTGCTGAAATAACAGGGTTTTCTGTTGATTATATTGAGAAAATTCAAGAAAAGAAGTTTTAGCCATAACGTTTTTTTTATTAAACCCTCTATTCTAGTAATTTTAATATTGCAATCCATTCTAATGTCTGCATAATGCCTTTTTTATATAAATACTTAATAGGAGGGGTTAATGCCAACACAGAAAGAGCTTCGGGCTACGATGTCCAAAAAATTACAGGAAGCTATTAAACATCCAGATCCAACAGTTGCTGCCGGGAGGAAGTCAGCTATCAAGAGATGGGTGGGAGTCCTTCAAGATAACTTTATGGAGCACATAAAATACTTTAAGGGTGATAAGTTGAAGTTTTTGCACAATGTATTCCAAGATGAAGGTTGCTGGTCAGGTGTAAGGTTGGATAATGCTGCTTTAGGTCAAAGGTTTACTGAAGAGAAAATAGGTGGAATAGATAATCCACTTCGCAAATATGAGATGGCTTGTAGTTACTGTGTAGTAGATAAAATTCATCCACTCTTTCAAAAAAGATTTGAATCTTATAGGAACAATTTTCCTCCTGGTGCATTTGATGGTAAAACTGAAACTGAAATTGGCAAATACGTACGAAACTCGTTACTAGATAGCATAAAGAGGAAAGGTCCTGTGTTTGATTTCTGGATCGATAGAGAATCTGGGGGATTAAAGCAACCAAGTAACGCGTCAGAAGGTTTTGACAGTGCTGTAAAACTTAAGTGGAGCGAAGGAGTAGAGTATTTTTATAATCATTTAAAAGAAGAAGATAAGGAAAAGAAACTTACAGAAGCTGTTATTGCTCTGTCTCGCGTTCAATCTGTTGAGAAAGACGCTCCTATTTTAGATTTTTGTGTAAGGAATATAGCTGACAAAGATACTCTTTTACAGAAATTATTGCAGAAGGATAGAGGGGTATATTTCCTTTTTAGTAGATTAATACGTTCATGTTTTTTTGATACGGTTCATGATTTGGTACAGTATTGGTGCTATAAAGGAATTTCAGCACGTGGAGATCATTCAGAGAAAATATTCTCACAGCAAAACTATGAGATTCTTCTTTCTTCACTTTCAGATACAATGTTGAACAATCCTGAATCAAATGTTCAAGCTAGATCTCTCATTATGGAGATTTGGCAGTGTGGTAGTTTTAGTGAATATAAAAAGGCTGCTATTATTGATACTTCAAATGATAGAATTCCTATAAAGGGTGTACTTGCAGAATTGATAATTAACTGGAAACGAGAAGACATTTATAAGTCTGATGAGGAAAAAGAAATAGAGAAAAAAGAAATACTAGATATGATGTTATTTGCTAAAAATAGCTTTCCTGAAAGGTTTGAGTTCTTTAAGGGAAGGATAATAAAAAGTCTTAGATTATGTGGTAGAGAAGGTAAAAGAGTAAATGTAGATTACGGTCTGTTTGCGGAAGAATTATTCTCTGAGTTAGAGAAAACAATTTTACCACCTGTAGGTGATGGTCCTTGGAATAATTTACGGTCACGATCTAAAGCTCATGGTAGTAAGGAAACAACTTTGCCAGTTGATGATGGTCCACAGTCTGAGCTTGGAACTCCTAGTGTAAGTGGTGTTTCTTCTTATAAGAAAAAAAGCGTCTTTACGCTTAGTGGTAATAAGTAATCCACTTATGAACTCTTGGTGTTTCTGGTCGTAGTAAATAAGGGGTATTTTGTATGAGTAATGGTGATGGATTTATTAGGAGTTTGGTGGATGGAGATCTTGAAGGATTCAGACAAGGATTTGAATCTTTTTTAGATCAATGTCCATCTTTTTTGTATCATGTGAGTGCAGGTCGTTTCCTTCCTGTATTCTTTTTTAGTATGTTTGCTACTGCACATGATGCTGGTATCTTAACTGCAAATGAGAGAGTCTATTTTCGTTTTGATAATCATGGTATTGATACAGGTGGTAGGAATAGAAATACAGGAAACTTAAAGGTTGCTGTTTCAACTCGTAGTCGTGACGGACAGCGAGTTGTCAAGTGTTACAGCATTTCTGATCGCCCTAACAGTAATGGGTTAAGGTTTAGTACAAGGGAGAGAAATGCTCTAGTGCAAGAGATTAGACGGCAAAATCCGAATTTACGGGAAGAAGACCTAAATTTTGAGCAGTACAAAGTATGCATGCATGGAAAGGGCAAGAGTCAGGGAGAGGCAATTGCAACAGTATTCGAGGCGATTCGTGAAAAGGATTTTAGAGGTAGAGATAAATTTGCCAAATATTCAGCATCTGAGGTTCATTTCTTGAGGCAATTCTTTAGAAATCGCAGATTAACAATTAAGGAAATAGAAGGAAGACAACTTAATCAAAATCAGCTCAGACAGCTTGATAGATCAGTCAATTTTGCACAGGTAGCACAAGGTCAACAAAGGATTGACAACTTTATGGAAATACTAACAAGTGATGACGAAGAAAATGTAAGAGATCCTCTCCGAGAAGATATTTTAGAATATATAACTGATACCTATAATAATTATAGAGCGCAGATAGAAAATAATATTGAAAATCGCAGTCAAAAATTTGAGAGTCACGGGTTTTTATTAGGTTTCTTAGCAAATTTTAGTCATCGCTACACAATAGGCATCGATCTTGACTTATCTCCTAGAAACTCACATGTTGCTTTTCTTGTACGTCACCAAGCAGAAAGAGAAAATATTCCTATTGTTGTTAATCTTGCTACAAGGGCACCGTCCAATATCGCATTAAACCGCGCCAGAAGTCACGCTGAAAGATTGCATGTTTTTTCATTTATACCTATCCATACTGAATCAAGAAATACTGTCTGTGTTGGATTAAATTTTAATTTAAATCTAGATCCTTTTAGTGTTGATACAGTAGGGCTTCAACAGGATAGATTTCCTTTAGTACAAAGATTGTTTGAGTATATAGAAGATGAAGAGGTTGGAGAGAATATTAGAGATTTCTTGCTTCAACATCTTCCTGGTGAAATACCAAGAAATGCAGATAATTATAACAGAGTATTTAATTGTATAACTGGTTTTACTTTTGGAAGTAGTGCTTTTGATAGGCACCCTTTAGAACTAGAAGAGGAAGACGAAGCACCTATAACAAAATACATATTTAGACATGGTGATGAGGGTTTAAGATGTTTAACTATGGTCTTTCATGCTGAAGGTTCTGATATAGTTATACTTCATATTAGAGCTCACGATGCGCAACAACAAGGAGCAATCAATTTAGAAAATCTTAATATTAATGGAAATAATGTTCATGTATGGGAAGTTTCATGCACACTTAATGACCAATTTGAGCTAGATATTGATCAACCAAATGACCTTGGTTTATATCACGATTACCAAAATAATAATGCAAATAATTTTCTTGATGGTGATCTTATACAAGTGCCTAATGTTGAAAATGTACATGGTATTTCAGAAAGAGTTATGGATGATGGCTGGCAAGATGTAGGTCAGCATGGAGAGCTGTTTCAAGAGATCTCTGGAATATTGATGCCACTTAGGGACGCAATAAATGTTAATAGTGAGGATAAGTTTCGTTCTATACTACATGGTACATTTTATGCTAGTGATAATCCTTATAAAGTGCTTGCTATGTATAAAGTTGGTCAAACATATAGTTTGAAAAGGGGTCAGGAAGAAGAAGGAGAAAGGGCAATACTCACAAGAACTACAGAACAGAGATTAGACCTTTTATTATTAAGACAATCTACGGAGAATGCTCCAGATACTCATCCGATTGTATATGTATTAGGATTTGCTAATAATGCAGAAGAAGTAGCACAAAAGGAGAATAACGCAAAAGATCGAATAAAAGAACTTATGAACAAGCAAAGAGGATATTTGCTTATTACTTCTGGAAATGAGGTGGTTTTATTTCCTCTTATATTTAATGCAGGTGCAGGGAAAGTAGAAGGTCTTATATCTATTCCAGAAGGAATAGGAAGAGAAGAGTATGTACATAGACTTGATCGTGGTGGTCGTGACTCAAGACCAGGAGTATTAGTGGGACCTGAAAGTGTTATTGATGAAAATCCACCAGAGGGTCTATTATCAGATCAGACTCGTGAAAATTTAATAAATTATATTCGAGAAAATCCCGGACGGAACCGGATTTTACCGTTTGATCTAGGTGATAATCGATGTGTTAGTATTATTACCTTCGAAGGTAGTATACAACAACTCCTAGAAATACTAAGGTCAAGAATAAGGGGAGGTGATAATTCCATTCCTACAGCACAAGAGATAAGAAGACAAATAAGAGATATTCTTAGAAATCAAGGGATAGAAGTAAATGATCTACTTACACTAGAATTTGCGACGAGAAATGGACATTATGATTACTGGCTTCAACAAATTGATATAGCTCACGCTGGAAGATTGCGATATCAGCTTCGTACTGAAGGTAATCACACTTTTGAAGTAGCTAATTTGGCAAGGAATGACGGTAACGAGCACATTGTTAGAGTATTAAATCAATTTAGGGAAAATGAAGAACAACAGCGTTTAACTTTAATCATTACTTTAAATAATACTCATTGGGTTACACTAGTGATTGAACGTCAAAATGGGAACTATGTTGGGTACTATGCTGATTCAACTGCTACTGCTGTTCCAGGTGGTATTACTGATATCATTCAAAATAACTTAGGAAATAATATCAGGATTAATAATGTTTCTGTTAGTCAGCAAACAGATGGTTGGAATTGTGGTTTATGGGCATTAGAAAATGCTAGTGATATTAATCGAGTTCTAAACGAAAATCCTGTTGGGCAAGTGCAGAATATCATAAATATAATACGCGATTTTCTTGGAAGAGGCCACCCAAACAGAGATAGAAATTACTTTCAGAACATAAGAGTGGGCATTTCACAATTATTCAGGAATGATCCGGGATTTCAAGATGTGCAATTGCAAGCATACATTCAAAATAGAGAACAAATTGATCCATTACTACGTACTTATCTAGAATTAGGATATCACAGAGTGGGAGGAGGGTGTGGACCAGTAGAAGCACCTATATCGCTTGGTGTTAGTGATTCCAGTAATTTTGGTGACCTGCCACAGTCGAGTTTAGAAGGTCCTGAAGCTAGTCGTGTTTCTGACCTTAGCAAAGGTAAAGGCGGTAAGTAGAGGTAATCGGTAGATGAAAGGAGTGTAACAAAAACCTTATGCATCAAGTAAAGATTGTGAGCAAATTTAAAGAAGTTAAGGTGGGTAACCTGTTTTTTTCTACTTGCAGCAATGTTTCAAAAAGTATATGTTTCGAGTTGGGTAAGGTTGAAGGAGGTTCTTAAATGAGCAACTATTAATTTGGTAGTGTATAACATTAATAAATTTAAATGATGCAGCCATTTCCAGCAACAAAAATCAGCTAGCGTGAGAAGATTTTTTCTTGGAATCGCGTGGTCTAGAGTTAAGATCTTGGATGTTTTGGAGCATCTTTAGTGAATAAGCATTTCCTCCATTTTCAAGTTTTCGGATCGAGGTTTAGAGAGTTTTTTACTATTTGTATTGCTCTGCCTCTGTTGCTCTGATAGTTTCTCCTTCTGAATATAGTATGTTGAAAATATTATGCCAGAGAGTATAATAAAATCTATATCAAATACTTTACAAGAAAAAGTGGTGGTAGAGGCAAAAGTGAACACTAATAAGAACCAATTTAAGGAAAGCGCATGCTAGAGTTTGAAAAAGCAGCAAGAATATTATTGAAAGGTTAAATGGCGTATGATATAATATATATAGTGTAAAGATGTCAATAATTTTATTGACATCTTTACATTAATAGTTCTTAAATGTTTAGTGCTGTAAAATTAAATTATTAAGTTTTGTGAAGGGAGTAAAAATGGTAGAAAGCTTTCTAAGTAAGAACAAAGGCAGTAATTTTATTGAGGGGACAAAAATAATGAAAAATTTTTCAGATAATAACAAAAACGGTAGCTCAATTTTCCAAGGAAAAATCAGGGAGCAAGATTTCTCTGCGGAGCAGAAGTTAAATGAACTAAAAGCAGCCGTAGAGAAGCTTTCCAGACAAGATTTACTTAGAAGGCTCGAGTGTGAGCGTCAGGCCTCTAGTTGTATCGATGAAATATCATCTCAAGCAGAGCTACATATCGGAGAAGATGATGATGAGGGTTACTTCAATTGTGAAAAACCATTGGGAGATTTCTGGAGTTTCTTTGAACCTCTCTTCAACCTTTTTGAAGTAAATGTAGATGATCCGAAAATCTACCAAATGCTCAAGGAGAAGAAAGAAAAAAATTGGCTTCTTTCGATAATTAAATTTATGCGTGACAAGCTTAAGGAGTTAATCAAGAAGATTTTTGCACGCGATTTAAGTTTCGATCAGAGGTTGGACAAAGAGATAAAAGAATTGCAGGAGAAATTAGGCAGTGGTGAGTTATCAGAAGAAGAGTTTGCAAGGGCGTTAGAAAGATTAACTGCATTGCAAGATCTAACGCCTACGACAATGTTACAAAAAATAATATAGAGTTCAAAAGCGTGATTTCTAGGGAGTTTCTGCGCTCAAAGGCAAATTGAAAGCTTGAACCTAGAAGCTATACGAAAAGTCTGGTTGGTAGAAGTCATAGTCCTCGCGATTGAGTGTCATTCTATAACTTCCCCCTTACTATTACCCACAAATATGAACGTTTGTTGCATAGCTCTTAATGGCATAATTTTTGCTTGAAATAACTGTTTATATGGTATAACTTACAGCTTTTAGTTGCTAAAATTATAACTCTTAATTTAATAATTTTAATCTAATAATCTTTCAAGTTAATAAAATTATTTGAGTAAATACAATACCATGTCTTTATTTGTGGGTAATAGTAAGATTTTTAATATTGACATAAAATTAGTTGCCAAGAATACTATAATAGAGTAGATGTGAGTTTTAAAATTTTGCAAAAATTTACAGCAAAAAAGTTGGAAGCAGAACCCTTTTTAACTCATCTTTTTGAGATTTTTGACAATTTCTTAGAACTGAAGAAGGAAAGGTGTATTTTTTTATTGACTTACCCATATATTACGGTAATCACTGAAGAATTAGTGAGTAATGGTTATAAAATATGAGTGGTGGGGTATCAAGCAAGGAATTAAATGAAAGTTCACTTAACATTTTAGGTCAGCCAGAAAACGATAGTAATATTCAAAATATAACGTCTTTTTCAGGAGCAGAAGCTGATCCAAATATACAGAACCAAGATGAAAAATTAGGTGACATTTTAGATCAGTTAGAAAGCAATAGAGGTCTATTAGATAATCCCAATGATATTCAACGTATAATGTCTCTTCTACAAGCAGGAGCTGATCCAAATATACGGAGCCCAGATGGAAAAACTCTGTCATGTTACTTAGATGAAAAATTACGTGATATTTTAGATCAGTTAGAAAGCGATAGAGGTCTATTATATTATTATGCTAAACATATAAGTCTTCTTCTACAAGCAGGAGCTGATCGAAATACACAAAACCAATATGAAAAAACTCTGTCACATTACTCAAATGAACCATTACTTAACATTTTAAATGCGTTAGAAAGCAATGGAGATATATTAAATAATATTCAACATATAATTCTTCTTCTAGAAGCAGGAGCTAATCCAAATGTACAAAACCAAGAAGATGGAAAAACTCTGTTACATTACGTTGCTGAATGTAACGATACTGGCGGTATAAGGTTTCTTTTAGAAGTAATAAAAGCTAATCCAAATGTGCGAGATCAAAGTGGAAAGACTCCGTTAGATTATGCTGCTAAAAATAACTGCCTTCAAGCTAGAGAACTTCTTTTAGGAGCGGGTGCTAATCCAAATGTGCAAGATCAAAGTGGAAAGACTCCATCTGAATATGCTACTGAAGATGAGTGCCGTCAAGCTATTGAGGATTCGAGCCATAGTTCAGATGATTCTCATGAAAATAAAGGTAATCCGGCAACACCTGATAGTTCGGTAGGTGAAAGAAACGATTGTTCAAATAGCTCTGGTGATGATAGTCAGGCAAAGCCTGCTGAATTGAGTAATTGTAACACAGAAGAGGATTCGGACTATTATTCAGATAATTCTCGTGAAAATGAAGGTAATCCGACAACACCTGATGGTTCGGTAGATGAAAGTAATGATTGTTAAAATAACTCTGGTGATGATAGTCAGGTAAAGTCTGTTAAATTGAGTGATTGTGACTCAGAAGACGAGGATTCGAGCTGTAGTTCAAGTGATGATCTTTTTCTAGAAGACTCACTTTTGATGAAGTTAGAAATACCATTAACTACAAGTGAAGAGGGGCTAATTAAAGGTTTTTATAAGGAGATAATAGATATAACAAAAAACAAACAAGAACCTGAAGAAAGTATTCTAAAAAGTATTAAGAAAATAGTAAATGAGTACTTGGAGAAAGGAATAAGGTTAAATTCAAGTTGTAGTAATGATAATAAAAATGGCAGTGAAAAAGGTGATAAAGAAACTGTAACAAATTTAATATTTAAAGAAATAGAAGATGTTCTTATTAGTCGTGTGAAACCATGCGATGAAACCAGAGAGTATAGAGGAAGGGTTAATGATATTCCCGAACAAGAAGATAAAGGTAAAGATAAAGATGAAGCTTCAGACATCATGGAAAGCATCATGGATGATTTATTGTTAAAAGGTGGGAAAGCAAAAGAATCTTTCTCCACCGGTACTGAGCTAGCACAAAATTATAACTATTCTTATATGAATGCTCGCAATAAAAAATATAAAGAAATTGAAAGCAAGCTAATAAGTATAGCATATGAAGGTATCGTAAACAGAGATAGGCAAGCTCAAAAGGAGGAGCTAGAGACAGTGGAGATAGATAATCAATATTTTTATATGAAATATTCACAAGATAGTATTATTGAACCTGTAAAAATCTTAAACAATGAAAAAGCTAAAGAGTTAAAATTAAAAGTCGGCATACTTCAAATTGGGGAAAGTATAGTGAGAGTTAAAGGCACAAAAGATGGAAAAAGAAATTATACAGATATCTTAAAAGGTAGCATTGAAATGTCTTTTACCACTGAGGTAGGAGAGATTAGTATTTATCTAAGTCCTAGTAAGGAAGATAGTGATAAAATAGAGGTAAAGATTTGTGAGGAGAGCAGAACAAGGTTTGACGAGTTAAAAGCTAAGAAGAAAAGTTTAGGAGAAAATTGTCTTTTGGGAGGAGAAAACGTTCTGAAAGCTATAGAAGATAAAGGTTTTAAGAAAAATGGTAGTGTGTCTACAGAGTCAATCGAGACTACTAAGGATGTTCCATCTACTGATCTCACGCAAGCTTGTTTGCAGCAAAAGAAAACAGCAATGGCTCCACCAGGTTAAGTTAATGTATTTTTCAGGATAAGATTTTAAAAAATTAATCATGAATGTTCATACGTGTTAAATTAGAGCAGATGGTATAAAAAGCAACAATTAACACAAGAGCTAAAGGCAAATAGCGATCTACCGATTATTGAAATAGTGCCACACAATGACAAACTCACTCAAAATTGTTCCGGTGATAGAGTCTGGCAGGGTTTTTCTGCCACAGCAAGCAATATGGCTCAATGATTTTGAGTATGAGATTTTAATGCTCCCAGAAGCCCGTTATGATGATCAGGTGGACAGTACGGTACAATATTTACAATGGATGAGAAAAACTAACACCAGTGCTTTCAGGGTCAGGGACTTTGGCCCCAACCCTAATAAAACACTTGGGTGGCTTAGGACGGTGGATTAGGTACAAACCGCTTATACAAAAATTTCTTCTTGCAAGAGTTTCTTGATCTTAGGAAAATCTATCTTAGAACTTAGAAGACAGTTATCACTAATTTTTTGATTACTAAAGAACTTGTGAAGTAAGCGTACTATCTCCTCAGGAGAACCTGATTGTACTTGCTCCTTCTCCTCAGGAGGAAGAACTGAGCACACTTGCTCTTTTGCTTCAGGAGAAGAAAGAAGTGAACACAGCCCCTCACTATCAACATAAAGTAAGTGTAGTAACTTCTCGTACCCAGGAGGAAAAAAGTTGGCGTCTAGCTTCTTCCTCATCTCAGGAGAAAGAACTTTGCGTAGTTCCTGCCTCTGGCTAGAGGTAAGAGATGCTTGCCTCTTTGGTCCACCTGGCACACCTCTATGCGTAGAAGAAGCCGGGTTTTTGAGTAGATTTTGAGCAGAATTTAATAATTCACTAAGCATATTTCCAAGTTTAACACCTATTGACAGGTCCTGCTGAGATGAATCACTAAACTCTTCAGTAAGCGGCGTTGACTGTCCCCGCTCAAGCGACCCTAAACCACTATCTACAGAAATTTTAGAACTACGGTCCCCGGGCATGTTTAGTTTGCCTACGGTACCTTGTGACGGGAGTTCTGTAATACTATCATTTAATTCAGTAGGCTTGTTTTCGGTATGTACTTCAGTAACAGGAGTCACTTTTAAGGATCGACTTTTTACTATTTCAATTGGGAGTGAAGGAGATCGTGTAGACAAAGGTAGTTCTTCAGTTACAGGAGTTACAGGAGCACTTACACTTGAAGATATCGAACACACCGAACTACGTTCTCTGTTATTTCGCCCAAGAGAAGGTAGCACATTGCCTTTTAGTTTTGACCACATACTACCTATAGACGAATTACTACACAAAGGACCACCCCCATGTTTCTTCGGAGATTCACTCTCTTGTGACTGTGCTTCAGAATACTCATCACTACTTTTTCGATCACTTTCATCAGTAACTTGCTGTTTTTCTTTCATGCTACAAATGTTCTCCGTATCTTCTGGAGGATCTGCAAAAATCCCAAGATTTGAGGATATTGAATCATTCCTTGTCGTAAGAGAAGAAGTCGATGGTGGCAAACACCAAGAACTACTCCCTGTTAGCATATTTTTACCAGCGCCTCTCGATGATGAAGCTCCACTCTGTGACAATGACCATAATCCTGCACTTGAAGCCGGTGATGACCAATGGTTCATTGGCTGACTAGTCCATGTTGACATACCTTTATTAGCATCTTTCGATGATGAAGCTCCACTCTGTGACCATGATAAACCACTAGGTCCTGGTTTAGTAAATTGCATTGACGATATCCATTTATTTTCGGACGTGCCTTGTGATAAACAAGGGTTCGTTTGCTGAGCCCAAGGGTTAGTCCCTACTGGATTAGCACCTTTCGATGATGAAGCTCCACTCTGTGACCATAACGAGGATCCTGGGATACTACCACTAGCTGCTGCAGCACCTAGATTTCCCCCTTTAGATGGCCCTGGAACACCCTGACTAACTGTAGGAAAACTCAATTGTGTCGATGACCAAGATCCTTTACTCGTTCCAGCTGAATTTACATGATTGTGCAGCAGCCGTCCTTCTTTTTCCGTTTCTGATCCTTGCTCTGACCCTCGCCTGGGAGAATCCTCTAATGCTCCATCCTGACTCCGCGTGGGAGACTCCCATTCCATATCTGACAGTTCAGTCGATGGCCCTGGACCACCACTTGAAGAACCAGAATCCTTAGGTTTCGGAGGTGAATTACTATCATAACCACTATCTGTGTCTGCTTTCCTTTGTTTGGGCGGTGTTCTTGGTGGTTCTGCATGCGTAGGAGAATTGAATGGAGAAGTCACTGTTGAGGAGAATTGACTCGAGCCACGTCTCTTAAAATTCTCAAGATCAACTGCAAATTCAAAACGTCCGTTTATTTGATTATATGAAATTGGAGACTCCATAATTTCAGGAAATAAAAGAGCAATTCCTTTATTAGAGATAGCGTAAACTGGGTTTTCACAACTGGCAACATCTGGTTTTGCAGTCATACCTCTAATATCACTTACAAAATCTTTATGTATTATATTAACTTTGTATGCATCCTTATGCTTTAAAGATTCAAGCTGACCACTATATCTTTTTGTTAAAGGTATAAGGACAAAATTATTACCTTTCTCTATTGTCTTTTTATCCGTAAAAATATCATACTCATAGGCATTAATTGATTTCCCTGTCCATTTAAAAATAAAATCGCCAAGAACATCTTTAAAATTTTCGACTTTAGAATCTTCTGTGCCTGGAGTTCTAAAATCAAATGCTACTTCCTTTTTAACATATTCTGTTACACTCTTGATTACCTTATCGCTAACGTTTTTGACGTATAACATATCATCTTTATATTTGTAAAAGTCCGAGCTCTTCAGGCCACAGTTTTCTAACCTTGAGTTAAATTCTTTAATATATGCCTGCTTAAAAAATTCAAAAGTCTCTAAATCATATTCCCTCTCAAGGTATTCGTTGCTAAAAGCTATACAGTACAAATCAGGCCTACCTATTGCTCCTGTTCCAACAGTTTCGTTTATCCATTCATATGCTTCTTCCTCAGTTATCCCTACTTCTTTTTGTAGACATGCAACCACTTTTGCTTCCACAGCCCTCTTAAACTCATTAGCAAAATGAACCTTCAAGTTACAAATTACTTCATTATTTGTAGAATCTGTAAGCTTCACTTTCTTTACATTTTCGTCTATATATTTTTCCTTCCAACTATTTACAAACGGAAAATAGTTTAAGTTATAATATTTACGTGCTACCTCACTTCCGCCAAGATATTGCCGCTTTATTATCTCCTCTCCTATTCCTCGTAGATATTCTTTTGTATCAGTATTACTAGCGAATAAACCAACAATCTTTTTACTTTCTACAGTAAAATTAGTATTGATCTTATCAGAAAAATAATTATTTAAATTAAACGCATTAACCAGCTCTTTTATATCCATAACTACCTCTATTAAAAATTGTTAAGAAACAACACTACTTGCTTTTTCCTTTATCTTTACTACTACCGGCACTAGTAGCACTACTACCCAGTTGTGTGTTAGGCTTACTGCTTTCACGTAGCCGCTCGTAGTTTTTATACTTATCAGGACCAATCCACTCAACATTTTTATCTGAAATCCACTTATTACCACCACCATTATCATTACTACCATGCATATTAACCTCCAGTAAAAATATTATGTAACTAATGTACTAAAAATAAATTATAGTGCAAGCACTTTTTTTATATTTTTTAGTATAAATTTTATTCATCATTTTTATACTCCTAGATTCCAGCGTCACGCGCTGGAATAACAAAAAAAGACGCTGAATGACGCCTGTGTTTCTTTTTGCCATCAACTCCTACTCTTTTAATGTCATACCAGCACCTCTTTTTCTTGTCATCCAAGTAGCCAACACTGGGATGGCTTTGTTGCATCGCACCTTATACTGGTAGTAATTTACGATAAATATCATGTAGCCATTTCAAATTTAGCCATACCAATTTCAGTAAATTGATTAAGCAAATAGCACTTAATCAGCAATTCTTTTTCGCGATTTACTTCGGATTTATTCCTAAAGCTGAATCCAAATATTTGCTTTAATCTTGAGAAAAACCCTTCAATATAAGATCTTTTCCCATAATTTACTTCTTTTTTCCATTCTTTCACGCCATCTTCACCGTATAATTTTATTAACCTAATAGCAGCATTTCTGTCAGACATATAATCTATTTCTGGATGTTCTGCCGCATTGTTTATTGGTGGAATTTTTGCCTTTATATCATATTCGTGACACAATTTGTAAAACTTGTGCCTATCATATGCCCTATCTGCATATAGTGCTTTTATGACATGCTGAAAATTAACTTCTTTAAGCAAATCGCAAGCTCCATAGTGATCAGAGTAGACACCGTTACTGTATTTTACAGCTATGGCTTTTTTGCTGTTTATATTCAACATTACATGCAATTTTCTTGTCTGTTCATAGCCACGATATTTTCTGTTAGCGCTATTTTCCTTGCTGTGACCAGGGGTATTGTTGTAAATGCTGATACCTGTACTATCTATAGCAATTTCGATGTCTTCCATATTATTTTTATCAATTCTGCAATCATTGATCTTAATATTAAGTTTCTTAAACCTTCTTGATGCTTGTGAATAGCTGATAACTGCTAAATCTCTTCCTATTTGTTGCATATATCCTTTTATAAACCCCACCGTTTGTCTTAAACCAATTCTAAAAAGATTGACAATTATATGCACCAAAATCACAACTTTATCACTGTAAATATAGTTGCCGCCTTGCATTTTTGGACTATTTTCATACCAATTTTCTATGGCTTCATTGATATAATGAAAAATATTTCCTCTTTCCTGGAGAAATTTGTTATATTCATTTTGGTTACTGACTTTCATTTTCTGTGGCATATTTTTTCTTCAACAGTTAAATGGTTATTTATAATGAATTTTGTCAGTAGCCACCAGATTTTTTCGGTTGCTATGCAACAAAGCCATTCCAGCGTCACGCGCTGGAATGACACCTGTATTTCTCTTTGCCATCAATCCCTACTCTTTAATGTCATACCAGTACCTCTTTTTCTTGTCATCCCAGTGCCCAGACACTGGGATGGCTTTGTTGCATCGCTAGCTATGATGGATTAAAGATAAAAAAGATAGAGAATATCAGTAGCTTATTATTCTGGTATTTATAACAAGAACGGTCAGTGAATACCTAAATTTGAGTAAAAGAAATTTCACTACCACTCACTAATCCGGCTAAAATTCAAGAATTTCAATGCTTTAGCTATTTTCAATAGAATTAAATTTATTAATATAAATAATAAATTACTATTCTTAAATTTGATCAGATTGATTGCAAAAAAACAAGATTTTCAATAAGTTGCTTATAATCCTAACTATAGTTAGCCTTTCATAAGTAGCGATGCAACAAAGCCATCCCAGTGTCAAGCACTGGGATGACAAAAAAAGGAGTACTGGAATGACAGCAGTCCTACGTCATACCGCGATTCATTCGCGGTATCTCAGCCGCTAACTGTTCTCCCTCGTCATACCGTCACGGTATCTCTAGATCCCGCTAACAAGCAGCGGGATGACGATTGTCGTTTAGCTATAAATATTTAAGAAATTTACCAAACGAAAAAAAAGGCAAAAGAAGCCCCGGTTAATATCTATTTTCAGTATTGGCGTTTTTTAAGTCTTAAACACTGCAATTTGGCTGCTTTTAAATGCAACTCACCTTATCTCAAATGTTTAAGAAATTTACTAAGCAGAAAAAAAGGCAAAAGAAATCCCGTGGTAATTAGTGTTCACTCTCTAATCCTTCAAATTGGCGTACTATACTGTCTTAAACGACTTATAAGCGCGTTTCAGCTTATATAGGTAAAAATCCAGAATATTGTGAAGACATAAGGTGCACATAGTGCAAAAAATTAAAAATAAGACGCCAACTACGTTGTTTTTTTGCTGTTTAATCTGCACAAATGAAGATAACTGAATACCTTCAGTTTCATGATAAGGGGGCTGGCGGAGTTTGTCAAGTAAGTTTTTCGTTTCTATTCCCAATAAAAGTTTGTTATAAGGTTATGCAAGAAGTCTAATGAATCGCGGTATGACGTCTTAGCTATAGATGCTGATTTGTGTGATTTCAAGAGAAGCTTAGTAGATAAGTTGTGTTTTAAATCAGATTCGGTATTTTAAACTGAACATTTTCAATAATACCATCTGGCATAACTGAAACTTCTACATTCATACTTACTTTTAGGTAGTCTATTAATTCATCAACTAATATGTCAGGAGCGGAAGCACCTGCAGTGATTCCTATCTTTTCTACGCCCTGAAACCAGCTTTTATTCACACAGCTGTAATTATCAATCAAGTAGGTTCTTTTTCCTCTGGCAGTGCATAGATCTAATAAGCGATTTGAATTTGAGCTATTTTTACTTCCTACAACTAATACCATGTCTACAATTTTAGCTAGCTTTTTAACAGCATTTTGTCTGTTTTGCGTTGCATAGCATATGTCCTTTAAATCTGGACCTGTTATGCCTGGAAACCTTAATTTCAGGGCAGCAATAATGTCACGGGTATCGTCGATGCTTAACGTAGTTTGTGTAACATAAGACAAATTATCTGGATCTTTAACTTTTAAATTGTGTACGTCCTGCACAGTTTGCACTAAAATGATAGGATTATTTACTCTTCCTCTAATTCCCTTAACTTCTGGATGGTTTTCATGCCCAATGAGAATTAATTCTTTACCACTGTTTTCATACCTTTTTGCCTCTTTATGCACTTTGCTGACTAAAGGACATGTTGCATCAATCACTTGAATACCCTTTCTTTTTGCCTCATCTTCTATATTTTTTGACACTCCGTGCGCGCTGAAGATCAGTATTCCTCCATTATCTTCAATTTCCTCGATACTGTTCACAAAAACCACTCCTTGTTTCTTAAAGTCCTCTACTATATATTTATTGTGAACAATTTCGTGTAGCACATAAACTTGGCACTTGTTTTTGTATTTTTCTAAAGTAATAGCTAATATGTCCACAGCTCTTTTTACCCCGGCACAAAAACCTCGCGGCTCAGCTAAGATGATTTCCATTTTTGTCAAATCAAGTAAATATGCAAGCATTACTTAAAAATAAGCTCCGCTCACTGTGTTTTATAGTACCATTATTTATATTTTATATAATAATTATTTTTCGCATATTCTCTTTAACATTTGATCAACCTACTACTTCAGAAAATTTTAGAAAAGATAATATAGTACATAAACAACCTGATATTTTAGATAGAAATGGAGTGGTAATAGCAACAAATGTGCCCACAACATCACTATATACAGATGCAACCAAAGTAAAGAATCCGGAAAGTATAGCAGCACAACTGTGTTCTACTTTGCATGACCTCGAATACGAGAACTTATATAGAATACTTACTTCAGAAAAGAAATTTGCTTGGATAAAGCGGCACTTGACTCCAAAAGAACTGTTAGCAATAAAAAATGCCGGCGTGCCAGGAATAAACTTCTATAACGATGTAAAACGTATATATCCTCACAGTAATTTATTTTCACACGTGCTTGGTTACACTGACATAGATGGCAACGGTATTGCAGGAGTTGAGGCGTACATAAAAAATAGATTCCTTACGCAACTTTCTGTCATCCAAGTAGCTGATATACAGTTGTACGAATATTGCAACTTGAAAGCAATTCCTGCACAACAATCCCCTGCACAGCAGGTGGCATCATCTTCTGCACAGCAATCCCCCACACAACAGATCCAGTGCGTGACACTGGATAAAAATACTGACAAATTACGTGATGAACAACGGATTCCAGAAACATATGTCAAAACCAATGTTAGTGATGAAATTGCGCATAAAACTGGATTCCAGTGTCAGTGCACTGCAGACCAAGTTTCTGCACAATCTTCTGTCATCCAACAGGGATGGTCACGCTCTGCTGATCAATATGTTCAACTATCCTTAGATACACGAGTGCAAAGCATAGTACATGAAGAGCTAACTAAAGCTGTAAGCAGATATCAGGCACTCGGCGGAGTAGGAATTGTTTTAAATGTGAGAAATAGTGAAGTCATCTCGATGATCAGTCTACCTGATTTTAACCCCAACCTACAGAATAAGGCAGAAGACGTACAAAAGTTTAATCGCGCCAGTCTTGGGGTGTATGAGATGGGGTCGGTATTAAAATACTTTACAATAGCCGCAGCACTTGATGCAAACGTTACAAAAACTAGCGATTTATATGACGTATCAACGCCAATCACCATTGGAAAGTATAAAATTCAGGATTTTCACAAATCTAAAATTCCAAAAATTACTGTGCAAGATATATTTGTAAAATCATCCAACATTGGTGCAGCAAAAATTGCAGTCAAATTAGGTATTGAAAAACAAGTAGAATACTTTAAAGCTATGAAGCTATTTTCTCCTTTGAAAATAGAAATACCAGAAAAATCTACACCGATAATCCCGGATAAATGGAGTGAAAACACTTTAATAACAGCATCTTATGGTTATGGCATAGCTGTAACTCCTATACATCTTGTACAAACTGCAGCAGCATTAATCAACAATGGGATATTTCATAACGCAACCTTGATGTTGAATAAAAGAAGTATAGGAGAGCAAATTATCTCAAGAAGAACTTCCAGGGAAATGAGAAAATTATTACGCGCAGCAGTAACAGATGGCACTGGCAGGAAAGCAAAAATAAAGGCATATTCAATAGGGGGAAAGACTGGATCGGCGGAAAAAGTTGTAGATGGTAAATATAGCAAAGATGCAAACATAGCGTCATTTATAGGAGTGCTAACCATGCTTGACCCAAGGTATATAGTGCTAATTGCTATTGATGAACCTCAAGGGATACACCATACCGGGGGAATAATTGCTGCGCCTATAGTAAAGAACATTATAAATAGAATAGCACCTATACTAAATGTTACACCTGAGATGTAAAATTATGATTGCTTTACTGTAATTTCAAATTTATCATTACCAAAATCCTTATTAATATACCAAGAACCATCATCTTTAGTTACAAATTCAAGACCTTTAAGATCTCTTTTTATTGTCTTTCCATTTTGATCATCGATAGCGATATTAATGTCGAATGTAATAACGTCTAGATTTATCATAGCTTCTTTCCCGCTGCACGAATTTAGACTGAACTTGCCTAACATGACATCATTAAAACTCACTTCCCCTGTATAGACATCACACTGACCGTCCACACAACACGTAGTTTCAATATAGAAAAGGTCTGACATATAAAACACCTTACGTTTATAAAAAAAGAGCTAAATATATATAGCTAGTGCAGCCCTACGCCATGCCGCTAACAAGTAATCGTCAGTAAACCTAGATCACTTTAGCTATATAACCATAATACAGCTAGAAATGTAAAATTCAACAGTTAATTGTGTAAGGAAGTCTAAATTACTACATCTTAGAGGAATGGCTGTTTAGTTTTTTTGTTAATCTTTTTTACCATGCTGTCAATCATATGCTTTATCCCTTGATATACAGAGTATGTACTTTCGTCACTACGCATATAAGCAGAACAAGAAAATACATTATACTCTTCGTCTTCTATTGATAACCCTGTATCGCACTTTATGTGTTCGCCGCCAAGCTTTTCTATCAACTGTTCTTTGTCATCTCCTATAGTTACCTTAACCTTACTTTCTTCTTTACCTATCTTACTACTTAAAATTGAAACAATGATAGCTGGAGATATGCATATCGCTCCTATTGGCTTTTTTGTAACAAAGAATTCTGAAACTAATCTTTCAAATTCAGGCATTACTGTCACCATGCCTTTATTTTCAGCTAAGTCAGATAAATTTTTTGCAACTCCGTATCCACCAGGTACAACTAGCATGTCAAAATTTTCAGCTTTGGCTTCTTTTAAGTCATATATTTCGCCTCTTGCGATTCTTGCTGCTTCTACAAGTACATTCCTTTTTTCTTTCACTGCCTCCTTTGTTTTATGATTCATAACTTGTGTGATATTGATATCAGGTGCAAAGCATTTAACATCCACATCCTGCTGATCAAGCACAAGCAGACTTAAAACCGCTTCTCTTACCTCTGCACCGTCAAGGTGACCACACCCTGATAAAACCACAGCAGCTTTTAATTTTTTTTCACCCATAAAGTACCTTGATTTCATATAATCTAGATATTTTAATACAAATTCTATATTTGGAAAGGGGTATGTTATATCAATTATAATATAATTAATAATTAGTATGTATAATTAGGTATATTTACAGTCAATGGAGTAAAATGTGGCTGAGTTCTTTGATAATGAAACTGACTACCAAGAACTAAGAAAAGCTGTTTCAGATATAATAGAAAGCATCGCACAATCCCCATCAGAGGGAAAAGAGGAGTTACTTAAAGCCCTATCAGAACAAGTTGAAAAAATGAATTTTAATAATGTAGGTTTAGCGATTAATGACCAAGGCTTGCAAAAGGAGGTCAACAAAGAATTATTTATAAAATTCATTGAAGAAGCACTTAAAAGTCCAACTTTTGAAAAAACCAACTTAGAAGTAATAGAAGATGCGCTAAAGCATGTCAATGATCAAGCAATAGGTAATGTTATAAATAATAATAAAGGTCCGCTGGATGATCTAGTCAATTATTTTGAATCAGCATCTGCAAACAAAAAAATTGGAATAGCTTCTACTGGAATAGTATTAGGAGTAGCATTTTCTCCGCTTATTGTGCTTGCTACATTAATAGCACTTGTAGCTATTGGAGCACGTTATGTAGGAATAGGTATAGGAAAGGCAGGGGAAAAAATAAAAGAAGGCGCGATTGAAGCAGGAAAAGCAGTGAAAAGTTCATATAAGGATTTAATAGATAAATTACCTACAGTTCAAGCAAGAGAGAATAATTTTGATAGATTATATAGGGACTTGCTTGTAGGTATTGCAGACAATAGTAAGTTAAAAGCAGAGCAAAGCGTGGAAGACGCTCAGAATGAGAAAAAGATAGTAGAAATGCTTCAGAATCAAGAGCAACTAGCAGCCATAGGACAGTTAATAGGGGAAGATAATGCTGATCTTTTGAACAATCTTATGAGCAAGGGTACTAGTACTCATGAGGAAGACATGGAGAAACTTGTAGATTTTATGAGCGAATTTCAACCTGCAATTATGGCCATTGGTAACAATGAAATAAACGAGGTAGAACAAAAAGTTAATGAGAAAGCTCAGGAAATGAAGCCAGATTCTCAAGTAGATAGTCCAAGTCCTGAACGAGTTAGTGGAGAAGGAATCACAGGACCGGGTTGATGCATTTGAGGAGCGTTTTGACGCAAAAATTACTATTAGAAAGGGGAGTGTTAAATAAACCATACGCGTCAAGTTAAGAAACAAGGGTAAGAAAATTCAATGAACTTAAGGTGGATACTCTTGTTTTTCTATATCTGTCTTTCACAGAAAATGGGAGTGTTAAATAAACCATACGCGTCAAGTTAAGGCCCAATATAGCACCATTTAAACTTGTTTGTTACATTTATTTTTTTGGAAATTTTGATCTAAAATAAGATAATTCTTTTAGAAGAGTCTATAAATTACTAGCTTTATTGCTTAATATCTAAAATAATTTTTACCACTTTTCTTTTTCCTTATGCTACTTTCCCTTAACTTGACGCGTATGGTTTTTTAAACATTCCCGTGCAATTAGAGAACCTAAGTCACTTTAGCTATAGATTCTTGCAAAATTCTACAAGATTAACCACATTACCTCACGTTTTCTCTATGATTATTTTTTTAGATTACTTGTCTACCTTATTTGCCGTTTCCTGAACGAATATACAGAAGCTATAAAAACTGTCTAATAGCTACCCAAAACCCTTATTTCCCACTCAAGTTCAACATTAAATTTATCCTTCACTGCATCTTTTACTCTGTTGCCAAGGTTTTCCAAGTCAGATGCAGTTGCATTATCGTAATTGAGCAAGAAGTTACAATGTTTCTTAGAGATTCTAGCTCCACCAATATTTAACCCTAGGCAGCCAGATTTATCAATTAACTCCCATGCTCGATAGTTTTTTGGATTTTTGAATATGCACCCAGCAGTTTTTCCTCTCGTTGGCTGGCTTTTATTTTTTCTCTCAACAATTTCCTTTAACCTTTGCAATATAAGCTCATACTCTGAGTTTACTCCTTTAAACTCAGCTTCAACAAAAATCCAATTTCCTTTTAGGCCATGTCCACGATAAAAATACCCCATTTCTTTGCTGGAGAACTCATATAGGTTTCCATCCTCTAGATTCACTGCTTTTATGGATTGTACAACACTTGCGATATCACTACCATATGCACCTGCATTCATTTCTATTCCGCCACCAACTGTTCCTGGAATTCCAACTAGAAACTCGAGTCCACTAATTTGTTGCTCTCCTGCAAAGTAAGCAAGGTTCCTGAGCAGCGCAGCACCACCTGCAACAATAGAGTTGTTACCCTTACTTTTAATATATGCAAACTCCTTACCTAATTTTACTGTTATTCCTCGAATGCCACTATCTCGCACTATTATGTTGGATGTTGCACCGATAACGTTAATTGGCAACTCAGTGTTTTTAATCAAGCATGTTAAATCTTCAATATCACGTGGTTTAAATAATATATCAGCTCGTCCACCGACATTTAACCACGTTGCTTTAGACATTAAGATGTCATAACGATAGATTCCACGTACTTTAGGTAAGCTTATAAGCATTTTGATTTCAACTCTAACCCTGCATCCATACCCATTTTCTCCGCATCTTCTATAAATGAAGTGCGCTCAGTGAAGTATATATTTTTTCCATCTGCCAACATACAACGAAGGTGTAGCATATTTTCGTTCACATATTCAGCCAAAGCTGCAAGTGGTGTAAAACATGAACCATTCACTGTCTTCATAAAACTGCGCTCTGATTTCACTCTTATAAAAGACATATTATTATTAATTTTCTCTAAAAGATCGATAATTTTTACATCATTCCTCCTACATTGAATACAAATCGCTCCCTGTCCCACTGCACTTAACATAACTTTTGGTAGCAATACCTCTGTAATTAAGTGATGCTTTTCTAATCTTATGAGTCCAGCTTCAGCTAAAATTATTCCATCAAAATTTTGATTTTGCAATCTGGTTGTTACATTTCCACGTAACGGTACTATATTTAAATCTGGTCTAAAATTTAGTAACTGAACTTTTCTTCTTATTGAAGAAGTGGCAATAGTAACCTGTTGTGGCAAAGACTCAAGGCTATTGTATTTATGAGAAATAAACGCATCGCATGGACTTAGCCTTTCTAAAACACAAGGAATTGTTAAACCCCCTGAGAAAAACGCAGGCACATCCTTTAGCGAATGAACTGCCATATCTATATTATTTTCGAGCAATTCAGTCTCAATTTCTTTAATGAATAATCCTTTGCCCCCTATTTCAGCAAGATTTGCGTTTGCATACTTATCTCCAGAAGTTTTTATCTTAACAATTTCAATAGATAAGTTAGGAAAAGAGTCCAGCAACTTTTGTTTTGCTTCCAAAGCCTGGGCAACTGCAAGGCTGCTTCCTCTGGTACCTATTTTGACTAGCATGTGTACGACTGTTTGTCTGATGTCATCCCAGTGCCCAGACACTGGGATCCAGTTTTACTATACAATTCATCATATGAGCCTTTGCATTTATTGTACTTTAACTTAAAACCAAAAGCAACTTTGACTTTACAAAATAATAACCTTTTATATGCATAAATAAGCTTACTGGATTCTAGTGGGCTTTGTTGCATAGCAACCGAAAAAATCTGGTGGCTACTGACAAAATTCATTATAAATAACCATTTAACTGTTGAAGAAAAAATATGCCACAGAAAATGAAAGTCAGTAACCAAAATGAATATAACAAATTTCTCCAGGAAAGAGGAAATATTTTTCATTATATCAATGAAGCCATAGAAAATTGGTATGAAAATAGTCCAAAAATGCAAGGCGGCAACTATATTTACAGTGATAAAGTTGTGATTTTGGTGCATATAATTGTCAATCTTTTTAGAATTGGTTTAAGACAAACGGTGGGGTTTATAAAAGGATATATGCAACAAATAGGAAGAGATTTAGCAGTTATCAGCTATTCACAAGCATCAAGAAGGTTTAAGAAACTTAATATTAAGATCAATGATTGCAGAATTGATAAAAATAATATGGAAGACATCGAAATTGCTATAGATAGTACAGGTATCAGCATTTACAACAATACCCCTGGTCACAGCAAGGAAAATAGCGCTAACAGAAAATATCGTGGCTATGAACAGACAAGAAAATTGCATGTAATGTTGAATATAAACAGCAAAAAAGCCATAGCTGTAAAATACAGTAACGGTGTCTACTCTGATCACTATGGAGCTTGCGATTTGCTTAAAGAAGTTAATTTTCAGCATGTCATAAAAGCACTATATGCAGATAGGGCATATGATAGGCACAAGTTTTACAAATTGTGTCACGAATATGATATAAAGGCAAAAATTCCACCAATAAACAATGCGGCAGAACATCCAGAAATAGATTATATGTCTGACAGAAATGCTGCTATTAGGTTAATAAAATTATACGGTGAAGATGGCGTGAAAGAATGGAAAAAAGAAGTAAATTATGGGAAAAGATCTTATATTGAAGGGTTTTTCTCAAGATTAAAGCAAATATTTGGATTCAGCTTTAGGAATAAATCCGAAGTAAATCGCGAAAAAGAATTGCTGATTAAGTGCTATTTGCTTAATCAATTTACTGAAATTGGTATGGCTAAATTTGAAATGGCTACATGATATTTATCGTAAATTACTACCAGTATAAGGTGCGATGCAACAAAGCCATCCCAGTGTCTGGGCACTGAGATGACAACGAAGGGCTACTTGGATGATAGGGAAGGGTGCTGGAATGAAGGTTTTTCAAATTGTCGGTAAACCTAAATCTATAATAACTATTTGCCTTTTTTCTAAGTTATGCAAGAAGTCTACTGAATAACAGTAAGATTTTTCAATCCTGTTCCACAGCAAATTTTAGTGCCATGTGAGTAGTTACAGTGCTGTTGACAATCAAAATGACAAAAACTAAGATGGTGATTAGTAGTGTATAAATATTCAAGGACAAATTTTCAAATTGAGTTAGCATTTTAAAATACACAAAGGTTGGCATTATCATTGGCAAAACAAGAATTTGCGATACTCCTGATGCTAAGTTGTTTCGACCAATCATCAATGCATTTCCAGTAGCTGAAATATTAATGATTATCAGCGTATTAAATAATAAAGACACTCCAACTGCTATTGAGTGTTCAATACTATTGCCTAGAACTGCAAAGCTGAATATGGAAGAAATTACTGAAATCGGTAACCCAAATAATAACCAGTGAGCGAAAATTTTATAAGCAACTATAAGCCTAGAAGAGAGTGGCTGTACAAAGATTTGCTCTAATATTCCATCATGATAATCAGATGTAAACAAATTATTTGTAGAGATCTGCAAAACAAATGTAGCACATATCCATGTTAATGTTAACATAACTTCTTGTTTATTGTTGTTTTCAAGTGTAAATGAAGATAAACTTAACATTATAATGAAAATACATACTATATAGGTAAGATTCTTATCATTTATTACTAATTTTTTTACTAGGCCGATCATACTAGGCTTTTAAATGTTTATTATAAATTATAGTGTTTACTTTGAGGTAGTATAATTTTTTGTTCATAAGTTATATAGGTTTTATTATTTTTTTGATAATGCAATTATGGAAAAGTTACCAAAAATAAAGTCACCAGAAGATTACACTCCTTCAGAAGATGAAGAATATATGAGCGTAAAACAACTGGAATACTTCAGCTTAAAGTTACAATCAATACTCGCTGAGTTGGAGAAACAAGAACTAGAAGAGAATAGTATTGATACATACTATTCTGATGGAGATAGTGGAAACGAGGAATTAATCAAGCGTCGAAAAGATAGAAAAGAAAAAATTAAGGAGGCGTTAGAAAAAATAAAATTAGGCACTTATGGTTACTGCGATGGAACAGGAGAAGAAATAGGAGTCGAAAGACTTAAAGCTAATCCGCTTGCTATATATTGTATTGAAGAGCAAGAGAGAGTAGAAAAAGAAAAGAACGTGTACAACATTAACGATTAATTTACACATAAGTGGTGAGCCATTGGACTTCAAGAGGAGCAAGAGGCGCTAAAGTATGTTATAGAAAGTGGAAAATTGGACATTCTCAACTCGACTCCTGCAGATTAAAAATTAAGTTGAATTAAAAATTGGGCTTGACGCAGTTTTTTCCCATAGTTTAAGAAATTAAAAATTTAACGATTAGAATTATAATTACAGACCACAGTAAAAAATAGACTTTTCCATTTGATTTATTTTTAACTTGGATGTTTTCTAATTTTTTATCAGCTATTAGGTTTAATTTTTCTATAAGGCTAAATATCCCTTGGATTGTTTTTATGGGATAAGAACTTCTAATTTTTTCCCTATACCCTATTTTATTTTCATGTTGACTGCTTATCCACGCTTCAACTACTTTCCACATATTGATTTCTGGGTAGATCTTTCTACATGTCCCTTCTAGTAAAATCATAGTTTTCTGCAGCAATAACAATTGTGTTTGAACTTTCATATCAAAATCACCCGTTATTTTTAATAGCTGAGCAAGTAAACTAGCAAATGAAATTTTCTGTATAGGCTGCCCAATAATGGGTTCACCTATTGCCCTGCAAGCTGTGACAAAATTTCTATGCTGTGATGAAACGTAACCAGCTTTAAAGTGCATTTTTGCAACGTGATCATAATCCCGATTTAAAAAGCCTTTGAGTATCTCTATAACGTAATAGCATGTCTCACGATCTATTCTACCCATGATTCCACAATCCAGGGCAATAATATTGTTATTACTATCAACCATTAGATTTCCAGGATGCATATCAGCATGAAAAAAACAATCCCTGTATACTTGATTGCAAAATGATTCTATAAAATTGATAGCTATTTGCTTGCGATTATTCAGTTTTTCAACTTCGTATATTGGCGTTGCTTCTATCCATTCTAATGTTAAAACCTTTTTCGAAATTCTATTCCAATCTACTTCAGGTACGTAAAAACCTCTGTCATTTTTTGTGTTTTCCTTTAGTTCCGAAGAGTGAGCAGCTTCAAAACGTAGATCTAACTCTAATCGGCAAATTTCAGCAAAAGTTTTGACTAATTCAATCGGCTTCAGCCTTTTTGATTGTTCGCTAAATTTTTCTGCAATTTCCGCAAGCCAAGAAAGCATCTTTATATCCCTTGAGAATGTTTTCTCAATATTTGGCCTTAAAACCTTCACAGCAACTTCTTTACCCTCAGTTGTAACCGCTCTATGCACCTGAGAAATCGATGCTGCTGCAATTGGCTTTTCAGAAAAGCTTGAAAAAATGTCGCTCAATTTACAATTAAACTCACTTTCTATAGTTTTAACTGCTATTTTATGTGAAAACGATGGCAATCTATCACATATCAATAATAAGTTATTTGTTATATCCTCATTTAAAACATCAGTACGTGATGAGATAGACTGCCCAAACTTAATGAACACCGGACCTAATTTTTCAAGAGCACGCTTTAGTTTATGGCCTTGTATCTTATTTATTGATTTCTTTGATGGTGGAAGTAAATAAGGTAATATATTGTAACGCGTCAGCACTGTAGTTATGTGCAGAAGACGCAAAATATTTTGAATCATTTCGCTGCGTAACTGCTAAAGATTTCATTTAGGGTTTTATTCTTCATAATCTCACCAGGCTTACCTTGGCAGTAGACAGTATTATTTATACAAATTATGTAATCTGAGCATGGTAGAGCAGAGTTAAGATCATGAGAAGTCATAAGAATCGACACTAATCGGTTTTTTGCTATTTTGCTTATAATATCATAGAACTTAGCCCGTGCGTTAATATCCATTGCACTAACTGGTTCATCTAGAATGATCAGGTCAGGCTCTGCAATTAAACAACGTGCAAGCAGTAGTAGTTGTGTTTGCCCTGCAGAAATTTCTAACACTTGATTCTTCAAAATGTTACCGATACCAACCAACTCTATCGCTTCTGTAATAATGGATTGATTTTTCTTTGGTCTTTTCAAGGAACTATTTAAAAGGAAATATTCAACTGTTATTGGCATCAAATTACTAACACTAAAATTTTGCGGCATATAGCCAATTTTTATGTTGTCAGCAAATACGATACTACCAGTACAGCTTTTATTTATGCCAGCAATTGCTTTCACTAAAGAGGTTTTACCTCCACCATTTGGACCAAGTATTGTAATTACGTCTCCTCTTTCCATGAACATATTGATATTGTCAAGGATTCTTTTACCATCATATGTGAGAGCAAGATTTTCTATTTTTAGAACATGATTATTGACATTATTTAACTTATTGACAAAATTTAACTTCTTCTCAACGTTTATATGAGACATTTACTGACTTTTTTTCTATTACTTTCATTTACACTATACTATAATATTGCTTTTTCATCCAATTTAAAAGTTGTAGCTACAATCAAACCTATCCACTCACTTGTGGCTTCTGTTACAGAAGGGATTTTAGAACCGAAATTGCTTGGCTATGCAACATCTGCGCATAATTATATATTAAAGCCATCTGATGCGAGTAATTTGGAATCAAGTGATGTCATATTTTACACTGACGATAACTTAGAGACGTTTGTTCAAACTTTCGCTAAAAATAATAAAGAACTAGTGCAATTGTCAAAGGCAATCAACCTACTTCCTGCTCGGCCACATTCATTTTCTAGAAAAATCACTAATATTCAAGATGAAAAAGACCTACACATTTGGCTGAGTCCCGAAAATGCAAAGAGCATGATACTTTTTATAAGTGCAACATTGTCTAACATAGATAAAGAAAATTCCCATCGATACAACTCTAATGCAACAAAAGCTATAAAAAAAATAGACCAAGAAGTAAAAGAAATCATGAAAGAACTGAATGATTTTAAAAATCAAAAATACATCGTCACTCATGATGCTTATCAATATTTTGAAAAATATTTTGGTTTAAATCACCCAAGCGCCATTCTTTCTATAGAAGAGGATTCTTACATAGGTATGAAGAGTTTAATGAAGCTAAAAAAGATAATGAAGGAAGAAAACGTTAAATGTATATTTGCTCATTCACAGGAAGATAGCATAAAGCCTAATGCCCTTTCTAATAACGCAAAAATGGTAGTTCTTGATCCTATTGGATCAGACATAGAGCCTGGAAAAGATGCATATCTAGCTATAATCAATAGCATTGCACAAAATTTTAAGTCTTGTTTTGTTGAGTAATAAGCTCCCTTTTAGCTTACCGTTTTATTGTTCTGCAATTTAAATTACCATTTGTCCTTTACATATTATGCAGGTTTAGAATTATGCTTTATTCTTACGTTTATGTCTTGGCCCAATGCAATCAATAAGTTAAGCAAGTATTCTAAGGAGAACCCTTCGACTCTTGATCTATTGATTTGAGATACTTTAGGCTGATCAATCTTTAGAGCGTTTGCTGCTTTTTTCTGTGTTGTGTACTGCTTACTTATTAATTGTGCAATGATCTTTATTAATTTCAGTTTTGTATCTTTTACATCCCCCAACTCTACTATTATAGGATAACTTAATTGTAAATTTTGCATAATAATAAAATTCCTTATAAAAAAATTACTTTAGTTTTTCTTCTTTAAATAACACATGCCTTCTGACTACTGGGTCATATTTCCTAAACTCCAGTTTTCTGGTGAGCTTTTTTGGATTACGCTTTTTCACATAAAAATAGCCAGTTGATTTTTCTTCACCAGTTTTTGTTGTCTTGATTGCAGTGCTGACTAACTTAACAAGCAAAGAAGCATTTTTTTTCGTCATACTTATAATGATATAATAAATTCTATGCGAGTTTATTACGCAAAACACTAAAAGTCAACCGAATAATGCAGATCGTAAAATTCTTGACAATCAACAGTGCATTAAGTAGCATAAAGTTAACTTCAGAATAAAAAGCAAACGGTAAATAAGTGGCAAATAGTGGCAAAAGGTTATTGTTGATAGAAAATTCCACCTGTTCTAATGAGGTAAGAGTTGCCTTGTCAGTTAATAATAAGGTTGTAGAATTTGAACAAGAATTCAAGGAAAAAAAACAATTAAGAGGTAATATATATGTTGCTTATATAAAGCGTATAGAGCCTTCTTTGCAAGCCGTATTTATTGAATATGGAAAAAATAAGCAAGGTTTTTTGTCTTTTTCTGAGATATCTCTAGATTACTTCAATATTCCAGAAAAAGAAAAGGAAACTATCTTTGAGAGCTACTCAAATGACGATTGTACAGAAGAAGCCCCAGCAAATATTTCTTCAGATTTTGCAGCTAGTAAGAATGTCAACGAGTCAGGTAGTGGTTTTGTAAGAGAGGTACCTTTATATAAAAAATACAAATTACAAGATGTTATTTCAGTAAATCAAAAAATATTGGTTCAGCTAACTAAAGAGGAACGAGGCAATAAAGGAGCTTCATTTACAACATACATAACTTTAGTGGGTAGATACTGTGTTTTCATGCCAAATTCCATGAGCAAAGGTGGAGTGTCCCGCAGAATTGAAGATGCTAATGTCAGAAAGCAGTTAAAGGATATACTAAATTTAATAAACCTGCCAAAAAGATCAGGTTTAATAGTAAGAACTGTTGGTTCAGGAAAAAGTAAGAAAGAAATTGAGCAGGATTACGATTACTTATCCTCATTATGGCAGAACATTCAGAAAAATGCCTTCTCTGTAAACGCTCCATCATTAATTTACAACGAAGCAGATGTAATTATGAGATCTGTTCGTGATTTTTGTAGCGATGGTATAGAAGTTATAGTGTCTGGAAAGGAAGCTTTTGAAGCAGTTAGGCAATATGCTAACAATGCACTAAAAGGTAGTAAATTGCGCTATAGATTGTATAGAGGTTATGTTCCGATCTTTACTTACTATGGAATTGAAGATCAAATTTCTGAGTTATATAGCAATAGAGTAGAATTGCCATCTGGTGGGTCTTTGATAATAACTTTAACTGAGGCGTTTGTTTCAATAGACGTAAATTCAGGAAAGATGACAGGAGAAGATAGCATAGAAGAAACAGCTTATAGAACCAACATGGAAGCAGTACCTGAAATATCAAGACAGGTGAATCTTAGGGGCCTATCAGGATTAATAGTAGTCGATTTTATTGATATGTTGAAATATCAGTATTGCAGAGCTGTTGAGTCTGCTATAAGGCAAGCGTTTAAAGATGATAAAGCTAAGGTTCAATTTAGCTACATAAATGACTTTGGTTTAATGGTATTTTCAAGACAAAGAATCAAACCAAACATACAAGAAATTAATACTACAGAGTGTTTACACTGCAAAGGTACTGGAAGAGTAAAATCAAACGAAGTAATTGTTGCATCGATACTAAGGGACTTACAACATATTGCTAATAAGAATCGAAATAAGTCTTTTGATTTAGTAGCGCACAGTGCAGTTATAGCGCATATTTTTAATAATAAACGGAATACAGTTTCTACAATCGAAAAAGAGTTTAATATTACATTGAACGTCAGTATTGATAACAGTTTAGATGTAAATACATTTGTTTTAAAACAAGGAGATGATGTTAATTTAAACGATTATAAGCCATTACAGAACTCTGGATACCAAATTGGGGATAGCAGCAATGAAGAAGCTGATAATTCAAATAAACTACGAGGCAATTTTTGGCTGACTAAGTGGCTTTCGCGCCTTTTAAGTTCTAATAACTAATTAGAACTCCTAAATTGGGCTTGTAATTAATAAGTCCTATACTTATATATTCTTATATCAGATAATATTTACAATGGGGTACTCATTATGGGAAGAGCAATAGGTATAGATCTCGGAACAACAAATTCTTGTGTTGCAATAATGCAGGGCAAAGACACAAAGGTAATAGAGAATAAAGAAGGAGCAAGAACTACTCCATCTATAGTTGCATTTACTTCATCAGGAGAAAAATTGATTGGTGCTCCAGCAAAAAGGCAAGCAACCACCAATGCAAGTAATACCTTTTTTGCTACTAAGAGATTAATAGGCCGTCAATACGGTGATTCTGAAATGAAAAATCTAAACGTGCCGTATAAAGTGTTTGCAGCAAAAAATGGTGATGCATGGGTTAAAACCACTGATAATAAAGAATACTCTCCTAGCCAAATTGGTGCATTTATACTACAAAACATGAAAGAAGCAGCAGAAGCTTATCTTGGAGAGGAAGTAAAAGATGCTGTGATAACAGTGCCAGCATACTTCAACGACTCTCAACGTCAAGCAACAAAAGATGCAGGAAAAATCGCCGGATTAAATGTACTCAGAATAGTAAATGAACCGACTGCCGCAGCGCTTGCTTATGGTCTTGATAAGAAACATGGGCACACAATAGTGGTGTATGACCTTGGTGGTGGTACATTTGATGTCTCAATACTTGAAATAGGTGAAGGGGTTTTTGAAGTAAAGGCTACAAATGGTGACACTCATCTTGGAGGTGAAGACTTTGATAACGCAATAGTGAGTTATTTACTAGATGAATTCAAGAAAAGTAATGGCATTGATTTGAAAAATGATCCAATGGCTATGCAAAGAATCAAAGAAGCTGCTGAAAAAGCGAAAATTGAATTATCAAGTGCAATGGAAACGGAAATAAATCTACCGTTTATTACAGCTGATGCAAGTGGTCCAAAACACTTAAATATGAAATTAACGAGAGCAAAACTTGAAAGCTTAGTGAATGATTTAATCGAAAGAACTATGGCTCCTTGTAAAAAAGCTCTTGAGGATGCTGGTTTGTCTGCTAGTCAAATTGGCGAAGTGGTTCTCGTTGGTGGCATGACTCGTATGCCAAAAGTCATAGAGAAAGTTAAAGAATTCTTTGGCAAAGATCCACATAGAGGAGTGAATCCTGATGAAGTTGTAGCAATTGGAGCTGCAATACAGGCGGGAATCATTCAAGGTGATGTAAGAGATGTGTTACTACTTGATGTGACTCCACTTTCTCTTGGTATTGAAACTCTAGGAGGAGTGTTTACTCCACTTATTGAGCGTAATACTACTATTCCCACTAAAAAATCTCAAGTGTTTTCAACTGCAGAAGATAACCAAACAGCTGTTACAATTAAGGTGCATCAGGGTGAAAGAAAACTGGCAGTTGATAACAAGCTACTTGGTCAGTTTAGTTTGGAAGGGATACCTCCTGCTCCTCGTGGAGTTCCTCAGATCGAAGTAACATTTGACATAGATGCAAATGGAATAGCACACGTTTCTGCAAAAGATAAAGCTACTGGAAAAGAGCAAAAAATACGCATTCAATCTTCAGGTGGTCTATCTGATGATGAAATAAATCGCATGGTAAAAGAAGCTGAAGAAAAAGCACAAGAAGATGAAAAGCGTAAGAAATTTATTGAAGTGAAGAATCAGGCGGATAGTTTAGTTCATTCTACAGAAAAGTCTCTGACAGAGTATGGTGATAAAGTGTCATCTGAAGATAAATCTGCTATTGGAAATGCATTGAATGAGCTAAAAGAAGCGAGTAAATCTGATAACATTGATGACGCTGATTCAATCCAGCAGAAAGTTACCAACCTTTCTCAAATCTCTATGAAGCTTGGGGAAGCTATGTATAATGCCTCACAACAAAATAGTGCTGGAAATGGCTTTTCATCAGAAGGGAATCCAAATGATAAAGAAGAAAAAGTAGTAGATTCTGATTATCAAGACATAGATAATAAAGAAGAGAATAAGTAATTGTGATCACTTTTCCTGTCATCCGAGTAGCTGACACTGGGATGACAAGGGAGCGTATTGTTGCTTAAAGAAACCATTATGGACATTATTAAGGCAATAGAAGAAAAGATACGCGATTCGATAGATGTAATTGATATCAACATTATCGATGAATCAGCAAAGCATGCTGATCATTATTTTGCTTCATCTTCAACACTACCTTCACATATCAAGCTAATATTAATATCTGACAGCTTTATCGGAATGAACACTCTCAAAAGGCATAAATTGATTTATGAATTATTAAAGAGTAAGATAGAGCTAATACATGCAATTTCTCTTCACTTGTATACGCAAAATGAGTACAATTTAAAAAATAAAGAATAAAAATGTGAAGGAAGAGTCTTTATTAGTTAAAGCAGGAAGAAAATTTAATGACTATAAAGGTTCTATGAACCCGCCAGTTTATCATTCTTCTACCATATTATTTCCTACTTACAAAGACTACTTAAATGCTGCAAATGGAGAAAGTATATACGATGTAATCAACGATGGTGTTGCAAGAGATTACAGCTATAGTAATGTTGGTACTCCCACTGTTCATTATCTTTCAAATGCGCTTGCTGAAGTTGAGGGTAGGGGACAAGCATTAATCTATCCTTCCGGATTGTTTGCACTTACTTTTGCTATTTTGACTTTCACTAAAGCGGGTTCGCATGTCTTGATACAAGATAATAGTTATTACCGACTTAAGAGATTTGCCGAAAATGAGCTACCAAAAAGAGGAATAGAAGTAACTTTTTATGATCCAACACAGGATATAACTGATTTAATTCAGAGTAATACTTCATTGATAATGATTGAGACTCCTGGTTCTGTAACGTTTGAGATTTCGAATATAGAGCATATAGTAAAAGTTGCTAAAGAACGTGGAATCGTAACCGTTTGCGACAATTCATGGGCCACTCCTTTGTTATTTAAGCCGCTTGATTATGGAATTGATGTTGCACTATATGCAGTGACAAAGTATCTAGCCGGTCACTCAGATTTAGTTATGGGAGCTATTATTGCTGAAGGTGAAATTTTTAAATTGCTTTATGAGAGCTATAAAAATTATGGAGTAACCATTCAATCGCACGACTGCTACCTTGCACATAGGGGACTTAGAACATTGTACACACGTATGAAAAGGCACCAAAATACAGCAATGGAAGTGGCAAAGTGGCTAGAAAAACATTCAAAAATCAAAAAAGTTTTGTATCCAGCACTTCCCTCCCACCCTCAACACGAATTATGGAAAAGTTACTTCAAAGGAGCAAGCGGCACATTCAGTATAGCACTAGATAGAGAATATTCATGTGAAGAACTAAGCTGCATGGTTGATCACATGAAAATTTTTGGTATCGGTGCTTCTTGGGGAGGGTGCGACAGTTTGATATTACCAATAGATCGTAGATCTATGTCAAGATCCGTAATGAGTTCAGACTATGGTGGAAGTTTTATACGGATATTTTGTGGACTGGAAGATCCTGAAGATTTAATCTCTGATTTAAATGCTGCACTAGCAAGGTTGCCATGTTCGAATATCAAAGCTGGCAGAGTAAAGCATGAAACTGAGAGAATTACTGCATAGTATCATTGATGTTGACTTTGATATTGAAGTCAAGGGTGTTACATGTAATCCCAAGAAAATCAAGGAAGGTTATCTTTTTGTTTGTGTGTCAGAAAGGGATAGGATTTACATAGATCAGATATTATCTTGTGGAGCTAAAGCGATAATTGCAAGTGATTGCATAACAGAAGCTGCAAGCCTTGGTATCATTCCAGCGCGTGATGCTGGAATCTGTATCTTCCACCCAAACCCTCAAGAAATATACAGCGAAATAGTCAGCAGGTTTTATCAATTCAAACAGCCCAAATATGTTGCTGCTGTAACTGGTACAAATGGTAAAACTTCAGTAGTAGAATTTTGCCGCCAGATCTGGCAAAACTCTGGCTATAATGCGGCGTCTATTGGAACACTTGGAACATGCATCAATAATGGCAGAAAAGATAATAGCAACAGTCTTACCACTCCAGGTGCAGATGACCTTTACGCAACATTGCGTGGTATAAATGTAGAACACTTAGTGTTGGAATCATCAAGTCATGGAATTGATCAATACAGAATCCATGGATTAAAGTTGAGTGCTGCAGCTTTTACTAATTTCTCGCAAGATCATTTAGATTACCATAAAAATCTTGGTGGATATTTAGAAACTAAAAAAAGGTTATTTTACGAAGTATTACCAGAAGGAAAAACAGCGATTTTAAATGCGGATATAGATGAATACTACGCGTTGCTTAAGATAGCTGAAAAACGCAGCAACAAAATTATCACCTATGGAAAAACAGGCTCTGATATTACTTTATTAGAGCAAACACCAACCCCTAATGGTCAACATCTTACAATTAAAATTGGCGATGAAATTTATGACATGTTTTTTCCAGTTTTAGGAAAATTTCAGGCATATAATCTGCTATGTGTAATGGGTATAGTTACCTCGTCTGGACTGAATTACAGAGAAATATCTATAGGTAAACTCGTTTCTCCACCAGGAAGAATGGAAAAAGTGAAACCTTTTGCATTCGTGGATTACGCTCATACTCCAAGTGCGCTTAAACAAGCCCTGTTGTCTTTAAAATGGCACTTTAATAAAAAAATAGTCCTGATTTTTGGTTGTGGTGGAAATCGTGATCGAACAAAACGTGCAGAAATGGGTAAAATAGCACAAATGTATGCAGACAAAGTGATAATCACAGATGATAATCCGCGTGATGAGAATCCGGCAGAAATTCTTCGTGGTATTTTACTACATTGCCCTGATGCACTGGAGATAGGAAATAGAAGAGAAGCTATAGAGAAAGGCATAGATATTGCCTATAACGAGGGTATGATTCTGCTAGTTGCAGGAAAGGGGCACGAAAGATTTCAAATCATAGGGAATCAAACCTTTGAGTTCAGTGATGTTGAGGTTATTAAAAATCATGCCTTAACATACTGATTTTCACAATCATTCACTGTTCTTGCAAGTGATAGCACTCTCACTTCTCTTGCACCGGAGTTTAAAATTTCTTGAGAGCAAGATCTTACAGTCGCTCCGGTTGTTACCACATCGTCAACTAATATCACGATTTTATTTTTGATAATTTCTTTATTGCTTGTTTTAAAAGCCTTCTTTAAGTTTTTTTCACGCTGTTTAAGTGAAAGACCAGCTTGAGGCGCAGTATGGCGAAGACGTTTTATTGCAAATGGCGTATAGGATAAATTGGACAACTTACTCAACTCTTTTGCAAGCAGTGCTGCTTGATTATATTTACGTTTAAACAAGCGCATTTTATGTAACGGTATAGGAATTATGACCTCTGCGTTCTGAAACGTGTCCTGATTAGCTTGGTGTATCCACTTTGCATAGATTTTTACGTAATTCAAATTATCAAAAAATTTGAAATTTATAATCATGTTTTTACTATGTTGATCATAAGCAAAAACTGATCTTATTACTTTAAACGGTGGAGGATTGATGATGCACTTACCACACGTATAAATATTGTCTGAGATTACTACGCCACAAACATTGCAGTAATGCTTAGTTAGAAAATTGATTTTTTTGTTGCATTCACTACACAGATTAAGATTTTCATCAATGATACACTCGCAACTTACGCATACGTTTGGAAATATGAGATTTGTAGCTTTTTTTAGTAAGAGAAGGTTCACAATTCATTAAATATATTATAAAATTTATATAGTATAGCTAAAGTAACTTAGGTTTACACCCTTTCACTTTTTATTTCATTTCAATATAGTTCAAACTGCTGAGTGTTATAAAAGCAGAACTTATAACTCAGTTTGTGGTATACCATTGACTAAAGTAGTCTTTGAATTATCCTTAGATAAAAATTGATGTTTTTCTGGCTTCTGTACTTCACTCAACTTACTTTGCACTTTGTCACAAGCCCACACAAGTGGCGTTATGATTGACGCGGCAGCCCAAATGATAGCAGCGCAAGCATAACTTACAATCTTGTTAAATACTCTAGCTACTGCATTAGCACAATCTTGCCCCATTTCTAAAAATATGTTTGAATAATTAACGAATGATTTTGTATCCGTTTTAAAACAATAGTCCCCTGTTATTTTTGACAATAACTTGACTGGAAAGTATGACAAACATGCCACTATCAAAAATAAAGGTTGCAATATTATGTTGGCTGCTAAAACAGCACCCAGTGTACACAATGAATACACTCCCTCTGCTCTGTGGCCCACGTATTCACATTTATCATTATCTTGATAATACTTGTTATAATTGTCTTTACTCTCAACGCCACAAATTACATCTTTCACAGGTCCTAGCACATTATCAACGTAACGTACAGATTTATAGAAACTATTCTCTGGAACTGGTGTGTGATTTTTTACTTCCTTAGCAGGCACAATTCCATATTTAGCATATCTTTTAAAATATTGATATACTGACATTCTCATCTCCAAATCATAAATATGCAACGTAGCCTAATATAATTAAGAAATAGTTTATAATAAATACGTTTTAAGATACCTGCCTGTAACACTTTCTGGAATTTTTGCCACTTCTTCTGGAGTTCCAGTAGCAATCACTTCTCCGCCTTTTATTCCGCCCTCTGGTCCGATGTCTATTATATAATCTGCAGTTTTTATAACGTGCAAATTGTGCTCGATAACTATAACAGTGTTTCCCAGATCGACTAATCTATGGAGTATTTTTAGTAAGTTATTTATATCTTCAAAGTGTAATCCAGTTGTTGGCTCATCAAGAATATATAATGTTCTTCCGGTAAATCGTTTTGATAGCTCTTTGGACAGCTTTATTCGTTGTGCTTCACCCCCAGACAACGTTGTTGACGACTGTCCGAGTTTTATATAGCCAAGCCCTACTTCCTGCAAAGAAACCAACTTTTCTTTTACCATTGGAAGGTTTTCAAAAAAATCACAAGCCTGATCTATCGTCATATCAAGCACATCAGAGATTGATTTTTCTTTATAAGTAACTTCCAATGTTTCCCGATTATACCTTCGCCCTTTACACTGCTCACACTTCACATAAACGTCCGGTAGAAAATGCATCTCTATCTTTAAGTGCCCATCACCTTTACAAGCCTCACACCTTCCCCCTCTGGTATTAAATGAAAACCGGCCTATATTATATCCCCTTGCTTTTGACTCTGAAAGACCTGCAAACCAATTTCTTATATGAGTGAACATACCAACATATGTTGCTGGATTTGACGCCGGAGTTCTACCAATTGGCGACTGATCAACTTCTATAATTTTATCTATATATTCAAGACCTTCTATTCTATCACACCGACCATACCGTGCAGACGAATGATATATCTTATGTGCTGAATATTTATATAACGTTTCTATGACTAAACTTGATTTTCCCCCTCCTGATATTCCAGTAACACAAATAAGATTCCCTATAGGAAATTTAACGTTCACATTTTTTAAGTTATTTTCACATGCATTTATTACTTTTATGAACTGAGTTGCTTGCTTTCTTCTCCTTGGAATTAAAATTTTTTTCTCTCCACTCAAATATTGCCCTGTTATGCTCCCTGAATTTCTTTGCACCTGGTCTGGTGTTCCTTCTGCAACAACTTTTCCACCATTTACGCCAGCTCCAGGACCAATATCAATCGCATAATCAGCAGCCATTATTGTATCTTCATCATGCTCAACAACGATTACAGTGTTACCCATGTCTCTCAAGTTTTTCAGTGTAGCAATTAACCGATCATTATCGCATTGATGAAGGCCTATCGAGGGTTCATCAAGCACGTACAGCACTCCTGTTAAACCAGAGCCAATTTGTGAAGCAAGTCTGATCCTCTGACTCTCGCCGCCAGAGAGAGTGCTAGATTCTCGATCAAGCGTTAGGTAATTCAACCCTACATTCTTTAAAAATGCTAGCCTCTTGATTATTTCATTTAATATTTTACTTGAGATTTGCTTCTGTTGTTCTGTGAGCTTGTCTGGCAAATTTTCAAACCACTTAAGGGATTCATCGATGCTGAGCCCTGATATTTCACCTATATGTTTGCTATCAATTTTTACTGTAAGCGCTTCTTTTTTCAATCTATAGCCAGTGCATTCCTTACAGTGAGTGACAGAGCAATATCGCTCAACAAGCGTTTCATCATAATCCATCTGACGTTCTAGGATACTGACCAAACCTTGAAATTTATCAGAGCCAAAGAGTATCATATCTTTTACTTCTTGATCTATGTTCTTCCACAGAACATCAAGGCTAAATTTACAATTTTCAACCAGTGATAGAATTGCACTTTTTAGAAATCCATAACTTGTGTGCATTTGGCGTGCTGCCTGCCCTACTGGCTTTAAAGCACCCTCAGATATTGAAAGAGTTTCATCTGGCACTATCAGTTTTACATCAACAGCCAGCTTTTTACCAAGCCCATTACATGAACCGCATGCACCGTAAGGGCTGTTAAAAGAAAATAATCTTGGTTCTATTTCCTCAAGAGTGAAACCAGACTCGGGGCATGCAAAATTCTCTGAAAAAGTCAGAATTTGGCCATTGTTATACTCAGAATTATGGTTGTCAGGTAGGTTTACTACTTCTACATACATTAGACCATTACCAAGTTTTAGTGCGGATTCTATACTACTTGGCAGTCGATTTCCTATATCGCCCAATATTGATATTCTATCTGCAATCACAAAAATGTCGTGTTTCTTGTTCTTATCGAGTTTAGGCAAGTCATCTACATTGTACACTTCACCATCTATTTTGAACCTTACGTAACCTTGTCTTTTAATTTCCAATATCTCTTTGAGATGTTCTCCCTTTCTACCACGCACAACAGGGGCAAGTATATATATTTTAGTTTCTAAAGGTAACGCAATTATAGTATCTACAATTTGAGACACCGTTTGTTTTGTTATTGGCAATTGAGTTGCAGGTGAATAAGGAACTCCTATTCGTGCATATACTAAGCGCAAGTAATCGTAAATTTCGGTAACAGTTCCAACTGTTGACCTTGGATTTTTTGAGATCGATTTCTGGTTGATAGATATTGCAGGAGAGAGACCTGTAATCGACTCAACATCTGGTTTATCCTGAATGTTGAGAAATTGACGCGCGTAAGCTGATAGGCTTTCAACGTACCGGCGTTGGCCTTCCGCATAAATTGTATCAAAAGCGAGGCTAGACTTGCCAGAACCACTTAGCCCAGTTATAACAACTAGCTTATTTTTCGGTATATTGACATCTACACCTTGCAGATTATGTTCCCTTGCGCCCTTAACTCTGATGAAATTGTCCATACATCACGTATTTTTAACAATCATAACCTCAAGATACATAAACTTACAGTAACTTTCTACTGATTTTTTAACTATTCGGAGAATAAGGTGGCTATAGCTAGTGCAAACCGTTAACTGTACGAACATTTTAATATGATACGATGTTACATAGTAAACGATATCATTTCAGCGCCACTTTTCTTGTCATTCCAGTGTCAAGCACAGTCGTCTAAGTGAGGAAAGTCACCTCTCCCCACTCGACTTCAAAACCGGACTTGTGGTAGAGTGGGCAGCCAGCGAGTTACTTGTTAAGTACTTTTCCAACAGCCCCTCTCCGAACCTTACTATTACCCACAAGTATAGAATTCATGAGCAAGTCTTCATCCTTCTGCTAAATCAAAGAGACGTTTCCATCCCTTCCACAGAGCTATAGCTAAGTCATTTTTGCGGGCTAAAAACCCTCCTAATTTGGCCACCCACCTCACGATTTCTCTTAGAACCTGTACATGATCTCAAGAAAGGAATAAACTAAGAGATAATGTATATAAGTTAGGATATATGAGGAGTTTATACCCAAGTGATATAAGTCGGGAAAGATTTGAGATTATGTTACCAGATCTAGAGTCCTGTAGAAAAAAAACAAAACCAAGAAAACTTGATTTGTATGATGTATTTTGTGAAGTGTTATACGTTCTGAAAAGCGGTTGTCAGTGGAGAATGCTACCAAAAGAGTTTCCAAAATGGCGCAATTGTTACGACTATTTTAAGAAGTGGAGTGAAAAACCAGATGCAGATAAAGAAAGTGTTCTGGAGCTGGTGTTAAAAAAAAATAGTTGCGACAAAACAATGGTCGGAAAGAAAAAACCAGCTTCTGCATAATTGATGCACAGAGTGTAAAAAATGCAGATACTGCTGAAGAAAAAGGCTATGATGCAGGCAAAAAGATTTCAGGAATAAAACGCCATATTGCAGTAGATACGCAAGCATGCAATTTATATAACAACAGCAGAGATAACTGACCGTAGCAGTGCTGTGAGAATGGTCGAAAATGCAAAAGAAAACCTCTCAGGAGTTAAAAATGTACTGGTTGATGCAGGCTATACTGGAGAGAATTTTGCAACTCAAATAAAAACGATTATTGGTGCAACCGTTGAAGTGATAAAAAGAAATGAATTACATTCCTTTGTTGTATTGCCCAAAAGATGGGTTGTGGAGCGATCTTTTGCTTGGTTAGAAAAATGTAGAAGATTGTGGAAAAATTGTGAGCGAAAACTCAATACTAGCCTACAAATGGTCGTTCTGGCTTTCACTGCCTTACTTCTGAAAAGATTATGAACAGGCTCTTACAACTATTTTCTATACTCTTAAAAATGACTGGGTTTTTAAAGATTTCACAAAATTTGAATTTTTTATTGGACAACAATCATAGGAGAAAAAGTAGAGAGAAAGTTAAGACGATTTTGAAGTAAAATAAAACGTTTTTTCAAAGAGGTGTAATATGACAAATAGAAGAGAATATACAACAGAGTTTAAATTGGAAGCTATAAAACTAGTAAAAGAACCATCAGCAAAAATAGCAAGGGATCTGGGTATAAGTGGCGATTTGTTAAGCAAGAAAATATAATGAAAAAATGTCTGGAGTAGCCAGGCAAAGGAAAATTGGCTCCTTATGACAAAGAAAGGTTTGATTTGAAGAAAGAACTAGCAAGAGTAACGAGAGAGAGACATTTTAAAAAAAGCCCTGGCCAACCAAAAAGAGTAAAATATTCTTTTATAAAAGAACATAGAAACTGCTATAAAATACAGGAATTATGCAGGTTTTTAGATGTATCTGCTTGTGGTTATTATAAATGGGTTGCTAAGGAAAAAAACAATAAAGAATTAGCAAGAGAAGAGCTTCTAGGAGATATTCAAAAAAGCATCACAACACAGCCCTAAAATCCATAAAAGCTTTAGGCAAAAATTATAACATCAAAACAGTGCAAAATGTTATGCAGGAAAATGGCATTATAGCCAAACTTAGACGAAGATTTAAAACTAAAAAACAACCAAATAATATGGTTGTTGCTCCTAATATATTAGATCAAAATTTTATCACTGAGCAACCAAATAAAGTATGGGATTGCTTATATAAAAACCAAGGAAGGTTGTTGGCAGCAATAATTCTCACGCATGGTAGTTAATGAGTCATACAATGGCTAAACAACTAGTTGTAGATGCTTTGTTGATGGCTGTTAATAAGCGCAAACCCGCTAAAGATCTACTGTTACATAGCGATCAAGGGTCACAATATACTTCAAAAAATTATCAATATCTATTGGATACAAAAAGTGTCATATCTAGCATGAGTCACAAAGGTTGTTGTTACGATAATGCCGTTGCGGAGGGCTTTTTTAGTTCACTTAAGAGGGAGTTACTTATTGATACTTCGCAACACTCTGCACAACAAACCAGAACTGCCATATTTGAGTATATAGAAATTTTTTATAATAAACAACGACGTCATTCTACTATTAACTATTGCATTCCTGAACTTTTTGATTCATCATTTTCATGACAAAATTCTCTTAACTTTCTCTCTACTTTTTCTGGGTAGGGCCACAGTCACGCGCTGACCATTTGTTGTACTTAACAAAAGCAAATGTTCGTATAGTTGTGGGCTTGACCATAAAATGATTCTTAAGAAAGCAAATGCAATTTTTTGCAGGTTTCACGCGTGATAAAAATTAACAGTTTTATTTTTAGCCAAATCAATTGAATCAAGCTACAAAATCTGCTAAAGTTAACTTTATGAAAGCACCCTTAGCTCAGTTGGATTAGAGCATTTGACTACGGATCAAAAGGTCGGGCGTTCAAGTCGCTCAGGGTGCACCACATTTTATAGGAAACAGAAGTCACACTTGAAATTAATATATGCAATACCTATGTTTAAAGGTTAAACACTAAACTATTATATATGAGCAAAAAAGACTACTATGATCTGTTGGAAGTAGGCAGAAATGCCAGTATTGATGAGATAAAAAAAGCGTATAAAAAATTAGCGTTAAAATATCATCCTGATAGAAATCCTGGCAATCAAGAAGCAGAGGAAAAATTTAAAGAAGTAACAGCTGCATATGAAGTTCTATCTGACTCTGAGAAAAGGGCAGGCTATGATCGTTATGGCCACGAAGGTGCTTCTGGTGGATTTCAAGGCTTCAGCTCTGCAGGAGATTTTAGCGACATATTCAATGACTTCTTTGGTAGAGGATTCGGTGGTGGTGCAAGTAGATCGAGAGCAAAAAGAAGTAGAACAGGAGTATCTGGAGCAGACCTACGTTATGATCTTGAAATTACCTTGGAAGATGCATTTAAAGGAATACAAGCGCCTATACATTATGTGACAAATGTAAAATGTGATACATGCCAAGGCACAGGTGGCGAAGGAGCAATTAAACCAGTTCAGTGCCACACATGCCAGGGAAGCGGTAGGATTAGAACTCAACAAGGCTTTTTTACCATCGAAAGAACATGTACTACATGCTATGGGGAAGGAGAAATAATACGAAATAAATGTAAGAAATGTGGTGGAAGTGGACGTAGAAGAGATGAAGTAAATATATCCGTTTCAATTCCAAAAGGCATAGAAGAAGGAGCTAAGGTAAGGGTAAGTGGTAAAGGAGAAGCTGGAGCAAGAGGTGGAAAAAGTGGAGATTTATACGTATACGTGAAAATAGTTCCCCATAAAATCTTTACTCGAAATAAAGCAGATTTACACTGTAAAGTGCCTATAAGGATGACACTAGCAGTGCTTGGTGGTGAAATCGATGTACAATCAATTGATGGAGCTAAAATAAAAGTAAAAGTTCCAGAGAGCACTCAAACTGGTACCAAGTTACGTTGTAAGGAGAAGGGTATGCAATATATGAACTCACATGTTCGTGGTGATTTGTATGTACAGGTAATAGTTGAGACTTTAAATCCAAAGAATTTAACTAAAAAGCAAATTGAGCTATTAAAAGCGCTTGAAGAAGAGGAAAATGCAAGTGTACAACAGCAATCTGAAGGGTTTTTTAGTAAAGTAAAAAAAAAATAAGAAATCTGCTAAATGACATGAAGGGGTAACTGTTTACGGGTTTTCATTTAATCCTGCAATTCTTTGATCTTATTAATGGAAAACTTAACAATAGTGTTATTATTAGCCAACAGAGACTTCTCAGTTCCTTAAAACTATGTAAAAGCAATAAATTTCTTTATTTAAGGTCGAAGTTTTGCTATTCTCAGGTTTTAATAATTTAAATTTAATGAATATAAACAAAAATGAGTTTTTATTTCTTCCTCTTGGAGGAGTAGGAAGAATCGGGATGAATGTTAGCCTATATCATTACCAAGGCAAGTGGATTATGATCGACCTTGGTATCGGTTTTGCAGATGAAACTATGCCAGGTGTTGAGCTGCTCATTGCTGATGTGGATTTTATTGCTCAAAGAAAAAAAGATTTACTTGGAATAATAATTACACATGCACATGAGGACCACTGCGGTGCAGTGCCCCACTTGTGGGAAGAATTGCAGTGCCCCATATATACAACAAAGTTTACGGTTAATTTTCTCAAGGAGAAACTAAAGGAGTTTCGATTGGAAGGTGTGGTACCTGTGAAAGAGGTAGACATAAATGGCAGCATAAATTTGGGTCCTTTTACCGTTGAGTTTATAAATGTAACTCATTCAATTCCTGAGGCAAATTCAATATTAATTAGCACTGAAATGGGTAGTGCACTTCATACTGGAGACTGGAAATTCGATCCAAAACCTGTTGTTGGATTAACTTCCAATATGGAGCGTTTAAAAGAAATTGGCGATAAAGGTAATCTGCTTGCAGCAATTTGCGATTCAACCAATATATTAAGCAAGCATCACCCTGAGTCAGAAGGTGAAATTTATAATAATATTTATAACATAATAAAGCGGTCTAAAAAATTAGTTGCTGTTTCGCTATTTGCTTCAAATGTGGCACGAATTGAAACGATAAGCCAAGCTGCAAAAGTACTAAATAGAAAAGTAGTTTTACTTGGTAGATCTTTATGGAGAATAGTGAAAGTTGCGCAAGATAGTGGTTATTTAACTGATTCTCCTGAGTTTCTAGAAGCAAAGGAAGCAGTAAATTTTCCAAGGGAAAAACTGGTGCTACTTTGCACAGGTTGTCAAGGTGAGCCACTGGCAGCTACCGCAAGACTTGCTGCTAAGAGTCATCAAGCATTTAAAATGCAGCAAGGTGATACCATGATTTTTTCGTCAAAAATCATTCCTGGAAATGAAACTCGTGCGCACAACATGCTCAATGCCTTTATTGAGATGGGGGTAGAAGTTGTTACTGAAAAAACAGAGCATGTTCATGCTTCTGGGCATCCAACAAGAGAAGAGCTAAAGGAAATGTATTCTTTAATAAAACCGAAGATGTCTATTCCAGTTCACGGCGAATATATTCACACGCATGCACATGTAAAATTTGCTAAAGAGTGCGGTGTGGCAAAAGCAATAATGATTGCACCAGGTGATATTGTTAATTTGGAGAACGGAGAAAAAGTTGATTCAATCGATGTTGACTACTTTGGTATTGATGGTATGTTGCTACGTCATCCGGAGTGCAGTGTTATAAAAATGCGTAAGAAAATGAGAGATGCTGGAGCTATTGTAGTGACAGCAGTTGTAAACAAGAAAAATAAATTGCTTGCTAAACCAAAAGTATTTGCACCTGGTGTTTTCGAAGCGCCAGAAGATGCAGCTATTATGCAAAGGATCATAAAGAAGGTTGAGTCAGCGTTTAGTTTACAGCCGACAAAAAAAATAAGAAATAAGATTGAAAGTTCAATATTTAGTATCTTAAAGGAATATTTACTAAAAAGACCTATAATTGAAGTCCAGATAGAACAGGTATAGAAATATACCTCTTTTATTAACCATTATTTGAGTAAGAAGTTAACAATGTATTCTTTGATGTTATTTCAGCATGCAATGCTGGAATCCATAAAAAAAATCAGTGTCAAGCACACAACTGTATGAACGTTGTGATTTTAGAGCAATCCCTGCCGGTAGGGGTGTCATCCATAAGTGTTGAAAGTAACACAAAAAAGACATAAAGAACTATTATTGCAAGAAAATGGAGGCAATAATGGATCAAATAGAAAGAGTACTAAATTTAATAAAAGATGAGGATTTAGAAAGGCTAGGAAAATTAAGTGAAGTAGATAAATGTAATACTAAATTGTTGGGCAAGATTATATTTAAAGGTCTAATGAAATTAATATTAATGGGGCAAAAAACAAGCCTAAGAGCGCTAGAAATGGTAATAAACAGGTGTATAATGGATAAGAATAGCGATAAAAGTACAGTAACATACAGTGGTTTGTCAAAAAGGTTAAAAGTTATAAATCCAGAATATTTTAAGGGAGTATATATTGATTTGATGAGCAAGATTAAAAAGCTATTACCCCAAAAAACATCAAATAACTTACATAAATTTGATTCGACGATCATAAATTTATCGGGATATCTCATAAAAGATGGGCTAAAAATAGGCGGTAAAAGTAACGACAGTCAAGTTAAAGTGAGTGTAGGATTAAAGGATCAATTGCCGACAAGTATAAGATTTTGTAAAGGACAAGAAGAAAGTAGTGAAGATATAGCATTAGTGAGAGCAATTAATGAAGCTAAAGTTGAAAAAGAGGATATTTTATTATTTGATAGAGGAATCAGAAAAGTTGGAACTTTTGCCGAATTTGATGAAAAGGAGTACAAATTTATCACAAGAGTTAAAGTAGGAAGAAAACATGATGTTATAAGCAGGAACAAAGTTATAAGAGAACAAAAATCGGATGGATCAGAGATTTTAGAAGATATAATAGTTAATCTTTATCGTGCACGAGGTAAAGTGGCAGAAAAGCATGATCTACGGCTAATAAAAATCAGAAATAAAATTGGAGATGAAATATGGTTTTTGACAAACTTGTTTGAAATGCCAGCTTATGAAGTAACAGAGCTATATAGGCGCAGATGGGATATAGAAGTGTTCTTTAAATTTATAAAGCAAAATCTTGGATATAAGCACTTTTTAAGCCATACTATGAATGGCATGAAGGTGTATATTTACATGATCGGCTTTGTTATTTCTTGTTTATAAAATCAAAAATAATCTACATGGGTTCAAAATAGCATTACTGCAATTCACATTGGATCTAAATGACTCTTTTATACGTTCGATTGTTTTACTGTCGGGAGGTAATTTACATGCCGTTGATCATCTCATATCACGTTATTTTTGATACTTTCAACACTTATGGGGTGTCATCCCAGTGCTCCGACACACAGCTGTACGAACATTTGTTCGCAGAGGCAGTGTGTTAGCCGATTTTACCTCAAACACAAAGGTGTCATTCCAGTGCTTGACACTGGGATGGCTTTGTTGCATAGCACCTTAAGCAGTGATGGTTTACGACAAATTTATGTAATGATTTCAAATTTAGCCATACCAATATCAGTGAATTTGTTGAGCAAATAGCACTTAATTAGTAATTCTTTTTCACGATTTACTTCAGATTTATTCCTAAAGCTAAATCCAAATACTTGCTTCAACCTTGAGAAAAATCCTTCTATGTAAGATCTCTTTCCATAAATTGCTTCCTTTTTCCACTCTTTTACACCATCTTGTCCATATAATTTTATTAACCTAATAGCAGCATTTCTGTCAGACATATAATCTATTTTTGAATGTTCTGCTGCATCCTTTTTTGGTAGAACTTTTGTCTTTATATCGTATTTCTTACACAATTTATAAAGTTTGTGCCTATCGTATGCCCTATCTGCATATAATGCTTTTATTTTGTGCTGAAAATTAACTTCTTCAAGCAAATCGCAAGCTCCATAGTGGTCAGAGTAGACGCCATTACTGTATCTTGCAGCTATAGCTTTTTTACTATTCACACTTAACATAACATGTAACTTTCTTACTTGCTCGTAGCTTCGGTACTTTCTATCTGCACTGTTTTCCTTACTGTGGCCAGGAGTGTTACTGTAAATGCTGATATTTGTGCTATCTATGATAATTTCAATATTTTCCATGTTGCTTTTATCAACCCTGCAATCATTTATCTTAATATTAAGTTTTTAAACCTTCTTGATGCTTGTGAATAGCTGATAACTGCCAAATTTTTTCCTATTTGTTGCAGATATCCTTTTATAAACCCCACCGTTTGTCTTAAACCAATTCTAAAAAGATTGACAATTATATGTACCAAAATTACGACTTTATCACTGTAAATATAGTTGCCGCCCTGCATTTTTGGACTATTTTCATACCAATTTTCGATAGCTTCATCGATGTAACGAAAAATATTTCCCCTTTTTTCAAGGAATTTGTTATATTCGTTTTGGTTACTGACTTTCATTTTCTGTGGCATATTTTTTCTTCAACAGTTAAATGGTTATTTATAATGAATTTTGTCAGTAGCCACCAGATTTTTTCGGTTGCTATGCAACAAAGCCCACTGGAATCCAGCAAAATTGATTGTAAACAAGCACACTATACAACATTGTCGATGAAATTGCCAGAAAACTGGATTCCAGTGTCAAGCACTGGGATGACATCAGAGGTTAATGTCACCTACTGTAACACGAGAAGTTCGAACAGTTGTGTATCAGCTACTTTCATGACGTCGTTTGTTGTGCAGTTTACCTTCAAAAGTAAACGTTTGCTGGGATGATAGAGAGCAAAGCAGGAAGTCTAATGAAGTTATTCGTTCAGCTGGTGTTATTTATTTCGTTATTTATTCCTTATTTTACAAAAGCTGCTTTATATGTTGATATAAAAAAAAGCAGTGTTGGTAACATTGGTCTTGTTATATCTAAATGTACATGTAAAACAGCGCTGGAAAGCGAATTAAGCGAAAATATTGCAAAGGTAATAGGAACAAATTTATCTAATTGTGGCTTATTTAATGTAAAACGTGACGTAGAAACTGAATCTAAATCTTGGAAAAGCGATACTGTAGTCACAGTAAGTTTAAGCGAAGTATCTGGTAGTGCATTAGAGCTATCATTTCGTTTGTTTGACACTTTTACAAGAAGAGAATTACTTACTCAGTCAGTTGTTTTTCCAGCAAAAGACTGGAGAAAAATTGGTCACCTTGTTTCGGGTGTGATACATGATAGATTGATTGGTGAGAAAGGGCACTTCAACACAAAAATCACGTATATCGCTGAAGAAAAAGATAGCAATTACAAATCTGTGCGTAAAATTGCTGTGATGAATCAAGATGGAAGTAATATAAAATACTTAACAAATGGCGATAGATTTGTGTCAACACCGAGATTCTCACCAAATGGAGAGGGTATTGTTTATATCTCATATGCAAATGGTAAAAGTTATATAATATTAAAAAATTTAAAAGATAACACTGAATCAATGATCAGCACATTTGAAGGAGTTGTTTCTGCACCAAGATTTTCTCCTGATGGTAAATCTCTTTTAATTTCCCACTCATTGGGTGGTAAAACGAATATATTATCTTTAGATTTAAGTAGTAAACGAACAAAAAAAATTACTAAAGGCTCAGCTATAAGCACTTCTCCCTCTTTTTCTCCAGATCAAAAGTATATGGTTTTTAGTTCTGATATAAGTGGAAGTCAGCAACTGTACGTTATCGATTTTACTAACAAAAGTAAAAAACCTAAAAGAATTAGTTTTGGAAGTGGAAGATATGCTACGCCTGTTTGGTCGCCAAAAGGAGATCTGATAGCTTTTACAAAGATTCAGTCGGAAAAATTTTACATAGGAGTTATGAAGCCAGATGGCAAAGAAGAACGTCTGCTTTCAGAGGGGCATAAAATTGAATCTCCGGCATGGCTACCAAATGGCAGAGAAATCATTTTTACAAGAACAGAATCACCAAGCAACTCTAAACTATATTTAGTAGACTTAGTAAAGAAAAATCAAAAAATCGTTTCCACTCCTACAAATGCTTCTTTACCGGATTGGTCTTATTATTGAACTACTGAGCTGCACACTGCTGATTAACTGTATTACCATGGCATTGATTTATCGCCACATCAACAAGATATCCCGCTACGCCACCTACTATAGCACCAGCGATTCCTGACAACACAACAGTTGCAATTACTCCAATAGCAACAATTTTAGGTATAATTCCCATTGCAGCTAGTGTGGCTCCTATAGCACCAAACAATAATGCTGAGCTTATAATTATCCAGCTCCTCCCTGAAGATTGTTTTTGTGGAGAATTATGTTTTGTATTACCTGCTATATGTGGCTGAGCACTTTGCACTCCTGATCTTAAAGTTGGTTGGAAATGATTATTAGTGTGTTGTGGAGAAATTCCTAAAGATTGTTTTTGTGGAGAATTATGTTTTGTATTACCTATTATAGGTGGCTGAACACCTTGTTTTGGATGTGAATTGTTATTAATTACATTTTCTTTGTGTTCAGTGAATAGTTTTTCAAGCTTACTTTTCCCTTTGGATCGGGCCAACCTTAATGTAACGGAGAATGCTAGAGTGCTCTGTACAGTTTCAGGGTCAGCGCCTGGCTTTAATAGTAATTCTGCAATTTTAATATCATGATCGGTTTCTGCACAATTGCTTTCAACAATGGATTCTAACATCTTATTTTTGAAAAAATTACATGTATATGGTAAGAATGTTTCTATTGTACTCTGACTATATTCTGTAATATGAGCGGTAATTATCAGGCCTGTTGAATTATCAACTTTAGCACCATGTGCAAAAAGCGCTTTAGCAATATCATTTTTGCCTGTTTTTAAAGCATATTCTAAAGCCTCACAAAGTGGTGCGAAATCGCCTTTTTTGTATACGTTAGGGTCTGCCCCATGCCTTAAAAGCACATTTACAACATCAAGGTTGCCTAGTATGCACGCATCACGCAAAGGGGTACCACACTGCCCCTTAATATTAACATCTATTATGCTAATTATCGAGCATGGATCGGCAATGCTGTTATGAACTGGTGTTGAGTTATTAGCCCTGTATTTTAATAAAACTTCTTCAAGAAGCTCTATCCAACCGGATTCAGGATCATTGCAAGCGTTTTTTACAATGTAGTGCAATATTGAATTTTCAGTATATATATCAGCAATTTGGGTTTGTACATTGATGTTCTGAACTTTTTTTAACAAAGTTTTTGTTTGGGCTAGATCTTGTGTTTCAAGAGCATAAAATAAATCTTTTTCCTCTTTACTCAAATGCGAACCGTAGCAATTTTTGCGAAATTCTTTACAACGGTTTTCTGAGAATTTATCAGCCCAGTCATAATTAGGTTGGTTGCTGATGAATTCTTCGCTGATCTCGCTTGTTAATATTCCATGTGCTACTGATATTTCTTGAAACTTTTCTGTTGCTGTCTTTTGCTCTTCTTGGCTTTTATCTGACCATTTATCGGGATGCTATTCCAATGCAAGTTTGCGATATGCCTTGTTAATCTCTTCTATACTTGCGCCTTCTGATAATCCTAGAACTTTAAATGCCTCTTTACATGTTTTTGGAATCATACTCACCCCTTAACCAAATTAATTGAACCTAATGTATTATCAGTTTAGCAAGTCCACTCAAGAAAGTAAAGTAAAACTAGAGACAGATTTCTTACTTTACCAAGAAGGATATCATGCAAGCCCTATGATGTCATAGAAGTAGCTGACACATAACTGTACGAACATTTGTTTGCAAAGGCAGTATGTTAAGTGTTATAGCCGGTTTTGCCTCAAACACAAAGCCATTCCAGTGTCAGCTACTTAGATGACAAAAAAAGTGAACAAAATTTCCTGATTTATTTATACCTACACTTTGGAACCTTACAGATATTGAGCAAATCCAATAATATCCTTGATTTCTTTTATATTATGGGTTGCAATTTCTGCTGCTTTCTTTGTGCCTTTTTTTAATATTTCATGTAAATGGAATTGGTCTTTTAAAAGATCATTCATCCCCTCACGTATGGGTGATATAACACTGATAATTAAATCAGCTAACTCTTTTTTGAAGTGTTTCATGTCATGTTTGTTCACTTCTTCACACACTTTTTCCACATTTAAATTACTAAGCACTGAATAAATGTTTATCAAATTGCTTATTTCTGGTCGGCACTCTAAAGTAGCAAAATCAAAGCCTAGAATTGAATCTGTTTTTGCTTTTTCTATTTTTTTAACAATTAAGTCATCTGTATCATCAAGGTTAATGCACGAATGTTCTGAAGGGTCAGATTTACTCATCTTGCTTGTACCATCTCTTAAGCTCATTATCCTTGATGTGCAATCCAAAGTTAAGATTTCAGGTACGATGAAATAATCCAGTTTATAATGATTGTTAAAAGCTGATGCAATATCACGTGCAAGCTCCAAATGCTGTTTTTGATCATCACCAACAGGAACGTATTTAGTTTGATACAACAATATATCTGCAGCCATAAGTACTGGATAACTATATAATCCAAGAGAGGCTTTTTGTTTATCGCTGCCAGCTTTATCTTTAAATTGAGTCATGCGATTAAGCCAACCAATTGGTGTATAGCACCCAAGCAGCCAGCCCAGTTCTGCATGACTACTAACTGTGGACTGATTAAAAATAATGGACTTTTCTGGATCTATTCCACATGCAATATAAGCTGCTGCTGTTTTGAAAATATTACTTTTTAATTCACTTGCGGGAAGCTTATTTGCTGTGATTGCATGTAGGTCGACAATACAAAAAAGAGATTTGTATTTATCCTGTAAGTCTATCCACTGTTTGATTGCACCAAGATAATTACCTAAATGTAGTACGCCACTTGGCTGGATACCTGAAAAGACAATACTTGTCATTACACATGTACCTTATGCGTTTTGCTAATCGTTTCCACAATCAGCAAGAAATAATAACCATTGCAGGGCGGAGCAACCTATTTTTGATAGTATAACCAGTTTGTAATACTTCTATAATAGTGCCAGGCTCTTTTTCATCGTCCTCTCTTTCCACAACGGCTTGGTGTAAATTACTGTCAAAAAGCTCACCAAGTGGGTCTACTTCTTCTATTTCATGTTTTTTTAGATCATTTATAATTTTTTGATGCGCTACTTTGATTCCTTCATGAACAGGATCACCGTCTTTCAAAATTTCTATTACTTTTTTTAAATTGTCGCACGAGTCGATCATATCACGTGCAAACTTTGTGACTGCGTAGTCACTTGCATCGCTAATTTGCTTTTGCATTATACGTTTGACGTTTTCATTATCTGCAACAGCGCGGCGTAAATGATCTTCAAGCTGAGCTGCACGTTCTTTTAATGTATTGAGATCTTCATTTAAATCATCAGTTTGCTTATGGTTATCACTTTGTTGGTCGTCACCTTTCTGCCCAGTTACCATATCGGTAAATTTCTTCTTTTTCTCTTTACTGCTGTCTGACATATTATTACCCTTAAGAATCTAATAAATATATAGCAATTAATCTGAAAATATCAAGCGCTAGCTACATTCGTCTTTCTATGCTCGCATTTAAAAAGTCAATTAAAGTAGTTTTATAAAAAGAATCAGAAAAAGTACTAATATTATTTTGCGCCATATTAATGTAGTGTCTAGCTTTTTCCATAGAAAGCTGAATGGCATTATGGTGATTAATATAGTGTAATGCTTGGTCAAAATTGTCTCTAGCTGAAGAAAAGCATTTTTCCCAGAATTTTTGCTCTGCTGGACTGCCCTTTTCGTATGCTATAATAGCAGGTAAGGTGACTTTACCTTCGAAAAAGTCTTTTCCGATTTGTTTTCCAGAAGTGCCTTGATTAGCAGTATAATCGAGCATATCATCAACTATTTGAAATGCCATACCAAAATTAAAACCAAAATTCTTTAGCCTCTCTGTTTCGTCATTTGTTGCACCAGATACTGTAGATGCAGCTTCACAGCATGCAGAAAATAAAGATGCTGTCTTTTCTCCAATGATATCAAAATAATTTCCCCTGACTGTGTGGGGGTCAAAACGTGTTGTCATCTGCTTTATTTCACCCTTCACAAGTAAATGCGATGCTTTAGATAAAATAGAGAGAATATTTAAATTTCCACACTCTATAAGCCATCTAAATGCTAGAGTCAACAATAGATCACCAACTAAAATGCTTGATTTATTTCCCCAAATCTTATTCGCTGTTTTAACTCCATGGCGTGCCTCACTTTCATCGAGCACATCATCATGAAGTAAAGTAGCATTGTGTATAAACTCTACCGATGCAGCAACGTTGATCCTATCCTCCCCAGAATAGTTTAGCATTTTACATATAATAAAAACTAGTTTAGGCCTTATTTTTTTTCCACCTGAACTAACAAGATGAGATATAATATCAGTAGCAAGCTTAGCACCTTCATCATTGACATTTTTGAAGATAAAGTCCTTCATAGCTGATAAATCAGAAGATACGACATCTTCTAATTTATCGCTGTTTGTTAAATCAGTATTTAGCATTTTAAAGAGACTTATGCTTCTTGTCCCTGTGCTTTCTCGTTCTCTGCTTTCTTCTTTTCTGTTTCTAAAGTTACTATGCCTTTTTTAATGAACCATAGTACTCTTTCAGTTGCTTGCGCGCCTACGCTTAGCCAATGTTTTAATCTATCAGCCTTCACCACAACACGATTTTTATTGTCTTTTGGTAACATTGGATCATATTGTCCTATTTTCTCAATAAAACGCCCATCTCTTGGTGCTCGTGAATCAGCTACAACTATCCTATAAAAAGGGCGTTTCTTTGCGCCAAACCTTGCCAACCTTATTTTAACTGCCATGTTAACCTTTATTCATATATTAGTCACAATTTTATACAATGAGCCGTTTTAAGTCAAATGAATTATACAACTTTTGCACCTTATAATATAATTACCAATAATGTAGGGTGTCATTCCAGCACCGGGCACTGGAATCTAGTTTGCATCATGCAGCCACTTAGTAAGTTTCTGGGTCCAAGTTCGGAGCACTGGATGCGTTTGAGGTAAAACAGGTTCTTATAAGGATTTAATTCTTATCTGGCTATATATCATCAAGTATAGCGTGATTAACTTCGACTTTATACTTTGATTCCAGATAGCTAATTAATTGCTCTTTTAGCGATATCATCACACGTTTTCCGGTGTCAAGCGTGTTTAATTTACCATTTGATGAATGCATTTCTTTTAGAACACCTATTATAATTTCATTATTGTATTGAATAGGGTCTGTCACTGAACCAGTTGTTTTCATATTGAAAATCTCTTCTACAAAAGAAAAGGGGTAGTTTTGTTGATCCACTTCATTGCGGTGCATCTGCTGACCTTTAACTAATTCCACACCTTGAATTTCTTCCAAATCTGTTTTTTCTCTTAGTTGAACTGCAACCTCTTGCCCAATTTTAAACATTCTTTCTTTTATAAACTCACTACACCAAAGCTCTACCGCTAATGCCCTGCCTTCTTCAAAACTTTGCAATTTGGGTGGAACGATATCAATGATTTTTACACTAACAACAGCGTCCCCAACGCCCTTAAAATAACCTTTCTGCTCCTTTTCTCGCGAAAAAATGAAAGAAATCAAATCACTAAAATCTCCTGCATTATTACCGTTTTGATCTTTTCCATTCGCATCTACTGGACCAATAGTTTGTATAGGTAAATTATATTCACTCAATATTTCTTCAATTATTGAACCATTGTATATCTTATAGTTCACTTGGTTTATGAAATCATTGACTCTTTCAAAAGACTTTTGGTTAGTTAAAACTGACTTTATATCTTTTTTTAAATCAACTAAGTCTTCATCAGAGATTTGATGCGCACCTTCCACTTTTATTATGTGCCAACCAAAACTGCTTGCTAAAACTTCACTTACTTCACCTACTTTGAGAGCAAATACCTTTTCCCTCACATCTTCTGGTAAAAAATCCTTAGTTATATTATTTACTCTAGTTTCCTCAAGTTCTGCTTTGCCAAACTCTTCTACTATCTGTTCAAAGCTTGTTTTACCCTCCTCAAATGCTTTTCTTGCTGTCTCAGCTTCTTCTTTGATAGAAAATATTACATTGAATATATCTCTTTGATCTTTTAGTTCCTGTTGTTCTATTATACCATCAACTTCTTCATCTGAGATCTTGATTTGATCTTCAAAATACTTTTGGCCTAAGGAAATATATTGCGCAGTTCGATACTCAGGATAATAAAAATGGGATTTATTTCTTTCGTACAAATCAAGTAAGGCTTGATCATCTGGTTCAGGAATGTTTGTAACTGCATCTTCAGTTATTTTAACAATATCCACTACTCTAGTTTGGTAGCGACTTTTGTATATCTGCTCATCAACTCTCTCGCCAAAAGTTACCGGATAATTATCTTTAAATAACGAAGTCACGAATATCATTGCAGGCAGAACTTTCTCTAGCTTTGCTATATACTCTTTCTCTGTCATATGCAGGTCATTTAGCGTTTCATGGAATTTATTTTTGTCAAATTCGCCTTTATCATTTTGAAAGTATTTGGTGTTTTTAATATGGTTTTTTATAGACTCTTCTCCAACTGTCAACCCCAGCTCACTAATTAGGTTAAACAATAGTTTTTGCTCTATAAGTGCGTTAAGCAAATCATATTTCAGCTTTTTTACTTGTTCTCTACTCGCATCAGATCCAGAAATTTGCTTTTCATAATTTTGATATAGTGATTTATACTCATCTGACGTTATAACTTCTTTTCCAACCCTAGCTACCTCTTCTTTTTCATCATCACCTGATAAAAGGTTGCCAATTCCCATGAAGATTAACAAGCAAGCTAAAAGGACAACGGTTACTTTAGTGAAAAAATTTTTAACATTCATTTTAAACTCAGTTAATTAATGGTTAATTATAGAATAGTGATAATTTAATGCTTGTAAACCTGTTGCTTTATTAGCTAATATATATAATATTACAATATATTAACTTAAAATTTAACTCTCTAATCTTAAATAGAAACATATATTTAACTGAGTTATACTATACCTTAAGAAGGGGAAATATTTTATTTGAAATATGTTTAAAGGTAAGCGCATTTAATTAACTTCAGAGGTAGGAAGTGACAAACAAAAAGTTATTGAATGACAAAATTAATGCTTTTTTAGTTTTAATAGTTTATATTTTAGCTCTGTATAACAGTAAGGGATACTTTAAATGGGAGATGCTTTTTTGATGTCAATGGAATCTTCTAAGGGCAATAACGATAGAAATAAACAGTTTCTAATGCAAATAGCTGCTTGGTTAGTAGACAACACTGGTTTAACTTTTAATCAAATAGCACAATGCTGCAGGTTGGCCCTTGAAGAAGTACAAGACATAGCTGATGAGGAAATAGAAGTTGAAAAATATAACCCTATTATTTCTGGGATAATTACTGAAAAAGAAATCGATGATTGCAAAAAAAATCCAAATCGTGTACCAAATTTGATTATAAAAAATATAAAAAAAAGGAGTAAGGCGATTGGTAACATTCTTGGCTTTGCTTCTACGGCAAGGCGTAGAGATAAACCTGATGCGATTTATTATCTAGTAAAAAAATTTCCTATCTTGGACAATAACGTTATAGCTAAATTAATTAGTACAACAAATTACACAGTTGAGCAGATAAGAGATGGATCTCATCATAACATGCAAAATATAAAACCCCAAGATCCTGTACTACTTGGCTTATGTAGCCAAGAAAATTTAGAAGCAGAAGTGGAAAAAGCAAAAGTAGAAGAAGAGAAGCAAGAAAGGTTAAAAAATATAAAGAATAGCTATTGAAAATCCTCAAATTTTTGTGCTTTGTTAACATTAAATTAACTTGACTTGCTAGTGTTTATTAGTATAATATAAGTAAAGTACGGGGTTTAATGATAATTAAGCTTAATACGCACTAAAACTAGCTCAGTCTAATTTATTATCTTGTAGTCACATTTTAGGTTAGTAAGCATCAATTAAAATTTTTGGAGGATTATGACAACAATCAATGAAGATGTTTTAGCAAAAGGAAAAGTTACAGCTCAACCTGAAACAAGTGAACGAGTTCACAATAACGATACAGTAAACCAGATAGCTAATGAAGGTACTGAAAAAAACAGAAAAACATTAGATCTGAGCGAATTAAAAGAGAAAACAGCAGAAGAATTGTTGGAGTTAGCTGAAGAAAGAAAAATTTTAACTAACGGTAAAAACAATGGTAGAATGCTAAAGCAGGAAATAATATTCAGCTTAATGAAGAAAATGAGTGAAGAAGGAGGCATAACCACAGGGAGTGGAATAGTGGAAATATTGCCTGATGGTTTTGGTTTTTTACGTTCAGCAAGTGCAAATTATGCCCCAAGTACCGATGATGTTTATATTTCTAACGGGCAAATAAAGAAGTTTAATTTACGTACAGGGGATATGGCATATGGAGAAATAAGGCCACCTGGTGATAAAGAAAGATATTTTACTTTAACTAAGGTTCAAAGTATAAACTCTACTGAAGTAAGTGAATTAAGAAAGTACGTCCATTTTGATAATTTGCTTCCTCTTTATCCTGAGGAAAGCATAGTACTTGAGTGTAATAATGGTGATGATAAAAAAGGCTTAAGCATGCGTGCTATAGATATAGTAGCTCCTCTTGGAAAAGGGCAAAGAGCGTTAGTAGTTGCTCCACCTCGCACAGGAAAAACTGTATTGCTTCAGCAAATGGCTAACTCTATAGCTATAAATCACCCTGAAGTAGAATTAATAGTGTTACTTATAGATGAAAGACCTGAAGAAGTAACAGATATGATACGTTCTGTAAAAGGTGAGGTAGTAAGTTCTACGTTCGATGAGCCTGCTTACCGTCACGTACAGCTTGCTGAAATAGTAATAGAAAAAGCTAAAAGAATGGTTGAGCATAAAAAAGATGTGGTAATTCTACTTGACAATATTACTAGACTTGCACGTGCCTATAATGCTGTTATTCCTTCGTCTGGGAAAGTTCTAACTGGTGGTGTGGATTCAAACGCACTGCAGAGACCAAAGCGTTTTTTTGGAGCGGCTCGTAATATTGAAAATGGTGGTTCTTTGACAATCATCGCTACAGCCCTTATAGAAACTGGTTCAAAAATGGATGAAGTGATTTTTGAAGAGTTTAAAGGTACAGGAAACGCTGAGATCATACTTGATAGAAAATTTTCTGATAAACGTATATTTCCAGCTATTGATATTACAAAATCCGGAACAAGGAAGGAAGAGCTATTAGTTGATAAGGCTATACTAAATAAAATATGGGTGTTGCGTAGAATACTTAATCCTATGGGATCTGTTGAAGCAATGGAATTTTTACGTGATAAACTACTTTTAACAAAGAGCAACGCTGACTTTTTTAACTCCATGAATCACTAAAAGTAAGCCAGTTATGATGGATATGCTGAGTAAAAAGTAAAACGCTCTTATAGTTAAAATAATTGTATCCGTTCAGGCAATGGCGAACTTAGGGAGCGTTCATACGCATCAAGTTAAGAAGCAAAGGTAAGAAAATTCAATGAACTTAAGGTGGATATTTTAGTTTTTCTATATCTGTCTTTCACAGAAAATTATGACCAGTCTGTGGTAAGTTTTTTCAGGAAAATTCTCAAATTATTAATTTTGCTGCTTAACGCTAAAAACAAGTAACCGTTCACGGATTGTGAAAATGAATAAAGAACTAAGCAGTCGTAACTTGTATCCGTTCAGCGGAGTGGCAAAATAAGGTAGACAAAGTAGTCTAAAAAGACAATCATAGAGCGAAAGTGAGGTAACATGTTTTAGAACTTTGCAAAAATTTACAGCAAAAAATAGAAAGGTTAGAAGCAAAAATAGAAAGATTGGAAAAAGAGAATGAAAGTTTAAAAGCAGAAAGTAAGGCATTGAAGATAGAAAACGCTGAGTTAAGAGAAAGACTCGGTTTAAGCTCAAAAAATTCATCAATACCAAGTTCCAAAGAGTTGTATAAAATAAAAAAGAATAAGCCGAAAAGCGAAAGGAATATTGGCGGTCAGGTTGGTCATAAAGGAAATTTTCGCGCCAAAATGGATGCAGATGAGGTGATAAAAGGAGTTGTCATCTACTTGTGAATGCGGAGGAGAGATTGCAATATGCAAGGAACCGTACATTCATCAAAAAGTTGATCTTCCGGAAATCAAGCCTTATGTAGTAGAATATCAATGGCCGTTGCCGGAGATGCGGGAAAAGAAGAAGCAGTAAGTTACCAGAAGGTGTTACGTCAGATACATTTGGACCAAGAGTTAAGTCAATAATTGCAGCGTTCAGCGGGTTTTACAAAAATTCAAAACGCGAAATAGCGAGTGTCGTAAATGATATCTTCAATTTGAACATAAGCGTCGGTAGCATATCAAATAGTGAACATAGAGTTGCTTCAAAATGCAAAAAAATGTATGAGCAGATCGAACAAGAAGTAAGTACAAGCAAAGTTCTTCATATCGACGAAATCAGCCATTACAATAAGGGTAAGCTTGGTTGGTGCTGGGTGTTTGCAAGCAATACGGCAAGTTTTGTAAAGTTCAAGGGGAATGAAAGTTTTAAAAAATAGTGTATGCTGCAATCGCAATAGTTTGGTAGTAACTGACAGGTATGCGGCATACAACTACTTTGCTGATGAAAAAAGGCAAATTTGTTGGGCACACTTATCAAGGGATTTTGAAACATAGTTGGAACATTGAGGTCAAAATTCTCGGCTGTTATTTGAGAGATGTTGCTGCTGAGTTGTTTGCACTAAAAAAAGCTTTACTAAAAAATGAGATAGATGTTTTTAGATTTGCCAGACGTGCCAGAAAATTGCGAAAACGTACACGGTATTACTTGAAGCCACTTACCTGAAGCAATTGGAGCTTCTCGAGTTGCGAAAAATATTATGAAATCTGAAAGAATGATGTGGAAATTTTTAGATGACCCAGAAAACATTCCACTGACAAATAACCACGCTGAACGGCAAATTCGGCATTATGTCGTTTATCGCAAAAATTCATATTTTACCCAATCGAAGCGGGGAAATGCATTCCTTGAACGGATAATTTCGTTATACTTAACATGGAAACAAAGGGCCTTTCCACAATCTCCTATCTACCGTTTCTTAAACCACTCTGCTGAACGGATACAATCGCGGTATTACAAAAAACGCCAAACTTTTTTCTGCTTTTATGCAAGAAGTCTAGTCCATATATTCTTCCCACTTTTCCGTAACTTTTCTTACTACTTCCTCACTCATCTCAATTTTCTTTCCCCACTCTCGTTTGGTTTCAGGCGGGATTTTATTTGTCGCATCAAATCCCATTTTACCTCCAAGGCCACTTTCAGGGGAAGCAAAGTCTAAATAATCAATAGGTGCATTTTCTATCATGATTGTATCACGCACAGGGTCCATTCTCGTTGATATTGCCCACATCACTTCCTTCCAATCACGTACATTTATATCATCATCAACAACGATAATAAACTTCGTGTATAAAAACTGCTTGAGAAAAGAAAGTATGCCCATAACAATTCTTTTTGCGTGTCCTGGATAAGACTTTTTTATCGATACCACCGCTATTCTATATGAACAACCTTCTGGTGGTAGATAAAAATCCACTATCTCTGGAAATTGATTGATAAGAATGGGCACAAAAATTTCATTGAGTGCTTCACCAAGAATTGATGGTTCATCAGGTGGCTTGCCAGTGAAAGTGCTGAGATAAATTGGATTTTTGCGCATAGTAATTGCAGTAATATTAAATTCTGGAAATTGCTCAACAGAATTATAGTAGCCAGTGTGGTCTCCGTATGACCCTTCGTCTTGATATCTATCCAAACTCACATAGCCTTCCAGAACGATTTCCGCGTGAGCTGGCACTTGAAGCGGAATAGTCTTACAATTTACAAGCTCAAGCGGCTTCTTTCGCAGTAGTCCAGCAAATTGGTATTCTGACAATGTTTCTGGCACCGGGGTTACTGCAGCAATAATCGTTGCAGGATCACTACCGATCACAGCAGCAGCAGGAAATTTCATATTTTGTTCCTTCTCTTTCCATCGTTTATGGTGACCTGCACCACCACGATGTGCAAGCCAGCGCATTAGAGTCGTTTTTTTATCTATGACCTGCATACGATATATTCCAAGATTGAAATTATCTTGTTTGTCTTTCGTGGGTCCTTTTGTTACCACAATCGGCCAGGTGATAAGTGGTGCAGGTTCATTTGGCCAGCATGTTTGAATGGGCAGTAGACTTAGGTCCACTTCATCTCCGGTTAGCACTACCTCTTGACATGGAGCCTTGCTCACAACTTTACTTCGCATCGATAACACGACTTTCAACAGAGGAAACATTTTTATAGCATCCTTAAAGTTTTTTGGCGGCTCAGGTGATTGCAAAAATGCGAGAAGTTTACCAAGATCTCTTAGTTCACCAGGGTTTATGTTCAACCCCGATGCAATCCTCTTAATAGTACCGAATAAATTCACCAAAACAGGAATCGCACTTTTGCCATTTTCTGTGACAACATTTTCAAAAATGATCGCTGGCCCTTTGTTTGACAAAACTCTGCGATGAATTTCTGTCATTTCAAGAACTGTTGAAACTTCCTCCTTAATCCTAATCAGATCCTTTTTTTCTTCTAAGGCTTTAATGAAGTCGCGTAAGTTGTTGTACATATTCCAGTTTTTAAAATTTTAAGTTTACATTTAGTTTTCAAGCACTTTATTAAAATTTGATCTATGCACTGCTTTTCTGTCTAACAAGCTTTCAGTTAATTTGAGATCAAATCTTCATATTGCTTACTAAGTTTGTATTTCCTTCCTCTATTGGAAAAATCTACAATCTCGATAAACCCCATTTCCACCCACTTTTTACAAAGTTGCGCACTAGTACGAGGCTTAAAATTAAATAGTTTGCCAACCTGACTAGCTGTAATAGCGGAAAACTCCTGGAAGAGCTCAAGAGCTTTGCGTTGTTTAGGATCAAGCTTACGTATAAGATCAGTCTGATCAGTGTGGTATTCTTCTTCATTTATACGTTGTAAAACGTTCTCAAATGAATTTGCCATACCTTCTACGAAATACTCCACCCACTTAGTGATATCTGCTTCAGCTCGTCCCATGTAATAGTTGTGCGATGTTATTGCTTCATAATAAGCCCCTAGATTTTTAGCATAATATTCTTCCAATGAGTAAAGCCCTTTTAGGTCATATCCACCAAGGTGTAAAATTAATGTAGTCAGCAATCTTGCAGTACGACCATTACCGTCATAGTACGGATGAATTGTTACAAGTTGATAATGAGCAATACCTGCAATAACTGGGCAAGGCACTTGCTCACTGTCACGAATCCAACCAATCATACTGCTCATGAGCTTTGGTACATCCTTTGCTTCAGGTGGCATATAAATTATTGCACGTGTACGGCTATCACGAATAACGTTTTGACCATCACGATAGGGACTTTAGATTTTCCACTCGCCATTACTAAGGCATGAAGCGTTTGGATGGCTTTTTCAGTAATAGGTATTCCCCTTGCTGCCCATTGTTCAACTTGGGTTAAAGCTGCATAATATCCTTTAACCTCATTTTCATCTCTCCTATATTTTGGAAAGTGGCTTTTACCACTTAAAACCTCTTCAATCTGTTTAGGCTCAAGTCGATTTCCTTCGATCATAGTAGAATAGTGTATGGTATAAAGCCGTGCAGTTTCACGAAGGGACGAGAGCATCGATACAGTGAGCGGCAAATGTAACACTTTTTCTTTTGCTGCTTCAATCCTCATAAGGCAATTAGCGGTTTTGGAGGTAATCGTATAATTTGGCATCGGCATAATATCTGCATTACATTACTTCTATATTATGCTGATAAAATGCAGATAATGCAACATTCACACGACGCGACCATAAACAGCAATAAATTCAGCTGATTGAGAAAGAAGTTTGTCTTGTAGAATAGCTATTTCTTTTTCTCTACCAATTATTGGCTCGTTCATATGTTTATTCCGCGGAGTTTGTTGAAATTATACACAGCGGAATAAAACAAACAACTTAAATCTATGCTCCACGCGCTTTTGCTGTTTGCATCTTAAACTTTCTGATTAGTTTTACGCTTAGTTTTTATTGTTAAAGTTTGCATTTGAGACAAAACCGGCTATAAAATACACTTGATACAAATGTTTTTATGTATTAACATTAAATGCTTCTTTTAATATACAGATAAATGTGTACTAAAAGTTTTATATTGTAGGTTTTTAAATAAATTGTATGTCTAGGGTATCGTTTTTATTGATTTTAATAATAGCAATAGCAAGCTTGCCGATAATAAATAATTGGCTTTCAAATCGCAGCCAAATGCTAAACGATGATTATATAGGTGAGAGATTAGATGATTATATCAGTAGAAATTTTGATAAGATCGTAAGAACTCTCAAAGAGGAGTCGATTAAAAGTAGTTACGCTGCTCGAGATAATGTGACCAAAAGTAAAATTTCACAATACAAGAATCAAATATTTGACCTTACTTATCCTTACTCCGGAAATGAAAATAGTAGTGTTGTAGCTGCAGGCTTCTTTGACTATTCTTGTGGATATTGCAAAGCTATGAAGAATGATATAAAGCAGTTAATTAACGACGGTAAAATTAAGTATATCTTTAGGGATGCTCCAATACTTGGTAACGCCTCTTTAAAGTTAGCAAAAAGTGCTTTAGCTGTTTACTTTATTGATAAAGAAAAATATTTCGATTTTCACTATGCTGCTTTAAGTCACAAAGGAGGATTTTCAGACGAAAGCATATTGGATATAGTGAAAAGCATAGGGATTGATGAGGACGATTTTAATAATTCCATGAAAAATAATGCAGACAAAATTGAGCAAATGATAAACGACAGTAAGCTCCTAGTAAGAGATTTGGGAGTAGGTGGTACACCTTTTTTAATAATGGGGGATAGTCTGTTTATAGGAGCAACTGATTTAAATATACTACGCAAAAAAGTAGATGAATTAAGTCACAAGCAAGGCTAATTTCAATTTGCCATAAAATTTATTTTTTTTGCTTGACAACTCAAATGAACCTGAGTATAGTAATTGTGGGTATGACAGCAGTTTAACTCAGTGGTCTCATCCACTTTCCATAGCGTCATTTACTATGTGAAACACTTTCAAATTACAACATTTTCTTCAACCAAACTATTTTACTTTCACAGGAGGACATATGTCATTCACAGAAATTAGATTTCCAGAAAATATATCTTATGGTTCCACTGGAGGACCGGAATTTTCCACTGACGTTGTAACAACTCATAACGGTTGTGAACAGCGCAACATCAATTGGTCTCATGCACGCACTAGATACAACATAGCTTACGGGGTCAGATCAAACGAGCAGCTAACAGAACTCATAACATTTTTTCATGCACGAAAAGGTAAAGCAATAGGGTTTCGTTTTAAGGATTGGTCAGATTTTATAGCCATTAATCAAAAGATTGGTATAGGAGATAACAAAAAAACGACTTTTCAGCTAATCAAAACTTATGTAAGTGGGGAAGATAAGCATATACGCATGATCAAAAAGCCAGTACATGGGACAGTAAAGATTTATTTAAATGGTAAAGAAGAGAGTAAATATTCAGTAAATTATTCAACGGGAGAAATAACATTTATGAAGCCACCAGTAAAAGATGCGATAATCACTGCGAGCTTCGAATTTGATGTGCCCGTGCGCTTTGATACAGATTACTTAAACGCTTCTATTGATGACTATGGAAGCAATAGCTGGAACAACATTCCACTAGTGGAAGTGAAATTTTAGTTATAAGCGAGCATAGATCTACATCATACTACAACAACTGTATTATAATTCGAAAGCAGCTTGCTCAGCCCTATGCCCTCAAATATGAAGATGTCATTCCAGTCTGGAATGGCTTTGTTGCATCGCACCTTATACTGGTAGTAATTTACGATAAATATCATGTAGCCATTTCAAATTTAGCCATACCAATTTCAGTAAATTGATTAAGCAAATAGCACTTAATCAGCAATTCTTTTTCGCGATTTACTTCGGATTTATTCCTAAAGCTGAATCCAAATATTTGCTTTAATCTTGAGAAAAACCCTTCAATATAAGATCTTTTCCCATAATTTACTTCTTTTTTCCATTCTTTCACGCCATCTTCACCGTATAATTTTATTAACCTAATAGCAGCATTTCTGTCAGACATATAATCTATTTCTGGATGTTCTGCCGCATTGTTTATTGGTGGAATTTTTGCCTTTATATCATATTCGTGACACAATTTGTAAAACTTGTGCCTATCATATGCCCTATCTGCATATAGTGCTTTTATGATATGCTGAAAATTAACTTCTTTAAGCAAATCGCAAGCTCCATAGTGATCAGAGTAGACACCGTTACTGTATTTTACAGCTATGGCTTTTTTGCTGTTTATATTCAACATTACATGCAATTTTCTTGTCTGTTCATAGCCACGATATTTTCTGTTAGCGCTATTTTCCTTGCTGTGACCAGGGGTATTGTTGTAAATGCTGATACCTGTACTATCTATAGCAATTTCGATGTCTTCCATATTATTTTTATCAATTCTGCAATCATTGATCTTAATATTAAGTTTCTTAAACCTTCTTGATGCTTGTGAATAGCTGATAACTGCTAAATCTCTTCCTATTTGTTGCATATATCCTTTTATAAACCCCACCGTTTGTCTTAAACCAATTCTAAAAAGATTGACAATTATATGCACCAAAATCACAACTTTATCACTGTAAATATAGTTGCCGCCTTGCATTTTTGGACTATTTTCATACCAATTTTCTATGGCTTCATTGATATAATGAAAAATATTTCCTCTTTCCTGGAGAAATTTGTTATATTCATTTTGGTTACTGACTTTCATTTTCTGTGGCATATTTTTTCTTCAACAGTTAAATGGTTATTTATAATGAATTTTGTCAGTAGCCACCAGATTTTTTCGGTTGCTATGCAACAAAGCCGTCTGGAATCCAGGAATTTTGATTGGACGCTAAGTTGGAGAACATAGAAAGTAGCTTGCTTTATGCTAAAATAAGCATTTTTGATAAAACTGTATGGAAAACTGGATCCCAGTGGGCTTTGTTGCATCGCTACTTATGAAAGGCTAACTATAGTTAGGATTATAAGCAACCTATTGAAAATCTTGTTTTTTTGCAATCAATCTGATCAAATTTAAGAATAGTAATTTATTATTTATATTAATAAATTTAATTCTATTGAAAATAGCTAAAGCATTGAAATTCTTGAATTTTAGCCGGATTAGTGAGTGGTAGTGAAATTTCTTTTACTCAAATTTAGGTATTTACTGACCGTTCTTGTTATAAATACCAGAATAATAAGCTACTGATATTCTCTATCTTTTTTATCTTTAATCCATCATAGCTAGCGATGCAACAAAGCCGAATTGTCCTCAGCATTTAGCTCAACATTATTTATTACTTGTTCAGCATTAACTTCATCAAAATTAGGAGAAGGCCATTTTGTTTGTACATAAAACACATCATGTATAGCTTTTGCAACAAGAAGAACTCCAGCAAGAGCAAATGCTGCCACTCCCGCATAACATAAGAAAGAGGCATCACATGAAGAGTAAATCGCAAAAGCAACATAACTTGTTAGAACTGCAAGAGCTAACTGACAAAATACACTGGATTTATTGATTCTCCCATACTCGACTAATAATTTTTTAACTTTACTATTCCGTAAGAATAATTCATTAATTTCTGTATTAGGATCTGCACCATTTTTTAAGAAAAGCTCTACAATTTCAATCTTTTGAGACAAAATAGCAAAAGTTAATGGACTTACCCCTGCATAAGGTTGGTTTATATAATCACCAAATTGTCCATTTTTGCTACTCTTGAACTTAGAAAAGATCTCCTTAAGAAGCTTTATATCTTTCTGAAAAGTAGCAGAAATGAAAACAGACTGTAGATCACTAAGAGAGTTAATATCGTCATCTAAATCGACATAGTCACAAGGCTTGGAACCTGGACCGATAAATTGTTCTGAAAGAGAGTGGAATGCAGTTGTGAATTCTCTATGCTGGTCCAATATCTTTCCGCTACTTTTATTTTGAGAAAGAGTGAAAAACAATTTCTCCTTATATCTTTCTTCCAATTCCCATTTTTCAGGGTTATCACTCTCACTAAAACCTAATATTTTTAAAGCTTCCTTTCTTATATGTTGAAATTAAGTCTTTATAAGTGTGACAAAGCAGTAATATAAAGATGTATAGAGAAGAGGAACCGTTTCCTTTCTTATATGTTGAAATTAAGTCTTTGTAAGTGTGACAAAGCAGTAATATAAAGATGTATAGAGAAGAGGAACCGTTTCCTTTCTTGGTCATAGGGACCGTTGGAAAGCAAGGTTCTCTTCTCTTAAATTTATACTGAAAGTTCCGAACAACTGATTGAGCTTTTAGGCTCGTATATAAGACTGGAAAATGCAGTATATGTTATTATTATGGAGGAATTATGAATTCATCAAATATTATTGCTGGCATTGATGTTAGCAAAAGTAAATTAGATATCCACATTCACCCACTTGAGCATTATAAAATATTTGAAAACAATGTACAATCCATTGATGAAATGCTGGACTTTTTACGTTTGCATAATGTAACCAAAGTTGGCCTTGAGGCAACTGGTGGATACGAAAAATTATGTGCCTATACTTTACTAAGCAATGGTTTTGAGGTATACGTCATTCAACCTAGATGGGTTAGAGACTATGCTAAAAGCCTTGGTATTACTACAAAAACTGATAAAATAGACTGCAGTATCATTTCACGTTATATCAATAATACAGATATGCGTGTTACTCCTTTAACAGTTGATAATGGTAATATTGATTGCTTGAAACAAAAATTATCTCGTAGAAACCAACTTGTAGAAATAGCAAAAATACAAAAAACCCAAATCCAACAGGTAACTGATACATCTATAATTAAACAAATAGAGGAGCTTCTCGCGATTTTACGTAATCAAATTAAAACTTTAGAAGATGAAATGATTACATTTATCGATCAAAACCAAGAGCTTAAAAGAAAATATATATCAATAACTAGCATACCAGGTGTAAGTAAAATCACAGCCATTACTTTGATTTGCTATTTGCCCGAACTTGGAACCCTTCAAGAAAAGCAAATATCTAGCCTTGCAGGACTTGCACCTTTTAATCGAGACAGTGGTTTCAGTAAAGGAAAGAGATGTATTCAGGGCAGTAGATCACAAGTTAGAACGGTTTTACACATGTGTATTCTCAGTGCACAAAAAGTTAATTCTTATATCAACCCTTTCTTTACTAGATTATATAATCAATATAAAAAGCCATATAAAATTGCTTCCACTGCTGCCATGAGAAAACTGCTTATTCTTGCTAACTCTTTGGTCAGAGACGATAGAGTCTTTACTGAGGAATATAGTCCTCAGTCTGTTTCTATCTAAGCTAATTTATGGCAGAGCTTGTGGATAAGTACGCTATACAAACTGTAAGTACTTATCCACAGCTACACTAGATTAAGAATATTTAAATTAAGAGTCATAATATATTGATTTTTTATAAATCTACTAAATTGAAAATTTTTCGATATTTTTCATTTTTTTTATTGATTTTTAACACAACTGCTTTCCATTGTCAAGAGGGTTCCAGTGAAAACTACCGTTTTACCGCTAAAAGGGGAATTACTAGTATTAGCACTTACAGGCTCAATCTTTAGTTGAGAAGCGAGATTCTTTACCATTTCAACATTATCCTTATCAGAGAAAAACTCCTCCAAGGAAGTTATGGTCTCTTCTCCTATGCCTATTATGCTCATTAATTCTTCTTCATCAGCAGAATACCAATTTTCATATGAGCCATAATGTTTTGCTAGTAATTTTGCTACGTGTGGTCCGACCAATTTAATTCCTAAAGAAGATATAAATGTGTCAAGGGTTATGGTTCTTCTGCTGTTGATGGAATTCAATAAATTAGATATTGATTTTTCATTCCATCCCTTTAGCTCACTTAAGTTGAAATTTTTTAGTTTTTCTTCGAGAGCAAAAATGTCAGATATTTTCCTTATCAAACCAAGGTCATAAAGGAACTCCACTTGGTTACTGCCAAAACCTTTAATGTCAAGAACTTCCACAAAATATTTTAACTTTCCTATTCGCTGTGCTTGGCAACCGTTTTCTTCGGAACATCTAGCTGTAGCTTCATCTTCAAATATATCTACTGCACTTCCGCATTCCGGGCAAGTATCAGGAAATATAAACTTTGGTGTATTCCGAGAACGAGACTTTTTATCCACTTCTACAATGTGGGAAATAACATCTCCAGCTCGTTTTACTACTACGATATCACCTTCCCTTATGTCTTTGCGCTTAATTTCATCTTTATTATACAGATTTGCCCTAGTAATGAGAACCCCTCCTATATTTATCGGAACTAATTCTGCAATTGGTGTCAGCACACCTGTTCTGCCTACTTGTACTGATATCTTCTTTATCTTGGTTTTTCCTTGAGCTGCAGGAAGTTTGTGTGCTGTAGATCCACGTGGTGCCTTGTTAGTATTTCCTAATCTATCATGTAATTTCAAATCATTAACCTTGTAGACTACGCCATCGATATCATAGCCTAAATTATGACGATTACTATAGATTCGATCATAGAACTCCAACATTTCGCCTACATTGTTTGCTAAAAATTTATATTCATTAACACAAAAGCCAAGTTCTTTCAGTCTATTTAATACTTCAAATTGAGTCTTTTCTGTACCGCCAATCAAAGAATAAGCAAAATATTTCAATGGCCTACTGGCAGTAACCTCTGGGTTCAATTGTCTTAATGAACCGGATGCCGTATTGCGTGGATTTGAAAATTCGTTGTCTTTATTTAATTTTAAGAAATCGTCATTTCTTATGTATACTTCCCCTCTCACTTCCAATCTGCCCTTTTCACCAGACAAAGTTTTAGGAAAGTTTTTTATGGTTGCAACATTGTGAGTGACATCTTCTCCTACAAAACCATCACCTCGAGTTGAAGCTTTAACAAGTCTTCCATACTCATAAATCGCAAAAAACGACAACCCATCAATTTTTGGTTCACATATGATTTCCAACTCATGCACATTCAGAAGTTTTTTAACCCTAGCAAGAAACTCTTCAACTTCATCTCGTCCATGAGCCTTGTCCAACGAGAGCATTGGTACAATATGTTTCACCTCTAAAAATCTTCTATCAGGCGTAGTACCAACGGTTTGAATATCTACTTTTTTTACCAATTCATCGTACTCTGCATCGGTGATTTCTTGCGTATTTTCCCGATAGTACAACTCGTTGTGACGCTTTATTTCTTCTTGTAGTTTTAATGTATTTTCAGTCATATAATTTACCTCAACCACTGTTTCAGTATACAGCGTCAATTGTAAATCAATTATTAACTTGCGCACTCACTTTTGTGTTATTTTACGAACAAAATTTCCGCTTTGCTAGTGTTTTTTATTAAATATATAATATTTAAATGAAAATAGAGAGATATTTAAGCAAATATATTAATATAGAGATCTATTCTTTGGAAACTTGCTTAGATTCTTCTTTTATTGATTCGACTGATATATCTTGAATTTCTTCTTCCGGCTTGTTTGGTTCAGCTAGAGTTGACTCTTCTTTAGATTCTGCTGCTAATTTGCGTTAATTTCTTTAGTGTGTTTTGACCGCGATACTGAAATTCCTATAGTCCTTACTTAAGATTAAAATCTCATTCGATTTTTTAGAGTTACCCATTCCATACGTCCATTTGGGTGTAATGATACGATGCTCTGTATACATGTCCCGTATTTCCTCACAATCATTATACGATAAAACCCATCTATCGCGAGTCGACAAAAGTTTGGCAAGTCCTTCATGGTCAAAATCTGTACCTCTTCTTCCGTATAGTTTTTGATCAATTAAATAAGGAGGATCACAATATAAGAAATCATTTGCGTGTTTAGGAATACTTTTTTTAAAGTCAGCTAAATCCACAGTAAGATTTTTAATTGAGAACTTTGCCAATCTTTCTATTGAACTTAGTGTAAAGCGTGGGTGTCCTGGAGACATACCGCCAAACAATGTTGTACCACTGAAAGATGTACGATTTAATGCAAAAAATGCTGCAGCAATTTCAACTCTATCCCTCAAGGTGAAAAATGTTTTTTGTAAGCTATAGAACATGGCAGATGTCATATTTTGGTATTTCCGCACTACCTCTGCAAGGTAAGAAGCATCTTCTAAAAGCACCTGCCAAAATCTTACTAATGGTTCAAAGGCGTCATAGCCATAAACTTTTGTTCCTCTGCTGGCTAACGCTAACTCTATTGATCCTCCACCTATAAAAGGAGAGCAAAGCGTAGATAACTCTTTTGGAATATATTTATTAATAATTTGAGAAACGGCGCGACTCTTACCTCCAGGGTAGCGAAGAGGAGACTTTACAAGCAAAATTTGTTTCCTTTTCTTGGAGCTAGTTGTGGTTTGTCTGCTGTAACAAATGCGGTAATAAATAGCTAAGTCTATTCTCTGGAAATTTGCTTAGATTCTTCTTTTATTGATTCGACCGATACATCTTGAATTTCTTCTTCCGGCTTGTTTGGTTCGGCTAGAGTTGACTCTTCTTTAGATTCTGCTGCTAATTTGCGTTGTTTGATAAACTTCTTTAATGTTTTGACTGCAATAAAATTAATACTGAAAACACATGCAGAAGTTATTGCTAGTGCTGGCAGAGGAGCTAGACTGAATGTTGGTAAAATTGCCACAATCGTCCCAGCGGTCAGTAAAAATGCTAACTTCTTGCTCCCGATTATCTTATTTTTCTTAACCTTTATTGGGTTTAATTTTTTTACTTTTCCTTTTAGCTTTTTGAAGCCTTTTTTGAATATGCTACCCTTTTTTAGCTCTTTTTCTACGGGTTTTGCTTTCTTCGTTTTTAAGATTTTTATTTTTTCTTTTATTCCTTTTTTATCTTTTTTGACATTTTCTACTTTAGAGGTCTTCTGCTCTAGTGCCATCAACTTTAGAGGTTGCTCTATGGAAGGTGTTGGCTTAGCTTCTTGCCCCTTAGTCACAGTTTTATGTTTTTTGGGCGAAACTATGTTTTTTAAACCTTTCTTTGCTTTATTTCTTTAGTTTGCTTGGCATCGTTTATAGTTCAATATTGCAGAATCTATCTATTGCTTCCTGGTTGTCCTCTATCATTGCATTTGCCTCTTGCTGTAGACATTTAATATTTTTTGATGTAATATTATCCATCTCAGCTGATGCTACTTTCAGTTGTGATTGTATTCTTATGACCTATTACTTGATTCAGTTACGCAGTCCAGTCCAGAGGCAAATATTACGTGTAATAGTGGCTTTATCCACCCTATTTTTCCCAATCTCTTTGAATTAGTTATACTTTTGGTTGTTCCTCCAGTACCTATTGATAACAGGATAATGTTGTCATTTAGAAATAATCTCTTGCCACTTGCACATGCCGCTGGATTATTGGCAAACACCCCTCCATCTATCAACATTCTTTCCTCTTGATTGATTTTTAAGTATTTAGGGGAGAAATAAGTTGGTGCTGCTATTGTTGCTCTGAGTGCATCTTTTAACTTGATGAAATTCCTGTTTTCTCTCCAACTTTTAAGGAAAAATGGACAGTTGTTGTGTATATCATAACTGGTAAGCAGTAGATTACTTGAAACATCAGCAATAGTACTTTCGCAGAAGTATTTATCGAGTACGCATTTTAAATCAGGCTTTGGTTCTTATTTTATGATAATTAACATAATGATAATAAATTATTAAATGGTAAACTATAATATTTATTCCTTAATTTACCTTGTGTAATAAGCCCCATCTGTAAATTTATCAACACTACTTCCTTCAAGTGAATTTAAAGGTTTATTACAATAGTATATGATTGCAGCAGCAACTAGACAACAAGCTCCAACTGCTATTCCTACCATTAGCATTTCCAAGTAAACTGCAATAGCTATCCCTGTAGTAACTCCAGTTATTGCTAACATAGAAGCAGCTATCACAGGCAACTTACTTTTTGCATTTTGTGGAGCAGGGTTGTAACTAGGTTGTTTGCTGTTACCTTGAGCATTATTTACTCGTTTAGGGTTTTTACTAGCTACTAAATGTACCCCTGTTGATTTTGATTGTGTATCTTCTTTACCACTATTCTTATCTACACTTTTAGGTGGAGCTGGTTGAACAGATGGTGCAGTAACACCTACATTGTTTGGATTCGTAGACTGCTTGTTGTTGGTTTTGGTATCACTTTTTTGTTCTAGAATTGGCATTTTAACATTTTCATTTGTAACAGCTATATTATTAGGATTGCCATTGAGCACTATAGGTAAAACTTCTGGTTGTGGATCTTGTTGATCACTTTCAAGCTTAGAATTACCCTCACTGAGAGGAGCTTGCTCATTATCCATTTTTGTTATATGTCCGGTAGATTGATTGGATACTTGATCGCTACCAGTTCGTGATTCATCTAACTGAATTTTACTTGAATCACTATGATTATCATCGCTACTAATAGAAGCTACTACATTATCATTCTGAATTGGTTGATCACTTTCGTTTACAAGTTGAACATTATTATCCCTAATATTTACTAAACTTTTCGGCTATACTACTTGTATGGAATCCTCTCGTATTACATGTCCAGCTAATTGAATAGGAGCTTGTTCATTCTTACCACTTTTTTGTTCTAAAATTGGCATTTTAACAGTAGAAAAATCATTAATAGCATTAGCTAGAACTGAATTTTCTTTATTAAATAGCACTTTTAGACTTTCTTCATTAATCAAATGCAAATTAAGTTCATAGGTATTACCATTAGAGAAAGAAAATTCGACCTCTCGATCAGACTTTTTAAAAATTTGAGCAACACTCTGATCATTAAGGAGAAAAATTTTGATTGTTCTGTTGTTAGGCAAATTCTTTAATGCTTCAATAGTACTAACAGTCCCTCCACGAGGAACAACCTGTTGAGCACCCAAAGTTGCAACACGCAAATCTCCTGCATTTCCTGTTTTGGTAATGACATCTCCCATACCGTAACCTGTACTTGCTACAAGCTCTTTTTCATTACTTGGTACAAGTATTTGTTCAGGAATTCCTGGAGTGTTACTGCTACCAGCTTTTTCAGAATTCATTTGCTGATTCTCATCACTCTGCACTGCGATTTGTACATTATTATTGCTATGATCACCTAAAGATGAATTCGTTGAAGAAACTTCAGCTATTGTTAACGTTGAGATAGCTGCGGTAGAAAAAGAACCTCCATTAAGTTTATTACTCTTTTTCTTCATAAGTGCCAAGCTTCCTGGATAGTTATCAACTAAGGGTTTCAACAGCCTCAGACTAATAGTGTCTCCACTGAGATAATAATTATTGTTAACAAAAAAAGTAATATCAGAAAGGTTAACTTTTAACCCTTTACTTCTTCCATGTCTATGTAAAGATGGCATCACAAAGGTTATAAACCCGTCTTCACCAGGTTCAGAATCCTCATAAATTACTACTTTCTGTTCATTACTAGATCCAGAATATTTCATCATTTCAGAAAGTGAAGCATCTTTATGTTTGTTCTTTACTTGTTTAAAATATTGTTCATCACCATTTGAATGGGTATTTGGAATGAGGTAACTTGGTGCAGTGAATACATTATACAATACTGTAGCAAGGTAAGAAGGATAATAGTATATAGATACGTTATTATCAGACTTAAATTTGTCAGGTTCAATATTTATAATAAGATTGCGATATATGTCTAATGAATGGGCATAAGAATCACTAATTACCCTTAATTGTTCACCCACGTGCTTATAACCCATAGAACCAGATGGTAATGAAGGTATGAAATCTGATTGATTAACTACTCTAATAGTATTCTTCCCAAGGCGCTCTTTATAAACCTTAGCAGCAGAAGGGTCAAAAACCCTTGGAGAAGCAAGAGTTGCAACATGCAAATCTTCTGCACCCTCTTCTACACTAAAATGTAGAGCAGCTATGTTGGCAATGGCACCTCCCATACTATGACCTGTAAGGTTAAATTTAAAATCTTTAATTTCTAACTTTTGATCATTAGCATGTCCTTTTAATATCTTATAAACACTGCCCCAAGAATCCTTAAATAAAGAATAAAAACCTGAGTGGATCTTTCCACCTTCAGGCAAAAGCTCAGGTGCACAAATTAAAGGTATTCTAATATCTGTAATATAGTCAAAGAGATTACGACTACCGCGGTAAACTATAGTTATTTCCTTATCTTTTATAAAAACATAACCAGCATGTCGATATGGTTGTTCATTATCACGCATATTATAGAATTGAATTATTTTATAACCTTCTTCCTTAAGTTTAGCTGGAACTCTATAAGATCTTTCCTCTAACTCAGAAAACTTTTTATTATTAAGATTATAATCACCAACATAATAGCCTACCTTAACAAAATTGATGATCTCTAATAACTTCTCTTGGCTAAATCCTGCAATTTCAGTTCTATTTGATCCTAAAACACTTGGCTCTTGCTCTTCTTGAATATCAGTTATTTCAAATTCATCTTGTTCTAGATTTGAATCATCTCCATTAGGTTCCTCATTAAACTTACCGGCGATATTATTATCTACACTTATAGAAGTATGACAAGCGTTTTGATATCTTTGTTGGATGGTTAAAAACTCCACTCTTGAATTTTTAGCGAGTTTCAATATAAAATTTGCGTACACATTTTGAACGATTGAGGAACGTTTTTCACCTATAGCATTATCTAAAATAGTAACTAGACTATTTTGCAAGAAGGTCTGCCTATCTGTATTGCCTAAAAATTTGGGATCATTTTTAATTAAATCTAGTACTTTTATTATAAAATCCGTATTGCCAGTGTATAAAGCAGCTTTTAAAATTAGGTCGTAAATTTTTTGTTTTTTCTCCTTACGTCCCACGCCAGCACTATGAATATTTTTCAAAATTTGTTTATCAATCTGTGCAACAATTTTCTCATCTGCAAATGCTTCTTTATAGATTTTTTGAATTATTGGATCTTTCTTTTCAATACGTTCTCTGCACAAGTACTCAACAATTGAAACATGCTCCTGACTTATTGCAGTTTCCAAAAGAGTGATGAAACTGTTCTTTAATAAAATTTTTCTAGTTAGGTCATTTAAAAAAAACTTAACATCTCCTTCAACTACATCTAATACTTTCTCGATAAATTCTTCATTTTGTACTAATGACGCTGTTTCAAGCACGCCATATAAAGGGTTAAAGCTACTTGTTTGCAACACTTGTTCAAGATCTTTTAAGACGTACTCAATAAGAACTGTATCTAATAAATTTTGTTCTTTTCTTAATGCTATAACTGAAAAAAAGCCAATCTTGTTGAGCTCGTTAAGTTGTACAACTTGATCTTTTAATTCAATATAAAGGTCAGGAAATCTCTCTATAAAAGCTGCAATATATTTTTGACTACCAATAAGTAGAGGTAAAAGACTCAAATTTCCTTCAGCAAAAAGTATGTCCTGGTATTTTTCTGCAAGTTTGTCATTAGCTGCAATTGCCAGAAGTAACAACTCTTTTGCCGAATAATTACAGTTATTTTTTTCTATATCATACCTGCGAGAAAGTATATTGCTAAATATATACGAATGATCGCCTCTAGATTGTCTTTCTTCAAAGCTTTCTACCCTTTGGTCTTCTAATTTTAAACTAAGGTAATCTATACAAAAATTTTTGAAACTTTCAACATCAAGATCAGCAACAAATGAATCTTCATAACTTTTAATATTTTCTACAACCTCATCTAGTTTTTTGAAATTATTTTCGTTCATTGCGTCATTTAGAATATTTATAAGAGCCTGAATACGTGATATACTCGAGAGCGTTTTAGCATCTCTGGTAATAATAAGAGACTCGAGATTTTGATCAGTATTTGCAAGAATATGGTTCTCTGGACTTAGATCATCATGGTACGTGGCCTCACTACTAAGTGAAATAGCTGGTACCACCCGATTTCCACTGTCTGAAATTTTGGACTCTACTTCAATATCTGAACCTCCAGAATGGCGACGATCTTTAGTTCCAATTGTTTCTCCGCTTACATCAACCCAACTTGAATCCAGGGAATCAGCTCGAATAACCATATTTTAATCCTCTATTAATAACTAATTAAGTATAGCACTAAACATTAATTTTGCCAAGCAAACCTTTTAACCCCAATTTATGGTGTATGGTCCCAGAGAGTGATGAATTGTAAATAAATTAGGAGCACTGGTTACATATAAATTCATAAGGTTTTGAGAGTTTTAAGTCTTTTTGTATAGTCTTGGTTGCACTTTTATGCAGCTCAACATAAGTAAATTTGATCTATAGCAACAAACAAATGCTTATTTTAACTTATTTCTGTTGGCGTTTTATAGTAGTAATTGATGTTAAACCGTTCTAAAATTGGTAGCTTGCTCTGAAGAAACACTATAGTTTTTCTAAGGTGGGTTTAAAAAAAATTATCTATAAGGTTAATATTCAATTTATTTATATTGAAATATACGATTTTAAAAAATGACTATCTATGGAAGAACATGGTGGGGAGAGAAATGGCTTCAGTGCTTCAATAGAATTGATTATGATAACCGTCTTCCACGTGGCAGAACTTGTGCTAATACTGGTCGAGCTTTTGGTATTAAAATTAATGGTCACATAGTTACAGCTAAAGTTCATAGCTCAGCATATAAAATTCGTGCTCACCCATATAAAGTCGAAATTATACTTAATGAATTAAGTTCATCAGAACAACATACTATTCGCCAAATAATTGAAACTTCACCAACTATATTAGCTAAATTGATAAATAGACAATTATCAGTCAGCTTGTTTGATAAGCTTAATGACTCTGGTATTAAATTGTTTCCTTCAAATTGGCAGGAAATGAATGCAAGTTGCAACTGTCCTGATTGGGCTATGCCTTGTAAACACATTGCTGCTGTAATGTATCTTATTGCTGCAGAAATTGATAAAAACCCCTTCATGATTTTTAATATTCATAATTGTAATTTGTCAGCACTTATCGATGATTTTGGGAATGGAAAATTAGAAAATGCTCAAAACATTTTAAAGATAGATGATATATTTAAGGCATGTTCTAAAATTAGAATACATAACCAAGCAATTTTAAATGATATTGATTTATCAACTATTCCTAACCTTTTTGATTGTATCAGTAGTATTTTAACAGATAATCCACTTTTTTTTGAAAAAAACTTCCATAATATTTGACAGGTAGCTTATAAGCACTGGCAAAAGTATCCTGCAGGAAAGTTAGTGTACTATCCAGCTTCTAAGAAGGAACTATCAGAAGAGGAGCTATTTATTAAAAGATGGGGAAATATTGAGAATTGGCAAACATTTCAATTATTCATTAATGATCAGCATTACCTTACTCAAGTGAGCAATGGTGCAACTAATTTATTTAGGCTCAGTGAAAATGTATTGAGGGATGTAGCACGATTTTTAAATGATATTCCTAGTTCGTTACTCCACAAACTTAACCCTGAACTTCGCTTCATGCATATGATTTCACAGTTTGCACATATGCTGATGGAAAAGTCAGCGCTAATACCACAAGTATTACAAAACAAAAGAGGAGAAATTATAATTAGGTGGACTCCGGCGTTGTTTAATGAGTCAGTTAAGGAAATTCATAGCAAGATATCATCTATTTGTCCGCTTCTATTGATTAAATATCAAGAAATCGCTGTGGAACCAGAGGAACAAGTAAATGTTGCTATCTCTCTTATCCTTTTAGGGTATATAGAAGATAACTTTCCTGTATCACTGGATAAGTATAGAGATAAATATATCTTTGAATTATTCTTTACAGGAAATCCATACAAGTTTACTAAATTTAGTAACAAAGAAATACCGCAAGCAATTAATCTCTGGCTTTCACGTCTTTATTTAGCAGATAAACCTTACAAACTCTATTTAATGATAAAAGATCACCATGAAAAATTTGAGCTTGATATACAGGCATCCCTAGATGATGAAAAGTCATTCATAAAGCTAGAAAAAGCACTTTCTAATCAAAACATAAAACTTAGTATTTTATCTGACCTTGCACTCTTGTCTGAATACATACCTGAATTGGAAAAATCGATTGACGATAATAGCACATTATCATTTAATTTAGATGATTTTGCACCATTGTTTTTGCATATCTTGCCTGTATTAAGAGCAATTGGTATCGTAGTTATTTTGCCAAAATCTTTACAAAAAATCTTCAAACCACAATTAAGTCTTAATTTGTCTACCAAGGATAAAATAAAAGAAGATCGAGAAAGTTTTTTAACGCTGGAAAATTTATTAAAATTTGATTGGAAAATAGCAATAGGAGATAAAAAACTAAGCGTTACAGAATTTAAAAAATTGCTAAAAGATTCCCGAGGGTTTGTAAGAATCGTGGATCAATACGTCCTTTTGGATGACAAAGAGGTAGAAGCTTTATTAAAAAAACTTGATAAATTGCCTGATTATTTAAGTCAAGCAGAGCTTATGCAAGCTGCTCTAACAGGAGAAGTAAATGAAACTAAAGTAGCATTTGACCAGCAGCTTACAAGCTTGTTTAAAAAATTTAATACTTACACACCTGTAACTACGCCAAATAATCTAATAGCACAACTACGCCCATATCAAGAACGCGGATTTAGTTGGCTTGTACAGAACATAGAAAGTGGGTTTGGTAGTATAATTGCTGATGATATGGGTCTTGGTAAAACATTACAGGTTATAGCAGCTATTCTATATTGCAAAAATACAGGGTTTTTGGATCGGGACAGAGTCTTGGTAGTAGCTCCCACAAGCATCTTAAGTAATTGGCAACGAGAAGTAGAACGTTTTGCGCCAGAATTAAAGCTTTTCATCTATCACGGACAAAATCGAGAATTGGCAAGTGATTATGATGTAGCTCTAACATCCTATGGTCTTGCACGTCGTGATAAAAAAGAGCTTAACAGAGTCGGATGGTTTTTGCTCGTGATTGATGAAGCCCAAAATATAAAGAATCCTAACAGTGAACAGACCAAAGCTATAAAAGCTATTACAGCAAAAAATAAAATAGCTATGAGCGGTACACCTGTTGAAAATAGACTACTAGAGTATTGGAGTATTTTTGATTTTACTAATAAATATTACCTTGGTACCCCTAAGCAATTTAAAACTCGTTTTGCAACACCGATTGAAAAAGCGAGAGACAAAGCTTGTCTAGAGAGGTTCATGAAAGTTACCCACCCCTTTATGCTACGTAGGGTAAAAAGTGATAAAAGCATTATTCAGGATCTACCAGATAAAATTGAAAATAATCGTTATTGTTCTTTGACTCCAGAGCAAACAGCACTTTACCAAGAAGTCGTTAATACAACTATGGAAAAGATAGAAAGAAGTGAAGGAATTGAACGTAAGGGATTAATCTTTAAACTTATCAATGCTTTAAAGCAAATTTGTAACCATCCATCACAGTACGGCAAGAAAAAGCATGCGAGTATTGAACAATCCGGTAAAATGCAGATGCTAGAAGAAGTATTGACTGTGATTAGTGATCTTGCAGAAAAATCATTAATATTTACTCAATATACTGAAATGGGTAAAATTATATCTAAGTTACTTGAAGAAAGATTTAAATCAAAAGTGCCATTTTTACATGGTGGACTTTCTCGAAAAGCACATGATACAATGATTAATGATTTTCAAAACTTATTCCAAGCCAATATTCTTATAGTATCTTTAAAAGCTGGAGGAACAGGGCTTAATTTAACAGCGGCAAACCATGTAATACATTACGATTTATGGTGGAATCCGGCAGTGGAAGCACAAGCAACAGATCGAGCTTATCGTATTGGACAAGAGCGTAATGTTATGGTATACAGACTGCTTTCAACAGGTACATTTGAAGAGCGTATTGATGAGATGATTCAAAGCAAGAAGGAATTAGCAAACCTAACTATAAGTAGTGGCGAGAGTTGGATTACAGAATTTAACAACGATCAATTAAGAGATTTAGTTAATATAAAAAATGCACTATAATATAGCTGAGTTATTTAATGTAAAGAACCAGATAACTACCGCTCAATAGTTCAAAATATAGACAAAGATCAAAATGTACGTCTCCAATTTCATCATGTATAATGGAGACAAAATTTTGTGTTTTATGTCTCATTGGTAGGCAAAAAGCCTGTAATTACGTTTTAAAGCGATTTTACCACTCCACTATACCCCTTTAGCACCTGTAATGCCCTTTAAAATTTGAATAAAAGGCATCTTTAATAATTCTATTCGTGAATCAAAAAGTAATTGCCGTTTTCAGAAACTTTTCATTTTTACAGATGGCTTGAAAAGATTATCATTAAATCATTAATAGGTAGCATATCAGGCCAAACTCCTCCAAAGAAAAAAGTTTTTAATTTTTTCAGAAAAAGTCATAAGAAACCCGGTATATATATAGTAGAGGGTTTTCTATTCGCTTATAATTCCACCTTAAATTAAACTATGCCTGCGTATATGGGAAGGTTTAGCCAAAATTCCTTACATATTAGTAGTATGCAATATATCAACAAAATAAAAACTAAGAGGTTGACATAGTGAGTAAAATATAGTAGAGTTATAGTAGAGCATTTTTTCTTAAAAGAAAGAAGATACTAAAACCTAAACTGACTTCCTTTATTTCTTAATATAGCCTTGCCAAGAGAACCTCCTATTGCAGTTTTTACTTCATAAGAAGAGAGTAAGACCCCAATCAAAACAGCCTTACTCAAAAACCTTTCAAACGCTTAATCTTAAAAGGAGTTTCAATTTATGGTACAAGATTTTTTAACTGATGTCAAACAAAAAAATACTTTAAATGATGAATATTATGATTTTAACAATACTGTCTCACATTTAGAACCATTAGAGCAATTTGATGTAGAAGAAATTAAAAGACACTTATTATTAAACATAAGATCATGCCTTTCTTATTTATTCCCAAGGGGAACTTTTCATGGAGATGAATTCCGAATAGGTGATGTGCATGGTAACAAAGGACAAAGCCTCAGAGTAGCATTAATTGGTGGAAAAGCCGGACTCTGGCAGGATTTTGCAACTGGGCAGAAAGGTGATGTTCTTGATATTTGGGCAAGTGCACAGGGAAAAGATACAAAGAGAGACTTTTGTGAAGTGATGGCTTCTATAAGTGAATGGCTTGGATATGGCAAAAAATGCGCAAAGGCTGACGAAGACTTCGAGAAATTTATTACCCACAGTTGGAATTATTATGATGAAAATGGCCAGATCATTGTAAAAGTTTATCGTTCTGATCCTCCTGGAAAGAAAAAAGTATACAAGCCTTTTGATGTAAAACGATCTAAGTTTGCTGCACCAGAAATAAGGCCACTCTACAACATTCCAGAAATCTTAAAATCTGATAAAGTTATTCTGGTTGAAGGAGAAAAATGTGCAGAAAGCTTGATAGAACAAGGGATTGCAGCTACAACAACAATGTCTGGAGCAAACGCAGATGTTGATAAAACAGACTGGTCACCCCTTAAAGGTAAAAATATTATTATTTAGCAAGATAATGATGAAGCAGGTAATAAATACGCAAAAAAAGCTAAAAAAAAGCTTTTAGAGATCGGAGTTGCATCACTTGCTGTTCTTGAGATTCCGCAAGGTAAACCTGAGAAATGGGATGCTGCTGATTGTGTAGAGGAAGGTATAGATGTCAAAGAGTTTTTAGCTTCAACTCCGTTACTTACTATTGATACTCCAGCTACTGATACTTCAAATATGAAAAGTTTAGAAAGATCCACAAAACAGCCACTTAACATTTTAGATTGGAGTGCAGAGCGCTTTGTAGGTCCGGTACCAGAGCAAAAATTTCTTGTTGAAGGTCTATTTCCTTTAGGTGTTACTTCAATAATAGCAGCAATGGGAGATACAGGCAAAGGTATGCTTCTTCTTGACCTAGCGCTTAAGGTTGCAAGTGATAAGGATCAGATGTGTGGCTTTGGTTCACTTGTTACTGAACATGGATCAGTAGTGATTTTTTCAGCAGAAGATGATGCAAGTGAGATACACCGCCGCTTAGAACGACTCGACCCTAAGTGTGAAAGGTTGAAACATAAAGATAAATTATTTATTGTACCACTGCCAAACGTCAGAGGATCACTTACAATACTCAGAAATGTTCGTGGTAAAATCGTCGAAGTTTCTCCTGAATTTGAATCCGTAATGAAACAGCTCGAGGAAATAAAAGATCTGAAATTGATAGTATTTGATCCACTTGCTTCATTTATCCATGCAGATATAAATGCTGATCCAGCTGTAGGGGATTATCTAATGTGCTTATTATCTGATTTAGCATGTAGTACTGGAGCTTCGATAATTACTGCTCATCACATGAGAAAGCCAAAAGGAGAAAAACCGATATTAACTGCTGAACAAGCACGCGATGCAATTAGAGGTACCTCTGCTCTTGTTAATGGTGTTAGATGCTCATGCGCTTTTTGGCCAATAGAAAATACAGCTAGGCTAGAAATCTTTAAGGCAGTAGGAGAAACACCAAGACAGAATGCTTTGTTTCATGGGGCAGTTGTGAAGGCCAATGGTTTAGCTGATCGCACTGTAAGAACTTACCTAAGAAATCAGGAAACAGGGCTACTAGAAGATATAACAATACAACTAACAGTTAAAAATGCTAGTGAAAAAGACCTTAAAATATGTCTTACTGATGCAATTACACGATCTGCTGTTGCAGGACACCCATTTACTCACACAGGAAGCACAGGAGTATATAAGCAACGGTATAGACTACCTGAAGTTTTTCACAGCATGGGAAGGGATCGACTAGAGCGTATAGTTCAGGAACTTTTACAAGCAAAGCAGTTAGTTAAAGGAATGTCTACAGGTGCAAAAGAAGATAAATGGCTTGACGTTATAACAGGACCATTTGCTTGTGGTGTAGGGCAATTCACTCCTGGGGCTGAAGATCTTAGCTGTAGACAAAACTTATAAGTCTTTCTTTATGGGTGGCTCTTTAAATATTTTAGAGTTGCCCTATTTTCTCTATTCAATCTATCATCTACTCAATCAAAAATACTAACTTCGGAGCCACAACCCTATTATAAGCTATGATTTCAATTAAGAAGGGATAAGAAACAAGACATCAAATGGTTGAATTATATTCCTGATTCCTTGGTTACTAAATAAGTAATGAGAAACTAGGAAGCTAAAGATCGCTTGAATCCTAACCTTTTGCCCTCTATTCCTAAAAGTGTTCCTAGTTATTATGTGTCTGAAGTCAGCCAGTATAGCGGATTTTACGTTCCTAAAACCCTTATATATTATATATATAATAGTAATAAATAATAATAGATAATATAAAATAATAGTAAAATGCAAATAAAGTACAATAACTTAAACAGCAAAAAGAAAGAAGTCCAGAAAGGCTGCCACAAAACATTATTAAGATATTTACATTTAATGAAAGATACAATTAGCGCGGTTTTAAAACGATTCTACAACTTCAGGGTAATTATACCACCAAGACCTAAGTTACTCATGTAAGGTAGCTTAAAACTCGATTATGAGGCATTCTTAATGATTCCATTGGTGCAAATAAACTTATATGTAAGTTTAACGTCATTTTTATTCATTGTAAAGAAAAAATTTGTATGGGTCTTATTTAGAAAACTCACTTGATATTTTTCAGCTCATATACACCTCTTTCAAGCTATCTGGCAAAAGAAACGAAAGATAAATGCTCAGAAGAAACAATATAAAGCGATTCTATAATTTTTACCTCTTCCTGATTTCTTTACTTTTATGAGATTTAGCCCTAAGCTTTTACACTTTTTTGATCAAGACTTTTCTTTTCTTCTATCAATTTATCAAAATCTGACTTGTATGACTTGTCCTGTGTTTTTCTAAATATCTCATATTCTTTTGTAGCTAAGGTAATTGCTACTTCATGAGAGACTTTGCCATAACTCTGCAATATATCTTGCTCATTAAATTTTAAAAATGCATCAAATTTCTCTTTCCAATCCTTCATATACATTATTTTACCTCTGGCAGCTTGAAACTCTGCATAATCTATATACATACTTACTATCCTGTTTAGCTGAGCAATTTCATTTTTATCTAAATAGTTTTTTGCTACTTGCGTGTCAGAAAGAAAGATTTTTCCCTTAGGTGCCTTACGCCAATTTGTTAAGCCCATATTAGGTTTACTTCCATCCACTCTGTTTGCAATAATTTCTGCCGCTGTATTTCCAGTAATAGCAAAATGCAATTTGTTCTGTACTACAGCAAAGAAATTTTTCGTTTCAGATGAACAACTTGCATAGTCTACTGAAGTTGCATAAATGTCTGTGATTTTCTGATAAGCCACACGCTCACTTGCACGAATTTCTCTAATTTCTTCAAGTAACTCATCAAAAAATCGAGTGTCAAATTTAGAGCCATTTTTAAATCTATTGCTATCAATCACAAAACCTTTGAAAATATACTTCTTTAGTTTATCAGTTGCCCATGTACGAAAAGCAGCACCACGCTCTGAATTAACACGATAACCAACTGATATCACAGCCTCTAAATTGTAGAAAATTACATCACGTTTTACCTCTCTTTCTCCCTCTTTTTGAACTATCGAGGATTCCTCGGTAGTTGAATTTTTGTCTAGTTCTTTACATAGATAAATGTTCTTTAAGTGCAATGAAATATTATCAATTGAACAGTCAAATAACTCTGCCATATGTTTCTGAGTAAGCCATAGATTTTCATTTTCAAATCTAACTTCAATACATACCTTTCCGTCGTCTGTTTCGTAGAACAAAATTTCATTATAATCTAGTGATTTGTTGTTCATATACCTCCTTAGCCATGTACTGCATATATAGCACCTTCTGCTTTAAGTGACAAATTTTTAGACGCAGAGCCAGTCAATTGATACATAGAAGAAAGTTGTATACAATATCTCTGTTCGTTTCCCTCTTACTACAACCTATAATAAAAATATAAAGTGATTCGATAAAGATGGTCCATAATTGCGTTTTAAAAGGGGTCATAGAGAGCTACCAAAAAGCATTTAAGAAGTAAACTTTAAGCCGATCTGGGTTTTATAGTTTCCGTGATTTCCGGCAAAATTTCAAAATAAGGCAACAAAAATACAATACACCTAAATTATTGAAATTCTGTATTTTTATCCATTCAATATCTATAAGACGTTATTTTTCCACTTCCAAAAGACTTAATGAATCAGATCGCCCTAAAACCCGCTACAGTAGCTAGCTTTCCATTTTCCGAAAATCTTATATATTATTATAATATGTAAATAATACTATACATATATATATTAATAATATAGGAAATAATAATAAACAATATGAAAATATATAATGAATTAGTAAGGTCAACTAGAATTAAAGTAATGCCAAGGGAGTGAAAAAAAGAAGTTAAAGGACCCGGAAATGCCACAAGAAAAAGTCTTAAAATATTCATAAATACAACAAATAACCTTTAATGCGATTTTAAAACGATTCTACGACTTCAGGGTACAATTATACCACCAAGACCTAAGTTACTCATGTAAGGTAGCTTAAAACTCGATTACGAGGCATTTCTAAATTATTTTTTACTTTAAATTTTTACTTGTTATAAAAAAACCCTTATCTTAGTTTATCATGTTTTTTATTCGTTGTAAAATATTTTTTTCAAAAAAAGTGAACAGTTTTTGTAATTTCGGTACAACAAGAGCTGGTTATAGGTTATTTTGTTATATAGGAGGTCTTATGGAAATACAACGACTTTTATCTAAAACTCCCAAGGGAATATTGTGAGTCTTCAGGTAATCTCTATAAACAAGTTATAGATGAAGCTCAAGGAAAAAAGTTTGAAGTTACTGCCATAGAAGAAGAAACAGAAGCTCGTAAAATTTGATTGCCGTTTAAAATGGAGACAAAGAGCAAAATTTATATCTCCAATTTTATCGTGTATGGCAGAGACAAAGATTTATGTCTCCATAGTAGGCAAAAAACAACTACTGGAACTGACAGACCGCATCTTTCGTAGTAGTCAACAGAATATCATTTTTGCTCGGATTTAAAAAAAAATAGTGCCTTTTTAGTTTCTACAGTTATTCTTAAGTTTATAGAGTTTGCTAACATTAGTATGACTGATACTTTAACTTTACAAGAAGGGGACATTGAAACTACTGCATTTGATAATAGCAATATGACTAGAGTATTACACAATGGAGAGTGGTGGTATGTGATAACAGAGGTAATAGCTTCTCTTACAGGTAGTAAAAACCCATCTGATTACCTAAAAAAGATAAAAAACAGAGATATAGGACTCTCTGAAGGATGGGGACAACTTGTCACCCCCCCCTTGAAATTAAAACAAAAGGTGGTAAACAAGATGTCAAACACAGATAACTCAACTACAAGCTGGTTTTTGTTGTAGTTATTTTCTCACTTTCTTTACTTGCTTTAATCAATTCATCAAAATCAGATTCATGTAATTTGTCCTGTACAACTCTGTACTTTTCGTATTCTCCTTCAGCTAGGGCTTTTGCAACTTCAGCACTAACTTTACCAGCATCTTTAAGTACTTCATAATCATTGAGCAATAAAAATGCATCCAATTTTTCAACCCAATCCTGCATTTTCATTAGCCGATTCTTTCTTGCTTGAAGTTCTGCATAATCTAGGAAACAATGTGATTTAGTTCACTTAACTCTTTTTCAGTCAAGTAGTTTTTCGCAATACTTACATCACTCTTATGAATTTTGTTACCTGGACCATCTTTCCATGTAGTTAGCCCCATATGTGGTTTTTCGTCGAGAGTATATTAATTCTGCCGCAGTTAAGCCGTAAATTGCCCAATATAATTTATTTTGTACTTTTGCGTAAAATTGTCTTGTCATATCTGAATTTGGATCGTAATCTGCAGAACATTCGGCATAAATGTCTGTAATCTTCTGGTAAAATCTACGTTCGGATGCTCGTATTTCCCTGATTTTTTCAAGTAATTCATTGAAGTAATCTTTACCAAACTTCTTTCCGTTTTTTAATCGTTCACTATCTAATGCAAATCCTTTGGTGATAAAATCTCTCAAAATTTTTGTAGCCCATACTCTGAAAGATGTTGCTTTTTTAGAATTAACTCGATAACCAACAGCTATAATTGCATCTAAGTTGTAAAGTTGTGTAGAATACTGTTTACCATCTTCAGCAGTATTCCGGAAAATCCGGACAACTGAATCTTTATCTAACTCTTGACTGGCAAATATGTTCTGTAAATGCTCACTAATTGTTCTGATATTAACATCAAACAACTCTGCCATTTTTTTCTGTGCAAGCCAGATGTTTTCATCTTGATACAAAACATCAATTCTCACGTCTCCGTCTGGAGTTGTATATAATAAAATTTCGTTTCCATTTATTATCATATCTACTCTACCTTACTTCAAGTAGTATATAGGTTATTTGTGAAAGAGATAAGCAACTGTGAAACATTAAAAATAGAGCTTTAGCTGATAAGCAGTTTTGAAATTATTTTAACTTTTTTTTAGAAAATCCCGGAAAAAGTGATGAGAAATCCGGTATATATATTATGGAAGGGTATTGAGGTAGTTTGTAGATGCGCTTCAAACACAAAAGTCGGCAAACAAAAACAGAGTAGAAAAGATTGAAGAAAGCAAAAGAAATAAAGTAATTTAGGCTTTTGGTAAGTTACATAATTGAGAATTTGTATTTTTTTAGATGAGACAAAAACTTTGTTTTAAGACTAGATATAACTTTAGGGTACAAAATTACTACCATTGCCAAAGAACGCACGTAATACCCCTTAGAACTCGAATAAATGGCATTCTTAGCAATTCTATTACTGTATAACAAACTCACAAGTGAGTTTAGCACGTTTTTTACGCTTTGCAAAGAAAAATTAAAAAAATTGAACAGTTTTCGTAATTTCTTGTGTATAAGGGGTTAATGGAGACTTTATGAGAATACAACAACTTTTATTGCAAACCTCTGAGCAGTTAAAAGAATATTGCAAAACTCTCAGTAACGAAACAACCTTTATAAGCAACTTATAGATGAGGCTAAAGGAAAAAAGTTAGTAGAGCTTGGAGAATTAACTAAACTAGCTACTGCCATAGAAGAAGAAACACCGGATGAGAGGCTCATGGAATATTTCGATGATAACAACAACCCTTTTAATGCAAAAGCAATAACAGGTTTCTTTGCTTAGGCGTCTTATGTTCATTATGCACTCTTCAGCTTATGATAAAGATTTAAAGCAACTTAGACAAGCTTTTGCCTAAGATGTATGAAAAACTAAAGCTGAGACTAACAAATGATACGCCCATGAGAAATCATGCAGAGAAAGAACTTAGGTTCAGCAATTTTTTGCGTGATAATATTGATGTCTTTAGACTTTTAGAAGATGCTGAAATCTATGGCTCTGTAGAAAAAAGAAAAGAAGCAACGATCGAGCTCATAAGGCTATTGACAATACAACCTGAGCTGAATTATAGAGGAGATAAATTTATACTAGATCTTATTTTGGATTATATAAAAGTTTTTGGAAAAGAGGTAGAAAGCTTAGAATCTGATATTAATATCTTAATCAACTTGCTGGAAAAAAGTATAGAGAGAAGAGAAATAGAAGAGAACTTAGATTCTGATATCAAAAACCGGATAAAAAAAAGGATAGAAGAAAGTAAAGACAAAAAAGAAGTGGAAAACTTAAAATCTGACATCAGTGCCTTCATTGATATAATGGATAAAAGGTTAAAAGAATTTGAAGGAAACTTAGAGGAGATTGAAAAATGTAGAAATGAAGTGGAAAAGATTGAAAAAGAAACAATGGATAAAAGAAATAAGGTAGTGGAGCAACTATCAAGATTTAGATTATCTCAAACACCTTTACCAAATTGTGCAATAAAATGATAATTAATACTGAACAAAAAGTTACATTTACTGTATATAACTATTAGGGGGAGTAGCAATAATTTAAACGAAAAAAGAAAAAAATAACACTGAACTAAAAGTGGTATATAACTATTAGGGGTAAAATAGCTTATCTAACACTCGATCTCAGCAAATAAACAGAGTAGAGAAGATTGAAGAAAGCAAAAGAAATGAAGTAATTTAGGCTTTTGGTAAGTTACGTAATTGAGAAGAAACAGCTTTGTATTTTTTTAGATGAGGCAAAAACTTTGTTTTAAGGCTAGATAGGGTACAAAATACTACCATTACCAAAGAACGCATATAATGCCCCTTAGAACTCGAATAAATGGCATTCTTAGCAATTCTATTACTGTATAGTAAACTCACAAGTAAGTTTAGCACGTTTTTTACGCTTTGTAAAGAAAAATTTAAAAAAAGTGAACAGTTTTTGTAATTTAGGTGAATATATATAACAACTCACTTAATCTGGTGAGCTGATGGTAGCACAAGATTCTTGTTATTGGCCTACAAAAACCCATTCATAGCGTATTTTGAAGAAACCAGACAGGAATCTATGCTACCAATTTAATGTTTAAATAATTTTATGATCAATGCAATAGATGTTTCAAAATGGGTTGGTTCACCTCCCGAAAAAGAATTCATCATACAAGATTGGCTCTCTATAGGGAATGTTTCATATCTCAGTGGTGATTATGAAGTTGGTAAGTCCCTTCTCGTTCAGCAATTAATGACAGCAGTTGCTACCGGAAAACCTTGGCTCAGTATAGATGTTAAACAAGTTAAGACATATGCTTTATTTTGTGAGGATGAAAAAAAAGCGCAAGCAATGTGCAATAAATGAGTTATACCAACTGAATGCAGATTCTCCTGATCTTGTCAACAATATTCGTTTATTATCTCGAGTAGGTGAAAATAATTCACTTATAGTTTTCAATGACAGCTATACGGGTCGATTAACACCTTATTTTTACGATTTGCTTGAAGACATAAAATCTTTTCAACCAAAACTTGTGATATTGGATGCAGCTTCAGATTTATTTGGAGGAGATGAAGATATCTGTACTCACCGTAGGCAATTTATGCAGCTTTGTTGTGCCAATATAGCAAGGACAGTAAATTGCGCTGTTTTGCTGTGTAAACACGATACAAATATAGATATGTGGCATAATAGGGCATTTTACTTATCTAGATCAGAAGAAGCAAGTGATGAGCGTATTCTACATTGTGGAAGGTCAAGTCACTTATTACGTTATCAAAATGGGGTTTTTGTAATTTAGGATGTCTATTTTAACACTAGACCTCGGCAAACAAACAGGCTGGGCAATTCTGACAGATGGAGTAATTCAAAGTGGCAGTGAAAATTTTCATGGTAGCCGTTTCAGCGGAGGTGGAATGCACTTCTTAAATTTTCGTAGGTGGCTCAATGAGATGAGGGAAAGATTTTCAGATATTGAAGCAGTGTATTTTGAAGAAGTGAGAAGACATCTTGGAACTGATGCAGCTCATTGCTATGGTGGTTTTTATGCCGTTCTGACTGCTTGGTGCGAGGAAAGCAATATACCTTATCAAGGTGTACCTGTCAAGACGATAAAACGTTTTATCACTGGTAAAGGCAATGCAAGTAAGGGTGAAGTTATTGAAGCTGTAAGGGGCAAAGGTTTTTTCCCTCAAGACGATAATGAAGCGGATGCTTTGGCATTGATGTTCTATGTTAATAATTTTAGTAAAGATTTTAATATGCTAAACATCCCATAGAATGTGGATCCTTCCCGCCAGCCAGGCTGCTTTGGTGGTGAAAAGCCCGATCCCTCTCTAGCGTCAGACGTATTTTAATTATTAATTTTTTAACAAATCGTTAAGAATCTCCACTAGTAATTTAATAAGAATTTCCACTAATATGAACTTAGCAATACACTACTATCCTATTGAAAATCTTGTCGAATATGGGCGCAATCCTCGTGATAATGACAAGGTAGTAAACAGAATGTGCGCTTCTATTCGGGAGTTTGGTTTTCGTATTCCGATAGTTGCAAAAAGCGATGGCACTGTGGTAGATGGTCATTTACGCCTTAAAGCAGCAAGAAAACTGGGTATGGAAAGTATTCCAGTGGTGCTCAGTGATAACTTAAGTGAAGCCCAAACCAAATTTTCGGTTACTGGCCAATCAATCAGCTAACTGGGCAAAGTGGGACGATGATCTTTTGAAGGTAGAAATTCAAGAGTTAGAAGATTTGCAGTTTGACCTCAAAATGACCGGATTTGAGCTAGAAAAAGTCCAACGCTTTCTCGACGACATTGATGGAAAAGAAGAGGTAGAAAGAGGAGAAAAAGAAATTTCAGAGCTCGTTGATAAAAAGTCAGTAGTGTCAAAACCAGGAGATCTATGGATTTTAGGTGGTCATCGAATCTACTGTGGCGATAGTTGTCTGGTTGAATCATTTAAAGCGGTATTAGACGATAAAATGGCAGATATTACCGTGTGTGACCCTCCGTATAACGTAGCATATGGTGACAGTCAGGAAAGGGAAGACAAAAAAATACTAAACGATGATCAAGGTGAAAAATACGAATTTTTTCTGTATGACATTTGTACTCATGTTTTAGCAAACACCAAAGGGGCAATTTACATCTGTGCATCATCATCAGAGCTTTCGACCTTGCAGAAGGTATTTGAAGAAGCAGGAGGAAGGTGGTCAACGTTCATAATTTGGGTAAAGAATCATTTTACACTGGGGAGATCTGATTATCAAAGACAATACGAAACAATACTCTACGGTTGGAAAAACGGCAATAAACGTGAGTGGCATGGAGGACGTAATCAAAGTGATCTCTGGTTTTACGATAAGCCAACATACAACTCACTGCACCCAACGATGAAATCAGTGGAGTTAATGGAGAGAGCGATAGTAAACAGCAGTAGACCAGGGGACATAGTTCTTGATCCATTTAGCGGGTCTGGGAGTACGTTGATTGCGTGTGAGAGGACAGGAAGAATCTGTAGAACCATAGAACTTGATCCCGCCTTCGTCGATGTAACGATAAAGCGTTGGCAGGTGTATACGGGAAGAGATTCCACCCTTTTCGGTTCTGGTAAAACTTTTGCGCAAATTCAAGAATCAAGACAGCAAGGGGCGAAATAAGGAAAAAAAGAGGGGAAAGAAAGGTGAAAAGAGGGAAAATCACGCAGACAGAATGGGCAAGAGAACTAGGAGTTTCAAAGCAATACGTCTGTTATTTAGTAAAAAAAGGAATAGTTGAGCTGGAGGATGGTTTGATTGACCGAGAACAAGCAAATGAAGCGGTGGCAGCAATACGAGATCCAAGTCAACCACTGAGGAGAAAAAATCCAGAAGGTGAAGAAAGGGGAGATAATAAACTTTCCACGATGTTGCTAAAAACGCGGATAAAAAATGAGATGGAGCGGGGAAAACTGCTTGAGGCAAAAGCTGAAATTGGTGAACTTATCTCAGTAGAAGAAGTAAAGACTGAAGCATTTAACGTGGCAAGAGTAGTGAGAAATAATCTTTTGAATATCCCAGACAGAGTATCAGCATTACTGGCATCGATGAATGACACAGAGAAGATCCATGAGACGTTAACAGAAGAGATTACCAATGCCCTCGAAGAATTATCGAAAAATACATTTTAATGACTGCTGTTAATTTATATTCAAATAATTTAAAATTATTAAAGAAAATTAGTAGACGCCTTATAATAATAGGCTCAATAGCTATAAGCATCTCTATTTCTACAGCGTATGCAGGAATAATTGCAGTCATTATTCTAAGTTGTTTTGCTAAAGATGCAACTGATGTCTACTGCAAACGTTCTATTCTGACCGATGTGAAAGTAGCAAAATTTCAGCAGCAAATAACACTATGATTTATAGCAATAGCTTTTGTATAGGGCTGAAGCCAGATTCACCACTTAAAGTATCAGAGTGGGCAGATAAGAATCGTCAACTTTCAACGATAGCGTCATCAGAGCCAGGAAAATGGAGAACAGAGAGAACGCCATACCTCAGAGAAATAATGGATTCACTGTCGCCATCTTCATCGGCTGAAAAAGTAATATTCATGAAAGGAGCGCAGATAGGAGGAACAGAGGCAGGAAATAACTGGATCGGCTATATTATCGATCAAACACCAGTCCCTATGCTGGTAGTACAGCCAACAGTAGAAATGGGCAAGCGTTGGTCAAAGGGAAGATTTGCGCCGCTCATTGAAGATACATCATGTTTAAGGAGTAAAATAAAAGATCCAAGGTCGAGAGATTCAGGCAACACTGTACAAAGTAAGGAATTTCCGGGAGGAACGGTAGTAGTAACTGGAGCAAACAGTCCAGTGGGTCTGCGTTCAATGCCGGTAAAATATCTTTTTCTTGATGAAGTAGATGCATATCCAGGAGATCCAGTTTTACTCAGCATAGCCCGAACTAATACTTTTGCCCGTCGAAAGATTTTTTTGGTTTCAACACCAACGGTTCATGGAATAAGCAGAATAGAGAAGGAATTTGAGAGTTCAGACAAACGATACTTTTTTGTACCTTGTCCACATTGTGATCACTATCAGGTGCTGAAATGGCCACAGATAAAGTGGGAAGATAAAGAACCCTCAACAGCCCACTACGTTTGCATAGAGTGTAGGGGAGAAATAAAAAATCATCAGAAAACAGAGATGCTAGCTAGAGGTGAATGGAGAGCTACAGGGAAAGAAGGAAAAAAAGAGGCAAAAGAAGGGGCAAAAATAGGATTCCACCTTTCAAGCTTGTATAGCCCAGTAGGCTGGTATAGTTGGAAACAAGCAGTAGAAGATTATCTGCATAGTAAAGAAAATGAGCAATTATTAAAAGTTTGGATCAACACAACGCTGGGAGAAACCTGGGTAGATAAAGGAGAAGTACCAGACTGGAAGCAACTATTTGAGCGTCGAGAAAATTTTCCGATAGGTACGGTGCCAAAAGGTGGAAAAATAGTGTTAACGGCAGGGGTTGATGTACAAAAAGATCGTTTAGAGGCAGAGATTGTAGCATGGGGAAGAAACCGAGAAAGTTGGTCAATAGACTACCAGGTATTTGAAGGAGATCCGGGAGGGGAAGAAGTATGGGGAAAACTTTCGGAATTATTAAATCATCATTTTATCGGTGAAAATGGGCTTGAATACATGATAAGTATGATGGCGGTAGATGCAGGGTATGCAACGCAAGAGGTTTATAACTGGGTAAGAGGTCACCAAGGCTCTGGGAGAGTAATGGCAGTAAAAGGGGCAAACAAAGCGCTAGTGCCACTTAACAGCCCAAGTAGAGTAGATGTAACAGTTAGCGGACAAAAGCTAAAGAGAGGAATGAAGCTGTGGCCAGTTGGGGTATCGATATTGAAGTCCGAGCTTTTCCAATTACTTAATGTTTTAACAGAAGGGGCTCCGGGGTATTGTCATTTTCCAGAGTATCCACCTGAATATTTTAAGCAGCTAACCGCAGAGCAACTAATTACCAAGGTAGTAAAAGGGTATACCAAACAAGAATGGCAAAAGATAAGAGACCGAAATGAAGTACTAGATTGCAGAGTTTATGCAAGAGCAGCATCGATAGCACTGGGAATAGATAGATGGCCAGAGAGTAAATGGGAAAGTTTAGCAGGTGAAAAAGCTAAAAAGGCAAAAAGAGTGAGAAAAAGTAAGTGGCTGAGTGAGCAAAATGTATAGTGAAGAATACTTAGCACAAGTAGAAGAAGCGATAAAGAAGCTACAGAGCGGGGAAAGGGTTGTCTCAATTGCATATGGTGACCATGTAGTTCGGTATGGGGAAGTTCAAATAAAGGATTTATTGGAGCTCAGGCAACGAATCAAAGCAGAGTTAAAAGTTGCAGGTGTGAAGCCGAAGAGAAAGATTGTTATTGCAACTAGTAAAGGAGTTATATGAGAAGTTATATGATGGAAAATGAATACCCAGACTTTTTGGAGCATTTAAGGTATATTATAGCCACTGGTACACCAGGGATGCTTGTAAATGCAATAATAGACATTTCCCATTGGAATAAAAATGTAGATTTCAAATTAGCTAAAGAAGATGGTATAGCTGGCATCATTCATAAAGCAACGCAAGGGGTGAAGTACATAGATCCTGAGTATGCAAAAAGAAGAAAAGCCGCTGAAGAAGAGGAATTGCTTTGGGGAGCATACCATTTTGGTATCGGGGAAAAAAGCGGCAGAGACCAAGCTGATCATTTTTTAGAGACAATTGGCGATAGTTCAAGTATATTGCTAGCCCTCGACATTGAAGAAAATAAAGATGGAGAAAGTATAACACCAAAACAAGCTGAAGACTTTGTTAATCGGGTTTATGTAGTAACGGGACGTTTGCCGTTAATTTATGGAAATGCGTATTTTCTCAAGGATTTTTCCACTCCAACTTTAACTGAATGCTCACTATGGTTATCAAAATGGGGAGCAGAGCCAACACTACCAATAGGATGGAAAAAATGGACTTTATGGCAGTATACCGATGGTAAAACAGGTCCTAAACCAAATTCAGTAGAAGGCATAGGACCATGCGATAGGAACAAATTCAACGGGACATTGGAAGAGTTACAAGATTTTTGGATATCATGATGTTACTAAAAACCTTCAAACAATTATTCCGCAAACCAAAAATCAAGAGCTCAGCCTGGGATGCATCAGGTTCAGGAAGGAGATTATTGCACTTTCAACCAGAGTCAGGAAGTATAAATAGCTTACTTTCCCAGAGCCTTGAACACCTGCGTAGTCGTTCACGTGACATGGTAAGAAAGAACTCCTATGCAGCAAACATAATCGATACGATAGTGAGTAATTGCGTTGGGACAGGAATAAAACCGCAATCAAAAGCCAAGGATGCAGAGTTTCGGAAAAAAGTGCAAGAGTTATGGCTGAGATGGACAGATGAAGCAGACAGTAGCGGAGCAAGTGATTTTTATGGATTACAAGCTCTTGTATGTAGAAGCATGATAGAAGGAGGAGAATGTTTTGTAAGACTCCGAACAAGAAAACGAGAAGATGGTCTTTGTGTGCCGTTGCAATTACAAGTACTTGAGTCAGAGCATTTAGACAATAAGAGCAATCAAACCCTTGCCAACGGTAATGTAATTAGAAACGGCATTGAATTTAACCGACTTGGGCAAAGAGAAGCGTATTACCTATTTAGAGAACATCCAGGTGAAGGCTCGTTTGGCGAATCAGTGAGAGTGCCAGCAAATGATGTTTTACATATCTATAGACTACAGAGGCCCGGGCAGATTCGAGGAGTACCGTGGCTTTCTACAGTACTTTTAAAGCTCTATGAACTTGATCAATACGATGATGCAGAGCTGGTGAGAAAAAAGACTGCAGCGATGTTTGCAGGGTTTATTACGAGACTTGATCCTGAAGCAAACATCATGGGAGAAGGAGAAAGCAATGAGCAAGGAGTAGCATTATCGGGCTTAGAACCTGGAACTATGCAGCTTTTAGACCCTGGAGAAGATATAAAATTTTCCGAATCATCAGATGTAGGAGGAAGTTATGAAGCATTCATGAAGCAGCAACTGAGGGCAATAGCAGTAGGCATGGGAATAACTTACGAGCAGCTAACAGGAGATCTAAGTGGTGTCAATTATTCATCAATAAGAGCTGGGTTAATAGAGTTTCGTAGGAGGTGCGGAATGTTACAGCATAACATAATGGTATTTCAATTTTGCCGTCCGGTATGGGATAGGTGGTTAGAATTAGCAATACTATCTGGAGAACTGGACATAGGTGAAGAATGGGCAAAAGAAGCGGCGAAAGAGGTAAAATGGATAGCACAAGGATTTGATTGGGTAGATCCACTAAAAGACCAGCAAGCACAGCAAATGGCGGTAAGGAATGGGTTTAAGAGCAGGTCGGAGGTGGTTTCGGAACTTGGTTATGATATAGAGGAAATAGACCAGGAGATTGCTGAAGATCAAAGGCGTGCTAGTTCCTTGGGATTAGGTTTTGATTCTGACGTTACTACCAATCAAGAGATAATATGAAAAACCAAGCGATATGGCTGAATAAGCCGATGATGATAGAGCAAAGAAGTTTTGATTTATTGTCATTAAATGCAGGAAAGCAGCCGATTTTTAAAAACATAAAACATGCAGTAAGAAATAGTGAAAGGGGAATAAAAGTAATACCAATACATGGAATCTTGACGAAGAATTCAGAAGCTTTTGATGATGTGTTGGGGATGACATCGTATGAGAAGATACGTGAAGAGATAGAAGAAGCTTTAATAGATGAAGAAGTAGAAACAATAATTTTGGATATAGACAGCCCTGGAGGAGAAGTAAACGGTTTATTTGACCTTGCTGATTTTATCTACAGTGCAAGAGGAAAAAAGAGGATAATAGCGATAGCAAATGATGATGCATATTCTGCAGCGTATGCGATAGCGTCAAGTGCTGAAGAAGTATTGGTAACGAGAACATCAGGAGTAGGAAGCATAGGAGTAATAGCAAGTCATATAGATCAAAGTGGATTTGATGAAAAGCAAGGGATAAAATATACAACTGTTTTTGCTGGAAGTCGAAAGAACGATTTAAATCCGCATGAGCCAATAACATCAGAAAGTGTGGAAAGCTTACAAGAGGAAGTAGACCGCCTATATGAAATGCTTTCCCGTCTCATAGCAAGAAACAGAAATTTGTCCACGGAAAGAATCAAATCAACAGAAGCAGGGCTATATTTTGGCGAGAAAGCAATAGAGATTGGACTTGCTGATGAAGTAATAACATATTCTGAATTTATTAATAATCATAGAAGTAGGAGTTTTAGTATGACAAAAGAACAAGCAATAGATATTGATGATCTAATTGAGCAAGGAAGATGTTTAGGCTACGAGAACTGTCGTAGAGAAGTATTAGAGGTGATACGATTATGTAATTTATCAAAGATGCCAGAGAAGATAGGAGAATTTATCGAACAGAATGTAAATGCAAAACAAGCCCAAGAAATATTAATGTCGATACTAGCAGAGAGAACGAAGAAGACAGAGATACTGAGTACAATACCACAAAGTTCATCAGAAGATTTAATGATGCAGGTAGCTAAAGCCCGCATACAATCAGGTATTTAAGACATTCTAGTAGTTGCATATCTCATAACCGCGGAATATAGCAATAACAAACGCCGCGGTAAACAAATAGCTAAAACGCGCCACAACTATAACCGCGGCGTATAATCAATATAAACACAGCGGAATAAACAAAGGTAAAAAAGGGAGAAAAACATGACAAGTATAACAGAAGGAAATAATTTAGGCGATCTTCTAAAATATGAAGTGTCTAATCTATACTCAAGAGACCAAATAACAGTAGCAAAGGGGCAGAACCTAAAGCTTGGTACGGTTGTTGGTTGTGATAAAGATGATCTAATTAAAATTATAAATGCAACGGCCACAGACGGCACGCAAACAGCGATAGGTGTAATAACAAGTGATGTAAACGCAAAGGAAAACACCAAAGCGGTAATCATTACACGTATAGCAATGCTAGCTGATCATGCAGTTGTGTGGCCAGCAAATATAACAGAAGAGCAAAAAGCTGCAGCAATAAAACAACTTGACGCACGAGGCGTTATCATCCGCAAGGGAGTTTAACGAGCTACCAGACTCAGCAACTCACGAAGAGCAGAAAGCTGCAGCAATAAAGCAACTTGAAGCACGTGGCATAGTCATCCGCAAGGGAGTTTAACGAGCTACCAGACTCAGCAACTTACATAGAAACAACTTAAAACACACAGCATTAAAGGGAAAGGGGAAAGAATGCAAAATCCATTTACAAATCCAGCATTTAGTATGACGGAATTAACTAAAGCAATAAACATATTGCCGATAAATTATGGTCGAACAGAAAGCTTAAATTTATTTCCAAGTAGATCAGTAAGATTTCGACATATTACGATAGAAGAGCAAAACGGAGTATTGAGTTTATTACCAACGCAAGTTCCGGGAGCGCCTGCAACAGTGGGAAAACGTGGAAAACGAAAAATAAGAACATTTACGATACCACATATTCCCCATGATGACGTAGTGTTACCCGAGGAAGTGCAAGGGATAAGGGCATTTGGGTCAGAAAGCGAACTTACAGCACTGGCGAGTGTAGTAACAGATCACCTGGAATTGATGAGAAACAAACACGCGATAACGTTAGAACATTTGCGGATGGGTGCGTTGAAGGGAATCATTCTTGATGCAGATGGGTCAGAGTTATTAAACCTTTATAACGAATTTGAAATTACACCGAAAGTAGTAAATTTTGCGCTGGGAACAGCAACCACCGATGTAAAGCGTAAGTGTCTGGAAGTATTGAGGCATGTTGAGGACAACTTAAGTGGTGAATATATGACGGGGATTCATGCGCTGGTCAGTCCTGAGTTTTTCGATGCATTAACTTCTCATACCAAGGTAAAAGAAGCATACGAGAGATGGCAAGAAGGAGCAGCATTAAGGAACGACATGAAATCAGGATTTACGTTCTGTGGAATAACATTTGAGGAGTATAGAGGGCAAGCAACCGACCCTGAAGGAATTGTGAGAAGATTTATAGAAAAAGATACGGGACACTGTTTTCCACTTGGTACAGCAAGCACATTTACTACTTACTTTGCCCCAGCGGACTTCAATGAAACAGTAAATACACTAGGGCAACCGTTATATGCAAAACAAGAGCCAAGGAGATTTGATAGAGGGACTGACCTTCATACCCAATCAAACCCTTTGCCGATGTGTCACCGTCCGGGGATATCAGTAAAAATCATTGCAGCATAGAGGAGCCAAAAAGGAGAGAATGACTTCAATCAAACCCTCCTACCAATATAGCCACTTTCTTAGCGTGCTTCTTAAGTTACTATATAAAGGTAAGGTATGCAAGAAAAAATAAAAAGATTATTTAAAGATTGTTTTGCACACCTGGGAGAGCAAGCGTTGTATGAATCAAAGGATAAGTCATACATGGTGCAGATATTAAAGCAACAGCCAGATAAATTATACGGGATTGGTGAAGGACAATTTGTAGGAGAAATTTTGACTTTAGAAGTAAGTGTGTTTGATGTATTAAAGCCAATGGTGGGAGATACTTTTTCCATAGGTAGGTGTAGATACAGAGTACATTCACCGCCGCTCAGGGATAATTCGGGAATGATCTGGAAAATTCAAGCGTCAGGGGTGTAGATGCGTATTAACATCGAGGTGACCGGTAGTATTGAAAAGGTAATACAAAGTATAGATGCTGAAAGGAAAAAAGTGGAAAAAGCGACGATGAGGGCATTAAACAAAACAGCACTATGGGTAAGATCGCAAACTGTCAAACAAGTTAGCGAAGAAAAACAAATACCAAAAAAAGCAATGAGAAAAAAGTTAAGTGTGGATAAAGCAAATAGAAAGCGTTTGTGGTCGGTAGTAAAGCTCAGTTCCCAGTGGATAGGAGTAGCAAAACTTGGGAGTATAAAACAGACAAAAATAGGGGCAAAGGCAGGAAACCGTATGTATGAAGGAGCATTCATAGCGATAATGAAAAATGGTCATATAGGAATATTCAGAAGAAGGTATACCACGTCTTTGCCAATAGATGAAATTAAAATAAACACCCATGCTCGGGAAACAATGAAAGAGTTAGTTGATAATGAAGTAGAAAGAGTATTTGAGAAGTATTTCGACCATGAACTTAATTTTATTTTAAGAGGATCATAACGTATGTTTTGGAGAGATCTACATCAGAAGATTTGTAAAACGCTAAAAGAAGAAATCCCAGCAATACAGACATGTGAAGTGTATCCAACAATAAGAAAAGAATTATTAGCGCCAGCGTTATTTGTAGAGCTTGTGAGTTTAGAACCGGGAAAAGATCCTGGAACAGAGTAATTGGCACTTAGAGCAAGATTTGAGGCGAGAGTGGTAGTTGATAGTACAGTAGAAAACGCCTCGATAATTGTGAGATCATTAGCAGCAGAAGTAGCAAGAGTAGTAAATAAAAATACTTGGAACGTGAAAAATGTTTCACCAGGAGAATTTATATCAGGAGGAGGAGATGATTTTAGGCCAGAGTTGGATGCGTATTTAGTGTGGATGGTGGACTGGGTGCATGAGTTGCATCTTGGTAAATCTATTTGGGAAAAGGGAAAAATTAAGGCACATAGAATAAACGTGGGAAATATAAATGTTGGACCATAATTTTGCGATTGCAGAGCTAAATAGAAGGCTAGCGAATATTATTCGTATAGGTCTAGTTAAAGAAGTGGACTATGAAAAAGCGAGAATGCGGGTAAAAATAGGAGAATTTATAACCGATTGGCTTCCGTGGGTAACGGCAAGAGCAGGAGAAGATAGAAGTTGGTTTGCGCTGAATATTGATGAGCAAGTAATAGTATTATCGCCATTTGGGGAATTATCTTTGGGGGTAGTATTACCAGCAATATATCAGGAGAAATATCCGCCTCCAGAGAATAAAAAGGAAATAAGTAGTGTAGTATTTAAAGATGGGACAAAGTTATCATATAACCAAGAAAAGCACCATCTTAAGATAGATGTAGTAGATAAAATAACGTTGAAAGTAGGAGAATCAAGCATAGAGATGACAAAAAAAGGAATAAAACTCAAAGCAAAAAGAATAGATTTAAACTAAAATATGGGTAAAGCAATCGTTTGTATAGGGGATTATTGCAGTGGAATACCGGCACATGTTTGTATGAGTGGTAGTAACGACGTTTTTGTAAACGGTAGATCTGCTTGTCGTAAGGGTGATATCTTGACTATGGGGGAAACACTAACACAAGGATCAAACAACGTATTTGTAAATGGTATTGGCGTAACAAGAACAGGAGACTTAGTATCGTGTGGTTTTAAAGTGATAAGTGGAAGTAAAAATGTATTTGCGAGCTAAAAATGCGTGGGATGAGCAATAAAACTGGAAAAGAGCTTGAAGGAATAGACCATCTTAAACAATCAATTATTGATATCTTAACCACTCCTATAGGATCAAGGATTATGAAACGGGAGTATGGTTCTAGAGTATTTGAATTAGTTGACAAGCCAATCAATAAGGATTTTACGCTGGAAATTTTCTCGGCCACAGCAGAAGCTCTACAAAAATGGGAAAAAAGATTCAAACTCGAAAAGGTAAAAATCACAGAGGTGAAAGAAGGAAAGGTCAATATTTCATTAGATGGTATTTATCTACCAAATGGGAAAAATATTCATTTTGAAGGAATTGTAGTATAAAGATGCAGCAGCCTAACATTATTGAACCACTGAACTTTGAAGAGATTTTTTCTAGGATGGAAGAAGAGTTAGTGAAGCGTGATGCAAGCTTTACAGCATTAGTAGAAAGTGACCCAGCGATGAAGGTATTAGAAGTCGCAGCATGGCGAGAACTTTTGCTCAGAGAAAGAATAAACGAAGCGGTAAAAAGTAATTTACTTAAGTTTGCGACGGGAAATGATCTTGATAATTTAGCTGAATTTTACGGAGTGGAAAGGGAGAACGGGGAAAAGGATGAACATTTTAGAAAAAGGATCAAGGCAAAAATAGTTGGCTGGAGCACTGGAGGAAATTATCGGTATTATGCATTATCAGCAGATACAAGAGTAAAAGATGCATTAGTAGAATCACCTGTACCAGGAAAAGTACAAGTTTCAATCTTATCAACACAATTATCCACACTGCCAGAAGAATTACTAGAAATTGTCAGAAATCAGCTAAACAGGGAGGATGTGAGGATTTTAACAGATACAATAGAAGTGGTAAGTTGCAATATTATAGAAATAGTTATCCACAGTAAAATTAGCATAAAAAGACCAGATATTATTGAAACAGTGAAGAAGAGATTTATAGAAAAATTTGAAACAACGAAAAGATTGGGATGGAGTGTAACAAGGGCGTGGATTATAGCGAATTTGTTCGTAGAAGGAGTAGAAAACGTGGAATTAATAGAGCCAAGAGAGGATGTTGTGGTACTGGGGAATGAGTGCGTTTGTTTAGGCAAGCTAGAAATCGAATTAATGGGCAAAAGCTAATGTTACTTCCACCTAATAGCACAAAAGAAGAAAGAGCCATAGTAGAGGCTATCGATTACAAAGTTGATCCAAGCAGGATAAGGGGATTTAAGTTTAATCCTAAAGATGAAATACTACCGTGGATAATAGAAGAATATGGATTGGGGGAAATTCTGCGTTGGGTAAAAGACAAAGGAAAGGCGATAAAAGAAGGAATAAAATTTCAAAGACTGCGTGGCACACCAGAAGCACTGAAAATAGCATTAAAATGGGCAAGTATAGATGATATTACAATTATTGAGGAACCTCCAGGAAAACATTTCTTTGAATTACAGATAGGGATAAGAGACGTACCAAACGACTTCTTCGTCGATGCAGTTGTAGAGCTTGCAAAACTATCATTACCTGCAAGATCAAGGCTAATGAGGATTTTTAACGATCACTACAATATTGGCAGGTTCATTTTAGATGAGAGTTTTTTTGGCAGCTTATTATCAGACTACTCTGGTACAAAGATCGAAAAAGATGGACCAGTGTTATCATTTGGGAGAGTAAATTTTTTCAGGTCTCATGGTCCAGTTATTAGGATTGTAGAAAATTATCTACGCGATCATTATGAACGAGCTTTAAGCAATGACATATATCGCTTGGATGTAGCAATACTTGGAGAAACAGAGCCTCACACAAAGAATTATAACGGTATTTATGAAAGAAATCATTTGTGGTATAACTTCAAAGCGCTATATCCGCTACCACAGAGCTTATTACCGGCAATTAAGTTTGCTAAAGCGCAGATAGTATTATCAGATAGCTGGAACTTAGGAGAAATAAACGCGTGTTTTCCAGTTGGTAGTGTGGAAGAAAAAGGAAGTAAATTTTTACTAGGAAGTAGTAAACTGTCTGAAGAACTGTGGAACTTAAAGTACAAGCCAATTTTAGAAAGGTTTAGCGTTACTCACCACTACAAGGTAGAAGATTTTACCAACCAGAAAGTTATAAGATTTGGTTTAGCAGAACACAATGTTCATTTTGAAAGCGATTTAAATTCAGAGCAAAAGGATTCAATACATGAACCGGAAAATTACATTTTAGTGTTTTACCCAGGTGTACTAACTTGGCATGAACATCGACATTTGAACAGAAGTTGGGAAGAAAAACAGGTCATATGTTTAATGAGTTAAATATATATACTTATATCTTCATACACTACATTAACATTCGGTAAAAATGTGTGTTTTTTGAAAAAAAGAAGTTGCTTTTCCATGCCAAAACAGCTATAAATTAGGTAGGTGTAGGTAAACAAATAAAGATTTACCAAACGCTAGAAGTTAGGAAGTTTTATAGTGAGGTACATCATGTGGATTAGTCAAGAAGAAAGGGATGATTTTAATGAATTATTTCAAGAGTTGCTTGCAGGCAAATTGTCTAAAAAGCATATAAATAGAAAAAATGAAAACGGTGAAACAATGTTGCACCGAGCAGCAAAAATGTCGACGAGAAAAAAAGTAAACTGGCTGATATGGGAAGGAGCAGATGTAGATGCAAGAGATAACGAAGGTTATATACCACTGCACTCAGCAGCGCTTGGAATGCGTCTGGAAAACGTAAAAGAATTAATAGAAGCCAGAGCAGATATAAACGCAACCGAAGAAGATGGAAATACGGCACTACATCTAGCGTGTATGGTAGGTGGAAAAAAGATAGTAGAAGAGTTAATAAAAGCAGGGGCAGAAATAAACCGGGTAAGTATATCAGGATTTAGCCCAATGTATTACGCAAGTGATGAAGAGATAAGCAAGGTGTTAAAGAAAAATGGAGGAAAAATAGTGAATAAACAGAGGGAGTTAATGGAAAAAATAAGTAAGGTATCGGAAAAGCAGGTGGTAAATGGTGGAAAGAAGCTAAATGATGTGGAGGAAAGGGCTGTAGATGTTTGCAGACTTTTTGTGAGGAAATAAGAGGCTAAATATATGGAAAAAATAGAAGAGAAAAGCTGACAACAGCAGGAGAGGAATTGCTATTATTTAACAGATTAAATATATAGATTTATATCTTAATATAATATGTGGAAAAAATTTGTATATTTTGTAAAAAAAAACTTGCTTTTTATGCCAAAACAGCCCTAAGTGAAAAAGTAGCTGGTAAACAAACAAAATTTACTAAGCGCTGAAGTGAGCCAAAATGGCAATTTTATAATGGTTTAATATTGGGGTAATTATGAGATTTAGTAAAAGAAGCAAGGAAGAGTTTAATAAGTGGTGGAAAGAATTATTAGAGAGCTCATTTGAAAATATTAATAAAAAAGACAAGAAGGGAAAAACAATATTGCATTATGCAGTGGGAATTTTAGATCCAAAAAAAGTGAGGTTATTAATCAAAAAGGGAGCAGATGTAGATGCAGCAGATGCCGGGAAATATAGACCACTACACCTAGCAGTCATGGGGCAACGTCTAGAAAATACAAAAGAGCTGATAAAGGCAGGAGTCGATGTAAACGCAGTGGAACGAAATAGCAAATTTGCCCCGTTACACCTTGCGTGCATGGTAGCAGAGATAAAAATAGTAGAAGAGCTAGTAAAAGCCGGAGCAAATGTAGAGCAAAAGGATAAATTTGGCAAGACCCCAATGGATTATGCGAGAAATAATAAAGAGATAAAAGAAGTGTTAGAGAACGTAAAAATCGTAAATAAACAGAGGGAGTTTATAGAAAGAATAAGGGTTGTATCGGAAAGTACGGCAGCAGGTGTGATAGTGGCAAAGGAAGAGCTTGTGGATGAAAAAATTTAGAAGGGCTGTGGCTAAGAAAGAGGTAATTATGGGAAAAAGGGAAATTTTATCATTGGAGGGAAAAAAGTTGGTAGAACTGAGGAAAATATGGAAGGAGTTGTTTGAGGGAAAAGGCACAAGAAAGAGCTTATGGATGTAAAAAAGAAGCTTGATAATTTGGGAGAGTGCTTAATTGATGAAAGATAGCGGAGTGCAGCTATGTGTTTCTAAAATTTTGCATAAAAGTAAAACAAAACGAAGGTTAACAGTTGCGTCTTTTTCGCAAGAGTAGCTGATAAATGGATTTATGGAAAAAGGGAGTGGTCAGGCTCCTGAACTACAAAAACATTTACAGGAGAAATTATGAGAAAAAGAACGTTAACTGTGACCTGTCGATATGAGCCTGATGAGTTAGCAGATAAACGCTTATCGGATGTATACGGGCAACTGATAGAGAGATTAATAAAGAGAAAAAAAGAAAATAGAGAGAAAGAAACAAATGAAAGTAGTGAGTTTATATGCGAGAGTATCATCAGAAAAGCAAGCACAGAAGGGAACAATAGAGAGTCAAATAGCGGAGTTGGAGCGTAGAATTAGTGAAGATGAGCACAAGCTACTAAATGAGTATAGATTCATAGACAATGGGTATAGTGGATCAGATTTAGAGCGTCCCGGTTTAGATAGGTTACGCGATAAAATAGGAAAAGGAGAAATTGATAAAATTTATATTCATTCACCAGATAGGTTATCACGTAACTATGTATACCAGATGATACTGCTGGAAGAGTTTGAGAAAACAGAAGTAGAGGTGATCTTTTTAAATCACAGGACAGATAAGAGCCCAGAGTCAAGCCTACTATTACAAATGCAAGGAGCAATAGCGGAATATGAACGAGCGAAGATGATAGAACGGTATAGACGAGGGAGGATCAGTACGGCAAAAAAAGGCAGTGTCAGTGTAATAGGCAAAGCATCTTATGGTTATCGGTACATAAAAAAGGGTGGAATAGGCGAAGAAGGGAAATTTGAAATTAATGAAGAGGAAGCAAAAGTAGTGAGAGAATTGTTCATGTGGGTAGGGGAAGAAAGAATAAGAACTATAGAGGCAATATGTAGACTAAAAGAAAGGTCAATAAGAACACAAACAGGAAAAGAGAGGTGGAACCGAAGCACCATCCAGCAGATATTAAAAAATCCTGTATACAAAGGGCAAGCAGTGTATGGCAGGACTAAGGTAGGCCAAGTAAAACCAAAAGTAAGGCCACAACGGAATGCTGGTAGGCAGAAAAGTTATTCTATGTACTCTCAAGATAAAGAGAATTGGATTTATATTGCAGTACCAAGAATAGTTGATGAAGGATTGTTTAATGCAGTACAAGAACAACTGGCTGAAAATGGAGAAAGAGTGAAAAGACAGAAAAGGAGAGCAGCGTACCTGCTACAAGGTTTAACTGTGTGTCAACGCTGTAGATATGCTTATTGCGGTGCATCTACTATAAATAGGAGGGGAACCTACTATCATTATTATTATCGTTGTATTGCTCCAAGTTATAAGGAAGCATGCGGCAATAGACCGGTGCAAGCAGATGCATTAAAAACAACTATATGGAAAAAAGTAAAAGGTATATTGAAGAAACCAGAAAGGTTGATAAATAAATATCAACGGCACCTGCTAGGAAGTAAAGAGTTGCTATTGGAGGAAGGTCTTGAGAGGGAAGAAAGCAAATTAAAACGAGGTATTTCTGGACTGATTGATAGTTATGCAAGTGGATATATAAATCAAGAGGAATTCGAGTTAAGAATCAAAGGAATGAAACAGCGTTTAAAAGAAAAGGAAGAGGAAAAGAAAAGGATAAAAGATAAGAAAGAGGTACAGGAAGAGTTGACTACTATAATAGGTAACATAAAGGAGTTTTCTTCTGGGATAAAATTAGAGCTTGATCAATTGGATTGGTTAGATAAACGTAGTGTAGTAAGGAAGTTAGTTGAGAGAATAGAGATTAACGTTGATAATGTAACTATAGTATTTCGAATAAAAGAATTTGTTACCCAAAATAAACAAAATCAAGATATACAAGCTATCAGAGAAAGAATTGCACGACCAAAAAGCGAGTACGGCGCAGCAATTTATGATAGAAATAGGCAAGGTCAATAAAAAAGAATTGATATAGTAGATGGGGAAAACAAAAGTTGCATTTGTAGGAAAAATTGTAAGACAGAATTAGAATAGTCAGTTTTTCACAGAAAAGCTCCTAACTGTAAGAACAACAAACCGTCAAAAGCTGTTATGAGTCTAGTGTGAGAAGTTAAAGGAGGAAAGAAAGGGACAAATGAAAGTAGTGAGCTTATATGCAAGAGTTTCATCGAAGAGGCAAGCACAAGAAGGAACAATAGAAAGTCAAGTAGCTGAGTTGGCAAGTAGAATTAATGAGGATAAGCACGAGCTACTAAATGAGCATAAATTCATAGATAATGGGTATAGTGGATCAAAATTAGAGCGCCCTGGTTTAGATGAATTACGTGATAAAGTAGCAGAAGGAAAAATTGATAAAATTTATATTCACTCACCAGATAGGTTATCACGTAATTACGTACATCAGATGATATTGCTGGAAGAATTTCAAAAAGCAGGAGCAGAGGTGATCTTTTTAAACCATCAGGTTGGTAATAGTCCAGAATCTAATTTACTACTACAAATGCAAGGAGCAATAGCAGAGTATGAACGAGCAAAGATTATGGAGAGGAATCGCCGAGGAAGACTGCATGCAGCAAGAAAAGGCTGTGTAAGTGTAATGGCTGTAGCGCCTTATGGTTATCGATACATAAAGAGTGGCACAACAGGTGAAGAAAGGAGATTTGAAATTAATGAAGAAGAGGCGAGAATAGTAAAAAAACTGTTCATGTGGATAGGTGAAGAAAGAGTAAGCATTAATGAAACAATACGTAGGCTAAAAGAAAGGTCAGTAAGGACACAAAAAGGAAGAGAGATGTGGAACCGAAGCACCATCCAGCAGATATTAAAAAATCCTGCGTATAAAGGGCAAGCAGCATTTGGTAAAACTAAGTCAAATCCAGCAAAACCAAGAGTAAGACCACAAAGAAATGCTGGCAGCCAGCAAAGGTGTTCTCTTACTTATCCAAGTAAAGAGAATTGGATTTACATTCCAATACCAAGGATAGTAGATGAGGCATTATTTAATGCAGTGGAAGAACAACTGGCTGAAAATAGAGAAAGAGCGAGAATACAGAAAAGGAAAGCAGCGTACCTGCTACAAGGTTTAATTGTGTGTCAACACTGTAGATATGCTTATTGCGGTGTGCGTGGTGGGAGTAAAAAAAAAGGAGGGATTAACTACTATTATCGTTGTAGCACCATATATGCTTTTAGCAGTAGTGTTAGGGGAATATGTAACAGTAAACCGGTCCATGCAGATGTATTAGAGATGGCTATATGGGAAAAAGTAAAAAGCATATTGAATGAGCCGGAAGGGATGATGAATGAATACCAACAAAGACTGGAGGGAAGCAAAGAGTCACCATTGGAGCAAGATCTTGAGAGGCAAGAAAGCAAATTAAAACGAGGCATTTCAAGGCTGATTGATAGTTATACTAACGAGTACATAAATCGAGAGGAATTTGAGTCAAGAATCACAGAAATGAAAGGACACTTAAAAGAAGTGGAAGAGGAAAAAGAAAGGATGAAAGATCAGAAAGAGACACAGCAAGAGTTTGCAATTATCATAAGCAGCATAAAGAAGTTTTCTTCCGGAATCGAGTCAGAGATTAATCAATATGATTGGTTAGAAAAGCGTGGTGTAATAAGAAAGTTAGTTAAAAGAATAGAGGTAAATGTTGATGATATAACTATAGTATTTCGAATAAAGGAATTTGTTGCTCAGAATGGGCAAAATCAAAATATGCAACATTGTCCTAGGGTTCCTGAAACTCAAGTTACAGCTGGCCGTTGTCGGATGGATTGTTACAATGTTCGCAGAGATTTTTGGAGTTGAGTTGGCGGCTGTGGCAGAGGCATCTAAAGAAAAAGAAGATAAAAAAGCAGAAAAAACATCATTAAAGGAAGAAAATAAAGAAGTTCATAAAGACGTAGAAACAAAGATGGATGAAAGAGAAAAATCTAAAGTGCCAGTTTCCCTTTTTGACGTCTCATCTGGGTTTGTAAGGCCAGTTGTTCTGAGCAAACCAGAACTTGAAATTGTGTCAGATCCTTTGAAACATCTATTGCGTATTACTGAGCTTGAAAGAAAATATCATGAAAATTCACAAAAACCAGAAAAAGTGAAAGAAGAGAAAAAAGCGAAGCCTGAACCGAAGAAAGAGGTGTGTCCACAGAAAGTTCCGGAGAAGCCTGTGGCAAGTGGGGTAAAATTTGATTTTGGTACAGCAAGGCATATTAGTTCCGAAAAAAGGCGTCCAAATACTAGTGTTAATGGAAGAGGAACCACGCCGCCCACTAATGGACAAGGAAACAAGCTTGATAATGGAAAGGAAAACAAGTCTGCTAGACGGCCCGCTGATGAACAAGGAAACAATAATAAAGAGAAGAAAAGTGGGTCTGCTAGTTGCGCAGAAAGCCGTCTAAATGGTAATATTAATAGTGTTAACAAGGAAGGAATCAAATCTACTAATAAGCAGGAAACGTATGACCCTTACGCTAAGCTTGCAAAAAAAGTTGCTGAAAGGAACGCTCAAAGAAAAGAATCTGCCACTATTAAACACGATTATCCAATTGATACTTGGCAAGCTCCATCAGGAACTAATAATAATGGAAAATCTAGTGCTGATCAGCGTAGTTCTGCAAGTGATGCTAAAGGAAATCCTAAGTCAAAAGTTACTGATGTATTGAATGAACGTGCAGCAAGAGGGAATGGTAATACACCATCGAGATAGCTAGTGTTAGCTACTTATGTGATAAAGAACACCGGATCCCAGTACTGGATGACACCTATGGGTTATTTGTGATGACAAAGGAGGGTAGCCCGTGACGCTGGAATGGCTTTGTTGCATCGCACCTTATACTGGTAGTAATTTACGATAAATATCATGTAGCCATTTCAAATTTAGCCATACCAATTTCAGTAAATTGATTAAGCAAATAGCACTTAATCAGCAATTCTTTTTCGCGATTTACTTCGGATTTATTCCTAAAGCTGAATCCAAATATTTGCTTTAATCTTGAGAAAAACCCTTCAATATAAGATCTTTTCCCATAATTTACTTCTTTTTTCCATTCTTTCACGCCATCTTCACCGTATAATTTTATTAACCTAATAGCAGCATTTCTGTCAGACATATAATCTATTTCTGGATGTTCTGCCGCATTGTTTATTGGTGGAATTTTTGCCTTTATATCATATTCGTGACACAATTTGTAAAACTTGTGCCTATCATATGCCCTATCTGCATATAGTGCTTTTATGACATGCTGAAAATTAACTTCTTTAAGCAAATCGCAAGCTCCATAGTGATCAGAGTAGACACCGTTACTGTATTTTACAGCTATGGCTTTTTTGCTGTTTATATTCAACATTACATGCAATTTTCTTGTCTGTTCATAGCCACGATATTTTCTGTCAGCGCTATTTTCCTTGCTGTGACCAGGGGTATTGTTGTAAATGCTGATACCTGTACTATCTATAGCAATTTCGATGTCTTCCATATTATTTTTATCAATTCTGCAATCATTGATCTTAATATTAAGTTTCTTAAACCTTCTTGATGCTTGTGAATAGCTGATAACTGCTAAATCTCTTCCTATTTGTTGCATATATCCTTTTATAAACCCCACCGTTTGTCTTAAACCAATTCTAAAAAGATTGACAATTATATGCACCAAAATCACAACTTTATCACTGTAAATATAGTTGCCGCCTTGCATTTTTGGACTATTTTCATACCAATTTTCTATGGCTTCATTGATATAATGAAAAATATTTCCTCTTTCCTGGAGAAATTTGTTATATTCATTTTGGTTACTGACTTTCATTTTCTGTGGCATATTTTTTCTTCAACAGTTAAATGGTTATTTATAATGAATTTTGTCAGTAGCCACCAGATTTTTTCGGTTGCTATGCAACAAAGCCCACTGGGATCCAGGAAAGTTTGCTTATTTACAAGCAAACTAGCATAGAAAGTGGTTACAACGTTTTCGATGAGATTATATGGAAAACTGGATTCCAGTGTCAAGCACTGGAATGACATCACAGGGGCACTGGAATGACACCTCTCTTGGGCTCTTTTAGCTATAAACATTAAGAAATTTACCAAACGAAAAAAAGGCAAAAGAAGCCCCGATTACTATCTATTTTCAGTATTGGCGTTTTTTAAGTCTTAAACACTGCAATTTAGCTGCTTTTAAATGCAACTCACCTTTGTTTAAATGTTTAAGAAATTTACTAAGCAGAAAAAAAGGCAAAAGAAACCCCGTGGTAATTAGTGTTCACTCTCTAATCCTTCAAATTGGCGTACTATACTGTCTTAAACGACTTATAAGCGCGTTTCAGCTTATATGGGTAAAAACCCAGAAATATTGTGAAGACATAAGGTGCACATAGTGCGAAAAATTAAAAATAAGACGCCAAGTACGTTGTTTTTTTGCTGTTTAATCTACACAGATGAAGATAACTGAATACCTTCAGTTTCATGATAAGGGGGCTGGCGAAGCTTGTAAAGCAATTTTTGCATTTAATTCTAGTTCCGTTTTATGCCAGCTTCACGCGCTGGAATGACACTCTTTTGGATGGAAATCAGTGCTAATTGTTCTGCCGCAATTTTGCTCTATCACACTTGCCACATTTAATATTCCAGCTTCGTCATAATAATTTCCAATTACTTGCAAGGCAAGTGGTAAACCCTCATTGGAGAGTCCTACAGGAACAGAAATAGCAGGCAATCCTGCCAGACTTGCCGGCACAGTAAACACATCATTGATGCACATAATTAGCGGATCTGGCTTTTCATTTAAGCCAAAAGCTTCTGTTGGAGCAGATGGCACAAGTATGTAATCTATTTTTTCAAACGCTTTTATAAAATCATTTCTGATTAATGCCCTAATGCACTGCGCTTTTTCGTAATATTCATTGTAATGACCTGAGGAAAGCGCATAAGCGCCAATTAAAATTCTTCTTTTCACCTCTTTACCAAAACCTTCTGCTCTTGTTAGTGAATACATTTCTTCAAGGGTATCAGCATCAACCCTTAATCCATAACGCACACCATCGTAACGAGCAAGATTGGATGAAGTTTCAGCAGAACAGATTAAATAATAGACTGGTATTGCATATTTAGTATGTGGCAGAGTAACGTCAACAACTTCAGCGCCATTTTCTTTTAAATAGGAAGCAACTTTCTCCCAATTATGGACTATTTCCTCTGAAATTCCATCCATCCTATATTCTTTTGGTATACCAATACGCTTACCCTTGACATCACCATTTATGAAGCTAGAAAATTTAGGCACTGGCTTTTCGCTTGATATTGAATCTTTTGTATCATAGCCACAAATTGCTTCCAGCATTAATGCTGAATCAGAGACAGAACGAGTAATGACTCCTGCTTGATCCAGAGAACTCGCAAATGCAATCATACCAAAACGCGAGCATCTTCCATAAGTTGGCTTTATTCCAACTACTCCACAATAAGCTGCTGGTTGGCGTACAGATCCACCGGTATCGCTCCCTAACGCTCCAGCGCATAAAAATCCAGCAACCGATGCTGCAGATCCACCAGATGATCCACCAGGAACAACTTTTTCCCCATCACTTTTTCTAATCCACACATTTTCAACAGGGCCAAAATAGCTGTTTGTGTTCGCAGAACCCATAGCAAATTCATCCATATTAAGCTTACCGAGCATGGCTGCTCCACTTTTTAAAAGCAAGTCAGACACCGTAGATTCGTAAGTCGGAACGAAATTTTCCAGCATTTTTGAGCATGCTGTTGTTTTTATTCCTTTTGTACAGAGTAGATCTTTGATGCCAACTGGTATACCCATGAGCGGCGAGATTAAATCATCCTTTTGCCTAGAGAAATATTCATCTGCAGCTTTAGCAGCTTTCATTGCTATCTCTGGGGTTTTTGTTATAAATGCATTTAATTTCTCATTTTCAACCGCACTAATGTGCGCCTCTACGAGTTCAACGGCAGAAAAACTCTTTTTTTTGAGCCCGTCATGCATTTGTGTAATACTTAACTTTCTTAGTTCGTTCATTAATATTTAATTTTTAGCAAGACATTAATTGTAACATAGTACGATAAAAAATCCATACATTTATAGTTACAGCTAGAAATGTAGCTAAGGTAATTTAGATTCACCAAAATGGGTTTATGATTAAGTTGGCAATACGCCTTAAATTATGCCGCCTACTCTTCTATTCAAAACATTAAACAACATTATACACGACTTACCTTTGAACGTGGGAATTTTCTAGGGATTATCTTCTTAAATTCTATAATATTTTTTGTAACATTGTCTAAAGTGCCCAGACTACTTGGATCCAAATTGGATACTGAGTTGGTGAGTATAAAAGTATAGCTTCTACGTCATACCGCCACGAACCGTCATACCGCGATTCATTCGCGGTATGACGGTTCGTGGCGGTATGACGTAGAGTGTATTAGTCCTTAGAAGCTGTTATTTTGCTATAAATGGCTGTAATGGCATCATCTATTTTATTGCTATCACAGCCTGTTTGTGCAAGTTCAGCATTCCCACTACAATTCTTTTCAACTGCTATTGATATTAGTTCTTTTGCGCTAATCTTATTGATTAAGTCTTTACTTACTTTAATAATCAAAACTGTTTTATCTTTTTCTGTTGCCGTGAAAGCTATTACCGTTCTTGGTTTTTGTTGCTGTAAAATAAATTCTCTTATTATATTCGCTGGAATATTGGTAAAAGCATGGCTTACACAATTTATTCCATTTATTTCAGTGCTTTTTATATTCTCTGCACTCACAAGCTTTTTATATAGGTTTTTTATTTTAGCTTCGGATTTCTTGCGCTCTTGATTTAAAATATTTAATCGGTTTATTATTTCACTTGCTGGCGCTTTTACGAATTCTGCAACTTTTTTTAAGTGAATTTCATTATCACGTACATAATTGGTTGCTTCTTGACCAGTTAAAGCTTCAATTCTCCTCACTCCAAAAGCAACAGAACTCTCTGTTACTATCTTAAATAAACCGATTTCTCCAGTATGTTCAACGTGCGTGCCACTACATAGCTCTTTCGAATCTCCAATATTTACAACTCTAACCTGATCACCATATTTCTCACCAAACAACGCCATAGCTCCTTCGTCTATTGCCTGATTCATGCTTTGAATTTTTGTAGATGCGGAAAGATTTTCTCTGATTAGAGAGTTTACCATATCCTCTACCCAAAACAACTGATCCTGAGCGACTTGAGTGTTATGACTAAAGTCGAATCTCAGTCTATCTGGTGCAGCTAGGGAACCTTTTTGAGTGACATGATCACCTAGAATTTTTCTGAGTGTAAAGTGCAGAAGATGTGTAGCTGAATGATTTCTTCTTAAGGTTTGCCTTCTTTCCTTGTCAATGCTTGCTGCAACTGTATCACCTTTACACATTGAGCCAGATTTAACTATGCATCTGTGCAAATATAGGTCATTAACCTTATTGGTATTCTCGACTATAATAATACTTCTACCAGGTTTGATCAGACTGCCAGTATCTCCCACTTGTCCACCTGACTCGCCATAAAAAGGTGTTTTATCAAATATAATGGTTATCTTCTCTCCCTCCTTTGCAGAATCAATTATTTCATTTTTAGAGGAAACTATAGCTAGTATTTTCGCATCACTTACTTCATTGAACTCATAACCAACAAATTTTGTTTTGCCAAATTTATCGATCAAATCAAACCATACTTGCTCAACAGATTTTTCACCAGATCCATCCCATTTAGCACGTGCTTTCTCTTTTTGCTCTTCCATTGCATCATCAAAACCTTTCTGGTCAAAATTTATTTTTCTCTCTTTTAAAATATCAAGTGTAATATCCAAAGGAAATCCATAAGTATCATATAGCTTAAACGCTAATTCTCCAGGCAGAGTGTCACCTGGTTTTAAATCTGCAGTGAATTTTTCCAATAGATTAATGCCTTTCATCAAAGTGTCTTTAAAGTTTTCTTCCTCTGATTTTAACGTCGTTTCTATTAAGCTTTTGGCCCTGACTAATTCAGGATAAACATCTCCCATATAAGCCGAATTCGTGCTATCTATCAGCGCCGGAAAAATGCGATGGAGTAGGGAATCATTATATCCAAGCAGGTGGATATAACGCGCGGCTCTCCTAATTAATCTGCGTAATACGTAATTCCTGCCTTCATTTCCAGGGAGCACCCCCTCTGCGATGAGAAATGTAGCTGCACGAAGATGATCTGCTACGATCTTATGCACTATTTTATTTTCCGTTCTTCCACAGCACTCTTGTGATTTATTTATCAGAGCAGAAAATAGATCAATATCGTAGTTATCATGGACATTTTGCATTACAGTAGCTATTCTCTCAAGGCCCATTCCAGTATCGATGCATTTTTTTGGCAATTTGTGTAAATTACCTTCTTCATCTTTGTTAAACTCCATGAATACCAGATTCCAGATTTCAACAATCCTGTCGTCATCTTGTAGGTTAGGATTTACGTGATCATAAAAAATTTCAGAACATGGACCGCACGGGCCAGTGCTTCCCATACTCCAAAAGTTGTCATCCGTTGCAATTCTTATGATTTTATCACTTGAAAAGCCACTTACCTTACGCCAAATCTCGTATGCCTCATCATCAGTATGATAGACGGTTATGGATAGTCTGTTTTTATCAAGAGACAACTCCTTAGTGATAAATTTCCACGCGAATTCTATCGCAGTTTCCTTAAAGTAATCACCGAAGCTAAAATTTCCGAGCATTTCAAAAAATGTGTGATGCCGAGTTGTATAGCCAACATTTTCAAGATCGTTGTGTTTACCGCCTGCTCTTAGGCACTTTTGACTTGAGACAGCACGTTTCATTTCAGTTTTTTGAGCACCAGTAAAAATATTTTTAAACTGCACCATACCAGCATTTGTGAACATGAGCGTTGGGTCATGTTCTGGAATCAAAGGAGAAGAAGGAACCTGCTTGTGATTGTTACTTACAAAAAATTTTATAAATCTTTCTCTGATTTCACTTAACTTCATTATTTTTATTGAGAGTATTTATGAATAATAAGCTGCAATGGAAATAAAATCAATTTATCAATCTAAATATTGATATATATTATTTAGTATAATATATATAACTCTTATATAAAAATTTTAATAAAAATTATAGACTAAAATAATTTATTCATCATATATGTAGTAATATTTTATTAATTAATTTAAGGAGTATGAAATGCCAAAAGAATTCCAGAACACCAAGAATAGCATGCGAAAGAAACAACAAATAAGCAGGAAATGGATAGTGACCTTACCCAGAAAAAATGGAGAGAAAGAAAGGAGTTTTTTTGTGGTAATCCAATCAATCCAATTAACAGCTTGCTCATTATAGTCTTGCAACTTTGATTTAATATACAATCCAAGTGTCATTTGAACACTCCCAAACTTATTACTTTATGCCACTGGTCTTCATCTAAAATTTCTACACCTAATTCCACTGCCTTTTTATATTTGGATCCTGGTTTTTCTCCTGCAATTAGGTAGTCAGTTTTAGCAGAAAGATTTGAGCTGACCTTTGCTCTCAGAGTTTTAGCTCTTACTTTCGCCTCTCCTCTACTCATAGCAAGTAGCTTACCAGTAAACACTATAATTTTGTTATTTAAAACAGAGTCACTAGAGTTGGAGCTCACAGGAAGAATTTGAAGACAAGCAGTAAGATCATTTAACATTTTGATGTTATGTTCCTTAGAAAAAAATGATTCCAAAGATTCAGCCACTTTTTTTCCTATGCTGTCTATACCTACTAGCTCAGTATTATCTGATGACAGTTCAATCATCGAATTATACCAGTTATTATAAGAAACATAATAATCTGCAAGCAATTCTGCTGCAACTTGACCAATAAATCTAATACCTAAAGAAAATATAAACCTATCTAGAGTTATTACCCCTCTGCTTTGTATAGCATTTAATAAATGAGCTATTGATTTCTTGCCCCAACCAGGCTGTTCTTCCAGATTAAATTCATCCAATCTTTCTTCTAAAGTAAAAATATCATGGATTTGTTTTATCAGACCAAGGTCGTAAAAAAACTCTATCTGCTTATCACCAAGGCCAACAATGTCAAATGCATCTTTCGATACAAAATGCTTTAGTTTTTCTATTATTTGAGCTTTACAGGCAAATTCCTCAGGACATCTTACTGCCGCCTCTCCCTCAACCTGACGTACTTTACTACCACATTCAGGACATACCTCAGGAAATAAAAATTCAGGCATACTTGCGTGACGAAAACCCTCATCTACTTTGACAATTTGAGGAATCACATCCCCTGCCCTTTTAATTGTTACAATATCTCCCTCTCTTATGTCTTTACGTTTTATCTCATCTTGGTTATGCAGACTTGCTCTACTAACTAGCACCCCACCAATATTGACTGGCACTAAATCTGCAACTGGAGTTAAAACCCCTGTTCTGCCCACCTGTATAAATATCTTATTTAACTTTGTCTTTGCGTAAACCGCAGAAAACTTATATGCAAGTGCCGAGCGCGGTGCTTTGTGAGTATTCCCTAGACGATTTTGTAGTATCAAATCATTTACTTTGTAGACTATTCCATCAATATCATAATCCAAGTTATAGCGACAATTATAGACCTCGTTATAGAACTTCAGCATTCCATCCAAACTACTCGTTAAGGACTGATGCTCATTTACGCAAAAACCAAGTGCCTCAAGCTTATTTAGTATTTCACTTTGACTTTTCTCTGCTCCACCAATCAAAGAATAAGCAAAATATCTAAGAGGTCTACTTGCTGTAATATTTGCATCCAATTGCTTTAGAGAACCGGCAGCTGCATTTCGAGGATTGGCAAATTCATCGTTTTCATTTAACTTTAAAAAGTCGCTGTTACTGATGTATATTTCACCTCTTACTTCCAATCTACCTTGCACACCTTGCAAAAACTTAGGAAAGCCTTTTATTGTTGCAACATTGTGAGTGACATCTTCCCCTACAAAACCGTCACCTCGAGTTGCAGCTTTAACAAATCTTCCATCCTCATAAATTGCAGAAAACGACAACCCATCAATTTTGGGCTCACATAATATCTCTATTTTGTCTTCAATTAAAAACCTCTTTATTTTAGACAAAAATTTCTCTACACCTTGTTCATCATAAGCATTCTCAAGAGAAAGCATAGGTTCTTGATGTTCCACCTTAGAAAACCTCTCATCAGGTGGAGCACCAACACTATCTTGTGTTGCATAAATTTCTGGAAATTGTGCCTCTATTTCAGCTAACTTTTTCTTCAGTTCATCATATTCAGCATCACTTATTTCTGGCTTATTTTTTTGGTGATACAAAACATTATGATAATTTATTTGATCTTGTAGTTTTTCTCTCATCTTTTCTAAGTTAGTCATGTGTAAATTGAAATTTACATATTAATATAATAGGGTCACACTAGCTTTATCGTCAAGTTGTGAAATTTCTTAATTCAACACATGGTCTTAATTCACCAAACATCAAAGGTGCTACAAACCATACCTATTCCTTCTTCTACGCCAATAAGCCGTAGCAACGAGCTTCTTTAACGCTAATTATGGATTAGCCAAGAAAGAAGAGTAGAAACACTTGCTTTAGCCATATATTTATATAAAATTAAAATAAATTAGAGTAAATAAGTTATTATTTTACAATATTGCTATTTAAATGCTAACAAGATTCGCTCCAAGCCCAACTGGCTACCTCCACGTAGGAAACATACGAACTGCTTTGATTTGTTGGATGTACACACGTAATCAAAATGGAAAATTTTTACTCCGTTTTGATGATACTGACCTTCAGCGTTCAGATGTCAAATATATAAATGATATCATACAAGACTTGAAATGGACTGGTATCAATTGGGATGCAAGTTTTAAGCAATCAGAGCGCTTTGAGCGTTACAATGAGGTGTTTTTGCAGTTAATAAAAGAAGGGCATATTTATGCATGCTATGAAACAAGAGAAGAGTTAGAAGTTAAACGAAAGTTGCAGTTAAAACAAGGACTTCCCCCGGTATATGACAGAAGCGCGTTACTTCTAACTGAGCAAGAGAAAATTCGTTATGAGCAAGAAGGAAGAAGACCACATTTTAGATTTAAGTTGGATAGAAATGAAGTTGTTAAATGGAATGATGAAGTTAAAGGTGAAATAAATATTGCAACCAGTAGCATAAGTGACCCCGTGGTAAAGAGAGAAGATGGAATTTACACATACATGTTACCTTCTGTTATTGATGATGTTGACTTTAATGTAACCCATATTGTACGCGGGGAAGATCATGTAACTAATACTGCAGTACAGATCCAAATGATTAAAGCATTAAAAGCGAAAATCCCTACATTTGCTCACCTTTCTCTGCTACATTTTGATGATAGCAAGATATCCAAGCGAGTCGGTGGGCTGGATATCAAATCTATAAAAGAAGATGAAATTGAACCGATGGCGCTAGTTAGTTATTTAGTGAAGCTCGGAACATCCAATCCAATTGAAGCTTGCGCCTGTATGCAATCTTTGATTGACTCATTTAATATTAAAAAATTTGGCTCAGCATCTGCACAATTCAGCTTGAGTGAAGTATACAAGCTAAATAGCAAAGTTCTGCAACAAATGTCATTTGAAATTGTACAAGAACGTTTAAATCAAATTGGAGTGGACTCCTCAGAGTTTTGGTATTTTATAAGGAACAATATAGAAAGGTTTTCTGAGGTGGCCAAGTGGTGGAAAATATGCAAATCTGATATAGAGCCTGTGATTCTTGATAAGGAGCTTATAAAAATTGCGTTCAATGCATTGCCTCAAGGCGATTGTAACGAAAACACATTATCAGAGTGGGTCAAAACTATTCGACAGACAGTGGATATAAAGGCAAAAGATCTATTTACGCAGTTGCGTTTAGCTTTAACAGGAACAGAAACAGGCCCAGAACTTGCTAAATTATTGATTTTTATCGGCAAAGAAAACATCATTGCAAGGTTAAAAGAAAAGTGAAAACCAAAGAATTATAGCTAATACAATCCCTACGTCATACCGCCGCGGTATCTCTAGATCCCGCTAACAAGCAGCGGGATGACGAATTTGTCGTTTATCAAATCGTCGGTAAATCTAAGTCAGTTTAGCTATAGGCAGCAATTTTCTGTATTTATTTTAAATTGAAGAAAGCTCAAATGAAAGATCGTGTTTTGCTAAAAATCACAGAATGCAGTCTGGTTACATTAGTGCGATCCGATAGCCATGAAATCGTGATGGTTAAATTCCATCCGCTCTAACATCGGGTTGAAATCGCGATCCACATTTTAGGAAAGTGGCGACTTACTAAGGTGCAAGCATGGATCAAAAAGGGTAATATTAAACTTTGTAATAAATCCCCCTGAGAATAGTTAAATATGGTTACGAAAGGAACTTATGGTTGAATTGTCGTTAATCAAAATATGCGAAATAAAGTTGATACGCATAGACCAAAGGTATGGGGAAATGAATAGTCAGAATGGTGCAGTCTAACTAAGATGTTTTCAATCCCCCGGCAAATAGTAAGGACCTAAGTTTAACGAGAAACGATTTCATGGAACGGAGTAACCACATGGAAGCTCTTGTTATTCTTTATTTTAAAGAATGATTAAGAAGTTGGCCAACTGAATGCTTCTATGTGAAGGGATTGTCTAAGAACCTGTTTAAAATCTCAAAGAGATGAGCTAAAGTAGGAACAGGTAAATAATGAGGTATATAAATGAGTCAAAGGTATCCAAGCGACATAAGTCGTGAGCAATTTGAAAAAATCAAACCAATTTTAGAAGGTAGGAAAAAGAAAACGAGACCAAGATTAATTGATATATACAAAGTATTTTGTGGAGTGTTATACGTGCTAAAAAGTGGTTGTCAGTGGAGAATGTTGCCAAAAGAGTTTCCAAGGTGGGAAAACATATATTACTATTTTCAAATGTGGAGTAAAAAGCAGTTGTGTTAAAAGTCAATAAAAAAAATGAAAAATATCGAAAAATTTTCAATTTAGTAGATTTATAAAAAATCAATATATTATGACTCTTAATTTAAATATTCTTAATCTAGTGTAGCTGTGGATAAGTACTTATAGTTTGTATAGCGTACTTATCCACAAGCTCTGCCATAAATTAGCTTAGATAGAAACAGACTGAGGACTATATTCCTCAGTAAAGACTCTATCGTCTCTGACCAAAGAGTTAGCAAGAATAAGCAGTTTTCTCATGGCAGCAGTGGAAGCAATTTTATATGGCTTTTTATATTGATTATATAATCTAGTAAAGAAAGGGTTGATATAAGAATTAACTTTTTGTGCACTGAGAATACACATGTGTAAAACCGTTCTAACTTGTGATCTACCGCCCTGAATACATCTCTTTCCTTTACTGAAACCACTGTCTCGATTAAAAGGTGCAAGTCCTGCAAGGCTAGATATTTGCTTTTCTTGAAGGGTTCCAAATTCGGGCAAATAGCAAATCAAAGTAATGGCTGTGATTTTACTTACACCTGGTATGCTAGTTATTGATATATATTTTCTTTTAAGCTCTTGGTTTTGATCGATAAATGTAATCATTTCATCTTCTAAAGTTTTAATTTGATTACGTAAAATCGCGAGAAGCTCCTCTATTTGTTTGATTATAGATGTATCAGTTACCTGTTGGATTTGGGTTTTTTGTATTTTTGCTATTTCTACAAGTTGGTTTCTACGAGATAATTTTTGTTTCAAGCAATCAATATTACCATTATCAACTGTTAAAGGAGTAACACGCATATCTGTATTATTGATATAACGTGAAATGATACTGCAGTCTATTTTATCAGTTTTTGTAGTAATACCAAGGCTTTTAGCATAGTCTCTAACCCATCTAGGTTGAATGACGTACACCTCAAAACCATTGCTTAGTAAAGTATAGGCACATAATTTTTCGTATCCACCAGTTGCCTCAAGACCAACTTTGGTTACATTATGCAAACGTAAAAAGTCCAGCATTTCATCAATGGATTGTACATTGTTTTCAAATATTTTATAATGCTCAAGTGGGTGAATGTGGATATCTAATTTACTTTTGCTAACATCAATGCCAGCAATAATATTTGATGAATTCATAATTCCTCCATAATAATAACATATACTGCATTTTCCAGTCTTATATACGAGCCTAAAAGCTCAATCAGTTGTTCGGAACTTTCAGTATAAATTTAAGAGAAGAGAACCTTGCTTTCCAACGGTCCCTATGACCAAGAAAGGAAACGGTTCCTCTTCTCTATACATCTTTATATTACTGCTTTGTCACACTTATAAAGACTTAATTTCAACATATAAGAAAGGAATAGCGTAATCCCACTTTCTAAGAGCCTGTCTTCAAACTCAAAAATGAGCTAATTTGTGAAGCATAATAGTGATCATATTAAAGAAGATATTGTTTTTTGAAGTAAGAGGAGAATGCTCATAATCTTTGCTCATGCGCCTAAAATTGGAGAGCCAAGCAAACGTTCTTTCAACGTTTGGGAGTGTTAAATAAACCATACGCGTCAAGTTAAGGGAAAGTAGCATAAGGAAAAAGAAAAGTGGTAAAAATTATTTTAGATATTAAGCAATAAAGATAGTAATTTATAGACTCTTCTAAAAGAATTATCTTATTTTAGATCAAAATTTCCAAAAAAATAAATGTAACAAACAAGTTTAAATGGTGCTATATTGGGCGATATTTCCTTAACTTGACGCATATGGTTTATTTAACACTCCCTTTTTGCCAGGAGAAACATATAATTGAAGTAATTCAGGTTTGCAAGATGTGTTTGTAGTAAGGGCTGCAATTATAGCTTCAACAGTAAGCAATGTTGCTTTTAATTACCTCAACATTTTCTCTTGGCAATTCTTTAATGAATCGAGAAGTGCGCATTGGTTGCCACTGATTATTAATTTCTCTCCTATCTGCACATGAAATGATTAACTTTTCCTTTGCCCTGGTTATGCCAACATATGCAAGTCTCCTTTCTTCTTCTAAAGCTTTACCACTTTTATCATCAAAAGATCTTTGATGAGGAAATAATCCCTCTTCCCAACCAGGTAGAAACACGCACGGGAATTCAAGTCCTTTGGCTGCATGAAGAGTCATAACATATACAGTGTCATCGTTATTCATATTATCCACTTCCATCACCAAACTTATGTGCTCCAAGAAAGTTGTGGCATTATCGAAATTCTTTAAAGATGAGATGAGCTCCTTGACATTTTCTATTCGTGCTAAGCCTGTTACCTCCTCATTTTCAAGCATTTCAATATACCCTGATTGGTTTGCTACGATTTTAATGAATTCATGCAGTGGTTTTACGCTTACTATTTCTTCCCAAGCTTTAATTTTATTTAAAAAATCGTTGAGTGAGAGTTTAATTCTTTCGGTTACTTGATTACTATTAACTAATATTTTTGCTGCCTCAAAAAAAGAAATTTTGTTATCCTGAGCAGTCGTGTATATTTTCTTTAGAGTTGTAGCTCCTATGCTTCTTTTTGGCCGATTTACGATCCTTTCGAAAGCTAAGTCATCGTTATTGTTTGTAACAAGCCTTAAATATGCAATTATATCCCTGACTTCCTGACGTTCGTAGAATTTTACGCCACTTATAATCTTGTAGGGAATTGAATATTTTATAAAATACTCTTCGAGAACTCTAGTTTGAAAAGTGGCCCTTACCAGCACTGCAATGTCACTAAATCTGTATTTATTGAGCTTTAATATCTGTTCGCTTATGAACCTTGCTTCAGCTTTTCCGTCCCATAATTTTATTAGATTTACCTTTTCCCCTTCAATGTTTGTTGTCCACAATTTTTTTTCTAAGCGAGTCTTATTGTGATTGATAACATATGACGCAGTTGCAAGTATGTGGGGTGTTGATCTATAATTACACTCTAACTTGAAGGTTTTTGCATTTTTAAAATCATCTGAGAACTTCAAAATATTTTCAACTTCTGCACCACGCCAACTATATATCGACTGGTCATCATCTCCTACACAGCAAATATTTGAGTGCTCTTTTGCAAGGTATTTTAGCCAAAGATATTGTATCGCATTTGTATCTTGATATTCATCTACCATGACATATTTAAACTTGTTTTGGTAGTAGGACAGAACTTCGGTCTTTTGATTAAAGAGTTGTATGTTATATAGCAATAAGTCACCAAAATCGACAGAGTTAAGGAATCTCAACCTTTCCTGATATTGGTGATAGACTTTGAGTGCAATCACGTACACTGGCCTAAATGATTGAATATCTTCCACTTCAGATGGCAACAAACACTTCTCTTTCCATTGCTGAATAATATTCATAATGGTCTTACATTTTTCTGATAGGTAATCAGGGTTTATTTCATTAATAATATTTTTTATTACCTGTAATTGATCATCCACACCAATGATTGTAAAATTGGGGTTTAAGCCCACAATTTCTGCGTGCAGGCGCAAAATTTTTGCTGCAATTGCATGGAAAGTGCCAAGCCATGGTATGTTTGTGCCTGTTAGCTCAAGTACCCTTGATACCATCTCATTTGCTGCTTTATTTGTAAATGTAACTGCTAATATTTCATCAGAATAAGCGTGACCGTTTCTAATTATGTGTGCTATTCTTGAAGTAATCGTTCTTGTTTTTCCGGTTCCGGCTCCTGCCAATATCAAAACTGGTCCATCTATGTTAGTTACAGCTGATTGTTGTTCTGGATTTAGCAGTGAGAGATAATCGTTCATCGTAGCCCTATAGATTATAACTTCGTAAAGTTAAACCTATGATCGAAATATTGTAAAGGTTTTATTGAATAGAACAGTTAAAGAATGCTTCACTCAAGTACTACATATTTAAACGTAGGTTTTACATCTATTTTGTTTTAGTAGTTTCAGGTGTATGTCGAGTAACAACAACTTGATTTGAGGTATTGGCACCAGAACTTCTGCTTGTTGGGTGAATAGGTGGAGTTTGGAATGGCTTATATGTACGCCTTCATTTCTATTTCTTCAGCTTTATAATAATTTAAAATGGAGCTGGAGCTTTGTAGTACAATGTTTTCAAACGTTTAATATAATATTGACTTTACAGCAATAATTACTTTAAATTAGTAACTATTGTTGCAGTTAAAGTATCGATGCCTTTTTTCTTTTATTTTTTTGCAATTCTTAGCATTTTATCTGCTGTTTGTGTAATTAGTGTAAGAAATCCTGTGCATGCAGTATTATTTTTAATTTTCACCTTCGTTAATTCTGCAGTTCTTTTTATTCTCCTTGGAGCTGAATTCATCGCTATGATGGTATTGATAGTATACATCGGTGCGGTTGCAGTGTTATTCCTCTTTGTAGTTATGATGCTCGATATTGACTACATAAGACTGCGTCAGGGTTTTGCAAAGCATTTCACTCTTGGTGCTATATTATGTGTTGTGTTTTTTCTGATTATCAGCTTTGTAATCCGCAGCTCAGCACCGAATATAAGCAATGTTATAAACTATAATACCAATAACGTGAAAGCTATTGGTAATTTGCTGTATACCGACTACATGTACGCTTTTCATCTTTCTGGTATTCTGCTGCTTGTGGCAATTGTCGGTGCAATTGCTCTTACTTTACAAGACAAGAAAAAAGGAGTTAAAAAACAGAATGTATTAAAGCAATTGACACAATCTTCATCTGTAAAATTGGTTAAGGCTAAATTTGGAAAAGGAGTGGAATGGAAATAGGATTAAATCATTTTCTGATAGTTGCTGCTATTTTGTTCACTATTGGAGTATGCGGTATTGTCATCAACCGTAAGAGCATAATCAACATACTGTTGTCAATAGAAATATTATTGCTGGCGATTAACATCAATCTAGTTGCTTTTTCTGCCTTTATGAATGATATAGTTGGGCAAATTTTTGTGATGTTTGTGTTGACTGTTGCGGCAGCAGAGTCAGGAGTTGGGCTTGCAATATTGGTTGTATATTATAGAAGCCGTGGCAATATAGATGTTGAACAAGCGAACTTAATGAAAGAATGAAAGTATGACGTATATACTGAAATTAATAGTATTTTTGCCACTCTTTGGTTCGCTGTTTGCAGCACTTTTTAGAAAAAGTCAGTTAGTTACAACGGCAGGGATTGGAATATCTGCAGTTTTATCTTGGTATGTTTTTCTTACCTTCTCTGAAAATTGTCATTTAGTTTTATTTCCTTTGTTTTCATTAAGTGTATTAAAAGTAAATTGGGCAATTAGTGTAGATGCTCTCTCATCCTTAATGCTTATTGTTATTACCACCGTTTCACTAGTAGTCCACCTCTATTCTATCGGTTATATGGAGCATGGTAAAGGGAAGTCGAGGTTTTTTTCTTACCTATCGCTGTTCACATTTTGCATGATTGTGCTGGTTGTAAGCGATAATTTCGTGCAGCTTTTCTTTGGCTGGGAAGGAGTTGGCCTGTGTTCTTATTTACTCATAGGATTTTGGTTCCAAAAATATTCTGCAAATAATGCAGCAATTAAAGCATTTGTTGTAAATAGGGTAGGAGACTTTGCACTATTAATTGGAATCTTTCTTATTTATTATACATTTCACTCTTTGAAATTTACTGAAGTTTTTGACACAGCTGATCTTCTTGGCGCGCAGAACATTAGGGCATTCTGCTGTGAATTCAAAGTAATTCATATAATATGCATATTACTTTTTATTGGCTGTATGGGTAAATCTGCACAGCTTGGTTTACATGTTTGGTTGCCAGATGCAATGGAAGGGCCAACCCCTGTTTCTGCACTCATTCACGCAGCAACGATGGTAACAGCCGGTATATTTTTAATAGCAAAATGTTCTCCATTGTTTGAGTTGTCAAATGTGGCACGAGAATTAATAGTTATTGTTGGTGCACTTACTGCTTTTTTTGCAGCCACCGTTGCGATTACTCAGAACGATATAAAGAAAATAATTGCTTATTCAACCTGCAGTCAACTTGGTTATATGTTCATGGCATGTGGGCTTTCTGCTTACAATGTTGCTATTTTTCATTTAATGACACACGCTTTTTTTAAAGCTTTACTATTTCTTGGTGCTGGCAATGTGATTCATGCAATGCATCATGAGCAAAATATTCAGAAAATGGGAAATTGCTGGAAGAAAATCCCTTGCACTTACACTCTCATGTGGATTGGGTCTCTTGCACTTTCTGGAATATTTCCATTTGCAGGTTTTTACTCAAAAGACTTGATAATTGAACATGCTTATAGCACGGATAGCTTTGCTTTTGTAATAAGCTTAGTTGTTGCATTCTTCACAGCGTTTTACTCTTGGAGGTTATTGCTTCTTGTGTTCCATAGCCAAAAACAAAGTAAAATTAATATACATGAGGCACCAAAGATTATGCTTATACCATTACTGATACTTGCTTTTGGTTCGGTATTTTCTGGAGTGTGGGGAGCAAATATTTTGAACATAACTAGTAATGCGTTTTGGAAATCAAGTTTAGTAGTTATTGATGAGCATGGAGTTCATAATTTCTTTATAAAATTACTACCGACCTTAGCGAGCCTAAGTGGAATAGCACTTGCATATCTGATTTACCACTATCAAAAATTTAAGCAAATTAAGAGTAAATTTTTACTTAAATTTTTGCAGGATAAATGGTACTTTGATGAGGTATATGATTTTGTTGTAATTGTACCGATAAGGCTTATATCTAGGCTTCTATGGAAGTTTGATGTTAGGGCTATTGATTCATTTGGACCAGGTGGTGTTGTAAGGTTGGTTAATGAATGTTCAAAAAGTTCTATAAAGTTACAAACTGGTTATATATTTGATTATGCGCTTATTATGTTTGTTACTCTAATAATCGGTGCTTTGTATATTATTTGGAATTAAATAAAAAGTGTTGTTACTTAGTATATTCTTGCTTCCACTGATAGGAGCGTTAATTTTATCTTTAATCAAGATTAATCATAAATCTATATATCTAAAATTTATCTCTCTATTTTTTGCCGTACTTCCATTTTTGCTTAGTGTTGTAACTCTTGTAGAGTTTGATTATAACAATACAGACTTTCAGTTTGTCAGCTATCCAATTAGAAATGTTGGAATAGGGGTAGATGGCATATCGTTGCTTTTCCTTCTGCTGACAACTTTCTTGTTTGTTATTTGTATGCTCTACAATTGCAAAATGAGTTATACGACCCTCAAGCCATATATGGCATTGTTTCTGCTGCTTGAGAGTTTTGTAGTCGGTTTCTTTATTTCACTGAATGCTATAAGCTTTTATGTATTTTTTGAAGCTGTTTTAATACCAATGTTCTTTATTATTGGCGTTTGGGGAGGGAAACAAAGAGTGTATGCAACATTTAAATTGTTTCTTTATACACTAACTGGCTCGTTATTATTTCTACTTGGGTTGGTGTACATCTATAGTATTTTTGGGACGTTTAGTATACAAAAATTAGCCACATTAACGCCGGGTCTTGATCTTAAAGTGCAGTTGTTACTATGGATTGCATTTTTTATTTCTTTTGCAATAAAAGTTCCAATGTTTCCGTTTCACACTTGGCTTCCTGATGCGCATGTGCAATCACCAACTTCTGGATCTGTGATTTTAGCTGGCTTGCTTATTAAAATGGGGGGATATGGATTTTTAAGGTTTTCTATTCCAATGCTTCCTCAGGCAAGTTTGTATTTTTCAAATTTCGTTGTTGTGCTGAGCATTATTGCAGTAATATACGCTTCGCTAGTTGCGTTTGCTCAAGATGATATAAAGAAGTTAATAGCTTATTCTTCAATAGCACATATGGGGATCGTTACTGCTGGCCTCTTTTCATTTTGTGAGGAAGGAGTACTCGGCGCTATATTTCAAATGATTAGTCATGGCCTTATTTCTGCTGCTTTATTTTTATGTGTTGGAATGCTATATACTCGAACTGGAATTTTGGAGATTGCAAAATATTTTGGCATAGTAAACACAATGCCAAAATTTGGTTTTATGTTCATTTTATTTTCAATGGCTTCAATAGGGCTACCTGGAACATCTGGATTCATAGGTGAGTTTTTGGCTATGGTTGGAATGTTTAAGAGCATAGGGTTTTTTACAGGATTTATCGCACTTGGCACTATTTTAAGCGCAGTTTATATGCTGAATTTATGTAAGCAAATAATATGGGGGGTTAGCTATTCTAAATTATTAAATAACCGCTTGGATAGCATAGAATTTTCTGTCTTAATTCTGCTTGCAGTGTTTGTTATTTTGCTTGGATTCTACCCAACCCTTGCACTGAATTATTTGAAGCCATGTATGGCAAATTTGTTAGTCAAATATAATGCGCTATGAATTATATACAGATATTGCCGGAAACGTTCTCTATTATCTCCTCGTTAGTGTTGCTACTGCTTGGAATTATATTTAACCGCCGAACTATCAACTTATTAGCACTTGGCTGCACAGTGATAACTTTGATTATTTTAATTATTTCAGCAGAAAACAATGAAATTTTTCTCTTTAATTCGTTGTTAAAACTCAATTTATACATCAGGTCAGCCCAAGGGTTAATTCTCAGCACAGGAATTTTAATACTTTTGATGCTGAATTTATCAAAATATGACTATAAATATGAATTTTCAATACTGATTCTTTTTGCGCTATTTGGCATGATAACTTTAGTTTCAGCAAATAGTCTGATTTCTTTTTACTTAGCTTTTGAGTTGATGAGTATATCTTTATATGTTCTTGCGAGCTTTAATAAAGATTCAGCTTATTCATGTGAAGCAGGAGTGAAATATTTTACACTTAGTGCATTATCTTCCTGCATTATGCTGTATGGTATGTCATTGCTTTATGGATATACAGGACAAGTCAATTTTTCTGAGTTAAGTTCATTCTTGCAAAACCATCAGATAACTTATGGAATAGTTTTTGGGTTAGTCTTTGTCCTAATTGGTTTGTGTTTCAAGCTTGCTATTGCTCCTTTTCATATGTGGGCTCCAGATGTCTATCAAGGTGCACCTACCATAGTAACTGCGTTTTTTTCTACAGCTCCAAAAGCTGCACTTGTAACATTTTTAATTCGATTGATGAATGAAGAGTTAGTAAATGTAAAAAGTTATGTTCAGCCTATTTTCTTATACGTTTCAGCATTGTCTGTGCTTATCTCAGCTTTTGGGGCCTTGCGTCAGCAAAACTTAAAAAGGCTGCTTGCTTACAGTTCAATTGGTCACATTGGTTTTATATTTGCTTCACTTTCTATTTTTACACAAGCAGGAACAGATAGTGCCTTAATGTATCTGGTGATATATATCATCACAAGCATAGGGCTATTCTCATATCTCATACAAATTGACGATGACGATTGTGATATTGCAAATTTATCTGGTATAGGGAAGAAACGCCCAATTGTAGCATTTCATCTTTCTGTGCTGTTACTCTCGATGTCGGGAATACCTCCACTTGCAGGTTTTATCGCTAAATTTTTTATATTCAAAAGTTTAATAAATTCTGGCTTTATCAGCCTGTCCTTGATCCTTGTAATGGCAAGTGTTGTATCGTGTTACTATTATCTAAATATCATAAAAGCTATGTATTTTGATAAAGCTAGTGGTAATAAGGTTGCTTATTCTAAGGGTCTATTCATTATCACTTCAGTGGCTTCACTGATCAACCTCGTTCTTTTCTTGTACGTTTTACTCACTCATTGAACTAAAGGGCTGACAAAGTGATCCCTGAGGGTTTTCATATTCATCATTACAAAGAAGTTTCAAGCACTAATAAAGAAGCGCTGGATTTAATTGGGAGAGGAATATCAAATGAAACTATTATTATTGCCGATAAACAAACAGAGGGTAGAGGGCGCACTGGAAAAAGCTGGATTTCTCCCGAGGGTAATTTTTATGTAAGTTTAACCATAGACCTCTTGCATAATCATTCTGGCGTCATTCCAATGCTGGATTCCAGCGTCACGCGCTGGAATGACAAAGAAAATTTAAGCAAATTAACAGAACTGACTTTTGTGACTGCTCTTGCTGTCAGGAATACGTTATTGTCATTTATAAGTGACAGTAACGTTCAATATAAATGGCCAAATGACATTCTAATCGATGGCAAGAAAATAAGCGGAATATTGCTTGAAAAAAGATCCAATTCGAATTGGCTCATTATAGGAATCGGAATTAATGTCAATCATGCACCACTTCCAGGAACAATGTGCATTAGCAATTACGGTGAATCTGTGTCTAATACAGACCTGTTAAAAGAATTAATAATAAACTTTAATAAGCTAAGAAAGCAATGGCTATTTGATGGGTTTTATGCTATAAGAAAAATGTGGCTTACAAGAGCATTCAAGATGAACGAGCAAATCAGTGTAAAGTTAGCTGACAAATTGTATGAAGGAATTTTTGCTGATATAGATAAAAGTGGTAAATTGGTGTTGCAGCAAAAGGATGGAAGCTTAATTTATTTTGATGCAGGTGAGTTATTTATTGATAATGCATTATGAATACATATGTAATTTTTGCTTACCTTATTAGTTTTACGTTGATTACCGGAGAACTGATTTTTACCATTTCTTGCTATACTAAAAGTAAAAAAATTCTAGAAAGCCTGAAAGATAATAATGAAGAAGAAACATAAGCGATTACTTATAACTTCAGGAATTTTCTGCTTTTTAAGCTGCATAGTCTTTTTTATTTTAACGACACTCAAAGAAAATATCTCATTTTTCTATACAGTAAGTGAGGCAATAGTTTTACCAAATAATCAAAAGCCAATCCGTGTTGGTGGAATGGTTGTTGAAAATAGCGTGATACGCAACGAAAGTGAAGTGATTTTTCAAATGACAGATTTTAACAAAAGCGTTGTGGTAAAATACCAGGGAATACTTCCACCGATGTTTTCAGAAAAAAGTGGTGTTGTTGTGCAAGGTAAAATGTTTGATAATAGTACCTTTCTTGCAGATACGGTGTTTGCAAAACATGATGAGAACTATATGCCGAAAGTTTTCAAACAGATTCCTTAACCCAGCTGTATTGAAATAGTATGTAGAGAGAGTAACAGCCTGCTAGCAAGCTGTTACTTTCCTAACTACTTACAATATATCAGAGTGAGTTGGTGCTTCCCATTCATTTATGTTATCACCACCAGTTGTTCCTGTTTTTAATTTTTCAACCTCTTCTTTTAGGTTGTTAAGGTTTCCTTCCAAAATTTTATAATCCTTCTCAGCCTCTATAGCTATCATATCAAGCCTATCTAAATCTTTATACAATAGATCCACTTCATCTTGACGATCCTTCAGCTCATTATTCAATTTAGGAACAAATGTTTCATTTAAATCTGCGATTAGTTTATCTAGAATTGTGTGGACATACTTGACCTGTGCATTCTTTTCTTTATCGCTCTCAAAAGATTTAGGCTTAATTTTGACCTCTATGTTGTCTATTACTCTAGAGTTGTCTCCGCCTATTTCGCTTATTAATTCAAAGTTGCTTTCGCTTTCTTTCATACTGTAATTACTCATATTAACTCCTATAAAAAATTATAATTTTAAAACTAACTAGTTACCTTGAAATGGTATGTGAAAGAAAGCAACAGCCTGATATCAGGCTATTACCTTTTTTATTAAAGCAATCCGTTCTCTTCACCAGTAATATGGAGTAATGGAGGAGCTTCTCCAATATCTGGAATCGAATTCCTAAGATCTGCAAATTCACTGTCTATACTACTTGTCTTGCTGCCTATACTATCTATGGTTGATGATAATTGTGTTATTATACCACTTTGAATTGCACTATCCATATTTTCGTCATACTTATTAATGCTGTTTATCAAGCCATCATAAAAATTTTTAAGGTGCTTTATGGTCAATGTAATTTGTGGCATCTTATCAATCTCTTCTTGTGTCATATCTTTAGTTATATCAAATTCTTCCTTTGTTTTACCACTGACAATCTTCTTTATTACTGGCTTTTCAAAGCTTGGTTTATCAAACTTCGGCTTCGAAAGTTGTAATGTATTATTTGATTCAACTTCTTCACTAGAATATAATTTTATATTTTTATTCATAATAGTTACCTCCTATAAAAAAACTACTTATCTTTATAAATCACTACTATACAAATAACAGTGAGTCATTATTAATGTCTACTATTGTAAAGTCTGGAGCCTGTCCAATGTCTGGCATATCGTCCTTGATTTGTTTGAGCATCTCAATCATTTCCTTGTTCTGTTTACTCTGCTCTTCAAGTTCCCCTTTTAATGCATCAATAATAGCTTTAGACTGATCTTGATTGCCAAGATCACCAATCACAGCTGTTACTTTCTCATAAGGCAGCTTGTGAATGATGTCTTTAAGCTCTTCTGCACCTACGTTATCCAAAAGTTCTTTAAACTGCTCATTAGACATATTGCGAGCAAAAGCTTGAAGTTTGTCTGGGTTGTCAGCTAAAGACTTAATGATAATCTGAATCTTATTAGAATCAGTTAAATCCTGAGCAATTGCTTCGAGTTTCTCAGGATCAAGCTTATTAACTAAGTCTTTCAGTTGTTCTTCTTGCAGACTATTTACTAAAGCTTTCAACTGATCACCTTCTAATGCTTTGGAGAGTATTGTCAAGTGGTGCTCAGCCAAGCCTTCTGCAAGCGCTGTAAGTTGCTCGTTACTTAAAGTTGGAATAAGTACTGCGAACTGATCCATTTTTAAGTGAGGTAAAATTTCTTTTACTTGCTCTGGATTTAACTGTCTCACTAGAGCTTCAAGCTGAGCATCATTTAAAATAGGAACAATTATTTGTAACTTTTCTGGATTTAGTTCCTGAGCGAGAGTGTGTAATTGGTGGTCGGTTAGATGATCCACTAAAGCTCAGAATTGGTTGTCTGTTAAGTTCTCTGCCAAGGCCTGTAGTTGCTCATTATTAAGAGTATTGGCAAGAGTCTCTAACTGATTTTCTGTTAGGTTCTCAACAAAAATTTTGGCAAACGCCTTTGATAGTATTATATCCTCTGGTATTTTAGATGATACTATATCTTGTATTACTTCTTCCTTGACGTGCCGTTCAATATATTGGAGTGCCTCATTGTCAGGTGAGTCAATAATATTTCCTTGATCATCCGAGAAATAATATTTGTAGGTATCACCTGACTCTTCCCATGTTAAATATTTATATTCCGCTGGTTGCGCCTTAAGAAGGTGCGTATATCTTGTTATATTATCATAATTAGCATAAGGATGGGATACTTCGTAGTCAATTGATATCTTCATTAATTTTTCATTAAGATATACAAAAGAATGCGAGTTATGTTCATAACCGAGTTTAGCGTTTCTAAATGGCACGACTGGAAATTTACAATTTGTGATTAGACCTTCTTCTTTATCACAACGGTAAGATGTTTTTTTCAAATCTTTCCCATTCTCCTTTATGCATACAACAGGTATAAAAGGACCATCACTTGCAGCGTTGCAAAATTTTATAGGTAAGTCTAGTACTCTATCGTCTTCATCATCCAGTGGAATAAACCAAATTTTATTAAAATTATTCCAAGTTAACTCTTCACCATCTACGGAACCTTGAAATATCCGCATTCTAGTCTCGTTAAATACCCCTTGTCCAGGCACCATCTTAAAAACATGCTTTTTTCCACTCATGGGCATTACTAATAAATTAATTGTTAGTATTCTAACATTTATTGATTAATTTATTGTTAAGTTAGTATATATCAGAATTATAACAACAAACATTACTTGTGTAGAGAAAAGTTACGAAAAGAAATAGGGATTTTTTAGGGAACTAGTATAAAATACTCATGAGCTAAAATAAGCTGACTTTATGATATGCTAGAACCTATATTGGTGGAGGCAAGCGGGATCGAACCGCTGACCTTCTGCGTGCAAAACAGATGCTCTACCAGCTGAGCTATACCCCCAGGTAATTCTTGCTTAAAGCATAAATCACTCAGGCTGAAATGCAAGAAATATTTATCTGTTAGGCTATTGCTAAATAGTGCACAAATTCTGCAGTTATGTACAATTCTCTATCTTTTTGTCTTTTCAGATTTGTACATCACACTATAAGCTTTGCCAAATGAATCTGTGAACCGAAAATTAACAAGAAGTTTTCCTTTGGAAATTTTTTTAAATTATCCATAGATTTTTGAACTAAATTATCACTAACGCAGTATATTATATAATTTATTTAACCACACATGAAAATTTTAGTTTGATTAAAACGGATAAAAACTATATTACTGTTTAGTATAGCTAAAAAATGAAATGATCCCGTAGCTCAGCCGGTAGAGCAACTGACTTTTAATCAGTGGGTCACGCGTTCGAATCGCGTCGGGATCACTTAGAATCTTAAAAAGCATGCTGAAGGAACAGGACAAAATATTTACAAACTTAAATGGTAAAGAAACTCCACTACTTGAGGGTGCAAAAAAACGTGGTAGCTGGCAAAAAACAAAGGAGTTACTAGATTTAGGATCAGAAAAGATCATTGATGAAGTAAAGAAATCTGGTTTGAGAGGTCGAGGGGGTGCAGGATTTTCCACCGGCCTTAAGTGGAGCTTTATGCCCAAAAATCTCCCAAAAGCATATTTAGTAGTCAATGCAGATGAGTCAGAACCTGGTACATGTAAAGATAGAGATATATTGCGATATGAGCCACATAAGTTACTTGAGGGAATTCTCCTAGCCGGCAAAGCGATCAGCGCATCAGTTGCGTATATTTATATCAGGGGTGAATTTTATAATGAATATTTAGTTCTAAAAAAAGCACTTGAGGAAGCCTATAAAGAAAACTTAATTGGAAAAAATGCCTGCAAATCAGGTTATGATCTTGATGTGTTTATCCATAGGGGTGCAGGAGCTTACATATGTGGGGAAGAAACAGCTCAACTCGAATCAATTGAAGGAAAAAAGGGCTTTCCTCGCATGAAACCTCCATTTCCCGCAGGTGTTGGACTTTTTGGCTGCCCAACCACAATAAACAACGTTGAAACTATAGCCATGGTTCCAGATATTCTGAATCGCGGAGGAGAATGGTTTGCATCTCTTGGTAAACCAAATAATACTGGTACCAAGGTCTTTTGTATTTCAGGACACGTAAACAACCCGTGTAATGTTGAAGAAGAGCTCGGAATTCCACTACGTGAATTGATTGAAAAATACGCAGGTGGAGTGCGAGGGGGTTGGGATAATTTACTTGCTGTAATACCTGGTGGGTCTTCAGTGCCATTAATTCCAAAATCTATATGCGATACTATTGAAATGGATTTTGATTCATTAAGAACTGTACAATCAGGGCTCGGTACTGCTGCTGTAATAGTGATGGATAAATCAACTGATATAATAGCTGCAATAGAGAGGTTATCACACTTTTATATGCACGAGTCCTGTGGGCAATGCACACCATGCCGTGAAGGTACTGGATGGATGTGGAGGATTATGAAGAGGATGGTGACAGGAGATATTAAGCCTGATGAAATAGATAAGCTGCTTGACCTCACAACTCAAATAGAAGGACATACAATTTGCGCACTTGGCGATGCTGCAGCTTGGCCTATTCAAGGATTAATAAGACATTTTCGCCATGTTATCAAAGAGAGAGCGATAGTTTAACTCTACTTATACTTCTTAAGCCGTTTTGCTACTTAGCAACCAGAGCTAAAAAATATTGATTCCCTTCCCTTTTAGGTGCCAATTCTACCTTTGCAATATCTTCAGTGTCTCTAATTAGCCGTTCTAATTTTTCCAGTCCGACTTCAGTGTTTATAAGCTCTCTGCCCTTAAATCTCATTGTAACTTTGATTTTATGTCCGTGGGCAAGTAAGTCTCTTGCTTGACGCAATTTTGTTTCGTAATCGTGATCACCAATATTGGGGCCCAGTTTAATTTCTTTTATAGTTAATGTTTTTTGTTTCTTTTTTGCTTCACTTGCCTTCTTTTTTATATCATACTTTTGTTTGCTATAATCCAGAACTTTACATACTGGAGGAGTTGAATCAGGTGCAATTTCTACCAAGTCTAAACCAACACCCTGTGCAAATTCCAAAGCTCGTTCTATTGGCACGATTCCGACCATTTCACCACTATGATCAACTAAGCGTACCTCCTTAGCTGTGATGAATCCATTAATTCTGTTTTTATTGTTCTTTTTAACTTGCAAACTTTAACTCCCTTAATTCAAATTAATACTTTTTAACAGCGATTCAGTAGCCTTTTCCAAAGAAAAAGACTCCTGTCTTTCTGATCCTAAATTTCTCACTGACACAGTTTTACTTGTAACTTCATTTTTGCCTATAATCCATAATATAGGAACCTTGTTTGAACTATGCAAACGTATCTTATAACTAATTTTTTCATTGGTCAAATCAGTCTTGACTCTCACACCTTGTTTTTTTAAGACATTGCTGATTTCTGTGGCGTAACTGTCAGCCTCATTTGTAATGATCAGAATAGCAAGTTGCGTTGGAGCAAGCCAAACTGGAAATTTTCCTGCATAATTTTCTATCAAAATTCCAATAAAACGCTCAAAAGTCCCAAGAATTGCCCTATGTAACATGACAGGGTGATGCTTGTGTCCATCTGCCCCTATATAAAAAACTCCCAGACGTTCTGGTAAAATGAAATCAACTTGTAATGTTCCACATTGCCAATTTCTGCCTATTGCGTCTTTCAAAACGAACTCTAACTTTGGACCATAAAACGCACCTTCACCAAGGTTAAGTTTATAACTCAAGTCCGCTTCTTGAACGGCTTCAAGCAGCGCTTTTTCAGCTCTATCCCACACTTCATCATTACCTGCTCTAATATCTGGACGGTCTGAAAATTTCACAGAAATTTCATTAAATCCAAGCTCTGAATATACTTCTTTTAAAAGGTCACAAAACTTTATAGTCTCAGAATTCACTTGTTCTTCCATACAAAAAATGTGTGCATCGTCTTGCGTAAAACCACGCACTCGCATCAGTCCATGCAATGAGCCTGAGCTTTCATTTCTATGGCATATGCCAAACTCTGCCATACGTATCGGTAAATCACGATAGCTTCTGGTGTGAGAATTAAAAATCTGCACATGACAGGGGCAATTCATGGGTTTTATTGCTAGCTTTTTACTTTCAGACTCGTCAACAGTAAACATATTTTCACGAAACTTATCCCAATGTCCAGATTTTTCCCACAGCTCTTTGCCTACTAAAATAGGGGTTTTTACCTCAAAATAGCCATTATTTATTAACTTCTTTCTGATGTAAGACTCAAGAACATTATATAAAATATATCCTTGTTCATGCCAAAAAACCTGCCCGACAGCTTCCTCTTGGATGTGAAATAAATCCATATCCTTGGCAATTTTGCGGTGATCACGTTTCTCTGCTTCTTTGAGACACTCAAGATAAGCGTTTAATTCATCCTTATTTCTCCATGCTGTGCCATATATTCGCTGCAACATTGGGCCCTTTGCATCACCTCGCCAGTATGCACCCGCTACTTTCATAAGTTTAAACGCTTTAACTCTGCCGGTTGATGGTGAGTGCGGACCACGGCATAGGTCTACAAAATCGCCTTGTCTATAAACAGTTAGGTTTTCACTCTCTAATATAGAGGATATAATTTCAACCTTATATTTTTCGCCTATACCACTAAAGAAATCAACTGCCTGCTTGCGAGTCCAAACCTCTCGAACAAATCTGTGATTACTTTTCACAATCTCTTTCATTTTCTTTTCTATTGCAGCAAGATCATCCGTAGTGAAGGTACGATCTGTAGCAAAATCATAGTAAAAACCGTCCTGAATTGTTGGGCCAATAGTAATCTGAGTATTAGGAAATAGCTCTTTCACTGCCTGCGCCATTATATGAGCAGCATCATGCCTTATTATATCTAAACCCGCTTCGTCACTCAGTTGTATCACCTCTATCTCTGTATCAGATTCAATTTCACGTGAGAGATCATATAACTCACCATTTACTTTCAATGCAACTACTTCTTTCAAAGCATCCGGTTGTAATATATCAAAGCCAGTGACTTTACCACTGTATTCTTTTACTTTTTGTTCGGTTGAAAAAGTAACTTTAATCATTCATCAGACCTTTTGTCATCCAAATCCAAGCGTGATTATTCAAATGTTCCATAAGGCAATAGAATAAATGTAAGACGTTAACGATTGATGTCATTCCAGTGCGTGACACTGGAATCCAGCTTACGAACATTGTTTTGACATATACCCCTAGAGTCAGCTGTCCATTGCATAATTTGCAAATACTTTTACACCTGGATCCCAGTGGGCTTTGTTGCATAGCAACTGAAAAAATCTGGTGGCTACTGACAAAATTCATTATAAAATAGCCATTTAACCTTTGAAGAAAAAATATGCCACAGAAAATGAAAGTCAGTAACCAAAACGAATATAACAAATTCCTTGAAAAAAGGGGAAATATTTTTCGTTACATTGATGAAGCTATCGAAAATTGGTATGAAATTGGGCCAAAAATGCAGCGGCAACTATATTTATAGTGATAAAGTGGTGATTTTGATACATATAACAACCCATCTATTCAGAATAGGTTTGAGTGGGATTTTTAGAGGGATACATTGAACAAATAGGAAAAAATTTTCCCTTTTTTCAAGGAATTTGTTATATTCGTTTTGGTTACTGACTTTCATTTTCTGTGGCATATTTTTTCTTCAAAGGTTAAATGGCTATTTTATAATGAATTTTGTCAGTAGCCACCAGATTTTTTCAGTTGCTATGCAACAAAGCCCACTGGGATCTAGAAAATCTAGTTAATATATATAGAGAAACCTTAGCTATAGTTTCGAAAAGAGTCTGATGTATTTTGCTATATGATCATAGGTCTAACAGGCGGAATTGGTGTAGGAAAGAGCTTTGTAGCTAATTGCTTTCAAGAGTTTGGTGCTGCTGTATTTGATGCTGATTCTGTTGTACACCAACTTTATAAAGTGGATAAAAGCATAATAAGCTATGCAGAAAAAAATTTTCCTGGAGTGGTAGTAAATGGTGAAATAGATAGAACAGTACTGTCTAAATATTTCTTAGCCTACGATGAAAATTGGAAACAATTTCAATCTTTGGTTCATGCCGTTGTGCGAAATGAACTAGAACTTTTTATTGCTAAGGAAATAAAGATCGATAGAAAACTTTTAGTTTTAGATGTGCCACTTCTATTAGAAACAAAATTTTATTTATATTGCAACCTTATTGTTTTCGTCCATGCAGATAGCGTTGTGCAAGCTCAAAGACTTAACGAACGCAACATAGATAAAGAAAAGCTAAATTTAATCTCCAATGTTCAGTTATCTATTGAGGAGAAAAGGAAGATGAGTGACTTTATTATCGATACCAGTGTAAGCAAAGAGTATGTTTTTTCTCAAGTAAAAGATATAGTGGACTCGTTAAATCTCAGCAGTTGATTTCAATTCACAATTTGCTTCCACCAAATTACTCCGAATTTTAGTTGTATTATTTGCGGATTTCACTGCTAAAATCTCAAATTTTGAGCTTGTGTTCAAAAATGATTCAACTGACCTGCCAAAAAAATCATATCTCCACCCCTTGAATAGTTTATCTGTCTGCCTAGATATTGACCCAGTTAACTCATCTTTTGAAGAAACTAATTTCCTTGATATGTTACTTTCTTTACATTTACTATCTAAAATAATTGAGAGTATATCGAATACAGATTTGTCATAATTATTCGGGAAGGTGTTGTTTTGCTGCATCCAATTTCTCTCATTTTCATTAAAAATATTCACAAACTCTAGTAAATCTGCATCTCTTATATTTTTTGCATTCCTCTTGAGATCATCTAAAATCTCATCAACATGCTCTACATTTTTTTCAATAAAACCAGCTATTACAGCATTATTAATTACTTTATTACGATTCATATTATAGCGCTGTGCTAAGGTCTCTTGCCACTCACTAACTGCTTTAACAGTTAGTATCAATCTTGGATTTACTTCATAATTAAATTTAATCCTCTTCCATGCATCTTTTGGATTATGTAAATACTTATTTATATCAACTATTGATTCCATCTCTTCTTGAAACCAACCCATCCTATTATTTTCTTCAAGTTTATCGCACAATATTTGGTATAGGCCATATAGGTGTATCACGTCGTTTACTGCATAATCTAACTGATCCTCGGATAACGGCCTTCTTAACCAGTCTGAATTTTTAGCTTTAATTTTATCCAGTGCTATTCCTTGATATTGCTCCACTACTTTTGAGTAACCAATAAAGTCATGATAATAATGACAAAACATAGCGGCAACTTGGGTATCAAAAATGGGAGTGGGAATACATTTAAACACAGTGAGTAAGGATTCTATATCCTGCCGGCAGCTATGAAACACTTTGGTTATCCCCTGATTTAGCATTATTTTCTTAATGAATGATAAATCAATTTCTGGCACTAATGCGTCTACAATAAAACTCTTCTCTCCGCAAGAAATTTGAATTAACGATAATTTTGGGTAGTAGATTAAATTATTTCTAATGAACTCCGTGTCAACTGCTATAAATTTCGGCTTTTTTGCTATCAACCCCTCACATATGTCCTCCAGCTCCGACGTTGTATTAATTAACATATGTTTTTTATTCAGTGGTTCTACTTTACCACTTACATTAAATTTTTGCAATTAGTGACTTCTTGCAAAACTTTCTATCACTCATTGGTGTCATCCAAGTAGCGTGACTACTTGGATCCAGAAAACTCAATTAGAAACGAGTACACTAGGTAGTTGTATAATAAGAACTAGATACAAGTGTCACGCACTGGAGTGATACCGTGGACTGTGCATAAGCGTCAAGTTAAGGGAATATTGGCAAATAAGCAATGCTTAAAATAGACATCTTATTTGTTACATTTATTTTTTAGGAAAGTAGAGCAAAACAATTTTTTTAGAAAACCCACTAACTTTATTGTTTAATTTTAAAATAGTCCTTTCTAATGCTACTTCTTCTTAACTTGACCTTAATTCTGCAATTTCTTTAATGGAAAGTCCAGTAAACTTAACAATAGTGTTGACATCAACATTATTAGCCAGCATTGCTTTTGCGACTTCAATTTTGCCTTCCTCTCTCCCTTCTTTCCTACCTTTCTCTTTACCAATTTTGATGCCTTTTTCAGTAGCATCATCAAGCTTTTGAGCAAGGACAGCCTGTTCATCAAGAATACGTTTTATTTTCTGTTCATAGGCAATAAATTCTTTTTCTGACCAGTTAAATCTATTTAGCTCTTCATAGGCCTTTTTAATTATTACATCACTACCTATTATTTTTTCCAGCTCTTCTTCACTAGTCTCATCTGCATATCGAAAAAAATAAACCCATTTTTTAACTATATTTTCCAACTGATCTTCCTTATTCTTTGGAAATTTTGGCAACTCAATAAATATAAAATAGAAATCTTTTAGATCATGCTCATTAGTGTCTTCATCTCGAATAGTATGCTTTGATTTGTACTCAGATTTATTAGGAAACAGTACACAATCTGCTATAGCAATGAAGATAATTTCCTTAAGGTTATGATACTGGTCACCTTTATCAGCTTGCCTTGAGTAAGCTTTAGCAGCATAGTATTGAGCACGTTTTTCAAATCCTTTAGTTTTAGCAACTTGATTAGGTAAGGAGACAGTATTACTACTATCCCCTCCCTTAGAACCTGTTTAAAATCTCCTCAATAGAAGAGAAATGAAAGAAAGAACAACCATTTGTAAACTTGTGTTGAGTTTACGCTTGCAATTTTTCCATAACCGTCTACATTTTTCCAACCAAGCAAAAGACCGCTCGACAACCCATCTTTTTGGCAATACAGCAAAGGTATGTAATTCGCTTCGTTTTACTACCTCAACAGTTGCACCAATAGTTGCTTTTATTTGTATTGCAAAATTTTCTCCTGTATAGCCAGCATCAACGAGTATATTTTTGACTTCAGAGAGGTTTTCTTTAGCATTTTCCACCATTTTCACAGCACTGCTACGATCAGTTGCTTCTGCCGTTGTTATATGAATTGCATGTGTTGTGTATCAACTACGATATGACCCTGAAATCTTTTTACCTGCATCATAGCCCTTTCTTTCAGCAGTATCTGCGTTTTTGACGCTTTGAGCATCAATTATGCAGAAACTGGTTTTCTCTTTCCGACCACTGTTTTGTCGCAACCAATTTTTTTTAACCAACAAGCTTGGCTCCTTTCCTTTCTTATATGTTGAAATTAAGTCTTTGTAAGTGTGACAAAGCAGTAATATAAAGATGTATAGAGAAGAGGAACCGTTTCCTTTCTTGGTCATAGGGACCGTTGGAAAGCAAGGTTCTCTTCTCTTAAATTTATACTGAAAGTTCCGAACAACTGATTGAGCTTTTAGGCTCGTATATAAGACTGGAAAATGCAGTATATGTTATTATTATGGAGGAATTATGAATTCATCAAATATTATTGCTGGCATTGATGTTAGCAAAAGTAAATTAGATATCCACATTCACCCACTTGAGCATTATAAAATATTTGAAAACAATGTACAATCCATTGATGAAATGCTGGACTTTTTACGTTTGCATAATGTAACCAAAGTTGGTCTTGAGGCAACTGGTGGATACGAAAAATTATGTGCCTATACTTTACTAAGCAATGGTTTTGAGGTGTACGTCATTCAACCTAGATGGGTTAGAGACTATGCTAAAAGCCTTGGTATTACTACAAAAACTGATAAAATAGACTGCAGTATCATTTCACGTTATATCAATAATACAGATATGCGTGTTACTCCTTTAACAGTTGATAATGGTAATATTGATTGCTTGAAACAAAAATTATCTCGTAGAAACCAACTTGTAGAAATAGCAAAAATACAAAAAACCCAAATCCAACAGGTAACTGATACATCTATAATCAAACAAATAGAGGAGCTTCTCGCGATTTTACGTAATCAAATTAAAACTTTAGAAGATGAAATGATTACATTTATCGATCAAAACCAAGAGCTTAAAAGAAAATATATATCAATAACTAGCATACCAGGTGTAAGTAAAATCACAGCCATTACTTTGATTTGCTATTTGCCCGAACTTGGAACCCTTCAAGAAAAGCAAATATCTAGCCTTGCAGGACTTGCACCTTTTAATCGAGACAGTGGTTTCAGTAAAGGAAAGAGATGTATTCAGGGCGGTAGATCACAAGTTAGAACGGTTTTACACATGTGTATTCTCAGTGCACAAAAAGTTAATTCTTATATCAACCCTTTCTTTACTAGATTATATAATCAATATAAAAAGCCATATAAAATTGCTTCCACTGCTGCCATGAGAAAACTGCTTATTCTTGCTAACTCTTTGGTCAGAGACGATAGAGTCTTTACTGAGGAATATAGTCCTCAGTCTGTTTCTATCTAAGCTAATTTATGGCAGAGCTTGTGGATAAGTACGCTATACAAACTGTAAGTACTTATCCACAGCTACACTAGATTAAGAATATTTAAATTAAGAGTCATAATATATTGATTTTTTATAAATCTACTAAATTGAAAATTTTTCGATATTTTTCATTTTTTTTATTGATTTTTAACACAACTGCTATCCGCTTTCTTGGGCAATCCACCTCCACATCTAACACACATCTCAGTGATTATAATATCCAATTTTTGATCATGTTTTTCTACAGGTAAATTTTTACAATATTGTTTCTCATAGGCTACACCTATAAATATTTTTCCAAGCGGCCGCAGTTTTTCTATCATTGTATCATACCAACCACCGCCAAAACCTAATCTATTGAAATGATCATCAAAAGCAACAACAGGAGTAATGATTGTATCGGGAATTACATCTTCATTTGTTTCGTTCCATCCCTCAAATCTTAGTAACTGATTTTTATCAGGAATTGCTACTTTATAACCTAAATAGAGCAAACGACACATCAAAGGGACAACATTTATTTCCCCATCCATTGGAATGTAAGCCGCAATTGTTTTGCCTTTAACGTAACTTAAGTTCTGATTAAAGAGATTAATAAGGGAATTTGCCGCATAACTGGAATAACTTTCATCAATATCTTTTCTTATAGTTCTATATTGCTCTCTTATTTCCTTTTTGTGCTGTTTAATATCTTTGAACATGATCTATCCATTTTGCAGTGAGTTTTTCTTGTAAACTATTTTGCTTCAAGCGCTCACTTAAAAAGTCAAAGTCAATAAATTCCATATCCTGGTCTTGATTACTGCAGCTATAAACAAAACTCCTTTCTCCTGTTTCCGTATTTATATGTTGCTGCACACACTGAGCACAGATTTCTTTCATCATACACTGCATAGGAGAATTAACTGATGATATTGCTATGTGGCCTGATTTCAGATATGGCTTTAAAATTGTTTTTCTAGCTTCATTCACAGCTTTCATCATTTTATCAGAACCAATAGTGATAATTTTATCTATAGCGTTCAAATTAATACCTAATCTTCCTTGTTGATAAGAGACTATTGCATCAACTATATTACCATGAAAGGATTTATCTTGATCTCTGCTTGTTTCTATCAATCCTTCTTCACATGCCCAAACTACTGCATTTGATGCACGTTCTATCAGTGCTCGTTTAAATACATCACTTAACTTCTTATAGCCAGCAAAGTACAAAACCTTGTTATTATTTTCAAGACATGCCTTCCCTATCGAAAATAACACTGCATTTCCAACTCCACCACCAATTAGCATTATATTCTTCATGTGCTATTTTAACTATATTTGTTCAAATTTTTTGAAATTTTATAGAACAAAGTAATTTTCGCACACAAAGACAGAGACAAGGACACTCTCTGACTTCAACTATACCGATAACTGACAGCTGCATTTTTACGCATATCATCTAATAACAAGTTGCTTTGTATCATAATCTTTTGTTGGTACATCTGCTGTTTAATTGCTTCTATACCCGCTACATTACTCTTGATATCACACAACATCATTAACTTTGCAGTGCCATTTTCTCTCAATTCTACTATTTCATTCACACTTGTTTTACTAAATAAAATCTGTAAATCAGGATTTAAATCTCGCATTTTTATTTCAAATTCTTTTGCGTTTGGCAGCTTAAAATTATCTGCCAATTTATCAAAATTTAAACAATTAACTTTTTGCTCCTTTAAACTATCTAATAAACTTTCTGAACCTTCAACCACAATCTGTTTTAATTTTAAAGTGCTTTCCAGCAGTGCATGATTAAGTTGTACTTTATCTATTACTTTTATAACAGAGTAACCTTCACTAAAACTAACTGGACCTGCTATATCGCTGATTTCTAATCCTTCTAAAACGCCCTTGAGTTTGCCTTTCAGCTGACTTAAATTAACTGTTGCTTTACGTATCTTTATTGGAGATTCTGGAATAAAGTCATCATTACTATTACGTAATTTTTTTACTAAATCTTCAGCTATACCATAAACGTCCTTGTCTTTTTGATCAGGAATTATAAACTCTTGGAACGTGATAAGATAATCCGGCTTTTCTGTTTGCCTTTTTACATCATCTACTTCTTTATCGCTTATATTAATAAATGGCACAATTCTTACTTCAATAATTTTGCTCCATAGTAACTGACATTTTATTTGTTTTCTTAAAATACTAAGATCCATATTATGCTTCTCTATGTATTGATCAACTTCATTAGCCTTAAGTTTAAAACTTTGGGTTAAAAATAACATGACAGCATTATCTAACTCCTCGTTGCTCAATTTTATATTCAGCCTCTGCGCTTCATTGATAATGATAATTTCGTCTATTAGTTCCCTAAGAATTTGAGGCTTTGCTTCTTTTTGATTAACACTTTGAGTGCCAAATAATGAATTTATAAAGTTGATGCGTTTTTCGATATCTAAATTTGAAATTGGCTCGCCATTTACATCTGCAATAATTTCAATCTCGGTTGCAAGCAACCTAAGTGGCAACACTATCAACAGTAAAATTAGTATTTTATGCATATAAGTAAGGTTAATAACCAATTCTATAATAAATACTGAGTCAATGCTAGCCAACTTTTTAATAGTGATCTCAGTGACAATGGAAATAAAAACCATTGCAACAAAATCAGGTACGCTGGTAAATAGGCTAAAAACATGCTAATATAGCGAATTTAGACCGTGCTCAAAACAGTATACGGAAGGAGAGGGATTCGAACCCTCGATACGACTTTTCAATCGTATAACGGTTTAGCAAACCGCCGCCTTCAGCCGCTCGGCCACCCTTCCAAATTTAGAACCTAAAGATTATATAATACCAAGACCTCTACCACCTGTCTAATGCTTTTAACAGCAACATTTTTCCGAACAACTGTAATTTTTAGATCTGTGGTACAAAAATCTATAGCTAACCCAAGAAAGGTTTCCCTACGTCATACCGCAATTCATTCCACAACTGTACAAACATTACAATTTGAGCCTACCAGAAGAATATCATCCCAGTGCCCAGACACTAGGATGGCTTTGTTGCATAGCAACCGAAAAAATCTGGTGGCTACTGACAAAATTCATTATAAATAACCATTTAACTGTTGAAGAAAAAATATGCCACAGAAAATGAAAGTCAGTAACCAAAATGAATATAACAAATTTCTCCAGGAAAGAGGAAATATTTTTCATTATATCAATGAAGCCATAGAAAATTGGTATGAAAATAGTCCAAAAATGCAAGGCGGCAACTATATTTACAGTGATAAAGTTGTGATTTTGGTGCATATAATTGTCAATCTTTTTAGAATTGGTTTAAGACAAACGGTGGGGTTTATAAAAGGATATATGCAACAAATAGGAAGAGATTTAGCAGTTATCAGCTATTCACAAGCATCAAGAAGGTTTAAGAAACTTAATATTAAGATCAATGATTGCAGAATTGATAAAAATAATATGGAAGACATCGAAATTGCTATAGATAGTACAGGTATCAGCATTTACAACAATACCCCTGGTCACAGCAAGGAAAATAGCGCTGACAGAAAATATCGTGGCTATGAACAGACAAGAAAATTGCATGTAATGTTGAATATAAACAGCAAAAAAGCCATAGCTGTAAAATACAGTAACGGTGTCTACTCTGATCACTATGGAGCTTGCGATTTGCTTAAAGAAGTTAATTTTCAGCATGTCATAAAAGCACTATATGCAGATAGGGCATATGATAGGCACAAGTTTTACAAATTGTGTCACGAATATGATATAAAGGCAAAAATTCCACCAATAAACAATGCGGCAGAACATCCAGAAATAGATTATATGTCTGACAGAAATGCTGCTATTAGGTTAATAAAGTTATACGGTGAAGATGGCGTGAAAGAATGGAAAAAAGAAGTAAATTATGGGAAAAGATCTTATATTGAAGGGTTTTTCTCAAGATTAAAGCAAATATTTGGATTCAGCTTTAGGAATAAATCCGAAGTAAATCGCGAAAAAGAATTGCTGATTAAGTGCTATTTGCTTAATCAATTTACTGAAATTGGTATGGCTAAATTTGAAATGGCTACATGATATTTATCGTAAATTACTACCAGTATAAGGTGCGATGCAACAAAGCCCACTGGGATCCAGGAATTTTGATTGGGCACTAAGTTGGTAAGCATAAAAGTGGCTGATCTTGTGTTAAAACACAACGTTCTTGATGAGATTACGGCAAGGCTGGATTCCAGTGTCAAGCACTGGAATGACACCATTTGCTGTGCAGTTTACCTTCAAGAATGAATGTTCGTACAGTTGTGCGCGGTATCTCAGCATAGATTCCGCTAACAAGTAGCGGAATGACGAATTTGTTGTTTTTCAAATTGTAGGCAAACCTAAGCCACTTTAGCTATAAATCAATAAAAACTAATTTCTGCTTTTTTCAATAATTTTCTTTACTTCTTCTACACCAACCCATTCTCCAACTGCTACTGTTTTTCCCTTTTCTAGATCTTTATAATGAGAAAAGAAATGAGCAATTTTATCTAGTAGGTTTTTAGATAAGTCAGAATAGTCCTTTATATTGTCATAATAGCTATCAACACTGGAAACAGGCACTGCTAATATTTTCTCATCTTCTCCTTTTTCATCTTTAGTGAGTAATGCGCCTATTGGACGCACCGATATTAAAACACTAGATGCTAAGGGAAATTGAGTTAGCACCAAAACATCCACAGGATCACCATCACCTGCGCAGGTATTTGGTATAAACCCATAATTGCAAGGATAAGTCATTGAGGTAGATAAAAATCTGTCAACTTGTAACAACCCAAGCTCTTTATTAAATTCATACTTTACAGGCTCAGCATTTGCACTTATTTCAATTACCACATTCACCGCATTTGGTCCCGCTGTTATTTTACTTAAATCCATAAATCACCTCTTAACTTAAGAATAAGCATTATACAATATGTGCTTTTAAGTTGCTACATTTATAGCTTGTTTTGCATGGAGCGGTTCTAATTTTTTATTCTGCACATCATCGACTGTTGAAAGCGGTGGTTCCTGTGATAATTGAAATAAAGCATATACTATTACAACAGTAAGCACTGCAGCAATTACTAGATTAACAAAATTATCCTGTGGTAGAACACTTTTTATTGGATTAAATAATTTTTGCTCCATAAGGAAATAATCAGCAACATATAACCCAACAGATAATACAAACACACCTAAAATAAGTTTACAGACTGTGTTTTTATGGTCTTTTTCTTTTTTCTTGCTGACAATGAAATTTGGCCTACATTTATTCTCTTCTTGTGGCACTGAGTAGTATATATTTTTAGGGCTCGTTACTAATTGTTCAAATTCATCACTATTTTGGTTTTTTAACAGTTGCTCTAGGGTGTTTTTTGTATTTACAGGATATATTAATCCATCCATTTTTAATTCTTTCTCTTGTCGATCCACATTCTCATGGTTGATTGTATATTTGATGGTTCCATCTCTACTTGATAATCCGATCATGTGTAGTTTGCCAGCCAAGAACATTATATAGCTCTCTATTAACTGATTCTCACATATCTCTAATACTTCTCTTTTTACTGTTTTGTTAGATGACGAAAGTTCTTTATAGTGACCACCCAAAGAAAAGAACAATGCTATATCTTTATCTGCTTTTATGTCATGAATGGAATAATAGCTGCTGATAACGCACTTATTTAATGCAAATTCTCTGTCATATTTGTTTAATGTATTTCCTTCACTTAGTAACTTTCTAAGACCAATGAGTACTTTATTTTCAAAATCTTCTTCTGTTTTAAATATTGGTTCTCTCTTTGGACTTGCTAAGATGTTAAGTAAATCTAATTTACTTCCATCTACTACTTCATTTATATCTCTATTTAACTCAGACCCTTTAATAACTTCATATATTTTATCTATGACATCTTTAGTATTCAGGTTATTGTTTTCACTAAGTATCTTATAAGCTTGAGCATAAATTAAAAACAGCCCTTGTAGACTAAACTTTAAGTTAAAATATTCATCTAATGGCTCCCCCTCTTTTTTAATGAATGCAGACAAACCAAAATGATTTCTGTGGTCCATACTACGATCTAAGTCAGCATGTTGAAAGCCACCTAAAAAAATAAACAAAGTCTCTAATAAATTACCCTTGCCAACAATTTTTATTAATTCTTCAACTTCTTTAACCATTGCTAAAACCTATAATATTCTACTTTATAGTATAAGGGATATATGGCAAAATAGCAATAAATGTTATTAAACTTCTTGCATAACCCAAACTAAGTAGAAAAAGGTATAGCTATACCGCCGCGGTATCTCTAGATCCCGCTAACACGTAGCGGGATGACGGTTATCAGGCTAGCTGTCATCCCAGTGCGTGAAGGTGGAATCTAGTTTCACTTTATGATGGTGTCATTCCAGTCTGGAATCCAGGAAAAAGAATAGCGATGCAACAAAGCCCACTGGGATCCAGCCTTTTCATCCAAGACGGCAGCGCCTCCTTCTTCTGTCATCCCAGTGTCCAGAGGTGTCATCCCAGTGCGTGACACTGGGATCTAGCCTTTATTATTTGGTTGAAATTAAGTCTTCTGGATCCCAGTGGGCTTTGTTGCATAGCAACCGAAAAAATCTGGTGGCTACTGACAAAATTCATTATAAATAACCATTTAACTGTTGAAGAAAAAATATGCCACAGAAAATGAAAGTCAGTAACCAAAATGAATATAACAAATTTCTCCAGGAAAGAGGAAATATTTTTCATTATATCAATGAAGCCATAGAAAATTGGTATGAAAATAGTCCAAAAATGCAAGGCGGCAACTATATTTACAGTGATAAAGTTGTGATTTTGGTGCATATAATTGTCAATCTTTTTAGAATTGGTTTAAGACAAACGGTGGGGTTTATAAAAGGATATATGCAACAAATAGGAAGAGATTTAGCAGTTATCAGCTATTCACAAGCATCAAGAAGGTTTAAGAAACTTAATATTAAGATCAATGATTGCAGAATTGATAAAAATAATATGGAAGACATCGAAATTGCTATAGATAGTACAGGTATCAGCATTTACAACAATACCCCTGGTCACAGCAAGGAAAATAGCGCTAACAGAAAATATCGTGGCTATGAACAGACAAGAAAATTGCATGTAATGTTGAATATAAACAGCAAAAAAGCCATAGCTGTAAAATACAGTAACGGTGTCTACTCTGATCACTATGGAGCTTGCGATTTGCTTAAAGAAGTTAATTTTCAGCATGTCATAAAAGCACTATATGCAGATAGGGCATATGATAGGCACAAGTTTTACAAATTGTGTCACGAATATGATATAAAGGCAAAAATTCCACCAATAAACAATGCGGCAGAACATCCAGAAATAGATTATATGTCTGACAGAAATGCTGCTATTAGGTTAATAAAATTATACGGTGAAGATGGCGTGAAAGAATGGAAAAAAGAAGTAAATTATGGGAAAAGATCTTATATTGAAGGGTTTTTCTCAAGATTAAAGCAAATATTTGGATTCAGCTTTAGGAATAAATCCGAAGTAAATCGCGAAAAAGAATTGCTGATTAAGTGCTATTTGCTTAATCAATTTACTGAAATTGGTATGGCTAAATTTGAAATGGCTACATGATATTTATCGTAAATTACTACCAGTATAAGGTGCGATGCAACAAAGCCATCCCAGTGTCAGCTACTTTCATGACATCATCATAAAGTAAAATGAGATCCCAGTGTCAGCTACTCGGATGACACCTTCCGTATAAATATTAAAAAATTTACCAAATGAAAAAAAAGGCAAAAGAAGCCCTGGGGTTATTATCCGCTTTAAAATATTGGCGTTTTTTATGTTTTAAACGCTTGACAAGCAAGATTTAGCTGCTTTTAATTGCAACTAACTTACGCTGCAAATGTTTAAGAAATTTACCAAGCAGAAAAAAAGACAAAGAATCCCCGAGTTAGCTAGTCTTTTACTATCTCTGTCGAGTATTGGCATTTTTTGATGTCTTGTAACGCTTTATAAGCGCGTTCAGCTTATTTAGATAAAAATCTAAATGTAGATGAAGTTTTGTAAAGACATACAGTATCTATATACTGCAAAAAATTGAACATAAGACGCCAATACATTAAGTAATCCTTACCTTTTAATCTGCAGATTGGCGAAAGCAAATACAATAGCTTCAGTTTCATGATATGTAGTACAATGATACAAATTAAGAATTCCCCCATCCTGCTCTGGTTCTTCGATCTGAAATCCTACTTCTACCTGATCACGACCAATGTTAATTTGTCCTATTAATGCTTTAATAATGCCGCGCTTAGTTTGCCAATCTAGCTGTTCCAGGTTCGATTTTACACTAGAATAAAAATTCTTTATACTATTTATAATAAGACTTATTCCTTTTTCTACTGCCTTCTGATCAACTACCTTTTTTTTCTCTTCTTCTATCCCTTGTAAGCCTTCCTTCATTTTTTTCATTGTCTGTTTAAATTCTTCCTCGCTTATATATCCTTTCTCTCCTGCATTTTCTTGACTATAATAATCTTCCATTAATTTTTCGATACCTTCTTTTATTTGATTTTCTCTTCTTGCAAACTTTTTCTCTGATGATTCATCATTTTTATTTTCTAATACTCTACGTTGGTATTCCTTTTTTATCATCTCTGGGTTTTTTAGTACATCTTTCACCTTTTCCCATACAGCTATTTCTAACTGACCTTACCCAGAAAAAGTAGAGAGAAAGTTAAGACGATTTTGTCATGAGAATGATGCATCAAATTGTGCAGGAATGTAATAGTTAATAGTAGAATGTCTACGTTGTTTGTTATAAAAGATTTCTATGTATTCAAATATGGCAGTTCTAGTTTGTTGAGCAGAATGTTGAGAAGTATCAATAAGCAGCTCCCTTTTGAGTGAACTGAAGAAGCTTTCTGCAACAGAATTATCGTAACAACAGCCCTTATGGCTCATGCTGGAAATGATGTTTTTTGTATTCAATAGAAATTGGTAATTTTGAGAGGTATACTGTGACCCTTGATCGCTATGTAACAGTAGGTTTTCAGGGGGTTTGCGTTTGTTAACAGCCATAAGCAAAGAATCCACAATTAATTGTTTTGTCATTGTATGACTCATTAACTACCATGCGTGAGAATTATTGCTGCCAACAACCTTCCTTGGTTTTTATATAAGTAATCCCATACTTTATTTGGTTGCTCAGTGATAAAATTTTGATCTAATATATTAGGAGCAATAACCATATTATTTGGTTGTTTTTTAGTTTTAAATCTTCGTCTAAGTTTGGCTATAATGTCATTTTCCTGCATAACATTTTGCACTGTTTTGATGTTATAATTTTTGCCTAAAGCTTTTATGGATTTTAGGGGCTCCATATCTGCATTTAGATGCTTTTTTTGAATCTCTGCTAGAAGTCCTTCCCTTGCTAATTCTTTATTGCTTTTTTCTTTAGCAATCCATTTATAATAACCACCAGCACAAAACCCTGCATAGTTCCTGTATTTTATAGCAATTTCTATGCTCTTTTATAAAAGAATATTTTACTCTTTTTCTTTGGCAAAATATCCCAGGGCTTTTTTTAAAATGTCTCTTTCTCTTCTTACTCTTGCTAACTCTTTTTTTAGATCAAATCTTTCTTTGTCATAAGGAGCTAGTTTTCCTTTGCCTGGAAATGCGTATGCTCCAGACATTTTTCCATCATATTTTCTTACCCATTTACTTAACATACTGCCATCTATACCTAGATCTTTTGCTATTTTTGTACTTGTTTGACCTGTTTCTTTAACCAGCTTAACAGCTTCCAATTTAAATTCTGCTGTATATTCTCTTCTATTTGTCATATTACACCTCTTTGAAAAAACGTTTTATTTTACTCCAAAAACGTCTTAACTTTCTCTCTACTTTTTCTGGGTAAGGTCAGATCTATTTATAGTAGAAAGTTGAATTAGTAAAATAGCAGCTTTTTCACCATTTATAGATTTATGGGTAATAGTAAGGTTCGGAGAGGGGCTGTTGGAAAAGTACTTAACAAGTAACTCGCTGGCTGCCCACTCTACCACAAGTCCGGTTTTGAAGTCTAGTGGGGAGAGGTGACTTTCCTCACTTAGACGACTGGGATTATTGTATAATTAAATACTTTTTTAAACTAATGAAGCTTGAAAGCGGATCACCTTTCACGACCTGTGTTTACTTCATTCACTTTAGGAGTATGAATAGGCGTTATCATTGGGTTTTCAAGTTGTGTTGCTTGCTTTAAACCTTCACTTATGCTCCGATCTTGATCTAAAATCTTGTCAAAGTTTTTACTTTGTTGATGACCATTCACCACGCTAATTTCTAAGCCGGGACTTTTATGATTGAAAGACTCACCAGGTTGGACACTATATTCCTTACCATTAATATTTAAGTTAACCGCATTAGCAATATTGGGAGAAGTTGTATCTTGCTGCAGATTTTGCTTTGTCTCAGGACTATTGTATGTAATATTAATGTTGAGAGCTTTATCCTGATAATTAAAAGCCTTTTCCGGTTCTAAATTGAACTCTTTTCCATTTATATTTATGAAAGAGCTCTGATCCATACTTTTTTGTTGCATTTCATTATTTGATGTATTTTTTTGAGCCGCTTCTCTCATGTCATGAGTATTCTCCACACTCTTTTCATCCTCACCCAAAAGTTTTTCTAACATTTTCTTAACAAAGCGCTTCAGAAGACTCAAAAACCCTTCTTCTTTTTGATTTTCTTGTGGTTGAGGCATGTTATCTTTTTTGTTCTGTTCAGGCTTTTTATTGTTGAGCTTCTCTTTTACAGAACTCTTGCTCACTGAAGGACTAACGGTTTGTGAATCGTGCTTTGATGGCTGTGTATCTGTTTGCACAGAAGCTTCAGTAGTCTTTTTTTGTCCACTCTGTTCAATGCTTTTATCTTTTGCTGTAGTTTCTCTAAGAGTGTTAGCTGCTTCTTGAAATTCTGGATTACGTAACCCTTCAACTCTTGATGGCTGTGTATCTGTTTGTACAGAAGCCTCAGAAGTCTTTTTTTGTCCACTCTGTTCAACACTTTTACCTTCTGTTGTAGTTTCTCTAAGAGTGTTAGCTGCTTCTTGAAATTTTTTGTCATTTTTTAATTCTGCAACTTTTTCACTTGTGAAGATGCCCTTCCCTTTATATTGTTGGTCAAGCTCAGCAATTCTTTCAAAATCTTGACGTACTTTTTCATCTGCACGTCCTTTTTGACTTTCAAATTTCTGATTCAATTCTGCAACGTTTTTCATTTTGTTCTCAAGCTCCTTACTGTTCACAGCTTTTAGAGCCTCTGTTCCTTTTGCGATATAATTAACCTTCTCTTCTAATGAGGTACCTTCTGGAAAAGCACCTGGAGAACGTTCAAAAACATCTTTAAACTTTTTTTCAACACTTTCTTTAGATGTCTGAGCCATACCTATTACCTATTAAAATATATCATATAACCAGTATATTAACTAATTATATAAAAAACAGTTAACATAATTTGTGGTAAAGAATGTTTATCAAGAGCGTCCTCTTTATATTTTTTTTATTAAAATGCTATTTACTTATTAACTTAAAATATATAACAATATAGAAATGAAAAACAGCCCGTTAGCAGTAGTATTCGATTGGGATAATACCTTAGTTGACACTCAAGATAACATTTTTAATGCTATTAAACATACCATAAACTCAATGGGGTATAGTAATAAAGCTGCTGATAGAAATTCCCATGAGTCGAGAAAGAGCTATATGGTCAATTTATTTGGCGATCAGTGGAAAAAAGCAAATCAGATATATCAACAATATTTAGATGATGCACTATTGCAAAACATTGCTCTGAATCAAGGAGTAGAGGAAATGTTGCAGACACTGAAAAGCTACAATATTTATCTAGCAATAGTAAGTAATAAGAAAAATACTAATTTACGTGAAGAAGTTACCTATTTTAAACTAGATTCTTACTTTGAAAGAGTAGTTGGGTCATGCGATACTGCAGAAGATAAACCATCTGCAATCCCACTGCTATTCGCACTAGAAGAGAGTACGTTGCCTATAAATAGAGAAAATGTGTTTTTCGTTGGTGATAGCATCACAGATGTTCTGTGTGCACAAAATGCCAATTGTTTACCTATTATATACGGTCAATCAATAAGCGGTTATGAAGATTTGTTATGTTTTCAACATTTTGATAAGCTTACAGATTTCATAATAAAATATTTGGAAGATAGGTAATGACAGAGATTGCCAGCATAAAAAGGCGCTTTTGCGCATATTTAATAGATGTAGCAATTTTATTAATTCCAACTTTATTAATTATACTGCTATTAGAGGATTCTTCGTTGATCTTACATCTATCATACATGTGTGTAAATTGTAGTTACTTCACATATTTTATATCTTCAAAGGCCCAAGCAACTCCAGGTCAACGGTTAATGAATATATGTACTATCAATTTAGATAATTCTAAAATAGACTTGAATTTAGCGTTTGACAGAAGCACTTCCCAGTTTTTTCTTCCTTTGTTAAACAGTGTAGTAGTTGTCCTTACTGAATTTTTGCAAGATCAGGAGGTATTAGTGAATGTCTTGAGTGCATTGAAAGTAATGATAGTGCTGCTCACTCTCTGCTGGTATCTAGTTGCTTGTTTTTCTAAAAAGAAACAGACATACCACGACATGCTATTTAATACGGTTGTTATCAAAGGAACTATTAAATGAGTTGCTATAATCATCGTTATCATATAAATTATGCTGATAAATTGAACTAAGGGAAGATTATGAATGAAGAGATAGTAAAACATTTGAACAAATTATTGACCAATGAGCTGACTTCTGTACGTCAGTATCTTTTGCATTTTGCGGTTCTCAAAAACAATGGAATTAATAGACTTGCAGAAAAGGTAAAAAATGAGCTTAACGAAGAACTTGAACATGCAAACAAGTTGGCAGAAAGAATTTTGTTATTCAAAGGAGTTCCAAATTTTCAGGATACAAACGAAATATCAAAGCATGATGGAAAGTTTACAAAAGACACAATACGGAAAATCTTAGAAGCTAATTTGAAATTAGAGGGAAAAGGTATTAAGGATATCAAAGAAACGATTTCTATCGCTGAGAAAGAAAAAGATTTTGTTAGTGTAATGTTATTAGAAGAGATGTTAAAAAATGAAGAAGAGCACTTCCATTGGATTGAGAAACAGATTGACCTTATTGAACTAATGGGTGTTGAAAACTATTTAAGAACACAAATATAGAGTGTTAAAAAAAACAGTATTTATTTTAATTATACCTTGCTTGCTTCTTTTTTTATTAGGATTATGGCAAGTATTCAGATTGAACTGGAAGAATAATATTATTAAAAGTATGAGTCTTCCAGTTGTTCATCTATTGCCCAATAACGACCTTGAAAAATTTAACTATAGGCATGTCAAGATCGATGGGATTCTAAGTGACATAGAACTATATGTTTTTGCAGGGCAACACGGCTATCACGTGCTGTCTCCTATGTTGCTCACCACTGGACGTTACATGTTGGTGAATAAAGGAATAGTCAGAGAAAAAAAGGAGAAAAAAGTAAAAATTGAAAAAGTAGTTGCAGATGGAACTTTATATTGCGATAGCAATAAAAGCAAAAATTGGTTCATCAAAAACGATACTGCTTCGAATACATGGTTTACCCTGAGCACAGAGGAAATTTCCAATGAGTTAGGTATTAAGCTAGAGAAGTGTGTATTGTGGCTGAACAATTTTGGCAGCAAAGTAGCTATACAGCCAATGAAGCATTTGGAATATGCAATCACTTGGTTTGCACTTTCCTTAACTTGGTTGATTATGTGCGTAATTTACTATAGGCAAAACCTCAATAAAGCTTGAAGCTTTCTGTACATAAAATTAGAAAAGTAGTTATTCATCTTTATCACTACCAAGGTCTTTTAACATACTGTAATTGCCTTTTCTGAATCTACTTTTTAAAGACGTAACTCCACTTTCGCTAATACCACTGAGGCTCAGTGCAGCTCCACCTAGCTGCAATCCTATCTCAGATGTTTCAGGAATAATTTTACTAGCTCCTAGATCTCTATAAACCTCCACATTACTCAGATCTGGTAAGCGTATTACAATATTTACATGCGGAAAATTTGCAGCAACTAAAGAAACAACTTTTTTTATAGTAACTTCATTCTTTATTGAAACCACGAGAGCTTGAGCTCTTTCTATTCCTACCGATTTTAAAATTTCACATCTTGTAACATCTCCAAGATATATAGGAAAATTATCACTTTTTCCTTCTTTGACTATTTTCGATTGAATATCTACAACAACGTAACTTAAATGCTCTGCCGTAAGCATTTTTGTTACCATATATCCCACTCTACCAAATCCAGCAACTATCACATGGTTATAAAGATCTTGTGTATCTGTTTCAACAGCTTCATCATCTAATATTGTTTTCTCAGTGCTAAATGAGTTTGCTATCCAATCTCCAAGCCCCGATAAAAGAGGAGTGAAAGCCATGGTTACTGTAGTTACCATCATAAGTACTTGAGCGATTTCACTTGGTAGCACATTTAGTTCATTTGCTAAGCGAAATAAAATAAACGCAAATTCACCGCCTTGTGAAAGTAGTAACCCAGCTTGTATAGCAGGTGCACTCTTAAACCCAAAAAATCTACACAATATATATATGATAGATGTTTTTAAAACGATAAGGATAATCGATAATAAAGTAATTAGTGGTAACTTATTGAGTAAAAGTTCGGTATTGATGGACATACCAACAGTCATGAAAAATAAGCCAAGAAACAAATCTTTAAATGGTAATACTGCGTGCTCCACTGAGTGTCTATATTCTGTTTCTGCAACTAACAATCCAGCGACAAATGCACCTAATGCCAACGATAAATGAAATTGCTCAGTAATAAATGCTGCTCCTAATACTATTAAAAGCGTTGTTGATATAAAGATCTCATTACTTTCCATTTTAGCAATAACCGAAAATAAAGGTCTAAGCAATAATCTACCAGTTATAAATATCAGCACTAATGCAATAGCTGCTTGCACTAATGAGCCTGCCAATGAGCTTATCAGGCTGTGCTCAGAATTGCCAGCAAGTAAAGGTACCAATACTATTAATGGTACCACTGCAAAATCTTGCATTAATAGCACTGCTATCGACAACCTACCAACCTGACTTGCTTGAGAACCTTTTTCTTGCAGAACCTGCAACACTATTGCTGTTGAGGATAGCGCAAGCCCACCACCAATAACTGTCGCTATATTCGTATTCACTCCGAAAGCAAGAGCGATGCACCATATTGCTACCATGGTAACTATAACTTGAAGAGAACCGAACCCAAATACATGAATACGCATAGCGATCAGGCGTTCAAATGTCAATTCAAGGCCTATAATGAATAATAGAAAAACTACACCAAATTCTGCAAGATTATCCATTGCTTCAGCTGAGTGTATCAGATTAAATCCATGAGAACCAATAACTGCACCTGCAACGAAGTAACCAAGCACTGGACTAATATTCATTTTCCAAAACGCTATGACTATAAACACAGCAGCAGAAAGTAAAATTATAATATCAAACAAATGCTGAGAGCCACTGTGCATGATATTTAACCTGTAGAATTAGACCATTTAATTGAGCAGCCAATACTTGATTTTTGGTCAATTGGAGAATTACCAGTTTCTGCAATAAATTTCATAGCTTGAGATAAGTCACTACTTCCTACTTCATAGCTTTGAACCTTTTCTTTTTTTGTGTCGTTAAAACGTCCACGATAGCAAAGGTTTAAATTGGAATTAAAGCCAAAAAAGTCAGGAGTGCAAACAGCCCCGTATTCTTTAGCTATTTTCTGTGTACTATCAATTAAATATGGAAATGTAAACTTATTTTCCTTGGCAAAATTAATCATATTTTCAAAGGAATCTTCTGGATATTCATTTACATCATTTGGCATTATTGCAATGGTGTTTACCTGATAATCTTTTTTCAATTGATCAACATCGCTTACCAAATTGCTAATAATTGACTGAACGTAAGGACAGTGATTGCATATAAACATTACAATAAGACCATTTTTTCCACAACAGTCACTTAATGTATAGTATTTATTGTCTACTCCCAAAAGATTAAAATCTTTTGCAGTAAAACTAAAATCGACTTTAGGAGTATTCAGAGCAACCATAGACTATTATTATACCATATGTAATTTACGGTCTTATTATTTAAATGTCAAACGGTTTCTATGTATACTGTTTGCATATTCTTTTTTAGTATTATAATTATAAAACTTATGTTCATAACTTTCGAAGGAATAGACGGCTCTGGTAAAACAACACAATCTAAGCTACTTGCAAATCATTTTAAGCAAATTCAAGGCGAAAATAACGTAGTATTGACTCGAGAACCAGGTGGCACTGATTTTGCAGAAAAGATAAGAGGAGTGTTGTTAACAAATAATATTGATCCTATTTCTGAACTCTTGCTACTTATCTCGATGAGGCGCGAACATATGAAAAAATTAATATTACCAGCTCTTGCAGAAGGAAAAATAGTGATTTGTGATCGGTTTATTGATTCAACTATTGCATACCAAGGATATGGGTTTGGAGTTGACTTAGGGCTAATAAGGGACTTACATAAGCTAGTGAAAATTAAATATCCAGATATTACATTCATTCTAGATATTGATGTTAAAGTTGGGTTAAATAGAGCAAAAGACAAGAATAAATATGAAGAAATGGATGTTAATTTTTACAATAAGGTCAGAAAAGGGTTTCAGGAAATAGCCATAGAAGAGCCCGTTAGGTGCAGTGTTATCACTGAAATTGAAGCTAAAGACAACAATCAAGTATATAGTGAAATTATTAAACTTCTTGCATAACCTAAATTAAAAGGCAATTATTTTTGGCGTTTTTTGTAACAGCTGATAATTGTGATTTAAGTCCGTCAGGAAAGGGTCTCCGTTCCTGTCGTCCCATTCTTCTGTCATCTAAGTAGCCCCTTCTCCTATCATCCCAGCATCCTCTCCTGTCATCCCAGTAGCCTCTTTCTCTTGTCATTTCAGTGTCAGCTACTTGCATGACAGCAGTCCTACGTCATACCGCCGCGGTATCTCGGCCGCTAACACGTAGCAACTGTTCTCCCTTGTCATACCGTCACGGTATCTCTAGATCCCGCTAACACGTAGCGGGATGACGGTTGTCAGCTTCCCCTGTCATCCCAGTAGCTCCTTCGGTGTAATTCCAGTGCTTGACACTGGAATCCAGACTTTAATTGTTATACTTGTAAATAAGTCTGGTGAGAATAAACGTTCATCTCAAAATGCAGTATTTTTGTTGAAATAGCTCAACTGGATCCCAGTGTCAAGCACTGGGATGACACCATTTGTTGTGTTTAACAAAGTTCGTACTTAGCTTCATGTTAGCTACAAACGTTAAGAAATTTACCAAATGGAAAAAAAGGCAAAAGAAGCCCCGTGGTTATTATCCGCTTTAAAATATTGGCGTTTTTTATGTTTTAAACGCTTGACAAGCGAAATTCAGCTGCTTTTAATTGCAACTAACTTACGCTGCAAATGTTTAAGAAATTTACCAAGCAGAAAAAAAACAAAGAATCCCCGAGTTAGCTAGTCTTTTACTATCTCTGTCGAGTATTGGCATTTTTTGATGTCTTGTAACGCTTTATAAGCGCGTTCAGCTTATTTAGATAAAAATCTAGATGTAGATGAAGTTTTGTAAAGACATACAGTATCTATATACTGCAAAAAATTGAACATAAGACGCCGATACATTAAGTAATCCTTACCTTTTAATCTGCAGATTGGCGAAAGCAAATACAATAGCTTCAGTTTCATGATAAGGGGGCTGGCGAAGGGTGTCAAGTAATTTTAGCTCCGTTTCTGTGGGTCAGATAGCTACCTGATGACACCATTGGTCAATTACTGTAACTAAAAACTTTCATTTTAACAGTTAAACAAGGCCAAATTTAATAGAGAGAGGATTTTTTTATTTTCTCATTCTTCTCATTTTCCTCTCTAATAATTTTTTTTCCATTTAATATGTCCTTTATTTCATCTCCTGTTAAAGTTTCAAACTCCAGTAGATTTTCAGCAATGAGATCTAAGCCTTTCTTATGCTTGGTCAAAATCTCTTTTGCTTTTTCATAGCAAGAAGACACAACTTCCTTCACTTCTTCATCTATAAGTTTTAACGTATCTTCAGAAATTATGTCAGAACCATGCATGGTTTGTTCGCGATTGTGATAGATCGGGCCTATTTTGTCGCTCATTCCCCATTTTGTTACCATAGAACGTGATAAATCTGATGCTAGTTTTATATCCGAAGATGCACCGCTTGTGACTTTATCGTAGCCAAAAATTAGCTCTTCTGCCACTCTTCCACCCATAGCAACAGTAATATCTGCTAGCATCTTTTCTCTTGTGAGGGACACCCTATCTGTTTCTGGTAGTCTCATAACTAAACCGAGTGCCCTACCGCGTGGAATAATTGTTGCCTTGTGTATAGGATCAGAAGCAGACATATTAACAGCAATCATCGCATGACCAGCTTCATGGTATGCAGTCAGTCTCTTTTCCTCTTCTGTCATAATGAGAGATCGCCTTTCTACGCCCATCATCACTTTATCACGTGCATATTCAAAATCATCCATGGTAACAATCTTCTTGTTTCTTCTTGCAGCGATAAGTGCAGATTCGTTCACTAAATTTGCTAAATCAGCTCCAGAAAAGCCTGGTGTTCCTCTTGCAACTGTTCTCACATTTACATCGGGAGCCATTGATATTTTCTTTATATGCGTATTTAATATCTTTTCACGCCCATTTATATCGGGTAAAGAAATAGTAACCTGTCGGTCAAAACGACCAGGTCTAAGCAGTGCTGGATCTAAAACGTCTGGGCGGTTAGTTGCAGCGATTATTATCACACCTTCATTAGACTCAAAGCCATCCATCTCAACTAATAACTGATTTAATGTTTGCTCTCTTTCGTCGTTGCCGCCACCAAGACCAATGCCACGATGTCTACCCACCGCATCTATTTCATCTATGAAAATTATGCAAGGAGCATTTTTCTTGCCTTGATCAAACATATCACGAACACGACTTGCACCAACACCCACAAACATTTCAACAAAATCAGATCCGGAAATGCTAAAGAATGGCACATTAGCTTCACCTGCAATTGCACGAGCAAGTAAAGTTTTACCAGTTCCAGGAGAGCCAATTAAAAGGCACCCTTTTGGTATTTTTCCACCTAATATTTGAAATTTTTGCCTTTGTTTAAGGAAATCAACGATCTCTACCAGCTCTTCTTTTGCTTCATCAATTCCGGCAACATCATCAAATGTTACTTTTTTTCCACTAGTCATGAGTCTAGCCCTTGACTTGCCAAAGCTTATAGTTCTGTTGCCTCCCGCTTGTGTTTGTTTAAGAAAGAATAGCAAAAAGCCAATAAAGATAAATGTTGGGACCCATGAGATAAGTAATCCACCAATTACGTTCATGGCAGAATCTCCAGTTGAAAAGGAGAATCTCACTTTTCTATCATGTAAATTTTTTATTAGGTCGCTATATATAACACCGCTTGAGTTGAAACTTGAACCATCCCTGAACTTGCCTTCAATGCTCTGATTTTTTATGACAATATTTTCTACATCATTGTCTTCTAGTTTAGTTAAAAATTCCGAAAAAGGTATAATTGTTTTACTTTTACCTACATTTCCGCTGAATTGAATATAAGCAACTGAAATAAGAACAATAATTACTAACCAGATCAATAAGCCTTCTAAAAATTTTTTCATTTCTATTTTTAACTAAATACCCATCAAGCTTACCAAATTTTGTTTTATCGTGCTATCAATAATGCATTGAACCTTATCGTCATTGGTATTTTTTCCGTTATAATTTACATTAGGATAAGCAAGCACCTTTCCATCTTTTAGCACTACAGGCAAAGAATAGAAAACTTCAGGGCAGCAGTTGTAATCCTTCAGAAATTCAGGAACTTTTTGTGTTTTTTTTAATGGAGCGATAATAACTGAACACTCTTGATTTCCGAGTATTGTGCAGCTAAATCTGCTATCCCATTCAATAGGTTCATTTAAAGGTAGGTTTACGGTAATTTCTTGTATCCTTGACGATTCTCTAATTATTAAGATATTTTCTCCATATTTTCTTATTTTGCACCCAGAAAGTGTACAGTTAACATTACTATCCTTTTGCAATATTTTATTAAATATTACGATAAGACTGTTGTACCTTGGTTTATAATGTTTACTGGCAATTGCCATTATAGAGTAAAGAAGAAGCCTCAAGGCTATTTCCTCTGGTAATTGATAAAATTCACTTAGTTTAATTTCAATATAACCAAGATCATGAACATTAACACAGTCATTAAATGCAAGACATGTGTAGTGCATCAACGCTTTTGCAGCTCTTTTCATATGAAGGGCTGTGAGGCATATTCGCTCTGTTAAAATCTCTTGATTGTTACTTGCTTTAAGTAAGTTACGGTATAAAATTCGCCTGTATTTTAGGTTATAGTTGCTTCTATCTTCGATCCATTTTAACTGATGAAGCTTAGCGTACTTTTCTATTTCACTACGACTAAAATTTAACAATGGCCTAAATATATAAATACCATTTAGGAAAGACTTGTAGTCCATTGATGATAATCCATCTACGCCGCTACCTCGCTCTAATCTTAATAAGAACGTTTCTGCTTGATCATCTTTGTGATGAGCGACGAGCAAACATTTAACATTATTGTTTTTACACCACTCTACTAGTAATTTATACCGTGCTTTTCGTGCCTGTAACTGAATATTGCCTTTAATATTTTGCTTCTCCCAATTTAATATGAACGACTCCTTTGCTCCAAGTTCTTTTGCATAACTTACAACAAAATCAGCTTCTTTTTGAGACTCTGAACGTAACCCATGATTTACTGTTAATGCTATAGGAAGTGAAAGCTTGTTTTTTTTTGCCCAGTTATTCATTAAGTGCAGTAAGACTATACTATCTACACCACCTGATACTGCAATTGCAATTTGATTATGGAAAGCAAAGCTATTAGCTATATTTTGAAATAATAACTCTAATTCCATTATGTCTCTTGATGGCCAGATAGTCTCTACGTCATACAGCGACTTATTTGTGGTATATATAGATCCCGCTAACAAGCAACAAAATATGACAAGTTTGTCCTTTTTTGTCCACCCCAGTGCCCTTTCTTTATGTCACCCCAGTGCTTGACACTGGGATCCAGGTTTTAATCTATTTCTTTATTCCAGAAAATGAAAATTCCACTCTACGATTTTTAGCATGCTCTTTTTCATATTTAGAATTTCTAGAATCATCTTTTACATTAACCAAAGGCTCAGTTTCACCCTTAGAAGCAGTTTTTATTCTGTTTTCTATGTATGGTGTACAACTAACCATAAATTTTTTAGCTGCATCTGCCCTTTTAGCGCCTAGCGCAAGATTATATTCATGAGAACCACGGTTGTCAGTATGACCAGTTAAAATAACCTTCGCGTCAGGGTTATCTTGTAACACCTCCATTACGTCAAGTAATGCATCTGCACTTACTTCAGTAACACTAGATTCATCATAACCAAAGAAAACTCTTTTATCACCTATCTGCTTAACAACAGAATTCATTTTATTTGTTGTATTTGCTCCTTTTTTTGGGCAAGAACTTACACCAGTAAGTAGTAAACAAAAACAGCACATTATAACCAGTCTACTCCACATTACTAAACCTCCATAAATTTTAAATAGTGCGTAACTTTAATTTCAGTAGCTAATAATCTCTCCATATTGTAATATAGTCAAGAGAAATAAAGTACTAAATACTTTTTCTACAACCTTACAATTAATTTTCTTATAATATGCTGGACTCTGAGTAGAAAAATCCAATAAAGGAATAAGAAGTACAATTTTTTATTGTACTTTAAGCAAATATACTTTTAACTTTATTATTAATCTATTACGATATTAAATAGATGTTTTCTAAAATAATGAACAAATTATGAAATCTTATAAGTTTTTAGAGGAAGTATTATATAGGGTAAAGAATATCGAAAATACGCTAAAAGTACTAAACCAAAGCCAATTAAATATAGAGGACAAAGTTGAACAAATGAGTCTTCTAGAAGAAATTAGACATGAAATTATCTCTCATGACGCAATAAAGGAATCATTAGCAGATGCTCTTGGTAACAAAAAAAGTGCAAATACTCAGCAGCTAAAGTTAATAGAGAGAATACATAAAAGCAACAGTGCTGTTCCTATTGATTTAGCAAAGTCTTTATCCAAAGCTAAGGTTGAATGCCAAAATTTATGGAAGCTATCTCATTCTGAAACCAGTAACTTAGAAAAACTAAAAGAACGTTTTACTGATTTAATCACACTCATTCGCGAAGTAGCTTCTATAAAATCGCAGCAATTAAAATGCTCAAAATACGACTCACTGCTTGCTGACTATGACTCTGATATCACAGAAAAGAATATAAGGGAAGTATTCCCCAAGGTAGGCAAATTTTTTAGCGAAAATGTGGATAAAATAATTGAAAAGCAGAAAAAGGATAAGGTTACTAATATACAAAAAGTTGCTACTCAGAAGCAGATTGAACTTGGCTCGTTATGTTTACAGCAAATGGGTATTGCACTAAATGAGATTCGTACTTCTTATTACTACCCTATAGATTATGATGAATCTGATTTTTGTTATGGTTTATTTTCACTTTTACGGCATAGTGGTTATGCAATTTATCAAAAATGTTTAGCGCAAAATTCTATAAGTAGCCCAATTACGAGACATGTTATGTATGAAACTCAAGGGTTATTTATGGAAAGGATGATTGGAACATCCAGAGAATTTATTGAGTTCATTCAACCACACATAAAAGAGAAATTTGCTATAAAAGGCAAAACTAATAGCAGTGTTGAAAATTTGCACTTGGTTTTCAATGAAATAAACCTTTCCTCTTCTTTAAAGAACGCAGATGAATTTAGTTTATTGGCTCACATTATGCTAAGAACCAAGTTAGAACAAGATCTAATAAATGGTACGTTAGAAATCAAAGATCTGCATGATGCATGGCTTGAAGGTATGAAGCATTATAAAATTCCAGTAAAAGCTAAAAATGAGCTGGACACTTATTTTCAAGATGAATATTGGGCAAGCGGTGTTATGGGCTACTTTCCTATAAAAATTATTGCTTTAATTGCTGCTGTGCAGATTTTCTCTTGCGTTAAAAAGAATCATTACGAATCATTAAGTGCTATAATAAAAGGAGATTTTAGTTTACTTATCAGTTGGTTATCTCAAAATGTATACAGTGCAAAGTATAGCCTTTTGGAACTGCTAAAAAAAGTAACAGGTGAGGATTTAGACGTTGAGTGTGTTACTTACTACTTATCTGAAAAGTATAATTTATCTCAATAAAATGGTTTTCTTGAGTTATGTATGAATTTTGTTCGAAAATTGACCGGAAAGTTTTATAGCCTTTTTACTTTCAAAGGTTTGTTTGCTAGCGATATTGCCATAGACCTTGGTACTGCAAACACTTTAGTTTATCAGAAAAATCAGGGAATAGTGCTTGATGAGCCTTCAGTTGTAGCAAGAATAAAAGAAAAAGGAAGCTACGTTCCTTATGCTTTTGGTAAAAAAGCTAAAATGATGCTTGGAAAAACGCCTGAAGAGATAGAGGCGATAAGGCCCTTAAAAGATGGAGTCATTGCTGATTTTAAAAATGCGGAAGAAATGCTAAAATATTTCATACGCAGTGCAAACACAAAATTCACTGTTAATAAACCTAATATTATCATATGCGTTCCATCTGGATCCACGCCAGTTGAAAGGCGTGCTATACAAGATGCAGCAGAAAGTGCTGGTGCAAATGAAGTGTTTTTAATTGAAGAACCAATGGCTGCAGCGATCGGAGCTGGGCTCCCGGTTACTGAACCTGAAGGTTCTATGATTGTTGATATAGGAGGCGGTACAACTGAAGTTGCAATTATTTCTTTAGGCGGAATTGTTTATTCACGTTCTGCCAGAGTAGGTGGCGATATTATGGATGAAGCAATAAAATCGTATATTCGTGAAAATCATAAATTATTAATCGGTGAAACAACTGCTGAAAAAATTAAGAAAAGCATAGGTTCAGCCAGTCTGCCAGGTGAAAATAACAAAGAGGGAATGATAATTAAAGGCAGGGATTTAGTGAGTGGCATGCCAAAAGAAATGCTTTTATCAGAATATCAAGTTGCAGAAAGTTTAATAGAGCCTGTGCATCAGATAATTTCTGCTATTAAAACAGCATTGGAGAGCACTCCCCCCGAACTTTCTTCTGATATAGTCGATAGAGGAATAGTTTTATCCGGTGGTGGTGGATTATTACGTAATCTAGGTAAAGTTATCAGTGAAACAACAAAATTACCGGTTCGTGTTGCAGATGACCCACTTTGTTGTGTTGCCTTGGGTAGTGGAAAAGTGCTTGAAAACATGGACTACTTCAGTCATGTTTTATTTAAGCAAGATTAATCACGATTTTGGTTGTTGAAATTTTTCAATTTTAAGGTTCTCAAGAAATATTTCTTATTGTGGAATTGTGCATAAATTGCACTAACTCTTTCAATTTTCATATTGTCCTGTACAATATCTATAGCTAGAGTAATTAGATTTACCTGCAATTTGATAAGCGTAAAACTCGTCATTCCGCTACTTGTTAGCGCCGCGGCGGTATGACGTAGGGCTGTGCTAGCTATATTTAATAAACTCGGATAACCATGCTAAAAGAATTTGAAATTGAACCTTTGTTAAAAGATAAAGCTCCACACCAAACCAAGGCTATTGTTGCAATGTCCGGGGGAGTTGATAGCTCCGTTGCTGCAGCACTGCTATATAACTTTGGGTACCAGGTGATAGGTGTGACTCTTCAACTCTATGGCACCGATGGTGCAAGAAAAGGTGCATGTTGTGCTGGACAGGATATTTATGACGCTAAGCGCGTGGCTGAAAGTGTTGGCTTTCCTCACTATATTTTAAACTATGAGGAAATATTCAAAAAGGAAGTAATAGAGGATTTTGCAAGTACCTATATGCGTGGGGAAACTCCCATACCATGCGTGAGATGTAACCAAACGGTAAAATTTCGTGATCTATTGCAAGTTACAAAAAATCTTGGTGCGGATGTACTCGTAACAGGACATTACGTGAGAAGGTTAGAAAAAAATGGTGAGGTAAAGTTGTGCAGAAGCATTGATAAAAGTAAAGATCAAAGTTATTTTTTGTTTGCAACTACTGAGGAGCAGTTAAAGCTTTTGCGATTTCCACTAGGTGGGTTCTATAAAAGTGATATAAGAAAATTAGCAAAATATTTCAGTTTACAAATTTCTGAAAAGCCGGACAGTCAAGATATATGCTTTGTTTCCGAAAGCTATAGTAAAACAATAGCTAAATTAGCTCCACAATCTGTACAGAAAGGAAAAATTGTGGATGTGAATGGAAAAGTGCTAGGTGAGCATAGTGGCATAGTAAATTTTACAGTAGGGCAAAGAAAAGGCTTAGGTGTTGGGTACAGTGAACCTCTTTACGTGATAAAAATTAATACAGAAAATAATGAGGTTATAGTAGGTCCGATCAACGCATTAATGCAAAAAAAAATATTGATCAAAGAGTTAAATTGGTTAGAACAACCAAAGGAAGGTATGGAAGTAACTGTGAAGCTGAGATCATCACATGCTGGAAGTTTAGCAACAATACATTCAACTGACGAAAAAAATAAAGCCTGTGTCATTTTAAACGACGATTACTTTGGCGTCAGTCCAGGTCAAGCCTGTGTAGCGTATAAAGATGAGCAAGTAATTGGCGGCGGATGGATATGCTCTTAACTAAAAGCTTTAATGCAGAGTGTAAACATACAATAGACTTCTTGCATAACCGTATAACATTGGGAATAGAAACGAAAAAACTTCCTTGACAAGCTTTGCCAGCCCCCTTATCATGATATGTATAACAATGTTACAAAAAATAATATCATAGAATTCAAGAAGATAATTCCTAAAGGGTTACTCATCTATAAAAGGCCGAATTTTGTTAGCTATTTAGATGTAAAAGGTAAGCTAAATTTTTATAAGGAAAAAACAATAATTAACTAAAAGAGAGCGCTGGACGAAGCAACTTAATTGGTTTGCTATTTCAACCACCATAACTCAATCAACAAATTTTGGAAAAAAACACCGTGTTTTGAGAACCTTATTTATCGACATATAAAATTTTTCTTGCCTCTTTTCAAAAAATAAAATATCTTAAATTAAGAATATTGATAATTCTTTATAGGGGGTATTATGCACGTAGGAAATTCTAATAGTCAGCAGGTAAGTCAGAATTTGCTGTCTTTTTCAGCTAATTCCTCTGATGAGGAGTGCTGTGATGCTAGTGATAAGGTTGAGAGATCTTCTATATCTTGTGAAAGTGATTCTGACCTGGAGTCTATTCCTACTGTATCACATTTTAAGCAGCATACTTGGAAAGACGGCAAATCTAAAAAAGTTGGCCAAAGTAGCTTTAATGAAAATAAGGGAACAAGGAAGTCATTTGGTGAAAATGGATATATAGAGGGACAATGGAAGAACAATCATTTGATAGAACTAGATTCGTGTCAATTTACTCATCCACATAATAATAAAACAGTTTATATTAGGAAGCAAAGTCCAGGTTATTTATTTACTTTTGATCAGGAAAACTTTATTGCAAGAGTAAGCTTCAACAAGATTGAAGAGTTAGATTTTGCTGGGCATCCTATAGATATAAAACGAAATTTTCTTGAAAAGCTTAAAATTACTAAAATTATAGAAGATGAATTATTAAATAACAGGGATAAAGCTTATGAACAATTTAAACAGTTTTTGCAGGATAGAAGTGGTAAAACTGCAGATAATCTTGAGTATGCAGAGGATCTTTTTCAGTTTTCTAAAAGATTAGAAGATTGGAGAAAGTTCTCTAGTAATATATCGATATTAGATGATGTAGTTAATAATCAGAACATTTCACGCGAGACAAATAGTAGTAGTCAACAATTGCTTAATAGAGAAAGAGCTCTGGATATAAGAAAGAAAGAGTTTTCTCGAGTTGATCAATTTTATACAAGGGATTTGCTGACAGGATTACAACAAATCTGTAAAGATGGAATAAATAATCACGGAAGTATCTTATATGACAAATATCTTTGGTCTATTTCTGTAATGGCTCCATCTGTTATGGTAGATCATTTATCTGACTTGCATGATAAATCGGTATTTTATATCAGTAATAAAGATATGGAGTTGTTTGCAGATCTTGTTGATATGATGAGTGAGCAACCTTTCCTGGATCTTGTAGGTGATTCATGGAATGCTTTATTTAAAAGGATAAAGGAAATGAGGGGAGAAGCACTAGGGAAACTTGCTTCTTCACAAAGTTTTACACCTTTAACTCATCCTATGTATTTTTATCTTTGTAAGAGCTTTCAGGAGCTAATTTTAGAGATTAGTAGTAAAACAGATATTTCTGTTAATGATCTACTGAAAAAAGACGATCAAGGAAAATGGGGCTTAATACAAACTATAAATTGGCCATTAACTTCCTCTCTAAACCGCTCTCTCGAACAGCAATATCACTTTATCTTTACACTAATGAAACATTTTGAGCCCGGTTATTATTCTGACAAAAAAGAATTTGAATACAAACTTAAATCGTTACAGGACCCTGGTGATGAAACGTGGTTGCAACGTATAAAAAACTCTGTTTCCAATTTATTTGGCAATAATGAGTTATCATCCATATCTCAAGAGCGCTTAGCATGGATATATATTATTGACAGTGCAATTACTAATCTGCTTTCCGAAAAAGAATTAAAGTTATTTGAACCTCTCATACAAGGCTATATGGATTTTATTAAAAACACAGAAGGTGATCATTATGAGTCATTTCGAATAGCAACACATAATGTTATAAGATTTATAGCACAAACAAGTCCTTATCTTTCAAAAGAGATTTCAGTAATTGATCAAACTATTCTAACAAAACAAATAGAATCTATTAAGAAGGCGTTTTTAGATAAACAATCTGGTGATTTTAGAGATTTGGTAGATGTATATAATGAGTATTGGAAGAATAGGGAATCTATTTTAGAAAAAATTCCTGATAAATTTCCTTATGGGAAGTTCAAGCAAGACATGGAAGAAATACGTCAAACATTACTTAATATTGCAAGTACTGTACTTGATCAAAAAGCAAAATCACAAGAGTTAATTAAGTACTTTAGATCATTTAATGAGTTTTTAGAGGATTTAAATAGTATAGAATTCAGTTGGTTTATTAAAGGAACTAATAATGACTTAACTGAAGTAGAAGTAGCCAATAAAGATAAAAATTCATATAAGGTTTTAGATCCTGAAAATTTCATCAAAAAATATAAGGATAATATCCCTAATCACTACTTAATTGAAATCACTCAAGATCTATTAAATAGTGTAAGTAATTTACTTGAGCAAAAAAAATGGTCTGATGACGATAATTTGAGTGCAGCAAGTGAGTTACTGTCAGCAATTAAGAAATCTTTTCTTTATCTAAAGGAGCAACCTAACTACGTGTCTTTCGATATATTCAAAGAAGAAAGTACAAAGCCGTTTATTTCTGTAGTAGAGAATAGCATATCTTATGAGGATTTTAAAAAACGAATTGGTATCATAGGGGAATCTTTTTGGTATTTAAGAAAACAAGATGAGATTGATATAGACAAAGCTTTAGAGCTATATAGAAAAGAAAACAATAATAGCACAGTAGAAACACTAAGAGATTGCTATAACAGATACTTAAAAGAATTTAACTCCTATATACAAGAGACTTCTGACAAAAATTACCAAGATAAAATTAAATTTATTACTGAAAAGGTACGGGAGCAATCAAAACAAATTAAAATTGATGAATGGAACACAAAATTCAAGAGAGAAACTTTACCTGATCTTCTTGCTGGATTAGCTGCTGTGTGGTCTATACAAGAATCAAAGGATATTGCAAGTACAGGAAAAAGCTTAAAGCCACATTGTATTCAAATATTATGCATTTTGCGATTGTTAAGTGTTGATAAAGACTCTAAAGGTGTTGATAAGCATCTTGCGCAAGTCTTAACAGGGCAAGGGAAATCGCTTGTACTAGGTTTACTCTCTTCACTATTAGTATTGACAGGTCATAAGGTCAGAACTGTTTGTTATAGTGAATACTTAGCAACTCGAGATCAACAAGATTTTAACGGCTTTTTTAAGGAGTTTGGTATTGGTGACAAGATAACTTATGGTACATTTGAGAAGATGGCAAATGAAGTGATAAAGCCTGAGGTAAATGGCAAGAAGCAAGGTTTAAGAGAATTAGTTGAAGGTCTTATTTTAAATCACAGTGCGGAGCAATCTGGACAGATAAAGCAAGAGGATATTAGTAATACTACTCTTTTAATAGATGAAGTGGATGTTTTCTTTTCTGATCAATTCTATGGGAATACTTATGGTGCATGTAACACTATAGGTATTCCAGGACTAGCTAGTATTCAAGAAGAAATATGGGGAATGGCCAGCAAAAATTATGAAAAAAGTACTATTTTGAAAGCGGTAGAAGAATTCATTAAGAAAAAGATAGGAGAAAGAAATCAAAATTTTAAAGAATTTAGTAAATTTTTATTTAAACCTGGAAAATACTATCTTTTGAAAGAAGAAGATAATGTGGTTATTAAAAAAGAATATACTAATCATTCTCTCTATCAAGAACATCTAGAGAAAATGATTGATGCTGCAATAAAGGTTGCAAAAGGAAGTGATAAAGACTGGTACATTAACAACTATAAAATTAACGATAAAGGAATCATAAGTTATAGAAGAGACGATGGATTTTATTCCACTTTCACTTATTGCAGCTATTACAACGTATTTAATTACTTTAGGTTAAAGAAAAAAGACTTTGATTGTAAAAATTATGGGTATTTGAATATAGACTGTGGCAAAGTGTCTTATGCAGAATTGCCTAAGGAATATCCTCTTATCTTAGGAGTAAGTGGTACCTTGACTACGCTAGATGAGCATGAAAAAAAAGCGGTAAGAAAATCTTATAACATCAGAGAAAATTCCATCATGCCATTTTTTTTGGTGATTCTCATTTGAAATTTAATTCAAGTGAAAATTTTACATCTCAGAATTCAGAAGAAGAATGGCTCAGTAAAATTTTTAATCGTGCAAACTCTAAGGTTGGTTCAGGACAATCAGTGTTAATATTTTTTGATACAGATGTAGAAATAAGAAAGTTTAAAGAAAAATTCTTCGGTAAATTTGATCGCTTACACATATTAACAGAAAATACGGAAGAGCATACCAAAGAAAAGTACATCGATGAGGCAGGTATTGCAAAAACAGTAACGCTAGCAACAAGAGGTATGGGTCGTGGTGTTGATTTTAAGTCTAGTGTTGCTGTAGAAAATAGCGGCGGGGTGCATGTTATACAGACATTCTTTTCACTTGATATAAAAGAAGAAACACAGATTAAGGGTAGAACTGCACGTAAAGATAATAAGGGTAGTTATGAGTTGATACTCTGTAAAGAACATTTGGTAAATGCTGGGTTTCTAAAAGAAGAAGAAAAAGAAATTACTATAAATTATGAAAGCTTGAATAAATCCAGAGAACAAAAAGTAAAAGAAAAAGGCTCAAACAATGAAAAAAGAATTAGAGAGTCAGAAAGTAATCATAAGACAACGATGGATTTTCTTGAATCTTTTTTTCAAAAAGAATGTAGCACTAATATAGATCAGCCATCTGTGGAACCAGCAGTAAGTAGACAACAAAATAGGTAGGAGTTATGTATGTTTAATGTTCAAAATCAACAGATTAGTGACAGTGGAAGAAATGTAAGCTCTGTTTTGAATATTGAGCAAGCTATTCAGTATTTAAATTCTTTGGGGAGTTGGGTAGGAAATGAGCCTTGGCTAGCAAACGTGTCAGAAGAATTAAATAAACGGTATAGAGAGCTAAGGAAGGACATAAGAGAAAATACTAATTCTTGGTCTTATTCACAGTATTATGAGCGTTTAGCTTACCACTATTATAACCTTGCGTGCTACTATAATGATGAGCTGTTTAATAAATATAAGGTTAACTTAGAAAGCGTAAAACAATGTTTAGAAAAATGTTTAGAGAAGCTTGCTGAAGTTTCTGGAGAAGTCTATTCAGACAGGACAAAAGAATTAAAGAATGATGCTGAAAAGTTTTTGACAAAAGTAAAGAAAATACATGAGCAGCAAGAAGATCTGCTGACAAAATATAGCACTTTTAATAAATTCAAAAAGTACACAAAATTATGTATTGTTTTAGGTAGTATAAATCAGGTTCCTTTGCAACAATGCTCTGCTGAGAATAGACAGCGGATTCAAAATATTCAGCTGTTAAAAGTCATTAATATGCTAGAAGATGCAATTACTGTACCTGAGTACAAAAATACTTTCATTACTGCAGAGCAGTCTGACTATTTAGGTCAAGTGTATCAATTGGCTGGCCAACCTGCGCTGAGTATACGATATAAGAGAACTAGTGACAATCTCAAAAAAACTGTAAATGCAACGAAGGAACATAGTGATAAGAAACAGGAGATAAAAGATATTATTAGCAAAGAAGTTAAAGAGTATAGAAGTAATTTAGTACAAGTTAAAGATTATATAGAAGAAAGGCTTCATAGATCGCTTAGCACTATTGACAATGCTTATATTGAGAGAAAATATATAAAATATTGCGCAAGGCTTTGGCTACAAGAAACAACAAATTTACTAAAAGAACTGACTGAAAGTAAAAGCCGTACTGTTATTCAAGAAATTTTTAATTCACTAGATGACATACAGGGTTTTAGCCAGATTCCTAATCCTTTAAACCAACTTGAGTATTACACCCTTTTAATGGAGCACTATAAATTGGTTAGGAAAGAAGATGAAAAAGTTTTCATAAGTCGGTTTAAAAAAGAGTGCTTGGAACAAATAGTTGCCTATATTGATTCTGCTGAAAAAGAATTAGTTTTTCTAGAAACTTTTGTTGACTTTTTAAGTTCCTCTAAAAATCTTCAATCAATTATTGTTGAACTAGAATTAGAAGACTTTTGTCGTGGTGATTTATCGTTTGATAAGTTGATCAATAATATTATGAAGCTTGAAGTAGATACTTATGGTGAAAATCTTATAGTTTTGAAAAAAGTGACAGAAGGCTTAAAGGAGAAAGAAGATCTTTTTTTAATAGACAAGTTTAAGGAGGTTATAGGTGCTTATATAAAACCAGTAGAAGTACAAGAAAGAAGAATAGATGGTCGATTAGTTGTTGAAGTAACAGGTAAGAACATTGTTGTCAGTGAAATTTTATGGCAATTAGAAAATACACTTTCAGAGAATTCAAATATAGAGGAAGTACGCTTTGTTGGCGCTGATGTTATACATATTGATGCAGATTTTAAAAATAAAGTTTGGTACGGAAAGAATGTAGTTGTTTTAACCAAAACAATAAAAGTACATGATAAAGTAACCTGGAATGTATCTGGGAAAGATAACAATCATACCTATTCTGATAATGCAGGTACTGGAAAAGATGGTCATGGTAAACAAGGGGCAGATGGTTATCCTGGGGAAAGTGGTGGCAATGTCTTGATTCTAGTAGAGAAAATAGAAAATCCGGAAAATTTTACCATTATTTCAAATGGTGGTAAGGGTAGTAAAGGACAAGATGGTGGAAATGGAAGAGATGGTAAGGATGGAGTAGGTATTACAAAAGCAGACTTTGATAATGAATTTCCTTCAGTTGTTAAGCTTGCTGCTCCACCAGGAGTTAGAAAGGAATTAGTCTCAAAAACTATTAAGAACATAAAGAAAAATTCCTTGATGATAAAAAACGAATTGTATAAAAACAGTGAAGACAGTTCAGCAGGTAATATTTTTATAGAAGTAACAAAAAATCAAGGAAATGAGGTAATTTTTTCTTATTATCATGGTAGCCTTTCATCGCGCTATCAAGCTTTTCTTCTCTATAAAGGATCATTAGGGCAACATGGAGGACATGGTGGAGAATATGGTTTAGGTGGTCAAGGAGGATATGCCGGAGAGATAATAGTAAGAAATCTAGAAAATAGCAGCAAGGAATTTGGCATTGTAAAAAATGCTACGCAAGTAGAAGAAGGAGAAAAAGGACAGGGAGGTCTACATGGTATCCATGGGAAAAATGGTTGGGATATGGGTTACTTGGACTATCAATCGTGGAAAGAATTTAAGTTTCGTGGTGGAGATCAAAACAGTAAATGTACACTAGAATATTATGATAAAGATAATGATCCAAGTGATCGAGTATGGTGTCCATATAAGGACAAATATGCTGGCATCAAGGCTACCAGTATTGAAAATAAAAAGCAAAAAAGGTGTGAAGAAAGAAAAAATACCAGACAAAACAATGACCGACAACATCACGCACAAGCTGTAAGGAAAAAAAACATTTCACAAAGTAGCATTTTAGCTAACTATTCTCATCATTTGAGCTCTATAGAAAGAAGTACGTTGCAGAATTTACAATCCGATTTAGAGAGTACTAAACAACATGCTTTGCAAGCAATTGTTGAAAATCAAGAGCAGCAGGAAAAGCAAACTACAGAATTAGGAATTAAGCGTCATTCTCCTTACCAGAACAAAAGTAAGCATCATAATGATATCTTTATTACAACATCTAGTACCACTTACAGAGAGACTATTGATGTTGAAAGTTTTATTGATAAGCTAAAAAAAGAACCATTGCTGCTAGACAATTGGTTTCAGTTAAAAAAGGCAGAACTTAATTTATCTCAGCTTAGTCAGTTATTTTTAGTTTTTGAAACCTTAAAAGGTAGCCCTCCTGAAACGAGTAGCTTACAAAATAATACAGAGCTACAAGACATAGAGAAGCTTTTGATTGATAAGTATAGACTTGCTACATTGCAAGAAATTGTAAAGCAATTACCACCTTATCAGGAGGTTACAAATAATGTAGAATTAACACCTGAAAATGCAGCAAGATATCTCATTGAAGCAAAAGGAAATGATAACAATATTTCTCACCATATTTTAGGAACTCTGAATCAATATCTTTATAAAAATAGTACAGAACAACATGAGAAAATTTCTAAATTCGGTAAAGAAGAATTACAGAATACAGAGAATAAAGCTTTAAAATACTCAATTAGAGCGTTTGTTTTAGAAGTAGGAAAATTAGAAGAGGAACATACAGATGTTAAAAAATATTATAACAAACATAAAAAATTTCTAAAAGATCAAGAACATAGTTTGAATATATTCTTTGAGGCGTTTAAAAGAGAGCTATCCCAGCCAAGACATGCAGAAGTATTTGGTTTATGGATTGAAAGTATTAAAGATAAATCTCTAAGAAGTAAGCTAGAAGAAAAAATACAAAAAGACGATTTTTTGAAGGCTCTTTATAATCGTTTTAATAATCAACTTAGACAAGAATATGATTGGAAAGAGTGTTGCAAAGATCAAGCTGTTCTTCAGAAATACGATGATTATATTCAAGAAAAAGGCTTATTATCAGAAAGCTATAGGGAATTATTAGCCTACATTTTCGATGTTAATATTAGATTATACGCTGAAAATCAAGATAATAAATTGTTTCTGCAAGGTGATCACAATCCTTCATCTAAGCAAATTATTCACATATTATGTAGAGATAATGAATTTATACAATTAAATATAGATGGAAACTACTTAAAGTTAGAGCAAGAGCGTAAGAAAAAAGATAATTTTTACGCAAGGATTCTTATAGAAATTGAACCATTTAAACAAAAACAAGAATTTGATAATTACTTAAAGAATAAAGCTTTTTTATCTAATAACAGTCCTTCAGAAGATGAACAATATTTTAATGAAGAGGAAGATATAGAAAAAATTATAGAATACTTTCCTGAAGGGGAAAAACAACAGTTAAAAGAGCGATTGAACAAAATTACATCTCAATATATTGGGCAGCAAGGAATTTTGCATAACATGTTGAAAAGCTTTTCTAGCGAAGGAAGACATGTATCCTCTCAAGAATTATATTGTTTAGTGAACTCAATTCTAACTTCTGTTATTGAAGATAAAAAAGAATTGAATATCTTTTGTTGGATAGTTGCAACTTATCCTCAAAAGAGTTGGATAGATGAATTGATGTTATTACAACTCGAAGATTATTTCAAAAAAACATTAATAGAGAAACCTGAATGGAGAAAGTACTTATCGAAAATAGAAAGTAAGGACGTTTTACTGTTATTTAAAGTAAAGTTGGATCAACATAAATCAAGCAATCCTATTTCTACTCAATGCATTGAAGATATTCTGCATTTATTAAGTAATATTCCAAATGAAACAGTTAGTTTAGAAGGACTAGAGTTATCTGAGTGGCCTTATGCACTGAAAGAAAAATACTGGACATGCAAGCTATCAAAATTAGTAGATTGGCAAAAGGATGACTTACCAACAGCTTCTTACTATCTTTTATCTATAGAGAATATTTTTGGCGCTCTTTTATCGGAGAAATTTATAGAGGCTCTAGAAAAGAAAAAACAAGAATTGTCATCTGATAAGCTTACTAACATTTTATCTAATTTTCATAATGAAAAATGGAACTTAAGTACAGAAGAGTTAAATACCCTTAACAGTTGTAGAATTGATGATTGGGCACAGAAAATGCAGGAGAAGTTTACTGCTAATAAAGAAGAACGGAAGATAACTCAGTTAGTTGAACTAATTAAAAGTAATGCTAATACTTCGAAAGAAATTTTAAACAAATTGCCAAAAATTAAGAATTATATTGAAAGTATTGATAAGTATATAACTGCTGAAAAACCTATAGGTAGTTTTACGGAAGATGATATTAAAAATTGGGTAAAAGAATTTCAGAGCAATATGGGTAAAGGAAAGCAAGATGTAAAAGAGGAAATGCTTGCTGTAATATATAGAGCAATAGAGTTAAAAAAAGAATTAGAACTAAAAAGAGTATTTAAGCTTCGTGATACTCAAAAATTAACTGTATTGGCGTTATTGACAAATGATCGCAGCACCCTAGCACAAGTGTCTACTGGAGAGGGAAAATCATTAATTGTAGTAGCAGCATCAATTATGAAAGCACTTTGTGGAGAGAAAGTAGATGTTATAACTAGTTCTTCTGTATTGGCAAAACGTGATGCTGAGGATAATAGAGATATCTATAGTTTATTTGGTATTAATGTATCACATAACTGTAGTGAAGATATTGAAAAAAGAAAGGAAGCATATTCAGGTAATCAAGTGGTATATGGTGATTTATCTAATTTCCAGCGCGATTATTTATTAGATAAATTTTATGGGAAAAATATTTTAGGAGATCGTAATTTTAACAATGTAATTGTTGATGAAGTAGATAGTATGTTGCTCGATAAAGGTAACAATATGTTGTACTTATCTTATGATCTGGCAGGACTAGATAAGCTGGAATCTGTTTACATTTACATTTGGCAGTGGATTAATAGACCAGCTAGAGATAATAAAGAACTTTGCTATGCTTTTGATGCTAAAGCAATTAAAGAAGCAGTGATAAGTGACTTATATGGATTGGTGAAAAAAGAAGATATTGGAAAGCTTGGGTCTGAATTAAGCGAGCAGCAAAAAAATATTATGTGGGAACGTTTAATCAAAACTGAGATATTAGATGATCAGGGCAAATTGTTAAAAGGAAACATTAATGACAATGAACTTAATAAAGTACTTTCACCTGAATTTAATTGTTACAAAGATCGTTTTCTTTACCTTTTAAAAGAGTGCATTGAAAGAGAAAAATTTATACATGTTCCCAATAATCTCAGACCGTTTATTGAACAGCACTTAGAATCTTGGATTAATAATGCTATAACCGCGTTCTTCATGAAAGCAGGAGAGGATTATGTAGTGGATGTAGATAAAACCAGAAGTAGTCCAGATCGCAATCCTAATATTACAATTCTTGATAGAGATACAGGAACAGATCAAGCTAATTCTCAATGGGATGAAGCATTACACCAATTTTTACAACTCAAACATGGATGTAAATTATCTTTACAAAGCTTAAAAGCTGTTTTTATCTCTAATGTTTCTTTCTTTAAATTGTGCAGTAACTTATATGGATTAACAGGCACCTTAGGGTCACAGAGAGAAAGAGATTTATTGCAGGAGATACATGAGGTAGACTTTGTAACTATCCCTACAGCCAAGTCTAAGCAATTTCGTGAGGAAAAACCTATTCTTTGTACTGGCAAAGATGAATGGATAAAGCGCATATGTAATGAAACAAAAAGGCTAACTGAGGAAAAAAAACGATCTGTTTTAATCATCTGTGAAACAGTAAATGATGTAGAGACTTTATACAAAGCTTTTGGAGGAAAGGATGCAAAACATGTTCATACATATACAAGAGATTACGAAGAGTTTGATAAAGGGTTTGAAATTGTTCAAGGTAACAAAGAGCTGGGGCAAGGACAGATTATTATTGCAACGAACTTAGCTGGCCGTGGAACGGCTTTGTTGCATCGCTACTTATGAAAGGCTAACTATAGTTAGGATTATAAGCAACCTATTGAAAATCTTGTTTTTTTGCAATCAATCTGATCAAATTTAAGAATAGTAATTTATTATTTACATTAATAAATTTAATTCTATTGAAAATAGCTAAAGCATTGAAATTCTTGAATTTTAGCCGGATTAGTGAGTGGTAGTGAAATTTCTTTTACTTAAATTTAGGTATTCACTGACCGTTCTTGTTATAAATACCAGAATAATAAGCTACTGATATTCTCCATCTTTTTTATCTTTAATCCATCATAGCTAGCGATGCAACAAAGCCCCGTGGAACTGACATAAAAATTACAGAAGAATTGAGGAAAGCAGAAGGATTATATGTTTGTTTAACTTACCTACCTAGCAATATTCGAGTTGAACAGCAAGCATTTGGGCGAGCAGCAAGAAGTGGAGACCAGGGTTCTGGTCAGTTAATCATCATGGATTCAAAAGGACAAGAATATAGTAACTCAAAAATACTTGATTTAAAGAAAGAGCGTGATGTGGAAGAATTACATCGTATATCTGACATTAAAGCTTACTATGATACTCAGATTACTATGGAAGAAAGCTGTTTTAAAGCATTCAAAGAGCAGTACGAACAATTGAAGAAAGACCTTGATGATAAAAAAGTACCTACTGAAGTTAAAGAAATTTTATTGCAGAGTTGCTTGGACAAATGGGCTTTCTGGTTAGATGAACACACTAAATATGTAAGAAATTTGACAGGTGAACAGGATAAAAGAAATCTTTACAACCTACTGGACAAATTTATCTCACGATTAAAGAATTTAGACACTGGGTATAGCGAAAAGTGGTTACCTTCGTATGAAGGACCTCCAACTCTAATTATTGAATATGATAGCACAAACTGGTTAGCCTGGGTTAAAGAAAATCCAATTCAAATGATTAAACTTGGAAAGTATCTCTCTCAAAATGAGGAACATAAAAATGCTCATAAAAATGCCCTTGAGCTGTTTGATGAGGTGATTAAAAAAGAGCCATATTTTTCTGAAGCAGCACGTTATTACAAGGCATTTGCATTAGTAAAGAAGGTTGATTTAGAACAAAAGCCTTTAAAAGAAGAAGATGAGAAAGTTTTGAAAGAATTTAAGCAAGAATTGCGAGAAGCTGCAAGGCTTTTAGATGAGCATAGTAAATTTGCTATCAATGCAGCAGGTATTATTGGTAAGATTAAGAAGAATAATAACGAAAGTATCATTCAAATCGACGCTTATGAAGAACAGCAAAAGAGCTTGGCTAACCTTTATTATATGTTTTCACGGTCTATAGATGATATTTTTGGACACACTATTACTCCACAATTTTTTGCTAATAATGATATTAAGGAAGAGCTGGCTGAAAGTCTATATAAGGATCTTCTTGAAAAGGGCATGCTAAAAAAGCCGAGAGTAAAAAAGAGCATTTCTGAAGAAGAGCTAAAAGTGATCAGTGCTGGCTATGGAGTATCAGTTGAAACATTAAAAATTTTTCTTTCCAAATATGAAGGGAAGGAAATTAATGAGAAAGAATTTCAAAAAGAATTAAAAAAAGAAGTACAATTGCCTAGCAGAGAAGCATTTTGGAAGTCATTGATTAAACAAAAAATCTTAAATGAAGAAGTTAAGTGTGTTGTAGTTAATAATGAAAAATTGAAAGAAACAGATCCTTCATTATTGGATCATCTGACTGGAAAAATAAACCAAAAAGAGTTAGAAAAGCAAACTCTAGAGCTCAATAATGAACAGATTCTTTTAAATGTAGAATGGGTTACACAACAGAAAAATAAAGGTAATATTTTTAAAAAAGATGATTTTATAAAGATTGTAGGCAAAGACAAATATAAAATATTGAAAGAGAGAGGAGTACTTTCATTTAACAGAAAAGCGCATATAGACCAAAGTAAAATTGAATCTATGACTTTTCCTTGTTACGATTCCATTACTCTGGAAGACTTTACTAAAGTAAATATCACTAAAAGTGAAGCTGAAAAAATTTTAGCAGAACTAGCTAAACAAAAGGTCATTGAAAAAAAGGATGGCTCAGAAAATAGTGCTTATGGACTAAAGATCAAATTTGATGAAATCAAACAAGTTCAGCTTTCTTTCTGTCCAGTTTATGAGAATGTCCTAAAAGGACTATTATCTACATGTTTTACCTATAGAATAGCCCTTCAAAAAATTGCAGTGCAGCTAGAAGAAAAAAACTTTCCTGTTCGTCTGCAATTAATAACAAAACCACATCAAAGTTTAGTCTTGGAATTATTAGAACAGAAAATTATCAGACCTACTATGGTAGCAACTAAAGATGAAGACTTAGAGGAAAAGTTGAAGAGTATATATAGTCAAAAAATGACTAAAGATAATTTTAAATGTATACTTTCTAAAAGTACACTCATTCAAGAAGAGTGTATAGAAAAGCTTTTTGGCTTCTTGGTTGAGAAAGGATGGATTACCCAGTACGATCCAATGCAGTCTATACAAGATGAGGGTATTAGCAAGGAAAACATTAAAAATGCTGGCAAATCTTTAGTACAAGATCTTTATTATATTAATAGCCCTGACAAAAGACAAAAACCTTTAAACTTTTTTCCCGAAGGAAGCCATGAAAACGTACTGACCAAGTTGCAAAGTATTGATAAAATAGTGGAAAAAGTTTTAGACAATCAATTACAACTAGCGAAAAAAGATACAATTAAAAATATTGTTAGCACCTTGAAAAGATCAAGAAGTTCATTGAAAGCTTTAAAGGTTCCTGATAGTAAACTAAAATCTCTAACTGAGTTTTGTGGTCAAGGTGAATTTGCAAATATAGAGGAAGTGCATGTCTTTTTTCTCAATGGATTAGATCAACTTTTACAATTAGAAGAGAAGAAATGGACACAAGAAATGCTTATCAACACTGTAGCAGTAACTGCTATGGGAGTAAGCCAAATAGCTGTAGGTACTGCTATAGAGTTATATTCAGTGGGTATTATGACCCATGTTGGTGCTGCATTTGTTAGCGAGGGTGTAAATGATCTCTTCTTTGCAGCAGGTGCTTTAAAATCAGGCCATTTTAGTTGGGAAGATTATAGACAACATAAGCTTGAAAGTTTAATGATGACAGCTGTTACTGTTGGTATAGGAGCTTATCTTTCAAGAGGTGCTAAGGTATCACGTTTTGGTCATAAACTAGCTGGACCTAATTTTGAATTTGGTAAGAAAGTAGCAGAAATGTCCGGAACTCAGCTGATTCAAACTGCAGGTTGGAAAGTAGTAGGAAAAGAAGTTGCAAAGCGTATTACATTAAAAACTATAGAAGGGTTAGCGCTTGGCTTAGCTAATGCAGGAGTTGATACACTCGTTGAAAATTACCTTCAAGCACTATGTGAAGGCATAGCCTCTGATATTTTATCAGATATTGAACGCGAAGTAGAAGAACATAATATCTCTATAAGTTTAGAAAAAGCCTATAAAGTATTAGGAAGAGAAAGAGCAGAAAAAGTTATAGGTGACTTAACTAAGAGTGTCTTTACTAGGCAAAGTTATGTGGAAGAGTTTTTACCTATTGCCAACAAGATAGCTAGTAGTGTAACTCAAGGAATTGCAGAAGCTGTTAAAAAAAGAAGCAAAACAAGTAATAAGCTGGTATTACCTATTCATGCTATTAGTAAGATAATGGTTTGGTCAGAACGTTCTGCTCAGATTGCCAATATAATAGTGATTACTAATAATCTTTTAGGTAACTTAGATCAGGAAATAAAAGGTAGACTAAATAAGCTGGAAAAAGACTTAGAACGCAATCAAAAACAAGAAGTGGAGAAAGATTATGAGAGTTTTAAAAAAGGAGTAATTGATCAGTGGAAATCATTGCTTCGCGAAAAGGCTGGGCAAATTATAGCACGGCATATTGTGAGCCCTGTCCTTAAAGAAGGCGCTAATCATCTGGTTAGATGTATTGGAAAAAAAGTGCAAGAAGCATATCAGTCTTACAAAGAAAGTGGGTATTTTGAGCGCTTTGAAGGATTGAAACAGGAGCACAAGGAAAAGCTACAGAGTGAACAACAATGTGACAATACATCTAAAACAGAAAACCATATTACGGAAAAATATCATAAAGATTTGCGAAAGTTGATGATTAAAACTAGAAATCCTGACTTGCTCGCAGATATAGTCCGAGAAAACATTCCAATGGATATGATATGTGTTAGTGCGTGTACTCAAGTAGTATATAAGATACTAAAAGAGCAGAGAGTTGTAATTTCAGGACTAACCATTATTGTCGAAGGAGATGGTGGTATAAGACAAGAATTTTCCTCTATGTCTGAAGGATCAGAAAGGATAATTATTCCACTTGAGCTCAAAGATAATCATTTTGAGTTTTGTGGAAGCATCACATCAGAAAACAATAGAAGTAGTGAATCAAAAAATAATTGCTTATATGAGGCTTTATCAGAAGCTATACCTGAATTAAAAAATATAATATCACCAGAAGGATTCAGAGATAAGGTAGCTGATTGTATTAAACATGATAAAGGAATACGGTATCACATTCAGCAAGGCTGGCACCGGCTTCCTATATCTCTTGGTGCGTTTGGTGGTAAGCGTTACATTTCTGTACCTACTAGCACACTAAATGAACAAGCAGAAAATCAATCGCCATATCAACATTCTAATTCCAGAGGGGAATGGAAATTTGATAAAAATAAAGACGTAGACTTACGGGAAGATAGGGTGCTAACAAATAAGGAATCTCATCTACAACGTGCTAAAGCTTACAATGAAGCTCTTGATAAAATTAACCAAGCACTTTCTAATATTGGTGAAAAACGTATATCTGTTGATCCCACAAATTTTAAGGCAACAAGATATGATACAATACTATGTACTGGAAAATTCGGTAAAATAGACATAGCACTATATCCAGTAGAGATGGAAGCTACAGTTGAAATACGGGTTCGAGATATTAAAGGAAACGTGAAATATACATTAAGAATTGACGTTGATAACCCTATAATTGAATCAGATTTACAGGGACCACATGGTCCTCATATTGGATATGATGTTATCCGCCATAATAAACAAGACCCTAAAGGAGTTACTGGACATATACTTATAAATGCGGAAAATAAAAGACTTCCTGATCGAAGCCGCAGTCAATATAGTATTGATGATAATAGTATACCTACGATACCTATAACAAGAGTATTTTCTCTACCCAATAAGCCTAACACCTATCTAGAAAGAGTTGAAACAGGAAACATATCTCAAATTAACAACAGAGATGAAATTAGAGGTCGTTCATACCCAAGCCCAGATTTTTGAGATACAAATTTAAAAAATATTTTCCTTTTTAAGTTTTTTGATCTTGCTAATAGGTAATTCAGTAGCTTAGAACTTGATTTTCATTGACATTAAACTAATCAGAATGAGAATTGGAAGTATGGCAATAATTCTTTTAGATACAAAAACTATAAACCGTATAGCAGCAGGAGAGGTAATAGAGAGGCCAGCAAGTGTAGTAAAGGAATTAGTGGAAAATGCAATAGATGCTGGAAGTTTAGAGATAGAAGTCAAAATAGAAAGTGGTGGGCGTAACCTTATAACTGTGACAGATGATGGAAATGGAATAGAAAAGGACGACTTAGAACTAGCATTTATGAGGCATGCCACTTCAAAATTAAGCGATAGTGAGTTAATAGAAATCAAGCACCTTGGGTTTAGGGGAGAAGCTTTACCTTCAATTGCAGCAGTAAGCAGAATGAAATTATCGTCTAAGGCAAGTGGAGCAAAGGAATCATGGTCTATAAGGTATGAGGGAGGAGAAAAAATAAGAGAGATTACCCCTTGTTCTTTGTTGCAAGGTACATATATTGAAGTTCGTGACTTATTTTTTGCTACACCAAATAGACTAAAGTTTCTAAAAACCGAAAGGGCAGAAACACAAAGTATTGTTGATATTGTGAATAACTTAGCGATGATTAATTATAGTATTGGGTTTACTCTCACTTCTGGTAATAAAAAGCTCTTAAAATATGTTAAGCAAACTTCGCTGTTCAACAGATTATGTGAAATAGAAGAAGAATTTCAAAGCAATTCACTGGAAGTTAAAGAGGAAGAAGAAGGCATCAAACTTAAGGGACACATCTGTAAACCTAATGTCAATCGTGGCAACTCAACTCAGATTTATACGTTTGTTAATGGAAGGCCAATAAAAGACAATCTACTTGTTGGTGCAATTAGATATGCGTATCACGATTTTATTCCAAACAATAGGTATCCTTTTGCAGTGTTGCATTTAGAAGTACCATATGACCAAGTAGATGTAAATGTGCATCCAAATAAATCGGAAGTAAGATTTCAGAATAAAAGGCTAATATATGAAATAGTGAGAAGAGGGATAATAAAAACACTATCAACGAGATTTGCAGCGGGTGATCAAGGTATTGAAGAGGAGCTAATTTTTAATGATAGTAAAAGCCAAGAGCAGGTTGATAGTCAAGAGAAAAAAGATCAAAAAGAGTTTTATGAAAAGAGACCAAGTCTTTTAGAAAATCGTCTAATGAAAGAATTCAATGCACCAGATGAAAGAAGGCAAAGCTTACCAGAAACGTTTAAATATGGAGAATCTCCACCCCAAAAGGGAACGATGGTTTTAGAAAGGAAGCAAATTGATTTAATAGAGGATTATCCTCTGGGATATGCACGCTGTCAGGTCTACAATACTTACATTATTGCTGAGGCTAAAGGCAAATTAATTATAGTAGACCAGCACGCAGCTCATGAGAGGTTGATCTATGAGTGCTTAAAACAAAAATCAAGCATAAAAAGGCAAAAGCTTCTTCTTCCTGAAATAGTCGAGATTAAAAACCAAGCAGGAATGGAGATGGTTGAAATGTATAAAGATAAGCTTTTCGAAATGGGTTTTGGTATTGAAATAGAATCAGAAGATAAAGTAAGGGTGAAAGAAATACCTGCAATTTTAGGAACAATAAATGTGAAAGAGATGGTGATGAATATAGTTGATAGATTAATGGAGATAGGAGATACGCTACCTATAGAAGAAAAAGTGAACAAGATACTAGCTACCATTGCGTGCCATGGGTCAATTAGAGCTGGAAGGGAAATGAAGTTGGAGGAGATGAATGAGTTGATGAGACAAATGGAGGAAACACCTTATGCTGGGCAATGCAATCACGGAAGACCAACGTATATAGAAATGAAACTAAGTGATATAGAAAAATTGTTTGAAAGGAGATGAGTTCAGTTTGTCAAAAAGGTTCCCAATTAAGTATACGTAACGGCTCTTCTGATTATGAGTATAAAATGTGAAAAAAGAGAATAAATGCTCTAATTTTTTAGATTACAAAGTAATAGGACAGGAAGTAAGAAATCGTAGGTTAGCAAAGGGATATACTCAAAAAGATTTAGCAAAAAAAATCGATACAACATATCAGGTAATACTGCAATATGAAAAAGGAACACGCAGAATTTCAATTAAGAAGTTATATGAATTAGCAGAAGCATTATCAACAACTGCTAGAGATCTAGCTTGCGTACAAGAAGTATCAAATGAGGGAAGGTATGAGGGAGAAGAGGTATTAAATCTAGTAAGAAGACATAGAGAGATTAAGGATCAAGAATTACGTGAAACGTTTTATTTATTAACTAAATTCATCCGTATTAGTGAGGAAGAAAGTGGAAAGGCGGTAAAAATAGAAGTAGCAAAGGGTTTGGTTAAGGAAGGAGTTTCTGCTCATGTTATCTCTCAAACAACCAGTTTATCTATTGATGAATATGATAATGATGAGAAAAAAATTTCCATTCCGTATAAAGTAGGCCAAAGAATAAAAGAATGGAGGTTGAGAAGAGGATACACTCAAGAAGATTTAGCAAGTAAAGTGGGTATAATAAATCAAAGAATATATGAATATGAACAAGGACGAGCTGGTGTTTCACTTGAAATGTTAGATGAAATAGCAAAGGTACTATTAATTAGTATTACAGACCTACTTCCAGAAACAACAAAAAATGAGAATAGTGAAGTGGAACTATCAAGGTTAATAGAAGAATACAAAAAGATTAAAAGCCAAGAACTACGTAATGTACTAATAAAATCTCTGTTTGAAAGCATACAAGTTTGCAAAGAGAAAGTGAAGAGAGTAGAAAAGATGAAAATTACAAAGAATTTAGTTAAGGAAGGAATTTCTATCAATATTATTTTAAAAACAGTAGACATCTCTTTGGACGAAATTCAACAAATTTAAAATAAAAAATCATTATCTATTAACATCTTTACTTTTTGATGAAAAAATAAGTAAAAAAGATTGAAAAATTGATTTGATTTCACTCAAAAGCTATGGCCTTATGCCAATGCTGACAAAAAAACAGCAGTAAATATATAAAAACATTTTGTTATTAGTGAAGGGTAATTTTTATGAATAATAAGAAAGATCGTAGAGAAGAAATAGAATTCAGAGCATTAGAAAGCAACGGTAAAGCACTACTTGATCGTGAAGTAATAGAAACGTTTCTAAGTGCAGTGCATGACAGGGAAGAAGCTCGAATTATTGCTAGAAAGCTAATAGATAGTTTTGGAATAGGAGGAATTTTAGGCCAGGAAATAGATGACTTGAAAACTATAGAAGGGATAACTGACTCTACAGTAGCAGTAATTTTATGCCTAAAGGAAGCTTCAAAGAGGGTACCAAGAGAAGAGTTAAAGAAAGGACCTATAATGGATAACTTGGAAACCATCGTAAAATATTTAAGGGTGAGTATTGGTTATTCAGAGGAGGAAAAGATGAAAATAATATATTTTGATCAAAAGTGCCGTTTAAAGGGGGAAGAAGTGTTTACTGGTACAGTGGATAAGGTACCTTTTTACATAAGAGAAGTAACAAGAAAGGCATTAATAAGAAAAGCGACGTCAATAATAATATCGCATAACCACCCAGAAGGAAGGTTAAAGCCATCTGATGAGGATCAAGCTGTAACTAAAGACTTGGCTGAAGCTTGTCAGACTATAGGGATTAGGTTACTGGATCACATTATCATTACAAGTGTTGGATATTTTAGTTTTAAAGAGCAAGGACTGTTATAAAGCAGATATTTGAAGATTTTCATGAGTTGTTTAACTACTTGAATGAAGAAAGTATTTGCAAGTACATTAACCATTGCTTATAATTAATGAGAAAGTATATATTGAATTAATAATAAAGTAATAAAGTCGGTTGTAGACTTAGTAAAGTATATTTAATAGCGGAGGCTAATATGAGTAATAAAATAATTGTACCTTTTGATGATCAAGAAGGAGGTACTTACGAGTTAAACATTGATCTTGATAGATTATCAAAAGGTGAGGTGTTAAATGCTATTGTAGGAATAGGTCGTACTAAGGAGCAATCCACCTTTGTAAGCAAAATTAATAAGGCTAAAAAGCCTGAAGAAATAGCACCTTTCCCTGGTAGAGAAGTTCGCGAAAACAAAATCAACTATGGGAAAGGATTTGACTATGTTTATGGCACAAAACCTGTAAGTGATCAAGAAGATAAAAATCCATTTGCTTCAGCTTTGAAAAAAATAAAGCCAAGTGCAGAAAAGTTGAGCTGGTTTAAGAGTGCTGTGGTAAGAGCAAAAAGTCCAAATGACTGCACAAGGTTGTAGACGAAGCACTAGCTGCTGGAGCAAGGCTAAATGCATGTAATGATGGAGAGTGGAGCTTCGCGGAATATGTGATACTGGGCACACATTTTCATAAATTTGATAAGGCTGATCGTAAAAAGCTAATACGTAAATTAATGCTAAACGGTGCAGAGTTTCATGATACTTTATTGGAGAATAAATTGATAGGTGAAATCTATAATGAGCTACAACCAGAAGTTCAGCCACATATAGATGAGAGACTAGAAGAACTAGAGAAAGCTGGCGAAAGTGCTGTGCAAGAAGGAGAATTAATAGATGTTGAAATAGATAATACAACATCGTATATAGAATTTTCTGGGGATAGCAAGGTAGAGGTAGCCAAAATACTGGAAGCAAAAAGAGAGCTAGGAAGTAATATTTTAAAAATTGGCAATGATGCAGTTGAGGTTAAAAGTGAGAAGGGAGGTATAAGAAACTATATCGATATGTCAGATGGAAGCTCTATTATATTAGAATTTCCTACAAGCATTGGTAAGCTAGATATTATATTGTACCACGATGTAAAAAAATATGATCAAGTACAAGTCAGAGTAGAAAATAAGGAAATGTGGTCTAAATTACAAGAAAGAGGCGAAGAAATAGGAAAAAATTGTCTTTTTGCTGGAGTAAAACTTAAAGAAGCAGTAGAAAAGGGAAGTTTTATGAGATGTGGCATATGGAATAGCAAGCAGCTTATGAAGGAGGTTGATAGCCCAAGTGAAAAATTGTCTTCATGGGTAGATAAAGTACGTGAAAATAGTAAAGAAACTTTTAGGGGGCTTTAATTCATTTATTTTAAGGTTCCAGAGTCTACCATTATATCTCGAGCCTTTGAGCTATAGTAGAAAATATTATATGTATGGTTCTTTGTATGGAAAAAAGTCTAGACTGTGAGGTAGGGCAAAAAGTGAAAAGTTGGAGGTTAGAGAGAGGGTATACTCAGAAGGGTTTAGCGGAGAAGGTTGGTGTAAAGCACTGGGCAATACTGCAATATGAAAAAGGGAGTCGTAAAATTCCAATTAAGAAATTATATGCTATAGCAGAAGCATTATCAGTAAATGTTAAAGGTCTAGTTTGTGGAGAGACGCTACCAAATGAAAAAAGATATTTTGAAGATGAAGAAATATTAAATTTAGTAAAGGGTTATAAAGATAAAGAATTAAGCAAAGTATTTTATTTATTAACCAAATTTATTCGTTTGAGCGAGGAAAGAAGCAGAAAAGCGGTAAAAATAGAAGTAGCAAGGGGTTTGATGAAAGTAGGAGTTTCTGCTCATGTTATCTCTCGAACAACTAACTTATCTATTGGTGAGTATGAGGAGAACAAAATTCCCATTCCATACAAAGTAGGGCAAAGGATAAAAGAGTGGAGATTGATACGAGGATATACACAAAAAGATTTAGCGAATAAAGTTGGCATAACAAATCAAGGAATATACGAGTATGAACAAGGGAGAGCTGCTGTCTCACTTGAAATGTTAGATGAAATAGCAAAGGTATTATCAATCAGTATCATAGATCTACTTCCCGAATCAGATGAGGATAGTGAAGCGGAAGAAAAGCTATCAAAGTTGATAGAAGAATACAAAAAGATTGAGAGTCGGGAATTACGCGATATGCTAATCAAGTCTTTATTTGAAGGTATACATGTTTGTAGAGAAAAGGTCAGAGAGGAAAAGAAGATTGAAGTTGCAAGGAATTTAGTGAAAGAAGGAATTTCTGTTGATATTATCTTGCAAACGACAGGCTTAACAAATTATATGATTGAGAAATTTTTGTGATTTCATAAAAACTTAGCCAATAGTGGATTTTTTTGTGATAGAATATATGTTTGCTTCTGTAGGAAAAACAGCTTTTAGAGGATTTATCTATGATAATTCAGAGCATATTGGCTCAGTAAGCTACGAGCTAGGGAAAAAAATAGAAGGTTGTAGGATAGTACAAGGGTATACTCAGGCAAAATTAGCAAGAAAAATTGGTTTAACACATAAGGAAATACATAACTTTGAACTAGGGTGCAAGGCTATTACAATCAAAGAATCGTATATAATAGCAGGAGCATTGTCAGTCAATGTTATAGATCTACTTCCAGGACCAACAGTACTAAGAGAAAACAGTTGGTATGAAGATGAGGATAAAGCAATAGTCTATCTAACAAAAATACATAGAGAAATTAAGGATCAGGAATTACGCAAGAAGCTGTATCCATTAGTAAGGTTTGTATATATTAGCGAGAAAATTAGCCAAGAAGAAGCGAAAATAGAAGTAGCAAAGAATCTAGTGAAAGAAGGAGTTTCAGTTGATATTATTTCCCAAGTGACTCGCTTATCTACTTATGAATATGATGATATAGAGAAAGAAATTTGTACTGATTCTATACTCTACAAAGTGGGGAAAAGGATAAAAGAGCAGAGATTAATACGGGAATACACTCAGGAGGACTTGGCAAATAAAATCGGTTCAACACCTAAAGAAATACACGACTATGAACGAGGATATACAGACATTCCAATTGAAATATTATATAAGATAGCAAAGATATTATCAGTTAACATTAAAGCTCTTGGACTAACAGAATATGAAAATGAGCCAGTTTTTGGGTTTATAGGTAAATGCGAAAAAATTGAGGATCAAGAATTACTGGATACGGTAGCCAGATCTTTATCTGAAGGAATGCAAACTGGTAAAGAAAAGGTTAAAAAAGCAGAGAAAATCAAGATTGCAAAAGATCTAGTTAAGGAAGGTGTTGCTATTGATATTATTGTGCGAGTAAGTGGCCTAACTGCTGATGAGTTGGGTGAGTGTGAAAATTGAATGTGTTTAAGATATAAGTAAAGTTAGTTAATGATTTAACCAGCAAAATTTGCTAACCAACTTTTTTGGCTCAGTTGAATTTTGCTTGGTATAAATTAAGATATGGAATCGCAAAGTTTATCTATTAATTTCTGGTTGTCCTCTATCATTGCATTTGCCTCTTGCTGAAGAGATTTGATATTTTTGAGTGTAATATTGTCCATCTCAGTCGATGCTACTTTCAATTGCGATTGTATTCTTATATATTTATCGTCTATTACTTGTTCTAGTTGATAATCAACGCAATCCAATCCAGAGGCAAACATCACATTCAGTAGTGGCTTGATCCACCCTATTTTGCCAAATTTCCTTGAGTTAGCATACTTTATACTTCTATCTGTTCCACCAGTGCCTATTGATAGCAGTATAATCTCATCATTTAGAAATAACCTCTTGCCACTTGCATATGCACAAGCCGCTGGATTATTGGCAAACACTCCACCATCTATCAATACTCTCTCTGTTTGGCTAATTTTCAGACGTTTTGGTGTGAAGTACGTTGGAGCAGCTGTTGTAGCTCTGAGTGCATCTTTCAACTTAATGTTTTTTTCTTTCCAACTTTTGAAGAAAAATTCACAACTATTGTGAATGTCATAACTGGTGAGTAGTAGATTACTCGCAACATCGGCCATAGTACTTTCACCAAAGTATTTGTTGAGAATAAATTCCATATTTCTATATAGTACTGAGAACCACTCAGCCAAGAAGCAATTGATTTTCTCCAAAATGATGATTGAAAGATATATGCTCCATACTCTTGGTAAAGTTCAACCAAATCATTGGCAGAGTATTGAAGTTTATTGCTTTTACAAAGTCCAGCAACAATAATCCCACCGGTTGAGGTTCCTGCCATTAAATCAAAAATCTGGGAAATTGGCTTTTTTGTCCTAGATTCAATTTCTGCTAGAATAATGGCAGGTATTATCCCTCTAATGCCACCTCCATCTACAGATAAAATGTACTTTGTCACTGTAAAATTTATTTGTGTTTGTGAATAGCTTCAAGTTCGTTGATTTCTTCAGTGAGGTTTTTCACTCTCTCTTCAAGTCGATAGACTATTTCGATTAGTCCTTGGCTTTTTTCTATAAATTTATCATGGATGTGTACACGTAAGTCAAGTTTTGCCAACCACCATATGAATCCTACAGTCTGTAGAACTATTGTTATTATTACCGCTATTGGGATTTTTTGCTTTTTCATGTGAAAATATTAACTTGTTATGGATAGTTTTGGAAATTTATATGCAGATTATAGAAAACTTACAGCTTTAGTGATTACTTTTTGTTGATTCGTATTGATCTTCTGCTTTAGCAAGTAGCTTTATGATTTCCTTGTAAGGTTTATCTTTATTGTGCCTTGACCTTAATACAGCTACATCTCTTGGATTTTTTCCATCTGTGTCTCTAATGGTAGGGTCTGAACCTTTGTCTAATAAAAATCTAATTATCTCCAATTTGCCTTCATATGTAGCTGCATGTAAAGGTGTCCATCTTTCATATTTCGTAGCATTTATATCAACTCCTTTTTCTACTAGGAATTTTACAACCTCTGCACATCCCTCTTCTGCAGCATAATGTAGTGCTGTTAATTTAGGGATCTGCACATTAATATCTAATAGATTTTCTACTAAGAATTTTACAGTCTCTAAGTTACAATTTTGAGAAGCAATGCGTAACATCGTTTTATAATTATCTGCAGCTCTTGCCTTCATGTAGGAATAGGTAGCAATAATACATACTATTACTGTTATAAGCCACCAAAAATGTAGCTTGTTTTTTGTATCTTGACCCAATTTATCCATATTCAACATCTTTTTAATATTAAATAGATCATTTACTCATTTTTTATTAACATTACTTACTCAAAGATGCTGACAACATAGTAAGGTAACCTGAGCTATTTAAAGTATGCTCCGCTCTGTTAACTATCCATTCACCATCTACCGCTTGATTAAAAGCTATAAGATTAAGTTTAGCTTCTGCAAATAACTCTGGATTACCAGGTATAGTGATATCCAATACTGCATTATTTCGCTTTAGTTGTTTTAACTTAGCATTTGCTGCACTTAGTGCTGATTCTGCATTTGAGTACATTTCTAACATAATATAACTTGGCTCGCCGCTACCAACTGTTTCTTTAATAGCTTCACCCTTTTCATAGCTATGCCATTTTGCCACTACTGAATTATACTTATCACGTACGGTAAAATGCACTTTCCAGTTAATTGTATCTTGAGGTCTAATAGTCGTTGTTCCTAAAGCTTTTCCTGTGGCTGATTTTGCCATATTCTTTGAAATAAACAATATATACCCACCAGCTAATTTTGCCATTGCTTCACGCTCTGTTGCGATCTTTGTTAACAGATTTATATCACTTTCATCTGCCTGATTAATATGGGGTATCAATACATTCTTAAATTCCTCAGCGACTTTGTATCCATATCCATGTTTTTGGGCTATTTCTTTTACTAAGTTTTCTATGGTAATTTGGCGCCATTCTTTTGATACTTTTGCCTTCAAAGATATTCTTAAATTTGTTGCATGAGCTTTGATTAGTAGAGTCTTAGGTGGACCCTGTATAGTCACTTCGTTGACTGTATATATACCCATTAGAAAGATTCCAATTTCCTTATAACCTAGTGCTATGTTCAATTCATTCGGAATATCTATGTCTTCATCCCTGTAATCAACACACACTTCAACTACATCATCTATTATTCCTGATTCATCTGTAAGGTGCAATGATATAACTCTATCTTTAATTGATTCACATTTATCTATTATAAAATCTGGCTGCATTTATTCCCAGACCTTTAATTTTGACTTTTGTACTATTTTCTTAATAGTAGGAAGCTTTATCTTTAATCCTGCGGGCAAAAAGCTTCCGTATTCTGCCAAACCCAAGTTCTCTGCTAGTACTAATTCCACTACTCCATCAGTAAATCCGTAATGTTTCCAGCAAATCAGATCTAACATCTCATTTTCTTTACTCACATAGTATATAGTCATCTATAGCTTTTTAAACTCAAACTAAATTCAATTTTTCTCGGTAGTCCATTAGGTAAAAAATACATCTGCTTTTCTTCTAACCTAGTAATTACGAATTGTCCTAAAATATTACCTAAACTATCTACTAAAATATGTGGTTTTTCAGTTTCTTTCACACTCTTTAATTGATTTAGCACGTTGAGATTATGCAGATAAATCATTCCTTCTAAATCTATATTTTCTACACCTTGATCGATATTTTGTAATAGTGGCATATTTTCAATACACTCAATCGTGCTCCAACGATTTTCTCTGCTATACTTTAAACTTGTGGGAGCAAACTTATACGGACCAAGAGATAGCATCAATAAAATGTCTCTACCGTATCAAATAAAACATCACGTGACTTTTCTCTTATCCTTTTTATTACTTCATCTGCAAGACTACGAACATCTTGGTTAGGTTCTGCTTTAATGCTGATAGTGTAATTATTAGTGATGTTCTGAGTTTTATTTTGTTCTTTATTTTCAAACTTACTCCTTGCAAATATCTTATCGCTCTCTGTAAACTTTTTCTCCTCAATAAGGCTTTTGACTCTGAAGCTATTTTTATTTCTCTTTGAAAATTCTTTAATTATACTGTTACCTAGCACAGGATTTCCACTGTTGAGAATATTACTTTTTAGGGGAGTGTGCACTGCTTTTACTTCAGTTTTTCTTTTTTCAAACTCTTTCAGTGGGCTATTTCCCAATACTTTTCCAAATATACTTTCACCTATCCATGAAAAAGCTTCTTCTATGGGTTTTATTATCGATTTCCAAAAGCTAGAGAAAAAGTCTTTTACCTTTTGCCAGTTAGTTATAACAAGCGCTGCGCCAGTGACAAGTCCAGTAATTAAAAGTCCTATAGGGTTACTCATTATAGCGAGTGTTACTGCTCTTAGTCCTGTTACTACTGCAGGAAAAACTGTAGCTGATAAAAATGAAAATACTCCAAGTAGGTTTGCTTTCAGACTAAAAATCGTACTTCCTAGCAATGTAAATCCGCATCCTAGTCCCACTGCTACAACTTTTAAACTTATCAAGGCTGCTACAGTACCCATGATTGCTTTGGTTAAAGTTGGATATTTTTCTGCAAATAACGCTATGCTTCTAGTTTTTTCTTGTAAAAATTCAGCTATAGATTTTAAAGTAGGCAGCATCACTGAACCCAGGTTCATACCAACTTCAGCTATTGCGTTGCGAAGAAGTCGTAATTTACTGGCTGTGGTGTCTACACGGTTTTGAAATTCTTTCTGCAACGAGCTCTTGTACTCTTCTGTGTCAGATAGTAACCTTATAGCATCTTCGTATTTGTTAAAACTTCCAGCTAATAATGCAATATCATCTTGATATTCCTGACCGAAAAGTTTCATAAGGATTGTAGAACGTTCCTGGTTATCCATTTTCTTTAGAGCTTGAAAAAAGTAGAGTAATGCTTCTTCGCCGTTTTCGCTTATTCTTTGTACTATTTCTTCTGCAGTTATGCCCATTTGCTCTAATGCTGCTTTAAAATCCCCTCCTTGTTCTTCAGCAGTCTGAAGTTTACTAAGTAGAGCATTTATAGCAGTTGCAGCTTTTGCTGGTTGTTTACCTAAACTAACGAAGGCATTTACTAAACTACTTGTTTCCTTGATGTCAAGACCAAATTATTTTGCAGTACCACCAACTATTGCTAGAGCTTCAACCATATCTTTTGCTTTGGCAGCAGTGTTATCTGATAAGTGATTGATTACATTACCAACGTATTCCATTTTACTAACATCAATTCCATAAACGTTAGAGAGTTTAGCTATAGAATCACCTGCTTGCTCTGCAGACATATCAAATGCTGTAGACATTTTTGCCACTGTTTCTGTAAACATAAAAAGATCTTCTTTCTTGATACCAAGTTGACCACCACTTGCAGCTATTTGTGCCAGTTCTGCGGCTGATAATGGTATAGTACGTGACATCTCTTTTAACTTCTTTGCAAATTTAGTTACTTCATCCGTTCCTTTTTTAAAATCTACCACTTTTGTAACATCAGCCATAGCACTTTCAAAGTCAATTGCAACTTTAACTGGAGCTGCAAGCGTTAGCCCTAGCCCAATAGTCTCTATAATTTGTGACTTAAAATGTGCTTTGCTTGCTAAAAAACTTTGGTGACTACGTATTGCAGATCCAAGCTTACCATACTTACCTTTTAATACTTCAATAGAAGAGCCAAGTTTATGTTGGTCACTTACTAAGTACTTAATATTTCTTCCACTTTTTCTTACTTCTTCATTAAATGAATGCAAAGCATCTCTCTTTTTCAAATATGCTTCTTTTGCTTTTATTGCAGAGGTTTTGGCCTTGTCAAATTCTGCTTTTAAAATTTTGCTCGGTTTCTCTATTGCCTTCATTTGTTTAGCTAAAGATTTTACTTGATCTTCAAAGCCTTTCCATGACCTCTTGCTAGTCAAAACATCATGACCTAACTGCTTAAACTTTGATACTGATTTTAAAGATGAGTCAAGCTTTCTTATATTCTCACCAAGATGAGTAAGTTGACTGCTACTTCCTTTTATTACAGTACTGAAACTGCCATCTAAAACTGCTCCGATTTTTATAGATAATGTTGACATTGTACCTTCCTCGCTGCTTTATGCCATAAGATAAATTCATTAATCTCCATATCAAGTATTTGTTCAACCCCGCCTCCTACAACAGAGCTGAACATTAATACTTCTAATCTCAAGTTTTTTGGATAATCGGTGAAAAAAAATCCTTTAATACCTCTTGAATTTTCACATAATCAGCAATATCTAACTCTTCAATTGCTTCTTTTGCAACTGATGTTAAATTGGCAGTCAAAGTTACTTCTTTACTAAGGTCACTACCATTTAAGCGTTCAATTGCAAGATAGTCTCTAACTTTTGGACGTCTAACAGTAAGTTCTGAGACAGAAATTCCATCAACTGTTATTGGGTTATTAAGTGTTATAGCTTGCATGTTCCTCCTTAAAAAGTTAATGAAATAAAAGTCTATATCGGCTTTTACATAACTAATTTCTTTGTATGGTGCTATAAATAGGATTAGCTTTGATAAGAATCTTTTCTGTGTTCAATTGAAGTAATAACTACTGTATGTTCTGGTACATCTATATAATAAAGTATACGATAGGTACTCACCCGTAGACTACGTTGTCCACTTAAGTTATGCTTTAATGGCTTTCCAAGTCCAATTGGATCAACTGTTAGACGCTCCATTATTGCCTTCTTAATCATTAACTTTACTTTTGCTGGAAGAGCCGGAATGTCTTTCTTTATAACAGATTCTGAATAGTCTATATTGTAAGGCTTAATCCCAGAAGGCATCTTGATGTTTAACCCTCTTTTCTTTATAGCGTTCGTCAGCAATCTTAGATAATTCCATATCTTCAATTTCTTCTTCCATTAATTCAGTTAATAACTTTAAAACGGACTTGTCTTGAGATTGTGCTACACTAACAAGTAAACCAGTTAGCTGCTCTATGGAATTTGTATGAGCTTTAGAATCCATATTAACTATATACCTACAACTTCTTATATTTTAACATTTTTATGTAATTTTGTCAACCATATTAGATCCCTAGAATCGTTTGTAGCAAGGCCATTTGATCAACGCCATTTATCTTTCTAATCATATTCTCAGCATCGATTTCTATCAGCTCATTGCCACCTATCGTAAGTTTATAATAATGGGCAGCTACAGTACACTTCAGCGTTGCTTTTTCAGCAGGTTTCCAGCTACCAAAATCAAATTCTTTAAAAATGCCTCTTAAATTGATTATTACAGCTTCAATATCATTGCTACCACTACCTTGCATTCCTCCACGGAGCGTCAAAGCTACTGAATTTCCATCTATCAAACCAAAAAGTCTAAAAAGTTCTGAATCATATTCTGCAAAAGTAAAATCAGCTTCAAGCTTTTCCATGCCCATATCAATATTTATTGGAATATCCATACCACCAGCTCTATATTCATCTGTTTTTATGGTAAGTTTTGGCAAGGTTATTTCATCTATTTTTCCTGCATAACCACGACCATCAACGAATACGTTAAAATTTCTCAGTATTTTCGGTAACACTTTGCTTTCTCCTAACTTATATTTACGAGATGAGATTTGAATGTTATTTGTTCTGCCGGATATGGTGGTGTAAACTCAAAGTCAAAATACACTTTCCCGCTTGCAATATTTGTTGGTGTATTAAGCTCTGGTGTTGCATAACATTTTCCGCTGATAATCGCTCCTTGCGCTTTTAAATTTGCCAAATAAGAATTCACCCCTTCAATCACATCATCTATATAAGTTTTGGTAATATTGCGATCAACTGCCCATAAATGAGCTCGAAGTAAACTATCGTTAATTAAATCTGCAGTCCTTCTCACTGACAAAAAAGCCCATTTTGAGTCATTTGAACATGTTCTATTTCCCCAAAGCCTATAGCCATTTTGATGAATTATCGTTGTTACTTCATTTTCATTTAAGTGGTTTGCTCGAGAGATTCTATCGCCAAGTGTAAAATCAATAGGCCTGCTTGTGCCAACAATACCATTTATCTCTTTGTTTGAAGGTGAATGCCAAAATCCTTGTTCGCTATCTACTTTCGCTATTAAACCAGCTACAAATGGACTCGATGGCAAGATTTCTTCTTTTCCTTCAATAAATACCTTAACCCATGGATCAACTACGTAAATTCTTGAGCTGCCTACGCTTTTTCTCCACTTTATTGCTTCTTCATCATTGGTATTTGGTCCATCTGCTACTATTATGCTTCTCAGCTTTTCTGCTATAGAAATTAATGCTGCAACTACTGGATTTTTGCCATCTTCTGGTAGTTGGTGAGTAAACTGAGGTGCAATTAATATTCTTGGAGCAACATGAACTATACTTTCACTGCTGAGGAATGCCTCTATTCCCTGGTATTCTCCGGTTTCTTTATCAACTCCTCCAATTACATTTTTCAGCGTTTCTTCTTTTTTTAATTTTGGATCGCTGTTTTCACTTTCTTCAACTCGAATAACTACTATTGTTGCTCCCATTTGGGAAAATATTCCATTTACTGCAGAAGGTAAACTTCCACTCTTTCCAAGCCTTGCTGCTTCTTTTAAACTTCCTGCTATCAGTACTGGTTTATTCAGTGGAAATTTTTGCTCATCAGCTTCAGGTGCAGTACCAATTACACCTATCACTGATGATTTAGCTGTACGTACTGATCTTGCCCCTGAGGTTACCTCAATAACATTTACACCATGTAAAAATTGTTCTGTCATATAGTTGCGTTATAAGTTTGCTAAAACTTGCTCTTTAAAATTGTTAAAAAACTCTGTAACTCTTTGATTTCCCTAATTTTCTTCTTGTTCCAAATCTTCTGATTACTACTTTTTAAGATTTAGTATATTTATTAAAATAAAGACAAAAACTAGAAAGTATAGAAAATTTCTCATTTTGCAATAACTCCAACTCAATATCTTCTTTACTCCTCTTGGCAATTTCTCCCCCTTCTGTTAAACGATTATCAATAAAAATCCTCTCTAGCTTGTTTTCAAGTATTGTTATTTCAACTTATTTGTAAGCGTATTTTCTTCCTCTTTTACTGCCAAAGCTTATATGTTGCATCTAACCCAGGACATTGCCACGCTCTTAATGTCCTTTCTACATCTATCTCAAGCCCTTTGGTTAAAAAATTGCTGCGAAAATTATATATTCCCCACTGAATAAATTGACCATAGATTGTGCTATACGTGTGCTCACTTGCAAAGAACTCAGGTGTCTCACCAACTCTTTCACCTTCTGAGTGAAGATTGGATGACGTATAAAGTAACACTGTAACAGTTTTTCCTGCTGGAATGATTATGTTACCTGATGCAATAAATTCAGGACTGCTAATTTCATGCTGGTAAATACGTGTCCAAGTAATTCTCGAAATATCTGACTTCCTTGTGTTAGTTTTATCAGGTGTACCTATAAATAATCCTGCTCCTCCATAATTAACTTCATCTTTGTACCACATTGCAGATCCAACAAAGTTTAGAGTTTTACTTATATCTACATTGCTTGTGTTTTTTACGAATATTACTCCCAATGCAGCATAAGGGTATTTCAGCATATTGAATTGCTCAGAAAATCCATCATACATAAATCTTGGGTATGATTCTCCATAGATAAATGTACCTTTGCTTCCCTCTAAAAAACTGAGTTGTCTTGGCCGATAAAAACTAACATAGCTTGTATCATATGTGTGAGTACCTGCTAGTAGTTGTAGCATATAGTCTGTTTTTGTTACATCACTACTCCACTGACCAAGCTCAGTTGTAAAAGTTCCGTGGCCAAAGTAATTATTTTTTCTACTTAGTACACCAAATAAAAAAGGTAATGCTCCAGGTTCAATCATATGACGATTTCTTACTTCTTTCATGATTGATGAGCCACTTGGTACATCATTTATGGAGTTAAGCTTGGTTGGTTCTCTGCTCCTTATCTCCCTCATAATCGATGAACCACTTGGCACATCATTAACAGTACGGAAGTTATTCACTAAACCTTTTAGACCATCTTTATGATCATTGCCAACACTATTTATTGCTGCAATGTTGGCATTCTTTCTCGTATCAAGTAGCGATATATGTGAATCTGATGATGCTTTTAAAGTATCCAAGGTATTAGTTTTTAGCGTATTGATCTCATTTACAGACTTTGTCTTTGCTACAGTTATTGCCGATATTGAATTTTCCTTATTGGTATTTATGTCATTCAAATGTGATCTTGCAGCGTTTAGAAGTTCTTTTAACTTACCATCTGTCATCTGTACAATTTCAGAAACTGCACTTTTGCCAATTATTGATTCCAGTGCTTTAGCAAGATATGCTAGTTGATCTGGTGTACTATTTGCTGCTAAATCTTTAAGCCTTCTCTGTAGTGCATCAATTATCTCTTTCACTTCAGTCATTTGCACAATGTCAGAAATAGCTTTTTTATCTGCTATCAATTCCAGAGATTTTGCAAGATATGCCAGTTGATCAGGTGTGCTGTTTGCTGCTAAATCCTTTATCCTTTGATGTAATGCTTCTATTGCTTCTTTCATTCCCAAAAATTCAAAAAAGTTTCAAATCTAAATCGTTTAAAATTATTTTTTAGTTGATTATGCTCATCTTCTCTTTCGGTAATATCTTCATCTATTTTTTCTATAGCTTTTCGAATACGTACTACATCTTCCACTGCAATGTTTTCTGGATGTGGTAGTGTATATCCTCGTTTGCTTTGGTCATTTGGCATTGATTTAAGTAATAATCACTCGCAAATTTTTCACTTTTGGCCGATAGACAACCGTTCCACTCAAAACTAATTTTACCCTAGTCTCATTAGCATTAAAATTTGATAGCAGATGAGTTCTCTCTACCCAATTTTCTCCAATTGGTTTTCCTGATGTTAAGTTTACTAATTGCCATTCTCCCACGTTTTTCTCTACATAAGTTTTAATGTCTGCAGTGCCAGGTATCAACGCATCATATGTTATGGTGATCTTAGTGTTAGCTCCTGCTGTAATACTTCTTGTAACATAATCTCCTTTTTCCCCTATATTACCCATAACTAGCTGTAACCCAGGATATAGCACTGGACTTTTTTCTCGCCCTCCTTTTAGGCTTGCCTTTACTGTTAGCTCTCCAGATAATCTTTCACGCAGTGCAAGTGGCAAATTATCAGACAAAAAGTTCTCTTTTCCCTCTTCATCTGTTAAGATAAACTCCACATTGGTATCAAATGCTACTTTTTCAACATTTGTTAAAACTATTAAATCTGATACGTTGTTTGCAGTAACTTTTCCCAGATCAATAACGTGAGAACTTTCGCTAAATTTTGCTGCTAGTAATCGAAACGTTAAATCTAAATTTTGATGTGGAGTCCAGGTACTTGCATTGCTAGATGAGAGTAATACTCCTACTTGATATGGTTGACTCGTTACCCAACGGCTATTTACTGTATCATACTTACCAAGTTCTGCTATTTTTACTGCAGTACCCGAATCATCAGTAAGCAGTACTATTGCATACTCCTCTCCTGCATGGCAAAACACTGGTGACCAAGTAATACGTGTTGCCGTACCATCTATCTTTATATCTTTTGGCTCAATATAGCTTTCAGCAATGACAGTCTGCGAGGGCATTCCCACTGCTGTTTCTCTAATCTGCACAACAACACGTTTTTTGCCTTTATTTATAAACCATAGCTCCACACCTCCTATGTGCCTACTCTCATTTAAAGTAAATGTTTGTGCTAAAGGATCAACTCGTCTTGCTGCGATCACTCTTCTTCTTTCTTCTATAGTAATAGTTTTTTTACCAGTATAAGTTGCCTCTCCATAGCTTCCTTTATTCCCATAAAACTGTACTAATTTAGTACCTGCTGGAATGTTTGCTGGGATTTTTATTTTTCCCTTTATTTTCCCCTGATTATTGGCTGTTAACATCTTTTTTTACTCTTTCTTATTCCATAGGTTGAATACTTATTCCGTCAAATCTTACTTCTTTAAGCTTTTCACCTGGCTCAAAACCTTCAATTTCAAAATCTTGTACTGCTTCTCTCATAAATTCAGCTTCGTATGAAGTACTTGACAGCAGCTCTGTTATTTCCGTAATATTAAATACTTTAGTTACTGGACTTTTCCAATTCGTGGTAACCTCTGTCCAGTGATCAATATCTTTATTTAGAGTAATTTGTGCTGGTACTGGATCAAAAGCTTGATACGGATTAATTTTTTCTCCTTTAGTCTGTAAAAGCTGCTCCAGTACTGGCTCAAGTTCATATGGCAATAAATAAGGTTTTTTCCCCTTTTCAACATCAATAATTTCCACGTCTATTGGCAATATCAGTTCTTTATTTACTATCGCTGCAGACTGCGAAATTCCCTGATCACGCACATCATCATCAAAGAATGAATCAACAAACACTCCTTTTTTGGTGGTAGGTTCTCTTGAATTTGCATCACTGCGTAGACGTTCCTGTGCAACCAGCGCATAAAGATCATTTATTCCTTTTTTCATTGCTTCAAGTTCATTCATCGGTACAGCATGAATAGCATTATTCACTATTTTTACCCCTTCGCCTTTTTTCCACGTCTGATGAATGTAGCAGAGCAAAAGTTGTCCAGAGGGTGCTTTAGGCATCGATGGTCGCCAAGGGTGAGAAATTCCTTTTATTCTTCTTACCACTCCTTTGCTATCGATAGTAATTAAATCAAAGCGGGGCATTTTCCAGGTGTAATCAATCAGAACCAAGCTGTTATCAACTGCTCCTTTTACTTTACACCCCTGCTCACTTATATCTTCAGGGCTTACATGAGTGCGAGAGCGGTAGGTTATCAGGTAACTACTTCCAGGAGCTGGCTCTTTACCAGGTAATGACCAATCGACGTTTCCTGCATTTAACTTATAGTCTATACTGTTTTCATAAATAACATTGCCTTGCTTAGTTTGAATAATCTCAAGTACTGCAGAGTCAGGTATCGGATCAATGGCTCCTGAATATGAACCGTGAGTAACAGTGATGGTTTTTTGAATGGTGATATCTACTTTCTTGATTTCATTAATTGGAAAATCATTAACTTTAAGTTCCATTACTCTTTGGCTATTTGGCTGAAAAGTATGTGGTTCTGATTCAACTGATTTTATATTCGGATCTTCATCAAAAGAAACACGAATACTATGAGGTAACTCAATCTCATAACCATCAACATGAGCTTTACCCTCATTAATCACGAATACTTCTTTTCCACCTTCTTTATGTAGAAACATTACCTCTAGGCCATTTACAACGTAGGAACCATTGGCTTCTTTATCATAACGAGCAAGAGCTGTAGTTACTATATTTGCTTGTGGTGGCGGTGAATGTTCTATCAATACTCCATTTTCAATATTGTAAATTGGGTAAAATTCGCCATTTGTAGAGTTAACAGTAACACTTTCTACTTGATATCCCCAAATGGTGGAAACTTTAAGCCTTGCAGCTCCTACTTCTTGATAATTACGTGTACCAACAGCAGGATCACGAAGATTTTCATCCTCAAGTTCTGTAATGGTAGATTCTACGTAATAAACACCGATACGAACTATAGTATTAAGAGGAACAACAAACTCTTCTTTTTCGACTTTTCTAACTGCACCACGCAGATAGATTTTTCCTCCTTCAAGTGTAACTTTACCAGTTTCTCTATCTATAATACAATTGCTTCCTGTTATAACATCACCATCACGGAATATTGCATCACCTATGCCTTTAAGCTTAGAGAGAGCATACTCCTGAGTCTCGTTTAATTCTGCTGACTGTAGACCTCTTCCTGCCAGGAACAAGCTTTTTTCGTATTCTTTGTCAGGATTAAAGCGGTTATAATAACTATTTAAGGTCATTTTGTTTCAAAAAGTTACAACAAATGAAAAAGTTTCCCGAGTTGCAGATGTTCTGATAAGTGGTACGGTATGTTCTAAAACTAACAAAATTCCAGGATTTTCCACGTCTTTTGGCTCGAAATATCTCTGTCCTTCAGGTAATCCTTCTTTTATTTTAGTACCAACCATAACCCCTAATTCCCGTATAACTTGATTTGCTGCGTCCGTGAAATCGAAAGTAAATTTAAGGTACAAGTTATTAGTTGGTACATTTAAGGGCCTAAACCTTCCAGAAGGAGTTATAAGTTCGCCATTTTCATCACCTGTGCAGAATAGCACTTCATCTGCAGTACGTCTGCCAAGTTCATTCAAGAGCTTTATAGAATTTATAGTTCAGGTGGTGTGCTTTCAGTATGCTGTACAGTAACTTTATCACTTACTGGAATAGAGCTATTTTCCGTACGTTTTATTAGACCAGTACTACTATCAACTGTATAGTCAACACTTGGCTGATAAGTTGTTTGTCCGATAAAAACTTTTACGTCTTTAATGGGATGGTGATCTAGGGCTATTTCACCCTCAACAAAAACTTTTTCGACCTGATGGCTACTTTCCCAATTTGCATCACCACTGCCCCAGGCAAGATGTAGAGGTTGCTCTTTTATGCTGGCTGCTATTGCTGCTCTTCCTGATTGTGTGAGTATTGACATTTTTCTCCCTATATTATATATATGTACGATGACTTCAAAATTCGTCCGCAAAAATCAAAATATTTTTTTTATATCAGAAAAAATTTTTAGGAGAATAGCTCAGCTCCACAGCTAAATTTTCCAACACCACGAGCAAATGGTCCGCTAGGAATGTCAAGCCATTTATCTTCTTTTGAACCAGTAGCCATTCCCTTAACCAGCTTCCGTGCTTGTAACAGCTCTTGAACTATACGCTCCATTCTATCTCTCCCTATACTGTGAAACTCCTCAGGTAGTCTATGCCGCTGTTTATACACTCCTGTACTTCCTGTATGGGTAAATGGATGTCCAGAAATTGCTGCTCGTGTAATTGCAGTTATAAGATGCTGCTTTGAATCTTTTTCGTTCATATTTTTTATTTTTAATCTTTCAGTTATGTCTTCTAACAATCCTGTTTCTTCATTTCTTAAATAAGTGCGTAAAGTGCGATCAGCCAAACCGTTTGCTTTAACAATTGCTCCATAAAATAATGCGTTCTGTCTTACAGATTCTCCTATTGATTTAAAAATTGTCGGTTTAGCTGCATCTTCCACAGACCAAAAAGCGTATGAACACCTAACACCATTAACAAGAGCAGATGTACCTCTAATGGCATCTCGTGCTTGCTCAACAGTCGATATAGGTTTTTCACTTTTTGGCTTTCTCATATGGTGGGCAGTAATTATTGATGCTCCAGTGCTACCTGCTAAATCAGATAATAAAGACATCAAATAATCGCCTACGGCTGGGTCAGTATTTAAATCAGCATGCACAAATGATGCAAGTGGATCAAATACGATTAATTTTAAGTCTTTTATTTTATTAAGTTGTTTTGTTATCGATTCAAATTCAGGAGAAGTCTCTATAACTTTACCTGAAACACTCTTTATGATTGTAAGTGATCCACTAACATTTGGTAATGGTACAATAAAGAGCCTATCCTTATATTTTAATCTTTCGCATTGCGAATCAAGACGCTCTAAACGACGATGTATTTCACTCATATCATCTTCTGCTGAGAAAATTACCACAGATCCATGTTCAGTAACTAAAGGACCAAAACCACATGGCTGATCTTTTCTACTCGCAACTTTCAGTGCTAAATCAAGCAGAAGCATACCTTTACCAGTATCTCCCATCGCAGCTAGAATAGATGTTACTCCTAAAGGAAATAACCCTTCAACAAGAAACTTTTGCTCTGGTACTGGACCTATAAAACGTTCTACGCTCCATTCTTGAATATTAAGCAATTGCTTAACGATGATTTTTTTCGAGTTATTTTCAATGAATTCAGGAATATTCATCTTTTCTTCTATACCATCAGCTGAATCCCATCCTTTTGGTTTATTGTCAGGTATTTCAAGAAGAGTAAGTAATAAAACACCAAGAAAAGTAAGCTTTTTCACAACTTTCTCAGCATATTGTTTACCTGGTTCATCATTGTCTGGCCAAATAATAACATGCTTACCCTTAAGTGGTGACCAGTCTGTTTTTTCTATTGGTGCATTTGCTCCTAACATTGCAGTTGTGGCAGTCATACCTTGCTCTATCAGAGCATCTGCACACTTTTCACCTTCAACTAAAATCACCTTATCAGATTTCATGATACCTGGAATATTATATAAAGGCCTGGTCTCTGGTGGAGTAAAATTAGACCTTTTTACATCAAAAGGAAGATATCTTTTTCCTGAATCAGTGTTATAACGATAAACTGTAGCAATCACTTGATCACTTTCATCGTAATAGTTCCATGATGCCGTTGGTTGCCCCAGAGTGTTATTTTTTTCCGAATAACCAATCCACTTAGCAATATCTTCTATCGTGTCAGTAAATTGATTTTTTCCAGTAACAGCAGCCCAAAGATCAAAAATATCTCCTCCTTCTCCGGTAGAAAAATCGTGCCATAATCCGGCTTTACTGCCAGTTAACTCAACTATCATACTTTTCCCTTTACTGCCTTGCAGATCACCTACATAGAACTTATCACCACGAAAAGTTCCTCTTGGCAGTAAATAAGAAAGACATGACCTTATATTTGATAGGAGTTGAGTTCTTAACTGTTCTTTCTTCCCTAATAATTTATAATGTCCATTTCTTTGTGAACAATAAATATCCATAACTACCTGAAAATCTGTGTTTTTATGTTCTAGCTATAACGTTAGCAGATTTCCAACATCCATTAATCTTGTTGATGAATTTTGTTAGTATAGATCTACCGTTTCTAAGTTCATATACTACTTGCAAGATATTTGTACGTTTATTGGGTTGAAATATTACTATTCCAGATGTATAAAAACTTCTTAAAGCGTTAGCACCAACGAGAGCTTGAAATAGATTCTTTTCCAATATAGAGGTAGATACTTTTTTGGTGTGATTTGTGATGATTATTCCAGCCATAGGATTAATCTTGGAACGTAGTTTTTCTATTGCATGCTGCAGACCATAGTTAACGGAATTATAAGGAGAATCAATCACAACTAAATCAAACTTTTCCTCTACCATATTTTTTATTTTTTCTATACCTTCTTCATTTAAGGTCAAATTCATCTTGTTCGTCACAACTAAGTTTTCTGTTGCTAAATGAGGAAGTTTGTTGAGTTGTTGTATACGTTCTCTAATATAATCATATTCCATTTCATTTTGTAGATAGAATATTTTTAGCGATCTTGTAGGTTTCATGCCAAGAAATGATCTTCCTGCTGCCAGATGTACTAATAGAGAAAGAAGAAAATGACTTTTGCCAATCTTTGGAGTACCACCTATGACCAAAAGACCACCTGGTGTCAAAATTCTTGGGCCTATTATATCTTTTGGCATTGGTGATTTGTCATTTAAGTAATGGTTTACAGAAAATGCTTTTTCTTCGTTTTGTTTTTCTTGTAATGTGGAACTTCTTTCATCTTTACCGTTCAACCATGTCTCAGCAGAATCTATATTACCTTTAACTAAAGTCCAAAGGTCTACTATATTTCCTTTCTTTTCTTCGATCAGGTTGTACCAATTTCCTGCATTTTCTCCTTCCATTTCAACTATTATCTTATTTCCATTTCTACTGCCAATATAGAATTTATCTTGGTAAGATTTGCCATCAGGCAACAAATAAGATAAACAATCTTTGATATTATTAATTAATAATGATTTTATTTTTAAAGCATTTTTAGATGAAAAATCCATAAAATTCTCCTTGTTTATTCCAAATTTGTTCAACATATTTTTTAGACGTTTAAAGTCAAGATTAGCCAGCTCACAAACAGTTTCAAAAGATCGTGAGCGAATCCATTGACAAGCCTCTTTTTTAAGTTTAGGGTTTTTTCCTGCTGCATCCTGAATAGCTCTAGTAATAACAGCAGCCCACAACTTTCCTTCGTCATACTTCAAAATGGTAACCAATCATCTTGAAAACTCTTTTGTAATTCTGGAGTAATAACTGTAGTAATCCTATTCCTATCTCCGTACGTATTATTAGTTTCAACGCCTACTTTTGCTGTAAACTCTAAATCGTTAAAATCAGCTATAGAGTTGATTCTTCTAGCAGTAACTGCTTTCTCTGAAGTGTCATTTGCATGAATATTTCTGGATGATTCCAAAATACTACGCAGCATAGAACGTCCAGATTCTCCCCAGATGTCTTCTTCACCTTCTGCTTTGCCATTTTTGATACCTATAATCTGAAAAATCTTGCGTTTTGCATATGGGCCTTCAGTGATGGTAAATTCTGCATTTAAATAGATACTGCCAGTAGTGTAGTTTTTAGTGAACCAATTTTCATAACCTCCAGGTTTTATTGCCATTTTTACCTTGACTATTGTACCTTTCGGTATTAAACTGCTCTGCAGTTTCGCGTTATTAAAATCAGTTAAAAAATCTTGTAGCATACGTTCTCCTATAAGTTGATTTTAAAGTGAAAAATTAGCTATTCCATTAGCTGCCAATGACCATTTATCTTATCGACAAGTTTGTTTGGCACGCGTTCACCATTACGAAGCTCAAATACTATCTGGCGTACACTGCTTTCTTCATCATGAGCAAACATCACCATACCAGTACTGTAAAATCCACGTAAAGATCCAGCACCACTTAGGCCTTGAAATGGATCTTCTTCGAGCATCTTTTTTGATAATTTTTTTGTATGATGAGTAAGTACAATACAAGCATCTGGATTGACAGCACTGCGTAACTTCTCAAGAGTCTTTTGCAGAAAGAATAACATAGCACTATTATCATTTTCATTTCCATATTCACTGCTAAAGATGTTACGTAATGGATCTATGGCCAAAACATCAGGTTTAAAGCGTTCATTCACAATTTCCTTAATTTCACTTATTTCATCATGATTAAATGATAAGTGCACTTTTGGCGTAATGATTAAGTTGTTAGCAGCTACATTCAAAAGTTCATTATCAAGTTGTTGCAACCGTTCTTTCATATATTCATATTCAATTTCAGTTTGCATGTAGAAGATTTTCAAAGGTCTACTTGGTGTCATACCGAGAAATGATCTACCAGCAGCCATGTGGACAAGCCAAGAGATCAAAAAGTCGCTTTTACCGATTTTAGGTGGGCCACCCAGTACCAATAAGCCTCTTTTTGTTAAAATTCTTGGTGAGATTATATCTTCTGGTATTGGCGATTGATCATTCAAGTATTCTTTCACACTGAAAAAAGGAATTTTTTGACCAATAGTTAAAAAGTTTTGTAGCATATAATAACCTCCTATATGTTGGGCGTGACAGGTTGAATTGCAAAAGCTTTAGTTTTAATTTTTGTAAGAAGTTTTCCTAGATGCGGTTCTTCAACCATATTAAGGCAACCACTTCGATCTTTAGCAGGATATCCCCAAGAATTAATTGTCTGACAGACAAATGAACGAACCTCTGTACCATCATCTTTCTTGATTCCAACCATACTGATTACTTCGTCAACTATCCCAGGAATTTCACTTGCGGTTTTAGTACCTTCACATTGAGGTAGCCAAGTTGAGCGATTGAAATCATCAAGGTATTGTCCAAGAGTTCCAACTGTAATGATGTCTTTATTTGGAATATGTTGAAACTGATTGAGCCAAGCCATCATCTCTTGAGCAAGTAATCCGTAAGCAGCTCTCATATCTTGCTTTCCTGATCTTTCAGAAAAAGCTTCAGGTTGCATTTTTGCCCATAATAGACATAAACGCGAGGCTACTGTAATACTATCGATAAAAATACAGCGATACTTGAGAAACTCCGAAGCAAGCTCTCTGTATTTACTGGATACATGCTCATAGTGTCTTTGGCTATATGCTGAGTCAGATTTTAACGCAGGATTAGGACCACCTATGAGACATGCAATATCTCTTGCCTCATTCCAAGTACGAATACTTACAGAATCCCCTTGCCAATCTTGAACAGCAAGTAAACCTGCCTCAAAATCAAGACAAAGTGTTGGTTCATTTATGGTCTTTAAGAGACTAGTTTTACCTATACCATAAGGACCAAAGATGACCATTTTTATACCTGTTTGAACTTTTAGCCGTTCATTGCTGTTCATTATTTTCATTTTTCTCCCAGTACCTAAATATATATGTACGATGACCTAGGCAATTCGTCCGCAATTTGCAAAAAAAAATTTTGAGCAAATATAATCGAGAGCTTATAACTTCTCTAAAACTGAGAATTTATTGCGTATTCGTTCTAGTGTGCGATAGATAGTTGTCTTTGGTATTTTGGTTATTACAGAAACTTCAGTAATAGTAAATACCTTAAGTAATTAACATAAATTACTATCTTTTTCAGACAAAGTTGAAATTATATTATTTATGTCAGTGCGAATTATCGCTTCGATTTCCGAGTTCCTATGATCTGGAATATCGTCGTTTATATCATCAAAAGTTATATTACGTTTTAGACATAACTGATTGCGTAACATATTGCGAGCACAATAATTAGCTAATCTAGCAACGAAAGTACTAAAACTACTTCTTTTCTCATCGTGCTGGTTAAGATATTGCCAAACCTGACAAAAAAGCTCTTGTTCTATATCTTCGAGACTTTCGTTAATAAAACAGCTTTTGGATTTAAGGCGCGAAGCTTGAAATCTCACATGTTTAACAATTGTAGAATCGATTCCTTGATAAGAATTCTTCATAAAAACTCCAAAAGTTTCATGAATAGAGATTTTTACCAAGACTTTGTATGACTAATTTATTATAAAAAAGTAGTAATAATTTTTTTATCTAAAAGAATAAAATCTTTAAAAATTAAAATAAGATTTAAACGTTTTGATACACTACTGAAGCTACTTTTTCATAGGTAAAAAACTACCAATTTCGTACCTAATTTCTGAATTACTAATTAGTATTTCAGAAAGCAGTAATCGTTAAGTTATTGATAATATTGTCTTTTTTATGTTCTATTCCTAAAAGCCGTTTCTAAAGTTAAGTGGCTAAAATCGGCCAGTGAAGAGGATTTACGGATTACTGAAGTCTTATATATATTATATATATATTTAAATACAGGTAAAATATAATATATGATAATATAATAATATAAATATTGGCGTAATATAAGTTATGTAAAATAGTTATTAAGATAAGTAAAAACTCAAATGGCAGGATATGAAATTTTTTTTAATTTTTTTTCAAAATTGCGGACGAATTTGCGAGTCATCGTACATATATATTATACAGGGCATTGAACTTTAATTACACAAAGGAGTTTTTGTACGTCAATCTTAACACTAGATCTCGGCAAACAAACGGGCTGGGCAATTCTAACAGATGGAGTAATTGAAAGTGGAAGCAAAAGCTTTCATGGTAGCCGTTTCAGTGGAGGTGGAATGTGTTTTTTAAGTTTTAACAATTGGCTTAATTCTTTGAAACATGAGTTCACTGCAGTGTATTTTGAGGAAGTAAGAAGACATCTAGGAACTGATGCAGCTCATTGCTATGGTGGTTTTCTTGCAGTGCTGTCTGCTTGGTGTGAAGAGAACAATATTCCCTACCAAGGTGTTAATGTTAAAGCTATAAAACGCTTTATAACAGGCAAAGGTAATGCAAGTAAGAGTGAAGTTATTGAAGCTGTAAAGGAAAAAGGGGGTTTGCCTAAAGATGATAATGAATCTGATGCTTTAGCATTAATGTTCTATGTTATGGATTTCAGTAAAGATATTAATAAGATGAAAAATCCATAAAAAGTGGGTCCTTTCGGCCATAATGGCGGGTTTGGTGGGTCAGACCCCAGGCCTTCTCTAGCGTCAGATATATTTTGAATATTAATTTTTTAATTATTAAGATATGAATTTAGCAATCCACTACTATCCTACTCGAAACCTAGTTGAATATGAGCGTAACCCACGTAAAAATGACGATGTGGTCAACAGAATGTGTGCTTCTATTCGGGAATTTGGCTTTCGTATACCAATAGTTGCAAAAAGCGATGGAACTGTGGTTGATGGTCATTTAAGACTTAAAGCAGCAAGAAAGCTTGGTATGGAGAGTATTCCAGTGGTTTTAAGTGATAATTTAAATGAACCACAAACCAAAGCTTTTCGATTACTGGCCAATCAATCAGCTAATTGGGCAAAGTGGGACGATGAGCTTTTAAAAGTGGAAATTCAGGAGCTAGAAGATTTACAGTTTGATCTTAAAATGACTGGATTTGAATTAGAAAAAGTTCAACGGTTTCTTGATGATTTAGATGGTGAAGAAGAAGATCTTTCTGACTTAGTTGTTGATGACAAAAAAGTAGAAATAACAAAACCAGCTGATTTATGGATTTTAGGTGATCATCGAATCTATTGTGGTGATAGCTCTTTAGTTGAATCATATAAAGCGGTATTAGATAATAAAATGGCAGATATTACCGTATGTGATCCTCCATATAACGTTGATTACGGTAGCAGTCAGGAAAGAGAAGAGAAAAAAATATTAAACGATAATCAAGGTGAAAAGTACGAACTTTTTCTCTACGACATCTGTTCCCATATTTTAGCATATACGAAAGGTGCAATTTACATCTGCATATCATCATCAGAGTTTTCAACGTTACAAAAAGTATTTGAGGAAGCGGGAGGGAAATGGTCAACATTTATCATTTGGGCAAAGAATCACTTTACGCTAGGAAGATCAGATTATCAAAGACAATACGAAGCAATGCTCTATGGATGGAAAAGCGGCAATAAACGTGAGTGGCATGGGGGTAGAAATCAAAGTGATCTGTGGTTTTATGATAAGCCAACGCACAATACACTACATCCAACAATGAAGCCAGTAGAGCTAATGGAAAGAGCAATAGTTAATAGCAGTAGATCAGGAGATATCGTACTTGATCCATTTAGCGGCTCTGGAAGTACACTGATTGCATGCGAGAGAACAGGAAGAATTTGTAGGACAATAGAGCTAGATTCAAAATTTGTAGATGTAACTATAAAACGTTGGCAAATATATACCGGAAGAGATGCCATTTTAGCCGGTACTGGCAAAACCTTTTCAGAGATTCAAGAAGAAAATTTGTAAAAAAGAAGCAAAAAAAGTGGAAAAGATCACACAAACGGAATGGGCAAGAGAGATAGGAGTATCAAAGCAATATGTCTGTTATTTAGTAAAGAAAGGAATAGTTGAGTTGGAGGATGGTTTGATCAGTAGAGAACAAGCAAATGAAGCGGTGGCAGCAATAAGAGATCCAAGTCAGCCACTTAGGAGGAAAAATCCAGAAAACGAAAATACAAATAACCTTTCTACAATGTTGCTAAAAACGCGAATAAAAAATGAGATGGAACGTGGTAAACTGCTTGAGGCGAAAGCTAAGGCTGGGATTGGTGAACTTGTAGCAGTAGAGGAAGTAAAGCGCGATGCATTTAATGTAGCAAGAGTTGTCCGTAATAATTTGCTTAATATTCCAAATAGAGTTTCAGCACTGCTTGCATCACTGAGCGACACTGAAAAGATTCATAAGACGCTAACCGAAGAGATTACAAACTCATTACAAGAATTATCTAATACTAAATTTCAAATATAAAAAAGATTTTGAATATAAAATGGCTGATAACTTAAGTTTGGAGTTAATAAAATGTCTCATCAATCAACCTGGATTAGATGTTAATGTCAGAGGATTAAATGGAAAGACACCACTACATTGCGCTATAGAGTTTGACGAGTCAAGCATGGTGGATTTATTACTCACGAAGAAGAACATTAATCCTTTTGTTGAGGACAATGAAGGCAAAACCTCCTTAGATTATGCCAAAGAAGGTAAAAAAGCAGAAATATTACAAGCATTAATCAATCACAAATACGGATCAGAACAAGATAGCTTACTTCATTTAGCTGCAATGATAGGTGAAGTTAATGCAGTTAGATATTTGATCAGAAAAGGTATTGACGTTAATGTACGAAATGCTCTGCATCATACACCATTACATCTAGCATCAGGAATAGGACATGAGAATATTGTCAAAATTTTAGTGGAAGAAGGAAATGCTGAAATAGATGTCTTTGATGCACGAAATCAGACACCAATGCACTATGCAGTTAATAACAAAAAGTTGGAAATAGTAAAGTTACTGCTAAAGCTTGGAGCAGATGTAAATAGCGCACGCATGGGACAAAACTCAATGAAATTGTCGCCTGTTCATATAGCTGTAAGTAATACTAATTACGATGAAAGAGATTTGTGTCTTGATATTCTCAAATGCTTAATAAAGGAGCCTAATGCTCAAGTAAATTTGCAAGACTACGAAAATAAAACGCCACTACATTACGCTGAAAGACTTAAAACAATAGAGGTTTTACTAACTCGAGAGGATATAGATCCTTTAATCAGGGATGATAATGGTAAGACACCATTTGATTACGCTAAACCTGAGATAAAGAAGGCTTTGATGAGTAATAAATACGGTTCTGAAAAGAATAGTCTACTACATTTAGCTGCACAAAGAGGAGAAATTGAGCTTGTAGAGTCTATCTTAAAAGAAGAAATCGATATTGATATTGTAAATAATAAAGGTTTATCACCGGTTTACCTTGCTGCGGAAAAAGGGCATTTACATGTAGTAAAGTTATTGCTGAAAAAAGGAGCAAATTATACACCTGTTTTACATTTAGCAATTAAATCAAACAATTTAGAGTTACTTAAAGTTTTATTTACTGAAAAAAATGGTGCATTGCTCTGCAGAGATACCGTTATTAATTTTCCAACCCTTCATAATAAATATATAGCACAGAGAGAAATAGCAGATAAAAGGATGAAAAAACATAATAATATTATCTGCATCTGTATTACAGTTAGCGCAGTAGCAATGGCAGCATATATAGGTTTAACAGCAACAACAATAAGCAGTGCAATCATTTTTGCAACAACAACAGGGATATTTGCGCTTATTATAGCACTAATGATAAGTGAGATGAGCAAAAGATATATAGAAAAGGAATTTCAGAAAAAGATGTTTATGGAATTGGAAGAGTGTAGTTCTACTGTTAATGATGTTGAGATAGAACCAATTATGAGTAGATGCAGACAATGATATACGCCACATCTTTTTCTGAAGGTTTAAAACCAGATCCAGAGCTTAAAGTATCAGAGTGGGCAAATGAGTATCGAGTTTTAGCGCCAACTGCAGCATCAGAGCCAGGTAAATGGAGAACAGAAAGAACTCCTTATTTAAAAGAAATCATGGATTCACTTTCTCCGTCCTCACCAGCAGAAAAAGTAGTATTCATGAAAGGAGCGCAGATTGGAGGAACAGAAGCTGGTAACAATTGGATAGGCTATATTATAGATCAGACTCCTGGTCCAATGTTAGTTGTGCAGCCAACAGTTGAAATGGGAAAGCGTTGGTCAAAAGGAAGATTTGCGCCGTTAATAGAGAGTACGCCATGTTTAAAGAGTAAAGTAAAAGACCCAAGGTCAAGAGACTCAGGCAATACTGTACAAAGTAAGGAATTCCCAGGTGGAATAGTAGTAATAACTGGAGCAAACAGCAGTGTAGGACTGAGGTCTATGCCAGTAAAATATCTCTTTCTTGATGAAATAGACGCCTATCCAGGAGATTCAGGTGGTGAAGGAGATCCAGTGCTGCTCAGTATTGCTCGAACTAATACATTTGCACGGCGAAAGATTTTTTTAGTATCAACACCAACGATTCATGGAATAAGCAGAATTGAGAAAGAATTTGAAGCAACAGATAAGCAGTACTTTTTTGTACCATGTCCGTATTGTAATTACTATCAAGTTCTAAAATGGTCACAAATTAAATGGGAAAACAACGACTCAAGAACAGCACATTATGTCTGCACTGAATGTAGCGGCAAAATAGAAAATCATCAAAAGACAGAGATGCTTGAGCGTGGAGAATGGAGACCTACTAATAGAGTAAAAGGTGAGAAAAAAGGATTTCATCTTTCAAGTCTTTATAGTCCAGTAGGCTGGTATAGCTGGACTCAAGCAGTAGAAGATTTTCTTCATGCAAAAGAAAGTGAACAATTACTAAAAGTATGGATAAATACTACGCTTGGAGAAACCTGGGTAGACAAAGGAGAAGTACCAGATTGGAAGCAATTATTTAACAGGAGAGAATTTTTTCCCGTAGGCACAGTACCTAGGAGAGAAGTGGTGCTTACTGCAGGAGTAGATGTCCAAAAAGATCGTTTAGAAGTAGAAGTTGTAGCATGGGGAAAAAGCCGCGAAAGTTGGTCAATAGAATACCGAGTATTTGAAGGTGATACTGGAAGAGGAGAAGTATGGGGAAAACTCTCTGAGCTCTTAAATCATCATTTTATCGGTGAAAATGGTCTTGAATACATGATAAGTATGATGGCGGTTGATGCTGGGTATGCGACACAAGAAGTATACAATTGGGTAAGAGATCATCAAGGCTCTGGAAGAGTAATGGCAGTGAAAGGTGTAAATAAAGCTCTAGTACCACTTAGCAGCCCAAGTAGAGTAGATATAACAGTTGGTGGTCAAAAGCTAAAAAGAGGAATAAAGCTCTGGCCAGTGGGAGTATCGATTTTAAAGTCAGAACTTTTTCAATTACTTAATGTTTTAAAGGACGGTGAAGAAGCTCCAGCAGGATACTGTCATTTTCCCGAGTATGCACCTGAATATTTTAAGCAGCTAACGGCAGAGCAATTAGTCAGCAAAGTAGTAAAAGGTTATACCAAACAAGAGTGGCAAAAGGTAAGAGAAAGAAATGAAGTATTAGACTGTAGGATTTATGCAAGAGCAGCATCGATAGCACTGGGAATAGATAGATGGCCAGAGAGTAAATGGAATAGTTTAAGTGAAAAACCAGAAAGTAAAAAATCAAAGAAAATAGTGAAAAGCAAATGGATCAGCGAGTAGTAAATGTATAACGAAGATTATCTAATTCAAGTTGAACAAGCAATAAAGAAGCTTCAGAGTGGCGAAAGAGTGGTATCAATTGCATATGGTGACCATGTGGTGAGATATGCTGAAGTTCAGATAAATGATTTGCTCAGCCTCAGACAACGCATCAAAGGTGAACTAAAGATTGCTGGAATGAAGCCTAAACGAAAGATTATTTTTGCAACAAATAAAGGAGTTATATGAGGGAAAATTTTCTGAGAAAAGTTGTAAAAGAGGAATATTCTGAATTTTTAGAGCAATTAAAAACTTTTATAAAACTATGGGAGAATAGAGAGAGTCCAGTAAATGGAATAATAGATTTGTCACATTGGCAAGAAAATGTGAATTTTAAGCTAGACAAAGAGAATGGTATAGTTGGAGTAATTCACAAGGCAACACAAGGGCTAAAATATGTGGATTCAAAGTATGCGAAGAGAAGAAAGAAAGCTGAAGAAGAAGGATTACTCTGGGGAGCATATCATTTTGGCACAGAAGGAAACGGCAAGAATCAAGCTGATCATTTTCTAAAAACGGTAGGCGAAAGCAAAAATACCATACTTGCGCTGGATATTGAAGAAAACAAAAGTGGCAAAAATATTGCAGTTAAGCAAGCTGAGGAATTTGTAAAGAGAGTTGAAGAAGTAACAGGAAGATTACCCCTAATTTATGGCAGTAGCTATTTTCTTAAGGATTTTGCCACGCCAACTTTGACAAAATGTCCATTATGGATAGCAATCTGGAGAAAAGAGCTCACATTACCAAAAGGCTGGAATGATTGGATTTTATGGCAATATACTGACGGTAAAACAAATCCAGAGCCACATGAAGTAGAAGGAATCGGAAAATGTGACAGAAATAAATTTAACGGAACTTTGAAAAAATTAAGAGAATTTTGGTTAGTATGATGCTGAAAAATTTCAAACAACTATTTAGTAAGCCAAAAATCAAAAGTTCTGCTTGGGATGCGTCAGGCTCAGGAAGAAGAGTGATGTATTGGCAAGGAGAAACAGGAAGCATAAATAATTTACTTTCTCAGAGCCTTGGGCACTTACGTAGCCGCTCTCGGGATGTGGTAAGAAAAAATCCATATGCAGCAAATATCATTGATACAATAGTAAGTAACTCTATTGGAACAGGAATAAAACCACAATCAAAAGCAAGAGATGGAGAATTTCGAAAGAAAGTGCAAGAATTATGGCTAAAATGGACAGATGAAGCAGATAGCTGTGGAATAAGTGATTTTTATGGATTACAAGCTCTAGTATGCAGAAGTATGATAGAGGGAGGAGAATGTTTTGTACGTTTAAGAACGAGAAAGCTGGAAGATAGATTTTCTGTGCCATTACAACTGCAAGTACTTGAGTCTGAACATTTAGATAATAAAACAAATCAAACTTTAGGAAATGGTAATGTAATAAGAAACGGGATTGAGTTTAACAAGCTTGGGCAAAGAGAAGCATATTACCTATTTAAAGAACACCCTGGTGAAGGCTCGTTTGGTGAATCAGTGAGAGTGCCAGCAAATGATGTTTTACATATTTATAGACCATTAAGACCTGGGCAAATCAGAGGGGAGCCTTGGCTTTCTAATATACTGCTGAAGCTTTATGAGCTTGATCAATATGATGATGCAGAGCTGGTGAGAAAGAAAACTGCAGCAATGTTTGCTGGATTTATTACGAGACTCGATCCAGAAGCAAATATCATGGGAGAAGGTGAAGCAAGTGAGCAAGGAGTAGCACTATCTGGCCTGGAACCTGGAACAATGCAGCTTTTAGACCCAGGAGAGGACATAAAATTTTCAGAGCCATCAGATGTTGGAGGAAGTTATGAAGCATTCATGAGACAGCAACTGAGGGCAATAGCAATAGGTACAGGAATAACATATGAGCAGCTAACAGGAGATTTAACAGGTGTTAATTATTCATCCATTCGAGCAGGGCTGATAGAGTTTCGCAGAAGGTGTGCAATGTTACAGCATAACGTGATAGTGTTCCAGTTTTGTAGACCTATTTAGAATAGATGGCTAGAATTAGCAGTGCTTTGTGGAGAACTGAGTATAGATGAAAAAGTAGTAAAAGCAGCGAAAGAAGAAGTAAAATGGATACCACAGGGATTTGATTGGGTGGATCCACTGAAAGATCAGCAAGCACAACAAATGGCAGTAAGAAATGGATTTAAGAGTCGATCGGAAGTAGTATCAGAAATGGGTTACGATGTTGAAGAAATTGACCAAGAAATAGCAGAAGATCAAAGACGTGCAAGCGAACTGGGCTTAAGTTTTGATTCTGAGGTTACTGCAAATCAAGAGGTGATATGAAACAACAATGGCTAAACAGATGTGTAATGGTAGAACCAAGGAGTTTTGAGTTACTGTCACTACAAACAGGAAAGCAGCCTATCTTTAAAAATATAAAACATGCAGTAAGAAATAGTGAAAGAGGAATAATACCGATACATGGCATTTTAACTAAAAAACCTGGTGCATTTGATGAAATGCTCGGAATGACATCATATGAGCAAATAGAAGAACAAATTACACAAGCATTAGCAGATAGTAGCATAGAGACAATTATACTGGAAATAGATAGCCCCGGAGGAGAGGTAAACGGTATATTTGACCTAGCTGACTTTATTTATGAATCAAGAGCAAAAAAGAGGATAATAGCGATAGCAAATGATGATGCGTATTCTGCTGCGTACGCTATAGCCTCTAGCGCTGAAAAGGTATTTGTGAGCAGAACCTCAGGAGTAGGAAGCATAGGGGTAATTGCAAGTCATATAGATCAAAGTGGATTTAATGAAAAATGTGGAATAAAATATACCACAGTATTTGCAGGAAGTAGAAAAAATGATTTAAATCCACATGAGCCAATGACGTCTGAAAGTATGGAAAGCTTACAAAAAGAAGTAGACCGACTATATGAAATGTTTGTGCAGCTAATAGCGAGGAACAGAGGTCTTTCAATTGAAAAGATTCGATCAACGGAGGCAGGGCTATATTTTGGCGAGAGAGCAATAGAAATAGGTCTTGCAGATGGAATTACAATTCTTTCATCTATTAATAAAAACAGGAGTATTACTATGAATGAACAAACTACAACTGACCTAGAAACTGATAATTTAACTAAGTATCGTACTGAAGTTCTTGAATTAATACGTTTATGTAACTTATCACGAATGCCAGAGAAAATAGAAGAATTTATAGAGCAAGGCGTAAGTATTGAGCAAGCCAGGGAAGTTTTAATGGAATTACTTGCAGAGAGAACGAAAAAGACAGAGATACTGAGTGCAATACCGCAGAATTCAGGAGAAGAGTTGATGATGGAGGTAGCAAGGACTAGAGCGCAATCAAGTATTTAAGTTTTTTTATAACCGCCGCGTACAACAATTACAAACATGGCGGTAAAACTAAAGGGGAAAATAAATGAGGAAATTTTATGAGTTGTATAATCGAACAAAATAATCTAGGTGACTTATTAAAGTATGAGGCATCAAGTCTATATTCAAGAGACCAAATAACGGTAGCCAAGGGACAAAATCTTAAACTTGGTACAGTTGTTGGTAGTGATAAGGATAACATGATTAAGATAATAAATCCAACTGCAACAGATGGTACACAAACAGCAATAGGTGCGATAGTAAGTGATGTAAATGCGACAGAAAATGCCAAAGCAGTAATCATTACACGTATAGCAATGCTAGCAGATCATGCAATTGTGTGGCCAACAGGTATCACTGAAGAGCAAAAAGCTGCAGCAATAAAGCAACTTGAAGGACGAGGGATCATTGTCCGCAAGGGAGTGTAACTTAAATTAATAAGGGGGAAAAAGAATGCAAAATCCATTTACGAATACAGCATTTAGCATGACGGCACTAACAAATGCGATGAATATATTGCCGATAAATTATGGACGTGTTGAAAATTTAAATTTGTTTCCAAGTAGGTCAGTAAGATTTAGACATATTACGATAGAAGAACACAACGGAGTGTTAAGTTTACTACCAACGCAAGTACCCGGAGCACCAGCAACAGTAGGAAAAAGAGGAAAAAGAAAGATAAGAACATTTACGATTCCGCACATTCTGCATGATGATGTAGTGCTGCCAGAAGAAGTACAAGGAATAAGGGCATTTGGATCAGAGAGTGAACTTAAAGCGCTTGCAGATGTAATAACTGATCATTTGCAGCTAATGAGAAACAAACATGCAATAACATTAGAGCATTTGCGAATGGGAACGCTCAAAGGAATAATTTTAGATGCTGATGGGTCAGAATTATTAAATCTGTACAACGAATTTGAAATAACACCAAAAGTAGTAAATTTTGCCCTTGGAACAGCAACAACTGACGTAAAACGTAAGTGTCTGGAAGTACTCCGGCACATAGAAGATAATCTAAGTGGTGAATATATGACTGGAATTCATGCCTTGGTAAGCCCTGAGTTTTTTGATGCATTAACTTCTCATGCTAAAGTAAAAGAAGCATATGAAAGATGGCAAGAAGGAGCAGCACTTCGAAATGATATGAGGTCAGGATTTACGTTCTGTGGCATAACATTTGAGGAATATAGAGGGCAAGCAACTGACCCTGAAGGAACCGTAAGAAGATTTATTGAGAAAGATACAGGGCACTGTTTTCCAGTAGGAACAGCAAGCACATTTACAACATATTTTGCACCAGCAGATTTTAATGAAACAGTGAATACTCTTGGACAGCCACTCTATGCAAAACAAGAGCCAAGAAGATTTGATAGAGGAACTGATTTACATACGCAGTCGAATCCATTGCCAATGTGCCATCGTCCGGGAGTTTTGGTAAAAATTAGTTCTAGTTGATGAATATAGGAAAATTATTGGAAGATTGTTTTGAGCATTTAGGAGTGGAAGCCACATATTGTAATAAAAATAAGGAGGGCATTCGTAGAATAAAAGTGCTAATTAAACGTCCTGAGACTACGTACTCTCTAGGTGCAGATGGAGCATTAACTCAGCAAATTGCTTCTATAGAAATACGTGATCAGGACGTTACTTCCTTTAGCATAGGTGATTATATCAAGATTGAAAAAAGGTTCTACAAGATTTTTGAACCACCGTTAAAAGATTCTTCGAGTGAAATATGGAAAATTGAGGCAATAGAAAGTGTTTGATATTAAAATTAGTAACAATATTAATGAAATAGTCTACAATATTGACGAAAAAGAGCAGAAAGTAAAACTGGCAGCTATAAAAGCACTAAATAGAACAGCACTATGGTTAAAAGCGCAAGCAGCTAAGGAAATCAGTGAGGAAAAGAAGATAAAATTAAGTTTGATAAGAAAGAGATTAAGAATTTTTAAAGCAAAAACAAGCAGATTAGAAGTGTTAATTAGAGCAAATCTCTACGACATTAGAGCATCGACAATTGGCAAAATACAAAAAACAAGAAGAGGATCGAAAGTAGGAAAGCATGAGTTTATAGGAGGATTTGCAGCAGTTATGCCAAAAGGAAATAGCGGTATGTTTAAACGTGAAGGAAGAGCAGCATTGCCAATAAAGGAAGTTAAATTGTCACTCGAACCTGAGGCTTCAAGGATAATAGGGAATCTTGTTAATTATGAGGTTGAGGAAGTGTTTGAAAAGTTCTTTGAACGTGATATTACAAGAAATATATGAATTTTAAAGATTTGCATAACGCAATCTGCACTACGCTGAAGAAAGAAATACCAGCAATTCAAACTTGTGAAATTTATCCATCGATAAGGAAAGAATTATTAGCGCCAGCGTTATTTGTAGAGCTTGTGAGTTTAGAATCGGGAAAAGATCCAAGAACAGAAGAATTAGCACTGAAAGCAAGATTTGAAGCACGAATTGTGATTGATAGCACAATAGAAAATGCAGCTATTATTGTCAGAACATTAGCTGCTGAGGTGGCAAAAGTTGTAAACAAAAATACATGGAATATAAAAAATGTTTCACCAGGAGAATTTATCTCTGCAGAAATTGACGGATTTAGACCCGAATTAGATGCATATTTGGTGTGGATGGTTGATTGGAGTCATCAGCTTCATTTAGGTAAATCGATATGGACAGAAAATAAGATTAAGCCACATACGATTATAATAGAAGAAAATGTTAGAGAGTAATTTTGCTATTTCAGAGCTGCAAAGAAAGTTAGCAAACATTGTACGAATAGGAGTTGTAAAAGAAGTAGATTATGAGAAAGCAAAAGTAAGAGTGAAGATAGGAGAACTTTTAACAGATTTTCTTCCATGGATAACTTCTAGAGCAGGAGAGGAAAGAAGCTGGCTACCACCAAGCATAAATGAACAGGTAGTAATATTGTCACCATTGGGAGAGTTATCATTAGGAGTAGTACTAGCTGGAATATATCAACAGAAGTATGCTGCACCAGAGAATAAAAAAGAAATAAATAGTGTGAAGTTTCAGGATGGAACAAGATTGTTATATGATAAAGAGAAGCATCATTTAGAGATTGAAGTAGTAGACAAAATAACACTGAAAGCTGGGGAATCGAGCATAGAGATGACGAAGAGCGAAATAAAACTGAAAGCAGATAGAATAAACCTTAATTAAATGAATAAATCGGTTGTACGAGTAGGAGATTATTGTGTAGAAGTAACACCGCATTTTTGCATTAGTGGGAGTAACAATGTTTTTGTAAATGGTAAGCCAATGTGCAGACAAGGAGAAAGTTTTAGTGAAGGAGAAGTAATGGTTCAAGGATCAAAAACAGTGTTTGCAAATGGGTTTGGAGCGGGAAGAGTAGGAGATATAGTTTCATGTGGGTTTAAAGTAATAAAAGGCAGTGAAAACGTGTTTGCAGGCTAAAAATGAAAGGGATGGACTCCAAAACAGGAAAAGAATTAGAAGGAATAGAACATCTGAAACAATCAATAATTGATATACTGACCACTCCTATTAACAGTAGAATAATGAGGAGAGATTATGGGTCAAGACTATTTGAATTAGTAGATAAGCCAATAAATAGAGATTTAACTTTGGAAATCTATTCAGCAGTAGCAGAAGCTCTACAAAGGTGGGAGGAAAGATTTAAGCTAGAAAAAGTAAAAATGACAGAGGTGAAAGAAGGAAAAGTAACGCTTGATCTAGAAGGATTATACTTACCAAGCGGGAAAAACATTCATTTTGATGAAATTGTAGTTTAAAGATGAAGCAGCTAAATATTGTAGAAAAGCTGAGTTATGAAGAAATCTTTTCGAGAATGAAAGAAGAGTTAGTCCGTAGAGATGAAACCTTTTCAGGATTAGTAGAATCGGATCCAGCAATGAAGGTATTAGAAGTAGCAGCATGGAGAGAGTTGTTACTCAGACAAAGGATAAACGAAGCTGTAAAGGGTAATTTACTAAAATTTGCAACGGGAGAAGATCTTGATAATTTAGCTGAGTTTTATGGAGTGGAGAGGCAAAAAGAAGAAGATGATGAACGATTTAGAAAAAGAATTAAAGCAAAGATAGTAGGCTCAAGCACGTGTGGAAGCAAGGAGTATTATAGGTATCATGCACTGTCGGCAGATAGTAGAGTAAAAGATGCATTAGTAGAATCACCTATACCAGGAAAAGTACAAATTTCAATCTTATCAACACAATTATCCACAACTGGCATATTGTCAGAAGAGCTACTAGAAATTGTAAAAAAGCAGGTTACTAGAGATGATATAAGGGTTTTAACAGATACAGTAACAGTAGTTGGTTGCAATATTACGGAAATAGATATTCACAGCAGAATGAGCATAAGTCCTGTGATATCGAAGGAGGAAATCAAGAAGCAGTTCATTAAGAAGTTTGAAGCAAATAGAAGGCTGGGATGGAGTGTGACAAGATCATGGATAATAGCGAATCTATTTGTAGAGGGTGTAGAAAATGTGGAATTAATCGAGCCAAAAGAAGATGTTGTAGTGCTAGGAAATGAATGTGCAAATTTGCGAAATTTAAAGATTGAGTTGAATTAATGTTACTGCCACCAAATGCAACAAAACAGGAAAAAGCGCTAGTAGATGCGATAGATTATAAAGTAGATCCAAGCTGTATCAGGGGATTTAAGTTTAGATTGGAAGAAGAAACATTGCCGTGGATAATAGAAGAATATGGTTTAGAAGAAATACTACGCTGGGTAAAAGATAAAAGAAGAGCCATAGTAGAAGGAGTAAAATTTCAAAGACTGCGAGGAACACCTAAATCACTTAAAATAGCACTCAAGTGGGCAAATATAGAAGACATTACAATCATCGAAGAACCACCCGGTAAACACTTTTTTGAGTTGCAAGTAGGGATAAAAGAGGTACCAAATGACTTCTTCGTAGATGCAGTAGTAGAGCTGGCAAAACTATCACTGCCTGTAAGATCCAGATTGATGAGGATTTTTAACGATTATTATAATGCGCAGAGATTTATATTGGATGAGAGTTTATTTGGAGATCTTCTTTCTGATTATTCAGGGGTAAAAATAGAAAAAGATGGACCAGTGTTATCATTTGGAAGAGTAAATTTTTTCAGGTCTAGTGGTCCAGTTATTAGGATTATAGAAAACTATCTACGCGATCATTATGAACGAGCTTTAAGCAATGATATATATCGCCTAGATGTAGCAATCCTTGGAGAAACCGAGCCTCACACAAAGAATTATAACGGTATTTATGAAAGAAATCATTTGTGGTACAACTTAAAAGCACTATATCCATTACCACAGAGTTTATTACCATCGATTAAATTTGCAAAAGTGCAGATAGTATTATCAGACAGTTGGGATTTAGGAGACATAAATACGTGCTTTCCAGTTAGTAGCGTAGAAGAAAGAGGAAATAAATTTGTATTGGGAAGCGATAAACTTTCAGGGCAATATTGGAACTTAAAACACAAGCCAATTTTAGAAAGATTTAGCGTTACTCACAACTATAAAGTAGAAAATTATACAGATCAGAAGGTCAGAAAATATGTTTTAGCAGAACACAACGTTTACTATAAAAATGATTTGGATTCAGAGCAAAAAGACTCAATACACGAATTAGAAAAGCACATTTTAGTATTTTACCCGGGAGTACTGAAGTGGCATGAACATCGACATTTGCACAGAAGTTGGAAAGATAGTCGAATAATATCTCTAATAAGTTAAGTACTTATATTTAGATACTCATATATTATATTAACAATAGGTAAAAGTGTATGAAATAAAAAGAAAAAGACTTGCTTTCTCATGCTAAAAAGGACATGACTTGAATAGCAGCAGGTAAATATAAGAAATTTGTCTGGTGCTAGAAAAGCTAATTTTGTGAGGTATGAAATGAGTTTTAGCAAGAGTAAGTTTTTTAAAGAAGTATCAAGTAACGGATTTAAAGACATTAATAAAAGAAATGAAGAAGGAGAGACGATCTTGCATCAAGCAGTAGAAATCTCTGATTACAAAACAGTGAGATTATTAATAAAAAAAGGAGCAGAGGTAAATGCAAGAGATAAAAATGGTTATACACCTCTACACTGTGCAGTATTCGCAAAGAGTTTAGAAAATGTAAAAGTGCTGCTAAGGTCGGGAGCAGAAGTAAATGCCACTCAATATGTCACTGGATGTACGCCACTCCACTCTGCGTGCAAGATGGGAGGAGCAGGAGTTGAAATAATAAAAGAGCTGGTAAAGGCTGGAGCTGAAGTTAATCAACTGAATAAGTACGGCGCAACGCCAATGTATTACATCTGGGAAAGTGAAAAGTATCGTCTATGTGATAGCAAAGAGAGTGAAAAGGCGAGTAAATTTTTGAGAGAAAAAGGAGGAATAACAAAAAGTAGAGAACTGACGTGCTATGGAATAGAGGGGCTAGTGGGAGAAATAGCAGACATGTTGAATGGAAGCTACATGCCGGAGCTAAAAATAATAGAGATAGGAGAAATAAGGAAGAGAGACAAATCGCTAATAAAGAAAGAATGTCAAAATTTAGCAAGCAAGATAATCAGCCAAGTGAATGCAATGATAGATGAGGTGGTAAAAAGAAAGGCTTAGGTTTAAAGAAAAGGTGGGGTAAGTTATGGTAAAGCTGGGTAAAAAAGATAAGTCACTATTAGAGAACTCGTTTAAAAATATTTATGAAAGAGACGAAAAAGGAAGAACAGCTCTACATTATGCAGTAGAGGTAAAAACAGTGAGGTTATTAATCGAAAAAGGAGTAGATGTGAATGCAGCAGATGTAAGAGGACATACAGCACTGCATCTAGCGATAACGGAGAAACGTCTAGAAACAGTTAGAGAATTGATAAAATCAGGAGGGAATGTAAATGCTGAAGAGTATGGCAATAAATGCACTCCGCTGCATCTTGCATGTATGGTAGGAGAAAAAGAAATAGTGGAGGAGCTAGTAAAAGCAGGGGCTGAAATAGAGCAAGCAGATAAATTTGGAATAACAGCGATGGATTATGCGAAAAATAGCAAAGAAATAGCCGAGGTATTAAAGAAAGAAACAGAGAAAATGGAAAGTTTGTTAAAAAAATAAGAGTCGTATCAGAAAGCGCAACAGTAGTTGGCAAAGGAAGGGCTAGACCAAATTTGAAGGCTGTAGCTGATAAAAGTTGGTCTTTTTCATAAGAGTAAATGGATTGATGGAAAAAAGGAGTGGTAAGGCTCCTTGCACTACAAAAACATTTGCAGGAGAAACTATGAGAAAAAGAACATTAACTTGCCGATACGAGCCAGATGAATTAGCGGAACAACATCTAGCAGACGCTTATGAGCTGTTACTAAGGTATGCGGTAAAAAGAAACAATGAAAAGGAGATAAAGAAAAATGATAACAGTGGACTTATATGCAAGAGTTTCATCGAAGAGTCAAGCGCAGAACAATACAATAGAGAGTCAAATTGCCGAGCTCAAGCATAGAATTGCTGCAGATAAGCATGAGTTATTGAATGAGTATGAATTTAAGGATGATGGGCTTAGTGGGTGGAGTTTAGAACGTGAAGGTTTAGATGCATTACGTGATAAAGTAGGAGAAGATCAAATTGATAAAATTTATATTCATTCACCTGACCGACTATCAAGAAAATCTGCACATCAAATGATACTACTTGATGAATTTGAAAAAGCAGGAGTAGAAGTAATATTCTTAAATCATAAGACTGAAAATAATCCAGAGTCTAAATTGTTATTGGGAATGCAAGGATTAGTGGCAGAATATGAGTGTACAAAGATTATGGAACGTAGTCGTAGGGGAAAACTCCATAGAGCAAAAAAAGGCTGTGTAAGTGTAATTGGCATTGCACCTTTTGGTTATAATCGTATAAAGCATGTAGATAGAGAAAAGACAAAGTTTGAAATAAATGAAGAGGAAGCAAAAATAGTAAAGCAGATATTCATGTGGGTAGGGCAAGAGAGAATAAGTATAAGGGAAGTGATACGTAGACTAAGAGATAAGTCAATTAGAACAAGAACTGGAAAGAAGGTGTGGTGTCCAATAATAATTTGGAAGGTATTAAGAAATCCAGCATATAAAGGACAAGCAGCGTTTGGTAAATTAAAGAGGGTTGAAAGAAGAGAAAGAAATAAACAAAAGGTTTCTATCTGTCGCACAGATGAGGACAGCTGGATTTATATACCAGTACCAAAAATAGTTGATGAAGGGTTATTTAATAAAGTACAAAAGCAACTGGATGAAAATAGAAAAAGAGCAAGGATGCAGAGAGAGGGAGGAAAAAAGAAATATCTATTACAAGGTCTAGTTGTGTGTCAAAACTGTGGATATGCGTATAGTGGTGCACAATGTGGAGTTGAAGGAAAAAAGTTTAGCTATTATCGCTGTAGTAGTACTATACGTATTACTGATGGTAGGGAGAAGTGTACTAATAAATTGGTCCGTACAGATATGTTAGAAACAGCTATATGGGAAAAGGTGAAAAATTTACTAAAAAACCCAGAGATAATAAAAAATGAGTATCACCGTAGAATTGCAGAAAATAAAAATGATGAATCATCAGATAAGAAGTTTGCAAGAAGGGAAAATCAAATAAAACAAGGCATCGAAAAGTTAATGGAAGACTATTATAGTCAAGAAAATGTAGGAGATAAAGGATATATAAGTGAGGAAGAATTTAAACAGACGATGAAAGGAATGAGGGAACGCTTAAGAGGGATAGAAGAAGAGAAGAAAAAGGTAGTTGATCAAAAAGCAATAGAGAAGGGAATGAACCTTATCATCAACAGTATAAAGAGTCTTTATTCCAGTGTAAAATCTAATTTGGAACAGCTAGATTGGCAAACTAAGCGTGGCATCATTAAAGCATTAGTAGAACGAATTCAGATTGGTTATGACCAGGTAGAAGTGGCGTTTAGAATCGAAGAACCAGCACAGGATGGAGAGATTTTTAATTTGCAACATTGTACTGGACGTCATGATAAGGGGGCTGGCGAAGGGTGTTAAGTAAGTTTTTGTTTCTATGACCAGTTGGACTCAAAGTCTACACAAAAAACGTTTACAACCAATGTTCAACGTGATAAATTAAAGACGGTTTATTCCTCGGTAGCTCAGTGGTAGAGCAGTTGGCTGTTAACCAATTGGTCGCTGGTTCGAATCCGGCCCGGGGAGCTCTTCTCTGTTAAATTCTAGTGTTAATCTTATATGGGCATTAAATCAGTCGTTTTATGTATACTAGATGGCTGGGGAAATGGAGTAGAAAGCAGTAAATACAATGCTATCAGCAACGCAAATCCACCCTGCTGGCAATATATTAGCTCTAATTATCCAAAATGCAGTTTATCCGCCTGTGGAGCTGATGTTGGGTTACCTGGTGGTCAAATAGGTAATTCAGAAGTTGGCCATATGAATATTGGCAGTGGTAGAGTAGTAATGCAAAGCCTTCAGCGCATTAATCAAGAGATTGGAACAATAGAAAATAATACAAATCTACAAAATTTTATTAGTAATCTAAAAAGTAAGAATGGCATATGCCATATAATGGGGTTGATATCAGATGGTGGTGTTCATTCGCATCAAAAGCATATTGGAGCTTTAGCAAATAAAATATCACAGCATGGAATCAAAGTGGTGATACATGCATTTTTAGATGGCAGAGACACATTGCCGAATTCAGGAAAAAAATGCATTCAAGAATTTACAAAGAGTATAAAGGGAAATGACACAAGAATTGCTACTGTTTCTGGGCGTTACTATGCTATGGACCGTGATAACAGGTGGGAGAGAACAATTGAAGCTTATGAGGCTATCGCATTTGCAAAGGCACCTCGTCATGATAATGCAGTATCGTTGATTGATGAAAATTATCAAAATAACATAACTGATGAGTTTATAAAACCCGCAGTAATAGGTGATTATCAAGGTATAAAACCAGAAGATGGAGTGTTACTGGCTAACTTTCGTGCTGATCGAATGATACAATTAGCAAGTATTTTGCTAGGCAAAACAGACTATATTGAGGTAGCAAAATTCTCTTCAATTCTAAGTATGATGAAGTATAAAGAAGATCTCAAAATTCCTTATATTTTTCCTCCTACTTCTTTCGTTGATACTCTAGGACAAACAATAGAAGACAACAAATTACGACAATTACGCATTGCCGAAACCGAGAAATACGCTCATGTGACTTTCTTTTTCAATTGTGGAAAAGAAGAACCTTTCCTTGGTGAAGAAAGAATACTCATTCCCTCACCAAAAGTTCAAACTTATGATTTGCAGCCCGAAATGTCAGCCTCCGAGCTCACAGAAAAGCTTGTAGAAAAAATTCACTCCCAAGAATTCGCACTGATAGTTGTAAATTACGCTAATCCTGATATGGTAGGGCATACAGGTAATATAAAAGCAGCCGAGAAAGCTGTGCTAGCTGTAGATGATTGTCTTGCAAAAGTGCTGAGTGCTGTTAAAAAGTCAAGCAACACCGCATTAATTGTTACTGCAGACCATGGTAATGTGGAATGTATGTTCGATGAAGAAAATAATACACCTCATACAGCACACACTCTAAATAAAGTGCCATTTATTGTGTCTTGCAATAATCTAAAACTAAGAGACGGAAGGTTATCTGATATTGCCCCTACTATTTTACAGCTACTTGGAATTAAAAAACCTGATGAAATGACAGGCAGTTCGTTGATTGTGTAATGTATCCGTTCAGCAGAGTGGCAAAATAGGTAGACAAGATAAACCAAAAAATCAAGAAAAAGTGAGTTTACAAGTTTACAACAAATGGTGTCATGCAAGTAGCTGACACATAACTGTACGAACATTACAATTTGAGCCTACCAGAAGAATGTCATCCCAGTGCCCAGACACTGGGATGGCTTTGTTGCATAGCAACCGAAAAAATCTGGTGGCTACTGACAAAATTCATTATAAATAACCATTTAACTGTTGAAGAAAAAATATGCCACAGAAAATGAAAGTCAGTAACCAAAATGAATATAACAAATTTCTCCAGGAAAGAGGAAATATTTTTCATTATATCAATGAAGCCATAGAAAATTGGTATGAAAATAGTCCAAAAATGCAAGGCGGCAACTATATTTACAGTGATAAAGTTGTGATTTTGGTGCATATAATTGTCAATCTTTTTAGAATTGGTTTAAGACAAACGGTGGGGTTTATAAAAGGATATATGCAACAAATAGGAAGAGATTTAGCAGTTATCAGCTATTCACAAGCATCAAGAAGGTTTAAGAAACTTAATATTAAGATCAATGATTGCAGAATTGATAAAAATAATATGGAAGACATCGAAATTGCTATAGATAGTACAGGTATCAGCATTTACAACAATACCCCTGGTCACAGCAAGGAAAATAGCGCTAACAGAAAATATCGTGGCTATGAACAGACAAGAAAATTGCATGTAATGTTGAATATAAACAGCAAAAAAGCCATAGCTGTAAAATACAGTAACGGTGTCTACTCTGATCACTATGGAGCTTGCGATTTGCTTAAAGAAGTTAATTTTCAGCATATCATAAAAGCACTATATGCAGATAGGGCATATGATAGGCACAAGTTTTACAAATTGTGTCACGAATATGATATAAAGGCAAAAATTCCACCAATAAACAATGCGGCAGAACATCCAGAAATAGATTATATGTCTGACAGAAATGCTGCTATTAGGTTAATAAAGTTATACGGTGAAGATGGCGTGAAAGAATGGAAAAAAGAAGTAAATTATGGGAAAAGATCTTATATTGAAGGGTTTTTCTCAAGATTAAAGCAAATATTTGGATTCAGCTTTAGGAATAAATCCGAAGTAAATCGCGAAAAAGAATTGCTGATTAAGTGCTATTTGCTTAATCAATTTACTGAAATTGGTATGGCTAAATTTGAAATGGCTACATGATATTTATCGTAAATTACTACCAGTATAAGGTGCGATGCAACAAAGCCCACTGGGATCCAGTTTTTCGTATAATTTTGTCAAAATCTATTGTGCTAGCAAGTTTACTAGCGTCACGCGCTGGGGTGTGCGTGTTTATTCTGTTAGACATTTAATGTGATTGTATGTAGGGTTTTGAAAAAGATATACCAAATATGAAAGGCCTATACATCAAAACTTACGGCTGTCAGATGAACGTTTATGACTCCGTTTTAATGGAGAATATAGTTAAGCCTCTAGGGTTCAACGTTGTTAGTGATGCAGAACAAGCTGATTTGGTGATATTGAATACTTGCCATATTAGAGAGAAGGCAGCAGAAAAGCTTTACTCAGAGCTTGGAAGGATTCATTCATCAAGAAAAGAAATGACTATAGTGGTGGCTGGATGTGTAGCGCAAGCAGAGGGAGAAGAAGTGTTCAGAAGAGCCCCATTTGTGGATATTGTTGTTGGTCCGCAAAGCATTGCCGCTTTACCAGAACTGATAGTCAAAGCAAGCAGAAGTAAAGGTCATGTAATAAATACTGATTTTCCGGAAGTTGCAAAGTTTGATAAATTGCCAGATGAATGTTACGGCAATAGCCAAGGATCTTCTGCGTTTCTTTCCATACAAGAAGGTTGTGATAAGTTTTGTACATTTTGTGTAGTGCCCTACACTCGTGGAGCTGAGTACTCACGACCAGTAAATGAAATATTTCGCGAAGTATTGAAATTAGTTGCAAATGGGGCAAATGAGATCAATTTGCTTGGTCAGAACGTCAATGCTTACCATGGGGAATGCGAAGGGGAAGTGTGGGATTTAGGAAAATTAATTAGTCATATTGCTAAAATTGAAAAGCTAGAGAGGATTCGTTATACAACTTCTCATCCAAGAGATATGCATGAATCTCTCTACTTGGCACATGCGGAAGAGTCAAAACTCATGCCGTTTGTTCACCTGCCTGTGCAGTCAGGTTCGAATAAAATATTGCGCGTGATGAACAGGAAACACACTGCAGAGGAGTATTTGGAAATAATAGACAGATTTCGCAAATTGAAACCTGAAATCGAATTTTCTTCTGATTTTATCGTTGGTTTTCCTGGAGAAACCGAAAAAGATTTTGAAGAAACTATGAAATTAGTAGAAAAAGTTAGATATGCTCAGGCTTATAGTTTTAAATACAGCCCAAGACCAGGCACACCAGGAGCAGAAAGAAAAGATCAAGTGCCAGAAGAGGTTAAAACAGAGCGCCTTCTTCGTTTACAGAAATTAATTAGTGAACAGCAACTTGAGTTTAACCAGAGTATGGTAGGCAAAACTATACCTGTTCTATTTAGCGATAAAAAAGGCAAACACCAAAACCAAATTATTGGTAAAAGCCCATATATGCAATCAGTATGCATTGATGATCCTGAAGGGAAGTATAGAGATAAAATAGTAAATGTGAAGGTATTGGAAGCTCGGCAGAATAGTTTGTTGGGGTGTGGTGCAGGATAGCTCTGTTGGACATCCGTCAGAGAATTATTTTGATTGAGAGAAAGTACCCCTATAGAATAAGATAGAAGTACTTCACGTAGTTTATTTCAAGTTTATCAACTATAGCTAAAGTAATTTAGGCTTACCGACAACCGTCATCCCGCTACTTGTTAGCGGGATCTAGAGATACCGTGACGATATGACGGTTAAGCTGAGATACCGCGAATGAATCGCGGTATGACGTGGGATTGTGTTAGCTATAGGGTGTGGGGTGCAGGAATAAGTTTGTTTCTTTTTGCATTTGTAATTTTCTAGAAAGCCCTATATTCTTTGGCTTTATCCGGTCAAAATGAACATGAAGCATTATCCTGATACAGTAAGTAGTCCTGATTTTTCGTCGTTAGAAAAAGAAATCATAAAATTTTGGCAGGAAAACAAAGTTTTTGAGCGGTCAGTTGAGAAACGTTCTAAGGATAATTGTTTTGTCTTTTATGATGGCCCTCCATTTGCAAATGGCCTTCCGCATTATGGGCATTTACTCACTGGTTTCATCAAAGACGCATTTGCAAGATATCAAACTATGCTGCAAAAAAGGGTCGAACGTAGATTTGGCTGGGATTGCCATGGATTGCCGGCTGAGATGGGTGCGGAAAAGGAACTTGGAATATCTGGTAGAACTGAAATAGAAAAATTCGGCATTGAAAAATTCAATAACCATTGCCGTACTTCTGTAATGAAATTTTCATCAGAATGGGAAAAGTATGTAAATAGGCAAGCAAGGTGGGTAGACTTTCACAATGACTATAAGACTATGGATAAATCATTTATGGAGTCGGTCATGTGGGCATTTAAACAGCTTTATGATAAGGGTCTGGTGTATGAATCAGTGCGCGTTGTTCCATATAGCTGGGCGTGCGAAACTCCATTATCCAATTTTGAAACAAGGCTTGATAACGCATATAGAGAAAAGACTAGCAAAGCTGTAACTGTTGCATTTGAGCTTTTAGAAAACCCACAGCAGTTTAAAAATGTATGTAAATTACTTGCTTGGACTACAACTCCTTGGACGTTGCCGAGCAACTTGGCTTTGGCGATAGGGAAAGATATTGAGTATTGTGCAGTATTAGTCAATGGTGAAATCCACATCTTCGCTGAAAGCTACCTAGAGAAATTTATCAGCCACTCTGAACAAAACAATATTCCATATGAAAACTGCAATATAAAACTTGAAGCAAATGATCTTGTAGGTCTTTCTTATAAACCACTATTTGATTACTTTAAAGATACGAAAAATGCATTCCGCGTTTTCATCGCTGATTATGTTACAGGAGAAGATGGTACTGGCGTTGTGCATACTGCTCCTGGATTTGGTGAGGAAGATTTTTACCTTTGCCAAAGCCATGATATTCCAGTTATTTGTCCAATTGATAACAGTGGAAAATTTACTGCTGAAGTTTCAGATTTGGCAGGGGTTCATGTTTTTGATACCAATGATACAGTAATAAAAAAATTAAAAGGGCAGGGAAGTTGGTTTAAGACTGAGCAATATATTCACAATTATCCACACTGCTGGAGAACTGACACTCCTTTGATCTATCGCACTATGCCTTCTTGGTACGTTGCCGTTACAAAATTCAAAAGCAGAATGGTAGAGCTAAATAAGAGAGTTAATTGGATACCAAACCACATTAGAGATGGTCAATTTGGAAAATGGCTTGAAGGGGCACACGATTGGTCAATTTCACGCAATCGATTCTGGGGTACGCCAATCCCTGTATGGAAATCAGATGATACAAAATATCCAAGGGTAGATGTATATGGTTCAATAGAAGAACTGGAGAGAGATTTTAATGTTAAAATAGACGACTTGCACAGACCATTTATCGATACTTTAACAAGACCAAATCCTGATGACCCAACAGGAAAATCGATTATGCGTCGTGTGCCTGACGTATTTGACTGTTGGTTTGAATCTGGCTCGATGCCATTTGCGCAAGTCCACTATCCGTTTGAAAATAAGGAATGGTTTGAGAATAACTTTCCTGCGGATTTTATTACCGAGTACATAGCACAAACCAGAGGTTGGTTCTATACACTTTTTGTATTGTCTACTGCTTTGTTTGACAGTGAACCGTTTAAGAATTGCATATGCCATGGTGTTGTTTTGGATGTAAAAGGGCAAAAATTGTCCAAACGTTTGAATAACTATGCAGATCCAATGGAGGTTTTTGATAGATACGGTTCTGATGCACTGCGTTTTCTTATGCTTTCTGGATCTGTTGTTTGTGGTGGTAATTTGCTACTCGATAAAGAAGGAAACTCAATACGAGATGTTCTGAAAAACGTAATAAAACCTATTTGGAACAGTTATCACTTTTTTACTATGTATGCAAATGCAGATGGAATTAAAGCTGAAGTTTGTAAGGATTATCACAGTACTATTGATTGCTACATGATTTCCAAATGTTTTGAAGCTGTAGAAAGTATCCAAGCTTCTATGAACAGCTATAACTCCCAAGAGGCTTGCAAAATTTTGATGAACTTTTTTGAAGTGCTGAATAATTGGTATATTCGTCGCAGTCGCGAGCGTTTTTGGAAAAGTGATTTGGATCAGGATAAAACTGATGCTTATAATGTTCTATATACGGTTTTTTATTACATACTAAGAGCTGCAGCTCCTTTATTGCCACTTATAACAGAGACTATATGGCAAGGGCTTAAGTATAAAGAAACATCTGTTCATTTGGCTGATTTTCCACAATTAGAGAAGTTTGATAATGAGCTCATTGCTAAAATGGATTTGGTAAGAGAAATATGCAACTCTGCGCTCTCTATTAGAAACACTTTTAACATACGTATCAGACAACCACTTAGTAGTATGACGATTTATCATCAGTCTTCCTGCGGTTTTCTTGACGATACACAACCCTCTGTCATTCCAGAGCTCTCTCCAGTCATCCAAGTAGCTGACACTGGGATCCAGAAAGAAAAGAAATGGTTAAGTGCTGGAATGACACCAAGCATGAATGAATATCAAGAGATGATAAAAGACGAGGTAAATGTAAAAGAATTAGAAATAGTAGGTGAGTTGAAAGAAGTTGCATCACTAGAACTGAAACTAAATTTTCCTATGCTTGGAAAGAGAGTTCCAGGCAAAATTAAGAAACTAGTTCAATATGTCAAAGAGGGAAAATGGAAGCAAGTTGAAAATGAGCAAGTTTTTTTAGGTAATGAGTCAGAAAATTACATCATAGAAAAAGGCGAATATGAACTATTGTTAAAAGCAAATAGTGGATATTCTGCTGTGTTTGATAACAACAAAGGAGTTGTCATTCTAAATACTGAACTAAATGATGAATTAATTCTAGAAGGGTTAGCGAGAGATGTCGTGAGGCTCATTCAAGAAACCAGAAAACAAGCTGATTTTCATATATCAGATAGAATCAGAGTAATAATCAAAACAGAGGATGAGGAAATTAAGAAAGCAATAAATACATGGGGTGAATACATAAAAGAGCAGACTCTTTCCTTATCTTTAGAAATTAATACAGAAATTGGAACTAACTTTTATTCTAAGGAATATCAGGATTTAAGTGTTGATATTAAGTTAGATTGTCAGTAGTTGAAAATCGTCAGTGTTTGTGCTATACTTAAAGTACTTGGATAAGGTTATGGTATGAATGCTGTTGCAGATGATTATGAAGAAGTTGTTAACAATAGTGGTGATTTAGGTAAAGTAGAATCTACTTCCAATGTTACTTTGGAAGAGGAAGAAGAGTTTTTTGATGCTTTAGAGGAACAAGATTGGTCAACTAATATTAATATTCTGCGAGAATCTGCTCGCATTCCGAAAGAACAAGAAGAATTTTTTGATAGTGTAGCTGCTGGTTTTGACGTTCCACTCAGTATATTTCATTATAAAGATTATAACTCTGATTTTTTTACTTCTTGGTATAATATATCAAGTAGGATATTTAAAGAGATAAACCAAGCTTGTCCGGAAAAACAAGCGTTGAATTTAGCACTATCGGTTTTAATGTTTCCTTATATAGTTTTTACTGCGTTAGGATTAGCCGTATATAATAAATTAAAAACAAATGATAAGACACAAATCAGTTCAGGAGAGAATAAAACAAAAAAAAGTGAAGTAAGTGAAAGTACAGCAAAAAGATTGGCATATGGTGTTCTTGCTTCAATCGCGGTTCTTGTTAGTATACCTATACTTCTACTCTTGCTTATTCCTGCAACACCTGCCTTAGCTACTTTTTATCTTTTAAATAGAAAGTTATCTCATTCTTTGATTGCTGTTCTGAAAGTGAGTAGTGGGTTATGTCAAAATGAACACCAAAATATTGAGGTATCTTTTCGTGAAATAGATGCTGGTAAATCAGACATTCAGTGGGATATGGAAGTTAAGTTTCCACCGCAATTTGAACAATTACTTAGAGATTTATACGAAGATAAAGATGGTAGTTGGTTTAATGTTGCACGTGATTCAGAACATAATACCATACTGAAATTGTCAGCTAATATCCACTTAAAAAATGGTCTTAAGCCTTTGCGTAATGAAATCAAGAATGTGCTTGCAACTTCGATTCAAGAGTTTGCGAAGACTATGGAAGAGCTGATGAAGCTAGAAAAGAAAGATATTACATATGATAAGCTGAAGGAATTGTTGAACGAATTCAGAGTGGAAGTAGTAAATAGTATAGGTCCTAAATTGACAAGTCACTTAATATACAACGCCTATCAAGTTGCCTTTATACAAGCAATTAAATTTGCACAAAAAAGAAAAGAAGGTTTTTCATTAGAAAACGTGCTAAGAGATATATTAGTGAAACAAGAGTTGGAGAGCCAAGGTAAGGAATTGCCAAGTGAAAAAGAAATGATAATAAAAGATCTAAAAAAAGCAGGAGCAAAAGTACCAGATGTTTTAGAAGATAAGGCGCTTCTTATGTTTAGAGCGAAATGGAGGCAGCTTATACAAGAAAAGAAGATAGCTAAGAGAACAATAATTGATGTTTATAGGGATATGTACCATCAAACAACAGAGGAAGCTCTGGGTAGTGCGGAAGAAAAAATTAAACATTTAAAAGAAAAAGGTCAAGAGAGATACAACAGGATATGTGAAGAACTAAAAGAGGTGCATAAAAATAGGAAAAACGGTAGCTTAACAGATGGTGCATTAAAAAGAAAATTAGAAGATCTTTTTAAATTCGAATATGATGATCAAGAGGTTGAGAAAAGGCTAATAGAATCGAGAATAAGGACTATTCAAACTCTACTGAATAAATCAGATAACAAAATAAAGCAATCTTTAGCAGAAGATCTTAGTGAATTAAATGAAACAAAGACTTCGGATAAAGTGAATGACTTTATAGAAAAGATGTATTTAGAAATAACGAAATGTGAAACGCAAAGTTTGTTTAAAGGCCAAGCAAAGGGTATAGAGGATTCATGTGAGTTATTAAAGGAAGAGGCACCAGATCTAGTGAAAGAGATTAATTCACATCGAATGAGAATTGAAAAATACTTGGAAAGACCTGAACAACCTATACTGTTAAGAAAAATAATAGAAGGAAATAAGGATTTAAATAAATACTTAAAAGATGAGCAAAATAGCAAGGGAAAAGAACATCCAAATACAAAGTTAATAGAGATGCACTTGGAAAATAACCAAGAAATTCTGGAAGCATTAGAACAATTAGAGTTAAAAAAAGAAAGATTATTGATAAATGAAAAAGCAACAAATGATTACAGAGAAGAACTAGAATCTCGTGAAAAAATAAAATTTGCAGTAATAGAAGATAAGTTGTTGGAGGTGCTTAAGCAAGAAACTTTTAATGAAAAAGAAATCAAGAAATTATTCGAGAAAGCAGAACTTGAGTACTGTTTAGCAGAAAGATGCATCAAATATCCTGTAATTAAAACAAAAGATAATATCAAACATTTTAGTCAAAATTTATTGTCTCCTTTGATAGATAGGTTGGTGGAAAATATAATAAATAATGTGCCAAAAAATGATAAGAGTTCACTTTTGCAACCTGTGAAATCTTTTTGGACATGTTGGGGGTATATTAAAACAGGCCTTGTCGTTGCAATACATGGGGATGAGAGTACAGAAGGAAAAGCGTTAGATGTAGCACACACCTCTTATAAGGAAGTGGAGACATTTCTTCAACATTTCGAGTCAAGTTATGAGAAAGCTGGGGCTTTTTTAGGTGATTTATTTTCTGATGAAGGAGAAACATTTAAAAATGATGTATGGCCTAAGATAAAAGATCATTTGTATGGAATGTGGGATAGATTTTTTAAGGATATTGAATTCAAGGTTGGAAGTAGATTAGATGAGGTAAGCTTGGCACAGCCAAAGCAGGAAACTATGATTGTGGCTCAATGATGAGTTCTCAAAGTTCCTCTGGTATTTTCATATACTAAATTAACTATAGCACTTGATTCTTTTTGGATCTCTTTTTCAGTTAAAGTGTGGATTGGAGAGCAGAAAGTAACTGACAATGCTATAGACATCTTATTCGGTTCTATATTATTTCCATGGTATACGTCAAATACTAAAACTTCTGTGATGAGCTCTGAGCTTTTTTTTACCACATTGATTATGTTACCTACTTTCACATCCTTATTTACAATAAATGCAAAATCACGTTTTACACTTTGGTATTTATAGTCGATAAATTTCTTTCTACTTACAGGTAAATTTTCAATATTTTCTAGTATTACCTCAAAACCTACAACTTTTTGCTTGATATCAAAAAAATCCAGTATACTCGGATGCAGTTCTCCAAAATAATCTGCTACTTTATTCTTAAAAGAGAGAGTGCCTGACTTTCTTGGGTGGTAATATTCTTTTTCTGCTCTTTCTATCGTTAAATTATCACAATTGACGTTAAAAAACTCCAAAGCTGCTATGCAATCAGCCTTTGCGTCAAAAACATCTACTTTCCTATCAGTATTATAATGGTTTCTCGGCAAATTATTTCCTGTTCTTATTCCACTTAAAACATGTTTAGACTGAGCTCCACCATCGTAAATCGGCCCAATTTCGAAGATTGCAAGATCAGATATTCCATGGGCAATATTATCAGCAGTGACTTGCAATAAATTTGGTATGATACTTGGTCTCATTATATTGAAGTTGTTATTAAATGGGTTATCGATGATAAATAACTTATTCGAGTAACCAAATTTTTCAGCTGTTGATTCACTCATAAACGACCAGGTTAGCACTTCATGAAACCCTCTGTTTGTCATCAAAATACGCAAATTGTCGTATGTACTATCTACTTCTTCAACATTATTTGGTAGTGGTTCTTCTTTTATTTTGTCATAGCCGTATATCCTTGTTACTTCTTCAATTAGGTCAGCAGGTATTGTCACGTCCGATCTCCAGCTTGGTACTTGTACATTCCAACTGCCTTCGGTTTTTTTATCAATACTAAACCCTAGTTTCGTTAAGATATCGAACACTTCATCAGGCGATACAGACACACTTCCAAACTTGTTCACATCCTGATAGTCAAAGCTCACCTTGGTGTCAGTCCTATCTAAGCTGCCAGCAGACACTACGCTTGAGGTTTCTCCACCACATAAGTCCAAAATCATTTTAGCTGCAAGATTGAGTCCCTCAAGGGTAAATCCAGGATCAACTGAACGTGCAAATCTGTAACTAGCGTCTGTGGAGATATTCATCTGCCTTGCAGATTTAGCGATAGATATAGGGTCAAACCAAGCAGACTCTAAAAAGATATCAGTAGTTTCAAGAGTACATTCACTGCACTTACCACCCATAATTCCAGCAATTGCATGAATATTTTTATCACCTGCAATAACGCTTGTGTCCGTGTTTAATAAGTATTCTTTACCGTTCAAACCAGCAAATTTTTCTCCGTCGTTTGCTTTGCGTACTGTGAGCTCTCCTTCTATTTTTTTTGCATCATACGCGTGCATTGGGCGGCTGAAAGATATCATAATATAGTTCGTGATATCAACTATTGCAGAAATGGAGCGCATTCCTATCGATTCCAGCCTATCTTTTAACCATTTTGGGCTTTCTTGATTTTTTACATTGGCGATGTATATTCCACTAATAAAACTTTCCCCGTCAGTAACTTCAACATCGATTGGTGAATTTATGGAGCTGGTAAGTTGTGGAATGCTTAAAGTCTTTAATGTCCCAATTCCAGTTGCAGCAAGGTCGCGAGCTATTCCATAAATGCCTAAGCAATCTCCACGGTTTGGAGTAACATTTATATCAATTACAGGGTCACAATTGAAAAATTTATCCCCTACTTTATAATCATCGGAAAGCTCGATTATTCCTTCACTTTCCTCTTGAACCAGCGCAAGTTCAGAAGCAGAGCAGAGCATCCCTTCACTTAGCACTCCTCGTATTTTTGTGGGCTTGATTGTGAAATCACTTTCTGGCAATGTGCTACCAAGAGATGCAAGCACAGTTTTCATACCTTCTCTAACATTGTTTGCTCCGCAAACTATTTGTAGAATTTTACTCCCATCATTTACTTTACATAATTTTAATTTATCAGCATTTGGATGCTGTATCACCTCTAATACTTCTGCAACAACAAACCCAGCTAATTTGGCATTATCAATAATATCTTCTACTTCTAACCCTATATGAGTTAATTTATCGATAATTTCTTCTAAACTAGCATTGGTTTCTAAATACTCCAGTAACCAAGATAACGTGAATTTCATCGATCTAACAAGAAACAAAAAAGTTATTGTAATATAAAATGCGGTGCTTTTAAAGTTTGTTGTAGTAAATGGCTCCCATATTGCAAGAAACAATAAAAAAGCCTACTTACGTAATTATATACCTTTCTTAAGAGAAAGTATCTTTTCCATATCACCTTCTAAGTTTACTTCCATGAGATACTGAAGATTAACCTTATGGTCATCATGGTGAAAATGACAAACATAGCCGCCAACGGTTAGTGGTCCTAACGTGTTATGATTTTCATCTAATACTTGACCTATCATTCCATAACCACCGGTATTCTCATCAAAATAACCGTCAGTGAATCTAATATATCCACTACCAAATTCTTGCTCTAAGTTTAAAGGATGATTAGTGTTAATAAAATCTATTTCGTTCATAATAATACCTCACTAAAAATTAAATTATAATTAAAATAAGATGTTAAGTCAAAATATTGAATAATTTAATAAGATTGGTAAATTTTAAAACACAGCGCTGGCTATAATTGGCATTCTAATTACATATTTTGTTAACATGCTAATGCTATAATGATACAGAGCCCCACATAATCTTAACCCTTGACTTTGTCCTATAAAATTCATACTTTATTTACTGTTGATAATTCAGATTAAAATGGCATTAAATCCGCTGGAGCAGTTTAAAGTATATACGGTAATAGAGTTACCTAGGTTATTTGGGTATGACGTAAGCTTTACCAATTCATCTTTTTTCACGATGATTTCGGTGATATTGGTGATACTCTTTTTGCTTTTTGGAATAAAGAAGGGGTCAGTAATACCAGGATATTTGCAAGCTGCAGTTGAATATGTATATGATTTTGTTGTTTCAATAATAGAAAATAACACTGGAAGCAAAGGCTTGCAGCACATTCCATTGATATTCACAGTATTTATTTTCATTTTATCATGTAATTTGGTTGGTATTCTTCCTTATAGTTTCACGGTCACAAGTCATGTGATAGTCACCTTCGCTTTATCGATGGTAGTTTTTACTTATATAACGATTGTTGGATTTAAAGAAAGGGGAGTAGAATTTTTACGCATATTGCTACCAAAAGGAACTCCTTTGTGGCTTGCACCCATGATGATTTTTATTGAGTTATTTGCTTACCTGGCAAGGCCTATAAGCTTATCAATAAGGCTTGCTGCAAACATGATTGCAGGTCATACAATTATCAAAGTAATAGCAGGGTTTATCGTAAACATGAACGTGGTTCTAACCCCTATACCATTTTTATTTATAATCGCATTAATAGGGTTTGAAGTGTTCGTTGCAATTCTACAAGCTTATATATTCACCTCTTTAACATGTGTATATTTATCAGATGCAGTAAAATAATTGACTTCCCTACAGGATATTTTATAATTAATGCTGTAAAGAAATAGTTAAAGGTAATATATGGATTTAGAAGCTTTAAAATTTGTAGCGATTGGTTTTTCTATATTTGGAATGCTCGGAGCAGCTTTGGGTGTGGCAAATATATTTTCTACTATGTTAAATGGGCTTGCAAGAAACCCTGAATCAGAAGATAAAATGAAAAAATATGTCTATACAGGAGCAGCTTTAGTTGAAGCAATGGGATTATTTGCGTTTCTACTTGCGCTATTGTTAATATTTGTTGCTTGACATATGCCACAACTTGATGTTTCAACTTTCTTTTCTCAAGTTTTTTGGTTTTTAATTTTTTTCTCTTCACTTTTTTTCGTAGTAAGTTGTTTATTTTTGCCAAAGTTAGATGAAATAATAAGCACTAGAAGTAAAGAAGTATTGGATTCTTTTAGTAGTTCTGTTCATCTTTTAAGACTTACGGAAGATCAGATTGCCAAGTATAATGCCGCTTTAAACCAAGCTAGAATACAGGCAAAAAGGATCATAGATGATGCACTTGCTCAGGTAGAAGAAATGAGAGCTAATGTTAAGAGTATATTAGAAGAGGAAGACAAAAAAAAGAGCAAGCTTATTGAAGAAAAAGTAGCAGAATTTAAATCTGAATATACTGATCAGTTAAAACAAATGGCTACTAGTATTGCTTTAATTTATTATACTAAATTGACTAATTCTGAAATTAAAGAGAAATTTATTGCTGACTTGGTGTCCAAAGAGTTTTAGGAGTTTTTATGTCTGCATCACTGATTATCGGTCTTGCCTTCTTGGTAGGCCTTGTTCTTTCGTATAAATTGCTGAAGAAAGTGATAAAAAATGCGCTTAACAATAAGCGTAACAAAAGCAGATTTTCAAGTGAAGAAACTGAAAAATTCAGAAAAGATATGTTAGAGTATTACAAAAAATCTTCTGAAAAATACAAAAAATTAGATGCAGAAGTTAATAAAATGATGAATGAAGCACTTGATAAAGCTAATAGTATCATTAAGCACAATAGACAGCAGCTGGATCAGACGTTAGATGACAATGCCCATTCTAATTTGAAGAAAGTCACTGACCAAGTTGAAAAAGCTCTTGGAGATTTACAGGCTAACACAACAAATATAGCTGCTGATGCTGTAAAAAAAATAATGCATGAACGTAAAGATAATAAGCGTAGTAGCGAGGTCATATCTTCATTTTCACGTAACTTAAATAAAAAATTGCATTAGGTTTAATGCAACAATTGCCTATACTTCAAGCTGATAATGTAGAAAAAATTAAGTTTGATTCTAGTTTGTGCAAAGAGCCAGAGAAACTTTTTTACTATAAATTTAATATAATTCCTTGGCAAAAATTAAATGATACTACTTTTTTTATGGTTGAAGACACAAGCCGAGATGTCAACCGTTGGGTCGAAGCTCATTACGGTATTGACTATGTATTAATAAAAGTGGATAGCGAACAGATTTTAAATCTTCTTAACTCGCACTTTGGTATTTCAGAATTTGCAAGCAACTACTTATATTACAAGAATCCTAATTTTTCAGCTAAAAGCATTAAACTAAGCTCAATATTTTTTGCTTCTTTCTTTATTGTAACTTCAATTTTAACACTAACAGAGAAATATACATATTTTGCTTTGATGTTGATATTTATAATCGGCTGTTCTAGTTATTTATTCAAGTTTATAGCTACAATTTTTAACTTATGTGAAACCTCCAACCAAAAAGTGGATTATAGTAAGCTGAATGAAGAAGATTTTCCTATATATACTATTTTATTGCCTGCTTTTAAAGAAAGTGCAGTGATAGAGCAATTGATCGAAAGCATTGAAAGTTTGGATTATCCAAAATCAAAATTAGATGTGAAGCTTCAGGTAGAAAGTGATGACCAGGAAACGCTAGCAGCTATAGAAAAGTATACTTTACCGCAGTATTTTGAAGTAATAAAAGTGCCTCATTCTTTGCCTAGAACAAAAGCCAAGTCATGCAATTATGCTATGAGCTTTGCCAGAGGAAAGTATGTGGTAATATATGATGCGGACGATAAACCAGACCCATTGCAGTTAAAAAAAGCACTGATTGAATTTAATAAGGACGACAATAAGCTTGCCTGTGTACAAGCAAAATTAAATTACTATAATTGTGATTATAATTTTCTCACAAAATCCTTTTCTCTGGAGTATATGAACTGGTTTCAATACTTATTGCCTGGATTCCAAAAAATGAACATGCCAATGCCTTTGGGTGGTAGCAGTAATCATTTTTCAGTAAAAATTCTAAAAAAAGTGTTTTTCTGGGATGCTTATAGTGTTACCGAAGATGCTGACCTCGGTTTGAGACTTGCGCAAATGGGCTATAAAACCAGGATGATTGACTCAGAAACATTGGAAGAGTCACCAATTGCTGTATTTGCTTGGATTAAGCAAAGAGCGCGCTGGATCAAAGGCTATATGCAAACTTATATTGTTCATTTAAAAAATATAAAGTCACTTTATAAACACACTGGATTTAAGGGAATTTTGCTATTGAATCTTTTTGTTGGCTCTGCAGCTTTTATATTTTTTACTACTCCATTTTTACTGCTTTCATTGATATTAACTAAAGTTTTAAATGAATTATTTTTGTACTACTTTTTAGTGGTATACGTTACTAACCTGATTCTTTTGGTAATAGCTGTCAAACAGCAAAAGATGCCTTTTTATTTTTATATAGTATCGATATTTTTTCCGGTCTATAGTCTGCTACATAGTGTTGCAGCTTTTCTTGCCTTGTGGGAATTTATTCTTTACCCTGAGCGATGGAACAAAACTCAGCATGGTTTATGGAATCAAAACCTGTAGCTATTTGGCTTTTTCTCTGCTATATCATGGTAATTCTCATGGTGGGGATTGGTGGATTTACCAGACTTTCAAAAGCAGGATTGTCAATCACGGAGTGGAAACCCATTACTGGAACATTACCACCACTGAGTGAACAAGACTGGCTACAAGAAAAATTAAAATACGAAGCTACACCTGAATATAAAGCACTTAACTATGGTATGAGTATAGAGGAGTTTCGCGCTATATACTTAATAGAATATGTACACAGATTGGTTGCAAGACTAACAGGTTTAGTTTTTGTCCTGCCATTTATATATTTTACATTAAGAAGAAAAATATCTAAAAAGGTAGTAATAAGGCTATTGATAGTCTTATTATTTGGAGCGCTGCAAGCTTTTGCTGGTTGGTATATGGTAAAAAGCGGCTTGGTAGCCAAGCCTCATGTTAGCCACTATAGGCTCGCACTTCACTTATTATTAGCATTAGTTATTTTTGCACTATTATCGTATCAATTTTTTGATTATCAGCCAGCGTCACGTACGCAACTGCACGAACATTGCGATATAAGAGTAACTTTCACCAAGAAAGATGTCATCCCAGTGCGTGACGCTGAGATGACAGGATTTCAATCTACTAACAGTAGTATATATTACACAATACTTATTCTGATTCTAATTGTAATACAAATAATTTTCGGTGCGTTTGTTGCGGGATTAAATGCTGGTTTAATTTACAATACCTTTCCACTAATGGACGGACAAATCGTTCCAGAAGATTTATTTTTCTTACACCCTATATGGCTGAATATCTTTGAGAACAGAGTGACAGTGCAATTTATACATCGAGCACTGGCATTGCTAATACTAGCTTTGGTAGTAATACTCACAGTAAAAAATGCTAGCGTAAAACCGGTATATATTATGCTGCTCTCCGTTATCATTCAGATCATTTTGGGTGTAATTACTCTATTATTGCACATACCAATAGCCATTGCCATAGCTCATCAAGTGTTTTCATTTATCTTGTTTGGGTCAAGTTTATACTTCTTGTGTTATTTAAGAAAGCAGAGCTAATACTACATCACCAATCTGCACATTTTTTCCTTCTTGAACGGGAATATTTTTTATCACCATTGCTGCTTCAGCACATATAATATTTTCCATTTTCATTGCCTCCACCACAAATAAAGGTTGTCCTATTTCCACCTGATCTCCTGTATTTACGTGCAACTTAACTAATAAGCCAGATATTGGGGATTTTACAGCATCTACTGAAATCCCTTCTGTTTCATTATTTAGCATTAACTTACTTAATTCAGCTACATGAGGTTTAAATATACAACACTCAGCTTTCATGCCTGCATGTCTTATGAAGTATTTGCTGCCTTGTTTTTCTACTTTAAGTGTTATATCGGTATCATCGTTAATCGTGATGTTTAGCAACCTATAACTTGATTTCCACTTGCCTACTACAGAGTATGTATTGTGGTTATATACTATTGTTAATATATTATCTTGGTACTTTGCATTTACAGAGTACTTATTGTCATTTATTACAACTACAAGCGTTTCATTCACTGCTTTATGATGGTACTTTTCTTCGTTTTCTAAATAAACATATAACGAAACAAAAATAAATACTTTTATATATTCTTCTGTAACAAAATCGCCGTGAAACCCACTAGGGTAATGGTCTGGAATGAATCTCGTGTGGAGCTTTGCTGCAATAAAATTTGGGTGATGGGAGATGGATTCTAGAAATTCTATATTATTTGTTACTCCTTCTATATAGCATTCAGACAATGCTTTTTGCATTCTACTGATCGCTTCTACTCTATCTTTTCCATATGTTATAACTTTTGCAATCATTGAGTCATAGAACGTGCTAATTTCTGAACCTGCAGCAACTCCATCATCTATTCTTACATAATCATTTTCATCCGGGTTATCGTAATATTTTATTCTTCCGCTGGAAGGGAAAAATTTCTTTGATGGGTCTTCAGCGCAAATTCTACTTTCTATTGCAGAACCAGTAAGTTTAATATCATCCTGATTGAATCTCAATTTTTCTCCACAGGAAGTTCTAATCATTTCTTCTACTATGTCTATTCCAGTTATAAATTCTGTTACTGGATGCTCAACTTGTAATCTCGTATTTACCTCAAGAAAATAGAAGTTTTGGTCTTTATCTACAACAAACTCAACAGTACCTGCTGAAAAATAGCCAACTTGCTTTGCTAAAGAAACACATTGGGCATACATTTTTTGTCTTACTTCTTCACTAATGAATGGACTTGGAGTTTCTTCTATTATTTTCTGATTATTCCTTTGTATCGAGCATTCTCTTTCTCCAAGACACACTATATTGCCATATTTATCTGCTATGATTTGTATTTCAATATGTCTTGGTAACTCTATATATTTCTCTATAAAGATACTGCCATCCTTAAAACTTTTCTCTGCTTCATTTGTTGCTGATGTGAACGCTAGTTCAATTTCTTTTTTGGAATTTACAATTCGCATTCCTTTGCCACCACCGCCTGATGCAGCTTTGAGCATAACGGGAAAACCGACCTCTTCAGCAACTTGAGCTGCGTGGGCAGCATCGCTGATCTTACCCATATATCCTGGCACTACATTCACTCCAGCTTTTCTTGCCGCTTCTTTTGCTGTTATTTTGTTGGCTGTAACTTCTATTGTTTCTGCACTGGGACCGATGAAGTCTATATTATGTTTTTGAAGAGCACGTGGAAAATCTGGATTTTCTGCTAAAAAACCGTAGCCAGGATGAACTGCCTCAGCACCTGTTTCAACTGCTACTTCACATATTTTTTCAATGTTTAAATAACTGAGACAAGATGGCGAAGGGCCGATATATCTTGACTCATCTGCTTGTCTTATATGCACAGAATTTATATCCGCATCCGAATATACGCATACACAAGATATACCCATCCTACGAGCAGTTCTGATAATCCTGCAGGCAATTTCCCCTCTGTTTGCTATTAAAATCTTACTGTACTTCTTTTCCGTCATCTTATGAGTATACTTTCTTAAGTTAAGAAAGTAAATTTCTATATCATTGCCTGCAGGTAATCTTCTCTTTATTATAGGACAATGTGAATTAATCTTGCAAGACTTTCATTACTCATATTATCTATTGGAAAATTATATTGTCCATTGGAGTGCTCACGTCATGCAAGTCATATATCTCGCTAAATACTTTGCCTGACAGATACGCAGCCCCACCAGAAATTATTCCAGCCATCGAAGCCAATGCAAGAGACTGAGAAACTAAAAATAAAAAGTATAAAGACAAACATAAAGCAGCAATACATGCTATCGCTCCTACTATATATAAGCATAGGCGAAACTTCTGATTACATATAAGACTGTCCTTTATGCCTGCAATTTCTTTTATCTCTTTCCTAACTGTTTTACTAACCCAATCAAGAGGAGTCTTTTTAGATTTATCTAACGCAGATCTATTGCCTAATGCATTTTGAACATAACTTTTAACCTCTTCTAGTTTTTTCGAATCGCTGTTTAGGTTAGTTTTTTCAGACTCCAAATGCTTGAATATTCCTTTTATTACACTTGGTAATATCCCCATCTTTGCTGCTATATGAAATGGATTTTCATGATCTTCATTGTATTCTAACAAATGAACATCTTCTTTAACACTTTTCTTGAAAATAGGTAAAAACTCGTTAGTGTTTCCTATTTTTGCAGCTAAATGCAGGAGATTATCCGCCCGCACTATTTGTTTTGTTTTGTCAGATGAACCTGCATGCCAACTGACATTACCTTTATTGTTTTCGAGAAATTTTGTTATTTCATTTTTCTCATCTGTAGATCCAACCATAACATACCTAACTACACTCAACCGACACTAAGTATACAACACAATTTATGCAAAATCAATAAAATTTTATCTTTAAAGAATAAGTAAATTACAGTAATTACGCGTTGTTACAAACGTGGATTTTGGGTATCATAGCCTATACTTTACTGTAACAATAACATGCCAGACGTAGTCACTAGATTCGCTCCATCACCAACAGGGTTTTTGCACATTGGAGGGGCTCGTACTGCGTTATTTAATTGGCTCTACGCGAGGCACCATGGTGGCAGGTTTTTGCTAAGGATTGAGGACACCGACAGGAAACGCTTAACACAGGAAGCAATTGATGCAATTATAGAAGGGCTAAAATGGCTCGGTGTGAGCTGTGATGGGGAAATAGTATATCAGTCAAAAAGAATAGAGCGGCATAAAGAAGTAGCAAACCTTTTAGTTGGGAAGGGTAGGGCGTATCACTGTTATTGCTCTGAGGATGAAGTTACAGAAAAGAAGACAAAAGCAAGAGAAGAAGGAAAAATATACAAGCATAAATGTACTAGTGTGACATCAAACGTAAAGCCTGTTGTCCGCTTTAAAGTGCCAGACTCGCAAGAGATCGTCATTGATGATAAAATATACGGCCAAATCAAAGTAAATAGCGAGCAGTTTGATGATATAGTGATCTTACGCTCTGACAACACTCCAACATATATTTTTGCCGTGGTAGTTGACGATCATGATGCTGGAATAACCGATATTATACGTGGTTCTGACCATCTCACTAATACCTTTAAACAGTTGCTAATATACCAGGCTCTTGATTTTGACATTCCACGTTTTGCACATGTGCCGCTTATTCATGGGGAAGATGGAAATAAGCTATCCAAAAGGCACGGTGCAACAAGTGTTTGCGACTACGAGAAAATGGGAATATTGCCAAAAGCGATGCGTAATTACCTACTGAGGCTTGGTTGGAGCCATGGTAATGATGAGATTATTAGCGATGAGCAAGCAATAGAGTGGTTTAACTTAGAAAGCATTGGTCGTTCACCTGCACGGCTCGATTTCAAAAAGCTGGAGCATTTGAATAACCACTATATTAGTAATATGAGCAATGAAGATATTCTAACTCTAATGCTTAGAGAAAATACTCTAACTGACAAGAAAAAGAACTATTTATTACAGGGGCTAACGGAACTAAAAAAAAGAGCAAATTACCTGACTGAACTGCTGGATTTAGCGCAGTTTTATATAAAAGACCCGCCTCTTGATTTAAGTGAAGAAGCCAAGCAAATTGTCAAATCTAACCTCGATATAATCAAGTTACTCGCGTCATTTCTGTCAAAGATCGGTGATGAAGGCTGGAACAAGGGTTTTTTATCTTCTCAGATCAAGGAATTTTCAAAATTGCACGATATGAAAATAAGCGATGTGTACCACTCATTACGTGCTCCCATAACCGGAGTAATGGATGCGCCTGGAATCATCGATATCATGGTGATTCTTGGTAAAGACGAGTGTATAAAAAGGTTACAAGCAATTTAAATGAAATAAGAAAATTCCTTGACAAGCTTTGCCAGCCCCTTTATCATGACAGTGAAGCTATTGTATTTGCTTTCGCCAATCTGCAGATTAAAAGGTAAGGATTACTTAATGTATCGGCGTCTTATGTTTAATTTTTTGCAGTATATAGATACTGTATGTCTTTACAAAACTTCATCTACATCTAGATTTTTATCTAAATAAGCTGAACGCGCTTACAAAGCGTTACAAGACATCAAAAAATGCCAATACTCGACAAAGATAGTAAAAGACTAGCTAACTCGGGGATTCTTTGTCTTTTTTTCTGCTTGGTAAATTTCTTAAATATTTGCAGCGTAGGTTAGTTGTAATTAAAAGCAGCTGAATTTCGCTTGTCAAGCGTTTAAAACATAAAAAACGCCAATATTTTAAAGCGGATAATAACCACGGGGCTTCTTTTGCCTTTTTTTTCCATTTGGTAAATTTCTTAAATATTTATAGCTAACATGAAGCTAAGTACGAACTTTGTTAAACACAACAAATGGTGTCATCCCAGTGCTCCTTTTTTTGTCATCCCAGTGCCCAGACACTGGGATGGCTTTGTTGCATCGCTAGCTATGATGGATTAAAGATAAAAAAGATGGAGAATATCAGTAGCTTATTATTCTGGTATTTATAACAAGAACGGTCAGTGAATACCTAAATTTGAGTAAAAGAAATTTCACTACCACTCACTAATCCGGCTAAAATTCAAGAATTTCAATGCTTTAGCTATTTTCAATAGAATTAAGTTTATTAATATAAATAATAAATTACTATTCTTAAATTTGATCAGATTGATTGCAAAAAAACAAGATTTTCAATAGGTTGCTTATAATCCTAGCTATAGTTAGCCTTTCATAAGTAGCGATGCAACAAAGCCCACTGGGATCCAGGAAAGTTTGCTTGTGAGCAAGCAAACTAGCATAGAAAGTGGTTACAACGTTTTCGATGAGATTGCAGAAAGGCTGGATCCCAGTGGGCTTTGTTGCATCGCTAGCTATGATGGATTAAAGATAAAAAAGATAGAGAATATCAGTAGCTTATTATTCTGGTATTTATAACAAGAACGGTCAGTGAATACCTAAATTTGAGTAAAAGAAATTTCACTACCACTCACTAATCCGGCTAAAATTCAAGAATTTCAATGCTTTAGCTATTTTCAATAGAATTAAATTTATTAATATAAATAATAAATTACTATTCTTAAATTTGATCAGATTGATTGCAAAAAAACAAGATTTTCAATAGGTTGCTTATAATCCTAACTATAGTTAGCCTTTCATAAGTAGCGATGCAACAAAGCCATCCCAGTGTCAAGCACTGGGATGACACCATCACAGAGTGAACCAGTGTCAGCTACTTGAATTTGCCACCTGCTAATTACAATGTTCGTACAGCTTTGTGTCAAGCACTGGGATGACAGCTAGCCTGATAACCGTCATCCCGCAGCGGGATCTATGCTTTGAGATACCGCGAATGAATTCATAACTGTACGAACATTGTGATTTTGGCCCATCAGGAGGGTGTCATCCCAGTGCTTGACACTGGGATGGCTTTGTTGCATAGCACCTTAAGCAGTGATGGTTTACGACAAATTTATGTAATGATTTCAAATTTAGCCATACCAATATCAGTGAATTTGTTGAGCAAATAGCACTTAATTAGTAATTCTTTTTCACGATTTACTTCAGATTTATTCCTAAAGCTAAATCCAAATACTTGCTTCAACCTTGAGAAAAATCCTTCTATGTAAGATCTCTTTCCATAAATTGCTTCCTTTTTCCACTCTTTTACACCATCTTGTCCATATAATTTTATTAACCTAATAGCAGCATTTCTGTCAGACATATAATCTATTTTTGAATGTTCTGCTGCATCCTTTTTTGGTAGAACTTTTGTCTTTATATCGTATTTCTTACACAATTTATAAAGTTTGTGCCTATCGTATGCCCTATCTGCATATAATGCTTTTATTTTGTGCTGAAAATTAACTTCTTCAAGCAAATCGCAAGCTCCATAGTGGTCAGAGTAGACGCCATTACTGTATCTTGCAGCTATAGCTTTTTTACTATTCACACTTAACATAACATGTAACTTTCTTACTTGCTCGTAGCTTCGGTACTTTCTATCTGCACTGTTTTCCTTACTGTGGCCAGGAGTGTTACTGTAAATGCTGATACTTGTGCTATCTATGATAATTTCAATATTTTCCATGTTGCTTTTATCAACCCTGCAATCATTTATCTTAATATTAAGTTTTTTAAACCTTCTTGATGCTTGTGAATAGCTGATAACTGCCAAATTTTTTCCTATTTGTTGCAGATATCCTTTTATAAACCCCACCGTTTGTCTTAAACCAATTCTAAAAAGATTGACAATTATATGCACCAAAATTACGACTTTATCACTGTAAATATAGTTGCCGCCCTGCATTTTTGGACTATTTTCATACCAATTTTCGATAGCTTCATCGATGTAACGAAAAATATTTCCCCTTTTTTCAAGGAATTTGTTATATTCGTTTTGGTTGCTGACTTTCATTTTCTGTGGCATATTTTTTCTTCAACAGTTAAATGGTTATTTATAATGAATTTTGTCAGTAGCCACCAGATTTTTTCGGTTGCTATGCAACAAAGCCCACTGGGATCCAGAAAACCTAACTTTAAATAAGTGGCTGCATAATAAAGACTGGGTTCCAGTGTCAAGCACTGGAATGACACCATCACAGAGTGAACCAGTGTCAGCTACTTGAATTTGCCACCTGCTAATTACAATGTTCGTACAGCTTTGTGTCAAGCACTGGGATGACAGCTAGCCTGACAACCGTCATCCCGCTACGTGTTAGCGGATGAGATACTGCGGCGGTATGACGTAGATTGCTGTCATTCCGCTACTAGTTAGCGCCGTGGCGGCATGACGTCTTAGCTATAGAAAACTTGTATAGATTTTTTCTACTTCTGTGATATCATAAGCCTGTAATGATAAAATAAGTAAATATGGATAAGTCAGCGTATGAGATCATAGAACATGAGTATGATGTGGTAGTAGTAGGTGCAGGTGGAGCAGGGCTCAGAGCAACGCTTGGGATGGCTGCAACTAATTTTTCAGTTGCCTGCATTTCTAAAATTTTCCCTACACGAAGTCATACAGTTGCAGCACAAGGCGGAATTAGTGCAGCTTTAGGTAATATCGGTGAAGACGATTGGCGCTGGCATGCATATGACACAATAAAAGGTTCAGACTGGCTTGGTGATCAAGATGCAATAGAATATATGTGTAAAAACGCTGCTAAAGCTGTTATTGAACTTGAAAATTTTGGCGTACCTTTTTCTCGTACAGAAGATGGCAAAATATACCAGCGCTCTTTTGGTGGAATGACAACTCACTTTGGTAAAGGAAAATCAGCTCAACGCACTTGTGCGGCGGCAGATAAAACTGGGCACGCAATCCTTCACACTCTATATCAGCAGTGTCTTAAATTCAACGCTGAATTTTTTGTTGAATACTTTGTGATTGATTTAATTATGGATAGCGAAACATGCTGCGGAGTTCTTGCTTGGTCGCTATGCGACGGTACATTACATAAATTTCGCGCGCATAGGGTGGTGCTAGCAACAGGTGGATATGGACGTGTTTATTTCTCTGCAACAAGTGCGCATACCTGCACAGGTGATGGTAATGGCATGGTAGTAAGGGCTGGATTACCACTTGAAGATATGGAATTTGTACAATTTCATCCAACAGGAATATATGGCTCAGGGTGCTTGATGACAGAAGGGTGCCGTGGCGAAGGGGGATATCTCGTTAATTCTCAGGGCGAAAAGTTTATGGAACGTTACGCACCAAAAGCAAAAGATTTAGCTTCTCGTGATGTGGTAAGTCGCGCAATAACAATTGAAATTAGAGAGGGAAGGGGAGTTGGACCGAAAAAAGATTACATGTATTTAACTATAGCACATCTTGATCCGGAAGTAATAAAACTCAGATTGCCGGGCATTAGCGAAACCGCAAGAACTTTTGCTGGAGTTGATGTCACTAAAGATCCAATACCGGTCATTCCGACTGTTCACTATAACATGGGTGGCATTCCAACCAATTATTATGGAGAAGTGATCACGCTGAAGCAAGGTAAGGAAGAAGTGGTAGATGGACTATTTGCAATTGGAGAAGCTGCGTGTGTCTCTGTGCACGGTGCAAATCGACTTGGTTCTAACTCGCTTCTTGATCTTGTGGTTTTTGGCAGAGCTGCAGCGCTCAGAGCAAAAGAGAAACTAAAATCCTGTACACCACATAAAAAATTGAGCTCAGATTGTACAGATTGGATAATAGATAGGTTTAATAAAATGCGATTTGCTTCTGGGAAGCTCAAAGTAGCAAAAATACGCAGCGAAATGCAGCACACTATGCAAAAGTACGCATCAGTGTTCCGTGTTGCTGAAGTTTTAGAAGAAGGTAAAAAAGCTATAAAAAAGGTAGCAAAAATGATGCCTGATATTTCACTTGAGGATCGCAGTATGATGTGGAACAGTGATTTAGTTGAAGCGCTGGAGCTTGCTAACATGATCCCACAAGCGGTTATTACCATGGAATGCGCAGCCAATCGAAAGGAAAGCAGAGGTGCCCATGCTCGTGAAGACTTTCCTGAACGTGATGACAAAAACTGGATGAAGCACACTATAGCGTGGCTTGAAGAAAAGAAAGGGCAAATTAACGTAAAAATTGACTACAAAAAAGTTGCTGAAAAAACTCTGAGCGGTGAGATTGATTTCATAGCGCCAGAGAAGAGGGTTTATTAGTCAGCCCATCTAGCTTATTCATGAATTGACGTAGTATTGATATATCGCTCATTTTGGTAGCTGGATTTTCTGCACATTCTGATTGATTTGATGATTTTTGCACCTCTTGCTCTTCTAAATCGTTGGACTTATTTTCTATATCTTTAACAGAGTTATTGCATTGTGTATCATTTTTTGGTGCGTTATCTTGAAGTGTAAGTTGCTTTTCTTCAGTAAACTTTCCTTTAATTTTTCCAAATCCTTCATAAATATTTTCTAAATTCAAGTAAATAAGATAACAAACTCCAATAACTGCTATAATAGATGAGGCAGTTGCAATTGTAATAATTCCTTGAGAAGCACTGAATATTGCTGCACAGGCTAAAGCAGCAAATACAAGCGTTGTCACTGCTTTACAAGCAACATTATTGATGTACTTCACAATATCGCGTGCTTTTAACTTCCTGCCAAAATTGCACTTCAGTTCAGTTCTCATATCATCTGGAATAAGCGCTCTACCCGTTGGTTTCTCTATTCCTTTTATAGTTTTATAATACTCTTTGCTCCATAATCTTTCGGGTAGTATTAACTGCTTTGGATCAACACCATTTTGCAATAATTTTACACAGAACTTGATCGTGTTATCACGGCTCTTAGGATTGACCAAATTATGTTTATCTTTTGTCGTCTTAGTAATTAACGCTACTTGTAGTGGTGTTCGTTCTTTTTCGTTAGTGGCGTTTGCAGCTTTACTAAATTTCTCTTTTTCCACCGAATTTAAAATCAACTCTAAACATGTAACTTTTTGTTCTCCTTTGAATGAAGCAATATAGTGCAGAGCATTTCTTTCATCTTTATCTTGCACAGTAATATCTGCACCATTTTGTAGAAATAACTCTAAGGCTTTATACCTCTTTGTTTTTTCAAATTTTCTATCTGTACATGATCGATCCTCATTCTTTTCTTTTATATGCTGAAGCAGCTGATGAAGAGGTGTTTGTTCTTCCTTGTTAGTAGTATTTACAGCATTACTAAATCCATCTTTATCTGAAATCAACTTCAAACATGCAACTTTTTGTTCTCCTTTGAATGAAGCAATATAGTGCAGAGCATTTTTTTCATCTTTATCTTGCACAGTAATATCTGCACCGTTTTTTAGCAATAGTTCTAGGGTTTCATACCTTTTAGTTTTTTCAAATTCCTTAAGTGATCGGTTCTCACTCTTCTCTTGTATGCGCTGGAGTACCAGATGGAGCGGTGTTTGCCCTTCTTTTTTATCATTTACAGCTTTTATAAATTGTTCTTTTTGGCCTGCTTCTAGCAATATATTGAGAAGTTCAAGTTTTTGTTTTGTTTCAGGTTTAACAATCAAGTGTAAAGCATTGTTACCATCTGTGTCTTTAAGGCTAATATCCGCCCCTTTTTCCAATAGTTCTTTAAAAAGTTTTTTATCACTATTTTTAATTACTGGATGTAATAGATAATTATCATTACTATCTGGAGTATTTATGGTATATGGTATAATTTCTTTAATTTTTGCTTCTGTATTGATTTTTATTTCTGGCTTTAATTTAGAGTTCTTTCCTTGCTCTGCTAATTTTTCTAAGAAATTACGATAGTATGTCTTTTGCTCTTCTTTTAAGTCTTGTAATTTTTTTGTAGATAATCCTAAATTATCAGAGCTGGCTCCATGCTCTAACAATTTTGTAAGAAACTTAAGTGTGTTATCGTTACTTCGAATTGTATTAGACTCATGTTTTTCTTTTGTTATCTTGTCAATTAGTGCCACCTGAAGAGGAGTTTTTTCGTCCTGATTTTCACTATCAACAAGTTGTGCTAAATCT